>CAZEVY010000024.1:29445-55716 GCA_964515555.1 uncultured Solibacteraceae bacterium | reverse complement strand
CTTGAAACATTGGTGGGCGGTGCAGGGATCGAACCTGCGACCTCCTGCTTGTAAGGCAGGCGCTCTAACCGGCTGAGCTAACCGCCCGCCCCTTTATTGTACCGACCCGGCCGCCTTCTCCCGGTCCCAGTCCGCGAACTTGCCCCCCGATTCCGCCAGCCGCGCGAGTAACGGCGCCGGCGACCACAACTCGCCGTGACGAGCCTCGAACTCCTTCACCCGCTCGTACACCCGCGACAGACCGACCGTGTCGGCGTACCACATCGGTCCGCCGCGATGCGTCGGGAAGCCGTAGCCGGTCATATACACGACGTCGATATCCACCGCGCGCAGCGCCATGCCTTCCTCCAGCACGCGTGCGCCCTCGTTGACCAGCGCATATACGATGCGGTCGACGATCTCTTCGCGCGAAATCGCGCGCGTGGCGAGGCCGGCGTCGCGGCGGGCCGCGGCGATGACGTCGTCGACCGCGGAGTCGTGGAGGCGGTTGCGGCTCTCGTCGTAGCGGTACCAGCCGGCCTTCGTCTTCTGACCGTAGCGGCCCATCTCGCAGAGCCGGTCCTCGATGAGCGCGCGCCGCACGCCCGGCTTCTCCAGGTGCGCGTACTCCTTGCGGATGCGCCAGCCGACGTCCAGTCCCGCGAGATCGCCGGTAGCGAGCGGTCCCATCGCCATGCCGAAGTCATAGAGCGCGTCGTCGACCTCGGCGGGCGCGGCGCCCTCCTCCACCAGGAAGATCGCCTCGCGCCGGAAGGGATGAAACATGCGATTGCCGACGAAGCCGCGGCAGTTGCCCACCAGCACGCCGACCTTGCCGAGCTTTCGCGCGAGCGCCATCGAGGTGGCGATCACTTCGGGCGACGAGGCTTTGCCGCGGACGATCTCAAGCAGCCGCATTACGTTCGCCGGGCTGAAGAAGTGATGACCGATCACCATGTGCGGCCGCGCGGTCGCCGAGGCGATCTCGTCGACGTTCAGCGTCGACGTGTTGGAGGCCAGGATGGCGTCGGGGCGCGCGACTTTGTCCAGTTCGGCGAACACCTGTTTCTTGAGCGCCATACCCTCGAAGACGGCCTCGACGACGATGTCGGCCTCTTCGAACCCGTCGTAGGAGACCACCGGCGTAATCAGCGCCAGGCGCTGTTCCATGGTCTCGCGCGTGATGCGGCCGCTTGCGACCGAGCGCTCGTAGTTCTTGCGGATGGTCGCCATGCCGCGGTCGAGCGCTTCCTGAGAGACTTCCTTGAGCCGCACGGGAATGCCCGCGTTGGCGTAGGTCATCGTGATGCCGCCGCCCATGGTGCCCGCGCCGACCACGGCGGCCTTGCGAATCGGAAGCTGCGCGGTGTCTTTCGGGAGGCCGGGGATTTTCGCAACCTCGCGCTCGCCGAAGAAGGCGTGAATCTGCGCCTTCGACTCGTCGGCGAAGAGGCACTCCTGGAAGATGCGGGCTTCCTCCTTGATCCCCTCTTCGAACGGGAGCTTGGTGGCCGCCTCGACGGCGTCGATGGCGCGCAGCGGCGCCATGCGGCCGCGCATCTTCTTTCGAGCCTGCTCGCGCGCGCGGGCGATGGCGGCGGCGTTCGACGCGGCGTCGGCAAGCTTCTCGTTGCGATCGCGCGACCGCCGCGGAGGCCGTCCGGCCACTTCGCGGGCGAACGCCACGGCGCCGGCGAGCAGGTCGCCTTCGACGATGCGGTCGACGATGCCGGCCGCGTGGGCGGCCGCGGCGCCGATCGGCTCTCCGTTCCAGCACATCTCGACGGCGGTCGCCACGCCCGCCAGCCGTGGGAGCCGCTGCGTGCCGCCCGCGCCGGGGATGATGCCGAGTTTCACCTCGGGCTGGCCGACCTGCGCCGTCGGCGCGGCCACGCGGTAATGGCACGCCTGCGCGACCTCCAGTCCGCCGCCGAAGGCCGTCCCGTGAATCGCGCACACGATGGGCTTGGCGCAGTTCTCCACCTTGTCGAGCACGGGGTGGAGGCCGACGTCGCGCTTCTTCTGGCCGGAGGTGATCTTGCCGAATTCCTTGATATCGGCGCCGGCGATGAAGGTGCGTCCGGCGCCGATGAGGACCGCGGCGCGCAGCGCGGGGTCGGCGGCGAGACGGTCGACGGCCGCGGCGATGCCTTCCGGGACGCCGGGGCTGAGCGCATTCACCGGCGGGTTGTCGATGGTGATGATGCCGACGTCGCCGTCGGCGGTGAAAGTGACTAGGTCGCCCATGGCAACCAGTCAGTATATAGGGTGAGGCGGCGTGCCTACCGGATCCCGCCGCCGCCGGGCATCGGGCGCTGCCCTGGGGACGGCCCGAAAGGAGGCTGACCGAACGGCGGCTGTCCTCCCGGCGGTCCGAACGGCGGTTGACCGCCTTGCGGGCCCTGCTGGCCCGGCGGTCGCATGCCGCCCGGCATCTGCTGCCCTGGCATGCCGCCCGGCATCTGCTGCTGCGCCGAGCGGTCGTTGCGCCGGTCGTAGACGAATTCCCACTCGTCGAACTTGGAGCGCTCGTTGTACCGCTTGATAGCCTCGCCCTCGTACTTACTGGCGACGCCGGCGATGCCGCCGCCGATCACGTTGCCTTGCTGTGTCTGTTGCGGCTGCACGCCGGGGAATCCACCCGGGCGCGGGCGCGTGAGCGCATCCTGGATCATGCGGGCCGCGTCGGCGCCGATGTTCGGCTGCGGTCGATTTCCTTGCTGTTGAAACGGCGAGTACCCCTGCGACCCGGCTTGCGAACTGGCGATCTGCGGCTGGCCGGCGGCGAGGCGGTCGAAAGGCGCCTGCCGGGCGAGATCCTGAGGATTCTGGACGGGATTGAAAGGCTGCTGTCCCGGCGGGACCGGGAGTCCCATCTGCGGATAGGCCTGAAGGGGTTGCTGCGGGTTGTACTGGCCCGGCTGTTGCGTGAAAGGCTGGCCCGGTTGCTGCTGATACGTCGGCACCGTCTGCGGATATCCGAATGCCTGCGGCTGGTTGGGCAACTGACTCGGGAATTGCCCCTGTTGCGGCTGTTGGCCGGGGACCTGTAAGAACGGAACCTGTCCCGGTTGAAGCTGTTGCGGCTGGCCCTGCTGGAAATTCTGCTGACCGGGAACCGCCGGGTACTGCCCCGGAGGCGGTGGACTCGGATACGGTTGGCCCGGTTGGAAGCCTTGCTGATACTGCCCGGGATTCTGTTGCGCCACCAGTTGCGGCTCCTGCGGCTGGGGCGCGTTGGGATCGCCGGACGCGCCCGGGGGCGCATTGGCGTCCTGCGCGGGACGGTCGCTGGCGCGCCGCGAGAGTCCGAGCGATTGGTTCCCTTCGGCGGGCGCGTTGGTGCCGAACAGGGTCGTCTCGCCGACGAAGTTGTTGGACGCCGTCTGGGTCTTGTCGGCCAGGCCGGGCGCCTTCTGCACCTTCGAGTTGGTCAGCGCCCCCGCACCGTCGATGTTGATCAGCCGCCACTCGTCCTTGTTGGTGAGCGGGTCCTTGTAGCGGCGGCGCAGGAAGCGGATGTTCTGCGACTTCTCCAGGTCGTCCATCGTGGACGGGTAGCGCTGGAACTTGCGAACGTATAATTGGATTCCGCGCTTATACTGTTCGCCGCGCTCGATGAGCATGTCTTCCTTCACGCGCTGCGACTCGAAGACGACGCGCGGCAGCTCGCGATAGAGCAGGATCGAGACCGAGGCCGCCAGAACGAAAACCAGCAGCATCGCGAACCCGGATTCGGATTGTCTGCGGCGCCTCATGCCGATGCCTGCGGCTCCTCCAGCACCAGCGTCTGCTGATGCTTGTGCTGCGTGTCCTCCACTACTACCGAGTTTACTCCGATGCGCACGACCTTGTAGCGATTCTGCACCAGCTCCCCCTCGGAGGCCATGAAAATCTCATCGGTCAGCAGAAAGAACGCCCGCCGGGGGCCTCCGGCCGGATTCGCCGAATAACCGTAGAATTTCAGGGGAATCGGCGGGGGCGGCGCCTTCGGCGGCTCGATTTTCGGGGCCGGCGGCTGGGGCTTCGGCGGCGGCTCCACCGTGATCAGCCGGGCGACGGGCTTGATGATCGGATCGGGTTTCGGCGGCGGCGGCTGGGAGAACTCGAACAGGCTCCGGTCGCCGCCCTCGATCTGGACTTTTTGCAATCGCGCCAGCAGATCCCATCGGATGGTCGGGTCGATCTTCATGGGATCGGGCCGGTCCTCGGGGCGACGCTTCATCGACGCGCGGAACGATCCCTGCGAGCCCTTGACGCGGCCTTCGCGGCGGATGTTGGGGGCCGCCGCGGGCGGTGGTCCGGCGATCGACGCGACCGGCGGCGGCGTGATCAGTGCGGTGGCCGACTGTTTCGACGCGGAAGGCGCGGCCGTCGAGGGCGCCTCCGGCCCGTCGCCCGACAGGTTCGAATAGAAAAGGTAGCCGGCGACCGCCAGCAGTCCGCCCAGGATCGCGACTTTCTTCGGCTCGGCGCCCAGCTTCACGACCGCCCGTCTCCTTCCCGCACGAAAGCGTCGATCTGAAGGCGGATCGAAAGCGTTCCGGGCTGCTGAGTCGGAGTGGCCTGCATGTCCTCGATGATCAGGAAGCGGTTCATGCGGTCGATGATGTTGACGAACTGCATGAGCGCGGCGAAGCTGCCTTCATAGTTCGCCGAGATCGTCATGGTTGTGAGATCCTCGCTGCCCTCGACCGGCTCGAAGGTGTAGGCGTGGTCGCGCGGCCGCAGTCCGGCCTTCTTGCCGGCATTGCCGAGCTCGGTGAGGATCGCCGACGAGGCCGTGCGGCGGTCGAGGAAATACGCCGCCAGGAAGCGGTCGCCCTCGGCGCGCGCCTTGTCGGACTTCGCGGCCAGAAGCCGCAGCCGCTCGATGGCCGCCTGACGCTGCTTCACCTGCTGCCGCTGCATGAGGAGCTGCTGCTCCAGGTCCTCGGCCGTTCCGCCCCAGGGCTTCAGCATGATTACCGCGGCGGCCACGTTGGCGGCGAGAAGCGTGTACACCGCGACGCGCAACATCGCCCGGCGGTCGCGGAGAGAAGGCAGCCTAAAGTTCCTGGGCATAGTTCACGTGAATCCGGAAGCGATGCAGCGGCTCGGATTGCGTCGGCGGCAGCGAGTTCCCGAGCGACGGCGGGCCGAACCGCGCCGACCCCTCCAGCTTGATCAGCATCTCGATCACCGGCTCGGGCGACTGCGCCCCGACGGTCATCTCCAGTTGAATGCGGTTGTCGGGGTCCAGGTGCGGGCGGATCGCCATCAGCCGTACGTTGTGCGGGATCACCTTCTCCAGATCCGAGAAGATCATCGTCCAACTGACGCCCTTGCGCACCAGCAGGGAATTGAGGAACAGGCTGCGATCGAGCACCACGGCGTTCTCGCTGCGGCGCAACTGCCCTTCCAGGCGCGACTGTTCCGCCGTCAGCGCCATGACCTGCCGGTCGACCGACTCCACCGCCGCCCGCGACTCGGCCAGCGCGTCCCGGTCGGCGAATATCAGGTGAATTTGAAAGCTGAGCAGCGCCGTGAGCGCCACCAGGAACGCGACTCCCGCGACGAGCGCGGGTCGGTCGCGCCGGAACGGCTCGCTCGCCAGGTTGATCGCCCCGTAACCGCGCATCAGCCCTCGGCCCCCTCCAGGTACCCGAACAATCCGACGCTTCCCGCCGATGGGGCGCCGAAGCGCGATCGCATCGGCTCGGCCGGGACTTCCAGCGCCGCCTCGCACTCGGCCCGCAGAGTTTCACCGCTCGCTCCAAAGCCGGCCATCAGCAGGCGGCCGGGACGGGCGCCCATCTGGTCCTCGGCGTAGGCGAAAGTGGGGAACAGGACGCCGAGGATTTCTTCGGCGTCGAGCGAATCGAGTTCGACGCAGCGCAGCAGCTTCAGCCTGTGACCTTCGGTCACGGCGACGGTAAGCACGCGGTCGCCCAGCTTGACCGCGACTTCGAGGCCGGAGGCGGGGAGCAGCGCGAGCGTGGCGAGCATCGAAGTGGTCACGACGCCGGGGTGGAAGCCGGCCATGCGGAACGGAGCTTCGTATCGCGCCAGGATTTCGAGCGCAACCACGGCGGCGACGACTTCGACGCGCTTGCCGGCGCCGGGCTGCGTCTGAAAGCTGACGGTGGCCGAGTCGACGTCAAAGGGCACGGTCTTCTTCATGCGGAAGCGGACGAGCGAGAGCTGCTCGGCGCGCTCGGCGGGGAAGGCGTCGAAGTCGAGCACGGCGACGCGGGCGGAATAGTCGGGCAGGATGATCGCGGCCGGGCGGCTGCGCCGCGCCTTGCCGTTGGGTGGCGCGAGCGTCCGGACGGCCTGCTGGAGGTCATCGGGCTTGAGGACGTTGTCGCGGACGGGCGAGGGGGTCAGCACGTCGGGAGGGAGGGGGTGGAACCCGGTCTCGGTGGTTTTGTTGATGCGCGCCCAGGCGAGGCCGGCCGAGGAGAGCTCGAAGGCGAACTCCGGGGGCGGGTCCTCGACGATTCTCCGTAAGTGTCTGATAAGGCTCATGCTAGGCGGTCAAAGGCGTGGCGCGAGAGTCCGCTCCTAGGATGTTAGACGCGCGGCGGGGCTGCGGCGTGGAGGTGGGATGTTTTGTCGGCCTTCCGTTTACGACGACGGGAGCGTACTGAACGCGAGCTATACGCGCAATAACTGCGGTATCCGATCGAAGTGCCGATCTCGCGTTACCAGCATCAAGTCGTGTTCCAGGACCTGCGCGGCGATCCACAGGTCATTATCCGGGACAGGTGATCCGGAGCGCTTGAGCTGAACGAACAGGCGTGCGTAATGTTCGGCCGTCTCGCGGGTGGGCAGCAGAATCCCGACCGTGGGTTTCGCCAGCAGCCGGCCGAGCAACGCTTCGTTTCGAGGGGACTGCCTGCCTCCCAGGAAACCGGCTTTGATCTCGCCGAGGACGGCCAGCGGTATCCAGACCTCGTCACAAGCGCCGAGCCAGTCGGCGAGGGCCGCGTCGCCGCGGAGCAAGTCGGTCAGCCGGTTGGTGTCGAGCGCGACCCTCACTTCCATTTCTTCGGATCGATCCGCCGCTGTGACGCGACAATCTCGTCGAAACCGGGATCGTCGGTCCACTCTCCGACCAGGTCCGAAAAGTCGGCCTTGCGAATCCGTCCGACGGCGGCGCGCGTCAGCTCGTCGACCACCACCTGGTTCAGGCTCTGTCTGCGGGCTGCGGCTTTCTTACGCAGGGCCGCATCGACATGGCGCGGGATTCCACGGACCGTGTACTGGACCGATGGCGCCTGCACCTTCATGCCTGCATGATATCACGCTATGCAGGCAGAGGATTCTGACATCAAGGCGTCTCCCGGATACTCGTTGAATTCAACTCGGCGGCGGAGCTTACTTCATAAACCCGCTCATCCCGGTGCACGACTCACAGAGCGCGTCATTCACCGGGTCGTCCAGGGCCAGTAAGCGCCGCAATTCCGGCGACAGCCGAGCCTGCGTCTCCGCCCGCAGCAGGCGTTTCTGATACTGCTGCTGCGGCTTGTCGCGGCGGGTGTAGAAGCCATGCACCGCACGACGCGGACGATCCGTGCGATTGGCCGTCCCGCCGTGCCACAGATGCGCGTTCTGTACGACCACGCTGCCCGCGGATGCCAGCACCAGCACTTCATCGGGATGCGGCGCCATGGGGTCCGCCAGCGCCGATTGCGGCAGCCGCCCCCAGCGGTGCGACCCCGGCACAACCCGCAAGGCGCCGTTCGATGCCGTGAAGTCATCGAGCATCCACACCGTGTTGCAGACCCAGTAGCCGCGCTCGTCGGCGAGCGCTCCGGCGTCGGCGTGCAGCGGCTGCACCCAGTCCGATCGCGGATTCGCGGAGCGCGCATTCAGACTGCTCAGCTTCAGCTCCGGTCCCAGCACGTGAGCGACCAGCTCCAGCACCTCGGGCATGGCGACGATGCGCTCGAAGATCGCGCCCTTGTCCACCAGGTTCGCAAGCCGCCGCGTCTGCGGTTCCTGCTTGAACTCCGAGCCGGCCGCCTCGCCCTCGCTCTCCCAGAGCTGGTCGACGCGGGTGCGAAGCCCTTCGAGAACGTCGCGCGGCATGAAGGCTTCGAGCAGGACGTAGCCCGCTTCGTCGAGCAGGCGTTGCTGGCGCTCTGTCATCATGGTCATTCTATCCGGTGAGAATCCTGATCAGGGCCACCAACTGGGTCGGCGACGCGGTGATGTCGCTGCCGGCCCTGCGCGTTGCGCGCGCGCGCTATCCGGAGGCGCACATCGCGGTGCTGGCGCGGCCGTGGGTGGCCGATCTGTACGCGCGCGAGACGTTCGCCGACCGCGTGATCCCGTATCCGGCGCAGGGCGCCGCCGAAAAGCTGGCGGCCGCCCGCGCGCTCGAACGGGAGCGCTTCGACTGCGCGCTGTTGCTGCAAAACGCCTTCGAAGCGGCGCTGGTGGCGCGGCTGGCGCGCATTCCCCGCCGCATCGGCTACGATCGCGACGCCCGCGGCTGGCTGCTCACCGAGCGTGCCAGGACGCCGCGTCCCGGCGAGATCCCGGCGCACGAGAGCTTCTACTATCTCGAGCTGCTGCGCCGCGCGGGATGGATCGAGCGCCTTCCCGAGGACGTCGTCATTCGCCTGGAGGGCAGGGAAGAGGCCGCCGCGTCCGGCCGGGAGCGTTTCGCGCGCGAGGGCCTCGGCGATCGCGTGATCGGCGTGAGTCCCGGCGCCGCCTACGGCGGGGCCAAGCGCTGGCTGCCCGAGCGCTTCGCGGAGGCCGCCCTGCTCGTGGCGCGCACGCGGGAGGCGGCCGTCGCTGTGTTCGGCACACGCGACGAGCTTGCCGTGTGCGACGCGGTCGCCGCGCATCTGGCCGACGCCGGCTGCCGCGCGATGAGCTTCGCCGGCTCGACGCGGCTCTCCCAATTCATCGAGATGGCCTCGGCATGTCTGGTTTTCGTCACCAACGATTCCGGCGCCATGCACATCGCCTCGGCGGCCGGTACGCCGACCGTCGCGGTCTTCGGCGCGACGCGCGACCGGGCCACAGGCCCCACCGGACCCTTGGCGCGGGTGGTGCGCGAGTGCGTCGAGTGCAGCCCGTGCATGTTGCGCGAATGCCCCATCGACCACCGCTGCATGACGCGCGTCGCCGCCGCGCGGGTGGCGGAAACCGCGCTCGACCTGTTGAAATAGGTTTCTTGGACACACGGAGCAAGATTCTCACCGCAGATGCGCTCGCGCGGCTCGCGGCCGGTCCCGGCGGCGCGCGCGTAGCCACCGGACACTTCGACCCGCTGCTGGCCTCGCACGCGCGCCGGCTGGCCGCGGCGCGCGACGGTGTACGGCCCCTGATCGTCCTCATCACGGACCCGGCCGACCCGGTACTGGACGCGCGCGCCCGCGCCGAGCTGGTGGCCGCGCTGGAATCGGTCGACGGCGTCGGCGTCGCCACGCCGGAAATCCTGGCGCGCGTGCCCGCGACCGCGCTTCTGCGCCTGGAAGACGACGACGACCGCGACCGCGCCGCCGTCACGCGGCTCGCGCACGAGAAGCGATGACCGGAGAGCGCCGCATTCTGATCGTGCGCATGGGCGCCATGGGCGATGTGATCCATACGCTTCCGGCGGCGGCGAGCCTCAAGCACAGCCTGCCCGGGGCGCGCCTGACGTGGCTGATCGAATCGCGCTGGTCGCCGCTCCTGGCGGGAAACCCGTTCGTCGACGACGCGATCCGGTTGAATCGCCGCGACGTCTCCTCGATCCGGCGGGTCGCACGCGCGCTCCGCGCCGAACGCTTCGAGATGGCGATCGACTTCCAGGGACTGATGAAGTCGGCGCTGGCGGCGACGCTGGCGCGGCCTGATCGCATCCTCGGATTCCATCCTTCGCAGTTGCGGGAACGCGTCGCCGGCCTCTCGTATTCGAACTACACCGAGGCTCGCGCCGAACACGTCGTCGACCGCAACCTCGAGCTGGCGGCCGCAGCCGGCGCAACCAGCCTGTTGCGCAGCTTCCCGCTGCCGCCCGGACGAGACCCGGGCGGCCTGCCGGAGGGACCGTTCGTGCTGGCGTCACCACTGGCGGGTTGGGCGTCGAAGGAGTGGCCGCTGGAGAATTACCACGCGCTGGCGCGCTCGATGCGCCGCGAGCTGAATCTCGACCTGGTGATCGCGGGGCCGCCCGGCGAGCACTACCGCCTCGGCCCCGACTACTGGGCGTCGGATATCGACGGGCTGATCCACGCAACGCGGCGCGCGGCCGCGGTGGTCGGCGTCGACAGCGGGCCGATCCACCTGGCCGCGGCGCTGGGCAAGCCGGGCGCGGCGATCTTCGGGCCGACCGATCCGGCGCGCAACGGCCCCTACGGCGGCACGATCGCGGTGCTGCGCAGCGAGCGCGCCATCACCAGCTACCGCCGCGGCGACGAGCCGGACGCATCCATGCGGGAGGTCGCGCCGGCGACCGTGCTGGAGGCGTTGAAGGCGCGGCTTGGCGACACGGCCCATTCCGTCGCCCATTCCATCGCCCATTCCATCAATGACGCGCCACTGGTTTCCTAAGTCCTACGCCGACGTCGTGCAGAGGCTGCGCGTCCCGGCGGGACTGCTGCTCGCCGCCGCGCTCGTATGGATGGCGCGGCCGGCCACGTGGTCGATCATCGCCGGAGCGGCAGTCTCGGCGGCCGGACTTGCGGTGCGCGCCTGGGCGGCCGCCCATCTGGCGAAAAACGAGCGGCTGGCCGAGGCGGGACCGTACGCCTGGGTGCGGAATCCCCTTTACCTCGGCTCGCTGGCGGCGGCGGCGGGACTGGCGATCGCCTCTCGCGAACCGCGCATCGCGGCGCTCTTCGCCGTGACGTTCGTGATGGTGTACCTTCCGGCGATCGAGCAGGAGGAGCAGCACTTGGGCAAGCTCTTTCCCGGGTACGCCGCCTACGCCGGGCGCGTGCCGATGCTTCGTCCACGATGGCCTCGCGAGGCGCACGAGGCCAAGGCGTCCTGGCGGCTGTACCTGAGGAATCGCGAGTACCAGGCGCTGGCCGCCTGGCTCCTGGCCCAGCTGGCCCTATGGTGGAAGCTCGGATGATCGTGCTATCTTCCAGCCATGGCGAGACGAAGTTTGTTTCTGCTTTTGCTGACGGTGTGGGCCGCGTCGGCGGCCGACGTCACTGGGACCTGGCAGTTTCAGGTGAACACGCAGGCCGGCTCGGGCGAGCCCACCTTCGTGTTCGATCAGAAGGGCGAGGAACTCGCCGGAACCTACCAGGGGCAGCTCGGCGAAGCGAAGCTCAGGGGCACAGTGAAGGGCGACAAGATTGAGTTCGCCTTCGAGATATCGTCGGGCGGGCAGACCATGAAGGTCGCCTATTCGGGGACCATCGAGAGCGCGACCAAGATGAAGGGCGGCGCCAAGTACGATCAGCTCGGCGACGCCACCTGGACGGCCGCTAAGAAGTAGCGGGGCGCGCGGGAAACGCGCCGCAGCTCAGTCCACGCCGTGGATCCGCAGCTTCACGATCTTGTCGGCCGCCAGATTCTCGAACCCGGCGTCCTTCAGCTTCCGCAAGTACGCCGCGTCGACGCCGTGGTTGCGAAGCTGGACCAGCTCGCGGGGCGTAAACGCGTAGCCCATCTCCTTCGCGGCTCGGATGAAAGAGCCCGCGACGCCGTGCTGGCGAAGCTGCGTAGTCTCGCTGGTCGAAATGCCGCCGTAGCCGGCTTCCTTGAGATCGCCGAGAAACTCCGGCTGAACGCCGTGAATCTTCATCTGCACCAGTTCGCGCGGGGGCGGAGCGACGCCGGCGCGCTTTATCTCCCGCAGGTAGTCGCCCGAAACGCCGTGAATGCGGAGCTCCCGCACGTCGCGCGCCGAGATGTCTCCGTAGCCGGCGTTCTTCAATTCGCCCAGGAACTCGCCGCTGACGCCGTGAATGCGGAGCTCGACGATCTCGCGCGGCTCGTAGACGAAGCCCGCCGACGACAGATCGCGCAGGAACGGAGCCGTCACGCCGTGGATGCGGAAGTCGATCAGATTCCGCGCGGTCAGGCCCTTCATGCCGGAGGCCCGGGTCTCGTCGATGTAGCGCCCGTCGATGCCGTGGATGCGCATGTCGATCAGGTCCCGGGTCGTCGCGCGCAGGTTCGCCTCCGTGGCGCGCCGGGCGAACTCCAGCGTCATGTCCATGAGCGCCATCGAGAGGGTTTGGTCGTCGGAAGGCGCCTCGTAGCCGAGCTTGGTGAGGCCCTCGACGAAAAACCGCGACGGCTGGAATCGGAACAGGCCCGAGGCCCGGCCGCCGCGCGCCTCGCCTTCGCATTGGAACGATCCCGGGTCGCGGACCACATCGAACTTCACCGGTCCGCCGCGATCGAGCTGTTCCGCCGTCAGGCCGCGGATCGACGCCCAGGGGACGTCGTTGCTTTGCTTCCAGTGGTTGCGGCCGTTCTCGGTGCGCTTCCTCATCTCCAATGTCAGGTGAACCTTGCCGTCGGCGCCCGAGCGGCGCAGCGCCCAGTCGCTCGAGTCCGGGGCCGTTTGCGCCTGGAGAAAGAAGAACAGCAGCACCGAGCCCATGATGAGGACGATCTCGGCTGGTTTCATGTCAGGTCTCCTAAATCACGCCCGCACGCTTCAGCTTGATGATCTGCTGAAACGTCAGATTCGGACCGTAACGGCGCGCCTCGCGCAGGCTCGAGTCGCTGAGCCCGTGGACGCGCGCCTCCACCACGTCGCGCGGCTCGATCTGCTGCACGCCGTTATCGCGCAGCATCTGGAAGAACTCGGCGCGCACGCCGTTATTGCTGAACTCGATGATCTGCCGCGCCGTGTAAGGGCCGAACTTCAGTCTCTGAATGGCCGACACCAGCGACGCGGGCACTCCGTGGGCGCGGAATTCCACCACGTCGCGGATGGCGAAACCACCGGCGGCGAACACCTCTTTCACGTACGCGGCGCCGACGCCGTACTGCTTCAGGCTGACCAGTTCGCGCGCTGTCATCCGGCCGACTCCGGCGTCGCGGAGGTCGAGCAGGTAGTCGGCCGAGACGCCCGCGTTCTTGATCTCGATGATCTCCTCGACCGAGAGGTCGCCGTATCCGGACGCCTTAAGCGCGCCCAGAAGCCCCGTGGGACGGGACGCGGGCGCGGGGGGCGTCGGCGCCCGAGGGGCTTCCGCGGCGGGCGAAGGCGGGCGCGACGGCTTGGGCGCGGACTGGGGAGCGGATGAGGCCTTCGGCGCAGCGGCCGGCGGCGCCGGTGGAGTCGGAGCGGGCTGGGCGGCCATCGGTGGCGGCGCCAGAACGAGGAACCCCGTGAGGGGCGCCGTGGCGGCGGTCACCAACGCCATCACAACACCGGCCAGTGTCAAACGCACGGCGGAAACGTCGGCGCTGGCATCGCCTTTGCGGCGCAACAGCGCTTCGACGCGCCGGTACATGTCGCTCCGCCCGCTGCCGCCGGCGGCGGCGAGTGCGAGGCCGTGCGCCCCGCGCCGCCATTCCGCCAGCTTGACCAGACTGGCGGCGTAGGTCCGCGCCCGGGCTCCGCCCATCACCACGCGGTCGTCGCAGCAGTGCTCGCGCTCGAGGCGGATGGCGCTGAGCGCCCAGCGAACGGCGGGATGGAACCAGAGCAGCGCTCCGAGAAGACGCTCGGCGAGCTGCACCCAGTCGTCGCGCCGGGCGAGGTGGGCCAGCTCGTGGGTGACGATGCCGTTCATCTCCTCTTCGTCGAGGTGCGCGGTCAGGCTGGATGGCAGCAGGATCGCCGGGCGCAGAAAGCCGGTGGCGATAGGCGTACGAATCTCGCCGCTCATGCGAAGCTCGATGCGGCGCCGCGTCGGACATCGGACCAGGCACGCCGCCAGCCGCGACGCCTCGCCGGGCGCGCTCGCGGCGCGTCGCGCTCGGATCCAGCGGTAGGAGCGGACGAGGCGGGTCAGGCAAACCAGGGCGCCGATCATCCACACGGCGGCTGCGACCTGCGCCAAGCCGTCGGAGGACGGTGAGATGCTCTGCCGGGCCACCATCGGGGGCGCCGGGCTCCAGCGCGGCTCGCGATCGCCGGTCGTGGCGCTGACCAGGCGGATTCGCGGGACTTCGGCGGAGGGAGGGCGACGCACCATCTCGGCGCGCCGCACGAACGGCAGCGCGGTCACGACGATCAGGCAGAGCCACCAGGCCGCGTAGCGCGTCGAGGCGTTCACGCGCGGCAGCAGTCGAAGGACCGCCGACGTCGCCATCGCCAGGCACAACGCCGCCGCCATCGAGTTGACGATCGCGGCCACCGCCGCCGATACCATCCATTCCGCCGTCATCGCTCGTCCTCCTCGATCAGCCGACGCAGACGCCGCAGTTCCGCGCCGGAGACATTCTCGTCGTTCAGGATGCTCAGCACCAGTTCCTCGCGCCGGTTTCCGAAGAAGCGGCTGAGCACGTAGCGCAGCGCATGACGGCGCACCTCCTGGCGGTCGACCACGGGACGATAGACGAACGCCCGCCCTTCCTTGGAATGCTCCAGGTATCCCTTCTCCTCGAGAATCCGCAGCGTCGTCAGGACGCTGGAATAGGCGAGATCGAGATCGGCCGGCAGCGCGTCGACGACCTCTCCCACCGTGGATGGCCCGCGGCTCCAGAGGACGTCCATCAGTCGCAGTTCGGCCTCGGTGAGGGTCGGCGAAGTCTGTCGCGGCATGGAACTATTAAGAATTTAATAGTTAGCGGTGGGATTGTCAAGGCCCATCTGGCGGCGGACGAAGCACGCGGCTGAGACGGCCGCCCTCGACCGTTACTCGGGAGGCGGAATGACGCGCGGCACAGTCATCTTCGGCCGAGCGTCCTGGTTCGCGAGATCCCAGCTGGTCTGGTGCACCAGCCGCGCGATGCGCTCCATCTTCGGATACTCGATGCGCTCGGGCCGGTCGTTCACCGTGTGATAGTCCGGATGCAGTCCGGTGTGGAAGAACAGGGACGGCACGCCGCGCTGGAGGAACGGCCACTGATCGCTGCGGCGCAGCAGCTGCGAGCGGTTGTTGTCGTAACGCAGCCGAAGCTGCAAGTCGATCTCCTTGTTGGCCTGCGCCACCGCCGACGCCAGGTCGGCGCTGAAGCTGTAGCCCATGATGTTCACGGCGTTGGCATTGGACGCCGCCGTCTGCACGTGCAATCCATTGAAGCGCGGGCCGCCGCCTTCGGGCACCTCTTCGTTGCGGCCGATCATGTCCATGTTAAGCGCGGCGACTGTCCTGTCGAGCGGCCAGGGCGGGCTCTCCGTCCACGCCCACGCGCCGAGCAGACCGCGCTCCTCCGACGCCCACGCCGCGAAGATCACGCTGCGCCGGGGACGCTTCCCCTCGGCGGCGGCCGCCGCGTAGGCGTCGGCGATGGCCATTAGCGCCACGGTGCCCGAGCCATCGTCGTCGGCTCCGTTGAGGATGCGGTCGCCGTCGGCGCCGTCGTGGTCGTAGTGCGCCGAGACCAGCACCGCCTCATCCTTCAGCTTCGTATCCGAACCCTCGATCACCGCGACCACGTTGCGATCGTCGACCGGGTCGCGCTGGACGCTGGTGCGCAGGTCGGCGACGGCGCTTCCGAGCGCCTCGACCGCGATGCCACCCGCGCGATCGGCGGCTTTGGACGCTTCGGCGATCTCCCGCCCGAGAATCGTGCGCGCCACGGCCGGCGATACCTGTCCGACCGGGATGCGAACGCGGTCGACCCAGGCCGACAGCAGAAATCGCGGGATGCGCGGAGGCCGCTCGGGCCACGCCGCGCGTGCTGTGTTGGCGAACGCCTGGGGCCTCGCGCCGCCGCGCTGCGGACCGCCCCCGACGAAGATCACTCCGGCCGCGCCGCGGTCCTGCGCCCAGAGAATCTTACGCCAAATGGTCGAGTGCTCCGACGTGACCAGCCCGTCGAAGGGGCTCTTCGGATCGTTGGCGCCGGGCTCGCCCGTCAGCAGCAAGACGATCTTGCCCTTCACGTTGGCGCCACGATAGTCGTCCCAGCCGAGCGCGGGCGCGACAATGCCGTATCCGGCGAACACCATCTCGCCGCGTGCGCGGCCGGAGCCGCTGTAGGCGTTCGGATAGAAGTCCTGGAGCAGCTTCGCATCCATCGTGAGGTTCTCGCCCTGCGCGATCTCCAGTCGATTCTCGCCGCTCAGTCGCGTCGTGGTCAGCGAGAACGAGTGCAGGAAGCTTTCGCCGCGGCCGGCCGGCTTCAGCCCGGCGCGCTGGAACCGCGACTCGATGTACTTCCCGGCGATGTTGTACTCGGGCGTCGCCGTGAGCCGGCCCCGCATGGCGTCGGAGGCGAGGAAGTAAAGGTCGGCCTTGAGAGCGTTGCGGCGTATGGTCTCATTGCCGGGCGCGCGCGTCTGGGCGAAACAGGCGGCCGCGGCTGCAAGGACAAGGAAGGGACGCATCAGTATCCTTTCTCCTTGTCGACCACGTTGATGAGCGGCAGGCCGCCGGCGTAGCGGCGGACGTTGTCGGCGAACAGGTCGATCAGCCGCACCTGGCGATCGGGGCTCCATCCCGAGGTGTGCGCGCTCATGACGACATTCGGGCAGTCGAAGATGGGATGTGTCGACGGCGGCGGCTCCTGCGGCATTACGTCGAGGCCGGCGCCGGCGATCCAGCCTTCCTTGAGCGCCTTGACCAGCGCCATGTCGTCGAAGAGCATGCCGCGCGAGAGCGCCAGGAAGTAGGCCGTGGGTTTCATGGCGCGGAAGACCTTCTCGTTGAACATGCGCTCGGTCTGCGGCGTGTGCGGCGCCGCGGCTACAAGCACGTCGACTTGCGGAACCATCTTCGGGAACCAGCCGGGATCGTGCAATTCGGCGACGGAATCGGGTTTCGGGATGGGTTTGGCATCGGTGGCGACGATGCGCATGTCGAAGCCGTAATAGGCCCGGCGCGCGAGCATCGAGCCGATGCCGCCGAGTCCGACGATGCCCATCGTTCGCCCCACGAGTTCGACATGATGCTCCGACTTCACCGTGCCGACGGGTTTCATGGTGCGGTTCCGGTAGAACTGCGGCATGTAGTACTTCGCGATGCCGCGCGTGAGGCACAGCAGCAGTCCCATGCCCGTCTCCGAGATGCCGTGCGCGAAGGTGCGCGCGTAATTTGTCATCACTACCGGGCTGCGGCGGAAGGCCGCGTCCATGTTCTCGACGCCGGCGCCGCCGGCCTGCACCCACTTGAGCCGGGGCGCGAAATCGAGGTCGGCGCCGCGCACGTCGCCGTAGACGACTTCGGCGTCGCGCAGATTCTGCCGGAACTCCTCACGCGTTTTCGAGTGGACGATCTCGACCTTGGTGCCCGGCGCGGCCGAGGCGATCTGCTCGGCCTCGTGCGGCTCGAAGCTGTACATCGTCACGATGCGCAGGGCGGCGCCGGCGGGCCGCGGTGCGACCTGCGCGAGTGCGCCGCCCGCGACCGCCTGGACGGCGGCGCCGGTCGCGAGCAGGGATCGCCTGGAGATGGATGTGTCGGGCATGGCCTTCTTTTTATCACACGCGGGATGGTTCGCCGCCGGAGGACGGCCAGGGCCGATACACCGCCTCCGGCAGTTCCGACTCGCGCGGTACGGCGATCATGTTGTCGCCGTACACACCCGGCGGCGCCGGGGTGGGCAGCCCCGAGTACGGGTCGAACAGGTGCAGGGCGTAGCCGCGCGACTCGAGCCAATCGCAGAGTTCGCGGCGGCTTGTGCCCTGCAATCGCAGCGCAGCCTCCAGCGCCTCGAACAGCACGATCGGCCGATAGCGCCCGAGCGCCGCCTCCGCGCCACGCAGCACGCGCAACTCCGCGCCCTCCACGTCCAGCTTCATCGCGTCGATGCGCGCCGGCGCCTCGCGCTCGACAATATCGTCGAGCCGCGCTATTTCGACTCTCTCGCGGCTCGCGACCTCCGTGTCCTCATAGGCCATGCCGCCGATGGTGTTCTGCCCCTCGTGCCCGTAGCCGGCGACCGTTAGCTCGGCCTCGCCCGCGCTCTCCGCCAGCGCGATCGGAAACACGCGGGCGGCGAGCCCGTTGATCGCGAGGTTGCGCTTCAGCCGGTCGATCTCGCGGCGGCTCGGCTCGAACGACCACACCGCGCCGGCGGCGCCCACACGCCGGGCGGCGAACACAGAGTACACGCCTTCGTTGGCGCCGATGTCGAGGAACGTCATGCCGGGCCGCAGCATCCGGTCGAGGAACGCGAACTCGTTGGGGTCGAAGCAGCCGGCGATGTAGATTTGCCGGCTGACGTCGTTGCCGAGATACAACTCCAGGCGCGTTCCGCCGTGCCAGCCGGCTTCGAGCGGCGCCTCGCGCCGGCGGTCGTGGAAGTACTCCCAGACGCGGCGGCGAAGCTGGAAGGCCAGGTCGGGGTTGGACCAGTCGGCGTCAAATCGCCACTTGGGATAAGGCGCCAGGGGACGGAGTGCGGCGAGCGATCGCGCGATCGCGAGGACTTCGTCTTCGCCGATCGACTCCAGGCGCCCGGCGTCGGCGGGGAACGACTGGAGCGGCCTGCGCGTGACGATTTCCGCCGCGTCGCCGATGACGCGCAGGCGGTCGGAGTCCTCCGCGTGGCGCTTCTGAATCGCATCGAGGTGCGCACCGAGCGTCGCGTGCACACTTGCGGCGGTGGCGCGCGATTCGGCGACGGCCTCGGCGACGTGTCCCTCGACGCGGGATTCCAGGTGCGCGGCAGCCTCGGCGGCGCGCTGCGCATCTTCCTGACGGCTCGCGGCGATCTGCGCGCGCAGATCGTCAACCTGGCGTTCGAGCGCGGCCGAGTGCAGGGTCGCGCGGCGGGCGTAGAGTGCGGCCGCCGCCGCCAGCGCCAGCGCGCCGGCGATCAGAACCAGCGCCGCGCTACTTCCGTCCATCGGCCGAGCGCACCATCGGCGCGGCGGGTTTGTCGTCGCCGAAATTCCCGACCAGGTATTCGAGCAGCGCCTCGCGCTCCTTGATGACGGCGCCCCAGCGGATCATCTTATCCAGCTCGCGCTCCCAGGTGGCGCGCGACAGCCGCTGGATGTGCACGATCCGCAGGCCGTGGCACGGCAGGCACGACCGCTGTTCCTCGGCGCGCCCGCGCGCGATGACGGCCGGGTCGGCGGCAAGCATCGCGGCAACCAACGCCATCGTTATCATGCGACCACCACCCCGACGCGCTCGATCGAGTTCCACAGGTAGCCCGACGGGTTCCAGTCGGCCTCGATCGGCTGCGTGCGCCCCGCCGAATCCGTTGCGCGGCAGCAGAGGACATGATGACCCGGCCGCGTGGGCCGCCAGTCGTAACTCCATAGCCGCCACGCGAACGCGCGGTCCTCCTTGCCGAGCGAGGCCGCGCGCCACGACATCCCGCCGTCGGCCGACACCTCGACGCGCACGACGCGATTCTCACCCGCCCAGGCGACGCCGCTCAAAGGAGTCACGCCCATGGCGAGTTTCGCGCCTACGCCCGGCGCGACGAAGAATGACTTCACCGCCATGCCTTCGAGGATTTCGAGATCTTCGGGTCGCGCCGCCGCGCCCGGCTCGACGGGATGCTTCGGCATACGATAGGCGGGGTTCATGTAGAAGCCGCCGTCGGGTTTGCCGGCGACTTCGATCTTCGCGAGCCACTTCACCCAGCTCGCGCCGTCCCATCCCGGCACGATCAGACGCGCAGGCGCGCCGTGCAGATCCGTGAGCGGCGCGCCGTTCATATCGAGCGCGACGATGGTGGCTTCGTGGTACGCCTTACGCGACGGAATCGACCGGATGAAGTCGGGCGTCTTGGCGACGCCGACGTCGGCCCCGTCGAAGGTGACCCACGAGGCAGGCGCCGCCGCGCCCGCCTGCGTGAGAATGTCGCGCAGCCGCGGCCCGCGCCACTCGGCGTTGCCGATCGCGCCCTTGGTCCACTGCATGCCGGGAATGCGCGGGCGGAAGTACGCGCGTCCGTTGCCCGCGCACTCCAGCGTAGCGGCGACGGTGTGTTGCGGGAGCTTGCGGAGGTCGTCGATCGAGAGCCGCTGCGGGCGGTCCACGCTGCCCGCCACTTCGATGCGGAACGCGGCGCGGTCGATCTTCGGGCGCGGCAGGTGCTGGCGGACGAAGAACGAATCGACTGGCGTGATCCACGACGTAAAGTATTCGACCGGCGTCTCGAGGTCCTCCGGGAAATCGTTGTGCACGAGCATTGGCCGCTTGCCGGGAAACACGAGCGGCTTCTCCGATTGCGCGTACGCGGCCCGCGCTGCCGCGGCGAGGGCCAGCCACTGCCGCCGGGATATAGGCGCCGTCCTCATGACTTCTTTCTTGGCACAAACGCGATGGCGCGCGTGGGGCTGCCGCTCTGATCGACCACCTTGATCCCCAGCGCGATGTAGAAGGCGCCGCGCGCGGGCAGCCGGTCGAGTCCGATGAGCATCTCCTCCCAGCTCATGCCGTGCTTCAGTCCGGCGAGGTGCACGGCCTGTCCGCCCTCGCTTGGCCCCATGCTCGGGCCGTCGGTGCCGAGGTGCCAGACTCCCTTTGTGCGCAGGTACTCCATCGCCTCCGGCGTCGGCGCGGGCCAGCCCGGTTTCGTTTTGGCGACCACGGGCTCGTAGGTCATGCGCAGGCCCTCGGGCAGCGGCTTGTAGTAGGCGTCGCTGTAGCCGCTGCGAAAGAGCACCACCTCGCCGGGCTTGATGCCGCCGTTCTGCTTCTCCCAGTCCTTCACCATGTCGAGTGTGATGGCGGCGCTCTTGCCGTTCTCGGCCTTGTCGCGGATGGCGGTGGCGTCGATGACGATCGCGGGTCCCATCATGCGGTCGAGCGGGTACTTGTCGCCGGTGACCGCGCCCATCGGCCCGGCGTGCGGAAGGCCGCTGGCGGGCGGAGGGACGAAGTGCGCGGGGAAGTCCGACTGCGTGCCGGTGTGCTCGTCGATGACATAGCGCTGGCCGTAGTAGGGGCCTTCACTTGGAATGTAGGTGGTGCCGTAGGAGTTTTTCTGAGGGGCGAACCAGTTGTAGGTCCAGCGCTGCATCGGCGGATTCGATCCCCAGTGGCCGGGCAGCGTCTCGCTGACGAGGACCGTCAGGTCGACGACGTCGTAGTCGGCGAACAGGACGTTGGGGGTCATGCCGGGCATCGCCGGAGAACTCGCGGAGGCAGGCGGAGATTGGGTGGTAGGCGCCGGCGCGCACGCGGTCAGAAGGGCGAGCGCGGCGAGCGTTGGTCGTCGAAGCATGCGATGCATGATAATACATCGTGATGGGCGCCGAACTCCTCGCGGCGATTCTGCTTACGCAGACTCCGCAGGAAACCGCCCCGCCCCCCGACGCGCCTGCGCCCGTCGCGCGCCCGGTGCTTCAGAACCTCGGCAAGCCGATCCGAGTTCCCTTCCTGTGCACCGAGCAGGACATCCAGTCGTTCGGCATGACCTGCACGATCGCCGACCCGTGCCCGGTCTTCTTTCAGGCTTCGCACCTGGAGTCGTCGGGCGTGCGCCTGTTCCTGACGGGCAACTTCCACAACGGCGCGTCGACCATGTACTCGCTGCTGCTGATGAGCGACGACGAGGGGAAGACCTGGACCGAGCCGTTCGAGCGCATCAAGTCGGCGGGACTCGAACAGATCCGCTTCTTCGACCTCGAGAACGGCTGGATCAGCGGCCAGACGCTGCTGGCATTCCCGCGCGATCCCTTCCTGCTGATCACCACCGACGGCGGCAAGACCTGGAAGAACGCGCCCATGTTCGCCGAAGGCAAGATCGGATCGATCGAACAGTTCAGCTTCGAATCGAAAACCAGCGGCGGGCTGATCCTCGACCGCACGCTCGCCGGAGAAACCGGTGCGCGCTGGGAGCTCTACGAGACCAACACCGGCGGCGACAGTTGGACGCTGCGCGAAGTCAGCTCGAAGCCGCTGCGTCTGAAGGCGCCTCCCGCGACGCCTCCCGCCTGGCGCGTGCGCGCCGATGACGCCACGAAGTCGCACCGCATCGAGCGGTCGCAGGGTGGACGCTGGATCGCCGCGGCGTCGTTTCTGGTGCGGGCGGGCGAGTGCAAACCCGACGACGTGCCGCTAGTGGAACCGGTCGCGCCGGAGCCCGCGACGAAGCCGGCTTTGCCGAAGACAGCGGGGCCGAAGCCGTCCGGCCCGAAAACGCCGCCGACCATGAAGAAGAAGCAGCCTTGAAGGCGCGCGACCCGGTCGAGCTGGAGCTGTTCCGGCACCTGCTCGCCTCCATCAGCGACGAGATGGGCATCGTGCTTCGCAAGACCGCCTTCTCCGCCAACATCAAGGAGCGCCGCGACTATTCGTGCGCCGTCTACGACGCCCGCGGCGAGACGGTCGCCATGGGCGACCACATGCCGGTGCATTTGGGCGCCATGCCGCTCTCGGTGTGTCACGCCATGGACGCGTTCCGGTTTCGCCCCGGCGATGTCGCCATTCTCAACGATCCGTTCCGCGGCGGCACGCACCTGCCCGACATTACCGCGGTCGCCGGCGTGTTTCTCAAAGGCGAGCGCAGGCCGCGATTCTACGTCGCCAACCGCGCGCATCATGCCGACGTCGGCGGCATGAGCCCGGGGTCTATGCCGATGGCGCGCGAGATCTATCAGGAGGGCATCCGGATTCCGCCGGTGCTGCTTGTGCGCGAAGGCGCGATCGACGGCGAACTGCTCGGTCTTGTGCTCGCCAACGTGCGCACCCCGGAGGAACGCGAAGGCGATCTGGTCGCGCAGTGGATGTCGATCCGGCGCGGCGAATCGCGCCTGCTGGAAGCCGTCGCGCGCTACGGCATCCGGCGCGTCGAACGGAACATGGACGCGCTCCTCGGCTACAGCGAGCGCATGATGCGCGCCGCGCTCGGACGGATTCCCGACGGCGACTACGCCTTCTCCGACTATCTCGACGACGACGGCCTGAGCGACCGGCCCATCGAGATTCGCGCCGCGGTGCGCATCCGGGGCGACCGCGCCGAGGTCGACTTCACCGGCAGCGCTCCTCAGTCCGCCGGGCCCGTGAACGCGAACTATGCCGTGACCGTGTCGGCGACATCCTACGTGTTCCGCTGTCTGATCGCCGAGGATGTTCCTTTCACGGCGGGCCTGATGCGGCCGGTGCGCGTGATCGCCCCCGAGGGAACCGTGGTCAACGCGCTGGCGCCTGCGGCCATGGCGGCGGGCAACGTCGAGACGTCGCAGCGCATCACCGACGCGCTGCTCGGGGCGCTGGCGCGCGCGGCGCCCGGCCGGATTCCGGCGGCCAGCTCGGGCACGATGAACAACATCAGCTTCGGTGGATGGGACCCGGTGCGGAGGCGGCCGTTCACCTGGTACGAAACGGTCGCCGGGGGCATGGGAGCGAGCGCGTCGTCGCCAGGGCCGAGCGCCACGCATACGCACATGACCAACAGCTGGAACACGCCCGTCGAGGCCTTCGAGCACCAGTATCCGTTGCGCGTGCGCCGATACGCGATCCGTCACGGCTCGGGGGGCGCGGGCCGGAGGCGGGGCGGCGACGGGATCGTGCGCGAGCTGGAGTTCCTGGCGCCGGCCGAAGTCACGCTGCTCGCCGATCGGCGGAAGCGGGGGCCCTACGGTCTCGCCGGAGGCGGGGCGGGCCGGCCCGGCCGGAACATTCTGGTGCGCGGCGGCGGCAGGCGGGCGCTCCCCGGCAAGATCCGTTTCGAGGCGCGGGCAGGCGACCGGCTGCGCGTCGAATCGCCGGGAGGAGGAGGTCACGGGAAGGTGGCACGGAAAGGCTGATCGGGTATCATAGGTGATCGTGCTTCCGGAACCCCTCCCGGTATCCGTCCAAACCCGCGACCGACGCCGCTCCATCGCGCTCGTCTTCGGCTGCACCGTGCTGGGCGCTGCGGCGCAGGCGCTCATCAAGAGCGCCGCCGGCAGCCTGGAGAACCCGACGCTGTTGGGCATCATCACCAACCTGTCGCTGCTCGGCGGGCTTTCGCTTTACGGCCTGAGCACGATCCTGCTGGTGCTGGCGCTGCGGCGGGGCGAGCTGTCGCTGCTCTACCCGGTGATCTCGCTGACGTTCGTGTGGGTGACGATTCTCTCGGTGACGCTGTTTCAGGAGCGCATCAATCTCTTCAAAGTGCTGGGGATCGGCGTCATCATGATCGGCGTCGCGGTGCTGGGCAGG
Source organism: uncultured Solibacteraceae bacterium (assembly GCA_964515555.1). Taxonomy (GTDB): domain Bacteria; phylum Acidobacteriota; class Terriglobia; order Bryobacterales; family Bryobacteraceae; genus CAZEVY01. The sequence continues at coordinate 31,612 of CAZEVY010000024.1, read as the reverse complement.
GACGGCGAGAGGTGAAGACTCCGTTCTCATCGATGGCGCTGGTGCTGTTGGCCTCGGTGATCGGCTCGCTCGGGGCCGTGGGCCTGAAGTCGGGCGCCGGACGCCTGCACCGGCAGTGGCGGACGCTGGTGTTCAACTATCCTCTGTTCGGCGGCATCGCGCTGTATCTGCTCTCGTTCGTCTTTTACTTCCTGGGCGTGCGCGAGGGCGAGCTCACGATCCTCTACCCGATGGTCTCGCTTGGCTACGTGTGGACGCTGCTGTGGTCCCGGCTTTTCTTCGGCGAGCCGTTCACGCGGAACAAATTCATGGGACTCGGCCTGATCCTGGCCGGCATCGTTCTGCTCAACCTCGGCAACCGTTAGCGCGACGCGCCCGACGATACGCTACCCGTCGCCGGAAGGAGCAGTGTTTTGGCCTCCAGGAATTCGCGGAATCGCTCCGGCCACCCGGCGATGGCGCCCCGCTGATTCGGACGGATTCCGAAGCCGTGTCCCGCGCCCGCGTAAACGTGCAATTCGGCCGACGCCCCCGCGCGCTTGAAGGCCAGGTAGAGTTCCGCCAGTCCCTGCGAGATGTTCTGGCGGTCGTTCTCGCCGCACACGAAAAATCCCGGCGGCGTTTCCTTCGACACGGGCATTTCGCGCGGAATCGCGGGGTAGATCAGGGCCTGAAACGCGGGCCTGGAACCGATGCGGTCGATCGGGTCCGCCGCCGCGGCGTTGCCCGCGTCGTGGCGCGTGCCGGCGAGCGCGGCCAACTCGCCGCCCGCCGAGAATCCCATCACGCCGACGCGATCCGGGTTGATCTCCCACTCCGACGCGCGGCTCCGCACCAGCCGGATGGCGCGCTGCATGTCGGCGAAGGCGTGGCCGTCAATCGTGTAGGTCGATCCCTGCTCGCGCGCCAGCCGGTATTTCAGCACGAAGGCAGCGATGCCGCGCGCGCTCAGCCATTTCGCCAGGTTGTGTCCTTCGTGGTCGGTCCACAGCTCCCGATGGCCGCCACCCGGCGCAATCACGACCGCCGCCGTGGTCGAAGAACCTCTCGCCGGCAGGTAGATGGTGAGCGACGGGCGATGAACGGCTCTAACGACCCGCTCGTTGTTTACCAGGCGGACCGTTTCTTCGGCGGTTTGTCCCTCCGATCCCGGGGCGCCGTTCGGCCAGAGCAGAACGACCTCGGGATCGGCGGCGAGCGCGAGCAACAGCAGTGCGTGCATGCCGGTCAGGATACATCGCCGCGTCGCCGGCCATCAACCGGCCGGGCGGGTGCTATCGTGATCCTTTGCGCCGATCCGAAAAGCTAGCCGCCGCGTTCTTCCTCTACACATCGGGCCTCTCGATTGTCCTGCCGGTGGACCCCGGAATCACGCGCACTACGCTGGGCGTCAACGCGCTGGTCCTCCTGGGATTCGTTCTCCTCTCTCGCGCCGACGCTTTGCGCCGCGGCCTCTTCCTGGGCGTCGTCCGCGACTGGTACCCGGCTCCGTTGATGGTGCTCGCGTATCGGGAGCTAGGCTGGTTCGCGCTGCCGCACGCTTCCACCGCGCTGGAGGAGGCCTGGGTGGTGTGGGATCGCTGGTGGCTCTACGACCTCGGGTTCAAGGCGCTCATCGAAGCCGCGGGGCCGCTGGTTCCCTCGCTGCTGGAGATCTCCTACTCGCTGGTTTACACGACCGCGCCCTTTGCACTCGCCGCGCTCTACATTTGCCATAAGCGGGAGCGCGTGGACGCCTTCCTGTTCACCTTCCTGGCGGCGATTCTCTCCGCCTACGTTCTGTTCCCGTTTTTTCCTTCGGAGCCGCCCCGCACCGTCTTCCCGGACGCGGATCTTCCGACGTACCTGACGCCCTTCCGCCGATTCAACCACGGACTGCTCTCCGGCTACGGCATCCACACCAGCGTGTTTCCGAGCGCGCACGTCTCCGGGTCGTTCTCGGCGGCGCTGGCGATGATCCGCCTGCTGCCGGAGCGGAAGTGGGTGGGTCGCTACCTGCTGGTGCTGGCGGCGATGATCGCCACGTCGACGATCTACGGGCGCTACCACTTCCTGGTGGACGCGCTGGCGGGGCTGGCGCTGGCGATCGCGGCCGAGGCCGCCGGGCGGCTCATTTATCGGACGCGGGTTTCGTAGTGGATTCGGCGGGCTTGGAGTCGGTCTTGGC
>CAZEVY010000024.1:0-29345 GCA_964515555.1 uncultured Solibacteraceae bacterium | reverse complement strand
ATCGGACTTCGCTTCGCCGGACTTGGGAGCGTCGGGCTTGGTTCCCGCCGAGCCGCGGGCGTAGTCGGTGACGTACCAGCCGCTGCCTTTGAACTGAAAGGCCGGTGCCGAGATCAGGCGCTCGACGCGGCCGCCGCAATCGTCGTGCGTCTCCAGGGGAGCATCGGAGAACTTCTGCTGGACCTCGAAAACCCCGCCGCACTTCTCGCAGCGGTATTCGTAGCGTGGCATCTAATCGATAGTCACCGCGGCTTGGGGACGTTAGACGGAGTCGGCAACTCGTGCCTTTCGCCGCCCTCACGGCCGGGGGCCGCGCCCTCGCGGCGGGCGGGCGCGCCGGCGCGAGTGGCCGGGGCGCCTGTGGTGAACACCTCGATGGCTTTCTTCACCAGCGGATCGTCCTCGGGCTTCACGACCGGCTGCGGCTCCGGCGTCTCGTCTTCCGTATCGACCACCGGGTCGGATTCCACCATCGGCACCGATGGCGTCACCGCGACATCCTGAATCGCCTTACCGCCCGGACTGTAATACTTGGCGACCGAGAGGATCACGGCGCTGCCATCGTCCAGCGTGATGGCGCGGCGCACCGCCGCGTCCCCGTACGTGCGCTCGCCGACCACCTCGGCGCGTTTGTTATCGAGCAACGCCGCCGCGGCGACCTCGGCCCCTCCGGCGGTTCCGCGATTCGTCAGCACCACCAGCGGCAACCGCGCGATCACCTTCGCGGGATCGGCGTTGAAATCGCGGCGCTCCGAGCGTTGGCCCGCGAGATAGGTGATCAGTCCTTTTTCGAGGAACAGATTCGCCAGCGCAATTCCGTCCTCCGGCGTTCCGGTGGCGTTGTGCCGCAGGTCGAGCAGCAGCCGCCGCGCCCCCTTGGCCTGCACCTCGCGCAGAACGCGCTCGACGTCGGCCAGACGCCCGGCCCCCAGGCTCGGCACTGCCAGGTAGCCGACGTCGCCCGCCAGGATCTGCCAGGTGACCGCGGGATACTGGAGGGCTTCGCGCGTCAGCGTCATCTTTTGCGGCTCGGCGCCTCGGCGCACGCGCAGCACGGCGATCTCGACCTTGGACCCGGGTTCGCCGTGCAGCAGCATGTCGGCGTAGGCCAGCGGCATATCGCGCGTGGCGACACCCGCGACCGTTTCCAGCAGGTCGCCCGTGCCGAGCCCGGCCTTGCCCGCCGGACTGCCGGGGATGGCGTCGACGATGGCCACGTAGCCGAAGCGCCGCGCCAGCACCAGGCCGACCTCTCCCTTACGGTTCTCCCGGCTCTTCAGGTACTGCTTGTACTGGTCGGCGTTGAGGTAACTGGCGTAGGGGTCGAGCGACTCGAGCAGTCCCATCATCGCCCCGAGTGTGACGTTCTTGATGTCCGGCTCCTCGACGTACTCTGCCTTGATCTTCTGCAAGACCTCGGTGTAGACGCCGAACTGACGATAGGCGTCGTCCGCGGCGCGGCTGCTGCCGAGGAACGATCCCGCCAGCATGAGCACCAGCAGGCAGGTCGATGAGGTGACGATGACGAACTGTAAGCGCCGGTTCATATGGGGTGTTAAAGCGTGACTCGATTGTCGAAGGATTCCGCCTTCATACGCCAGTATATCAGTCGGCGGCGCGCCCTATTGCAAGCCGGCCTCGCGCAGGTAGCGCGCGGCTTCCTCGGGCGGCGTGGGATTGATGTAGAACCCGGTCCCCCACTCGAATCCGGCCACTTTGGTGAGCTTGGGGATCACCTCGATGTGCCAGTGATAGTGCGCCAGGGGACCTTCCTGCACGGGGGCCGAGTGGATCACGCAGTTGTACGCCGGGCGCTCGAGGATCTTGTTGATCTTCCGCAGGAGCGTCCGCACCACCCAGCCGAGATTCTGGAGCGCCGGGGCGTCGGTGGCTTCGAAGTGCGAGGTGTGGCGCTGCGGGACGATCCAGGTCTCGAAGGGGAAGCGCGGCGCGTAGGGGCATACCACCAGGAAGTGGTCGGTCTCGAAGACGACGCGCCCGCCGTCGCGCGCCTCCTGCCGCAATATGTCGCAGTAGATGCAGCGCTCCTTGAAATCGAAGTAGCGCCGCCCGCCGTCGATCTCCTCCTGCACGCGCTTGGGCACCACCGGGAGCGCGATCAACTGCCAGTGCGCGTGCTCCAGCGTCGCGCCGGCCGCCTCGCCGTGATTCTTGAAGATCAGGATGTAGCGCAGCCGGACGTCCTTCCGCAGGTCGAGCACGCGCTCGCGGAAGGCCCAAAAGAGTTCTTCGATGCGCTTCTCCGGAAGATCGGCGGTGGTGACCAGGTGCTCGGGCGTCTCGATGATGACCTCGTGCGCGCCCACGCCGTTCATGCGGTCGTAGATGCCGTCGCCGGCGCGGTCAAGGTCGCCTTCGACGCGGAGGGCGGGGAACTTGTTGGGGATGACGCGCAGCGTCCAGCCGGGCTCGTTAGGAGCGCCGCCGCCGTTGCGGTAGGCGAGGATCTCGGGCGGAGTGCGGGTCTCGTTGCCGGCACAGAAGGGACAGAATCGCACCGGCTGCGGGACGACGGTCTCGCGGACGAAGTCGGAGGGGCGCTTCAGGCGGTCGCTGGCGATGATCACCCATCGGCCGGTGACCGGGTCCTTACGAAGTTCAGGCAACTCGAAGATTATAGCGCCGCCCGGGCGGCGAACACGCCCCGCGGATGGTCGAGGGCTCTCAATGGAAATCTGTTGATGGTCCCGAGAGACTCACTCCGGCGACAAGAGGCGTCGGGCCGGTCGGTACAGTCGGCCGATGCGCGCAATACAATGAAGGTATGGACTGGAGCACATGCCCCGCGGTGAGCCGATCGCCCGGGAAGCTCGGAGGGGCGTGGTGCTTCCGAGGCACGCGCGTGCCAGTCGCGAGCCTGTTTGAGCACCTCGATTGCGGGTCGACGCTCGACGAGTTCCTGGTGTGGTTTCGTCGGTTCGACGCGAACAGCTGCATCAGGTGCTGGCCTTTGCCAAGAGCTCCCTGGAGCAACCCGCAAGAGTCGCGTGAAGGTTCTACTCGACGCCAACACACCCGCGTCGCCGGACGGATCGCGACGGCCGTCGATTTCATCCGCGCTGGACAAGTCGTAAGGATCGACGTGCGGACCTCGCCGACAGGTTAGCGCGCCGCGGGCTCGGCGAACACGCCCCGGAGGTGCTCGACTCGCGGAGGCTCCGAGAGTACGACGCTGACGATGTCGAATCGCGCCGACGCAGCGTCCACCCCGGCACGGCGGGCGTATTCTCGCGCGGCGCGCAGCACGCGCTCGCGCTTGGCCTGGTCGACGGCGCTGGCCGGCGAGCCCATCTCGTCGCCGGCGCGCGTCTTCACTTCGACGAAGACCAGCGTCGGGCCCTCCCAGGCGACCAGATCGAGCTCGCCGGAGCCCGATCGGGTCGCGAAGTTGCGCGCGACGATGGTGTAGCCGCGGCGTTGAAGATAGCGGTGCGCGAGGTCCTCGCCGAGACGGCCCGTGGCGTGGTCCGGATGCGCGGTGCGCCGCAGCGCGCGCTGGCGGAGGCGGTCACTGGCGCGGCACAGCCACAGGAGCATCGGACTTCGCGGCCTCGAACTCGAACTCGATCACCTTGCCCCGCACGACGAAGCACAGGTAGTGTTCCCAGAATCGGCGGAAGCGGGGGAAGGCGTTTACGAGCATCTCGAAACCGAGCCACCTCCAGAAGCTTAGTAGCTTGACGCGCACGGAAATCTCCCGCAATCGCGCGCGCGAGTAGTAGCCGAAGCCGGCGTCGTCGCCGGTGAAGTATCGGAACGAGAAGCTGTTGAGGTGCCAGCGATGGGTGGGGTCGCAGAAAGAGCTGAAATCGGTGTAATGCGGCGTCACGATGACGATGCGCCCGCCGGGCCGCGCCAGGCGATGGAACTCCTCGACGGCGGCGATGACGTCGGCCACGTGCTCGATGACGTGGATGGCGCGAACCTCGTCGAAGGCGCCGTCGCGAAACGGGTACGGCGGGCGGTCGAGGTCGCAGAGCACGTCGGCGCGAGTGGCGGGGTTGCGGTCGACGCCGATGGCGCCGGGATACTTGTTGACGCCGCAGCCGACGTCGAGCACGCGCATGCGGACGATTGTAGCCCGGCACGCTATCATGGGTCGTTTCCGATGAGTCTTGCCAGGCGGCTTGCGATTGGATTCTCCTGGACCACACAGAAGCGCGGCCAGGAGTACTTTCACTCCGGCCGCGTCATCATCGTCCACGGCACGGGCAACGAGGTGAAAGCGCTGATCCGCGGGTCGCAGCGCTATTACGTCGAGATCGGCTACGTCAACAACAACTTTCAGCTTTCCTGCACCTGCCTGGCGGCGGAGCGGGGACCGTGTAAACATGCCTGGGCGACGGTACTGGCTGCCGAGGCCGAGGGTCATCTCTCGGGCGTACCCAAGAGTTTCGAGGCTTCGGCTTTCACCCTTGCCGACGTCAGGGGCCTCCTCGATCGCGTGCCGCCGCCCCCGCCGCCCTGGAGGAAGCAACTGGACCAGTTGCCCTCGGGGCTGTCGGCGCAACGCAACACCGAACCTTGGCCGGAGCGGCGCGAGATTCTCTACGTCATCGACGTCCCGCTGACGAGGCTGTACGGACTGGTTCTCAATCTCCGCACGCGCGACCGCCGCGTAAAGGGCGACGGCTGGACCAAAGTGAAGGAACTGCGCATGCCGCGCTCGGGCATCGCCCGGCTGCCGGACGCGGCGGACCGCGAGATCATCACCTCGCTGGCGGGCGCGCGGCAGTATTACAGCTATTCCGCCCCCTCGGCCGACGAGCAGTTGACCTCGCAGTTCCTGCTTCCCGGCGCCGTGTCGCACAAGGTTTTGCGCGAGGCCTGCGCGACCGGGCGCTGCATGATTCAGATCGCGGAAGGCGCCGAGCCCGTTCCGGTGGAGTGGGACGACGGCGAGCCTTGGCGTTTTCGCCTCGAAATGAAGGGCGACGGGATTCGTTGGACGCTCGGCGGCAGACTCGATCGCGAGGGCGAGAGTATGGCCCTCAGCGAACCGGCCGTTCTGCTCGATAGCGGCTTCCTGGTGGCGCGCGGGCGCATCGCGCGGCTCGAACACGGCCGGTCGTTCCCCTGGATCGCCTTGTTGCGCGACTCGCCGGCGATTCACGCGCCCGATCGCGACCGGGATGCACTGCTCGCCGCGGTGCTGGAGCGCGGCGACGCTCCGCCGATCGCCGTGCCCGACGAGCTGCGATACGAGGAAGCCGACGGGGTGCCGCGTCCAGGGCTTCGCATCGCGCGGAACCGCTGGCGCGGCGATCGCATGAATGCGGAAGCTTCGTTCGACTACGGCCTGCAAGTCGTGCCCGCCAACTCGACAGGGAGCGGATTCTTCGATACGAAGGCGAGGCGCTTGGTGCGGCGCGATGCGGCCGCCGAGGAGATCGCGCTGGCGCAACTGCGCGCCGCGGGCCTGCGATGGGCAGGCCCTGCCTACTCCGGCCCGGACGGACCTTGGGACTTCGCCTCCTCGAAGCTTCCCGCCGTAGTGCGCAGGCTGGTCGGCGAAGGCTGGCATGTCGAGGCCGACGGGAAGACCTTCCGGCGGCCCGGCGCCACGCGGCTGGCCGTGACGTCGGGGATCGACTGGTTCGACTTGAACGGGGAAGTCGACTATGGAGGCGCGACGGCGACCCTGCCGGCGCTGCTGGCGGCGCTCAAGCGCGGCGACGGGCTGGTGGCGCTCGACGACGGGACCTTCGGCCTGCTGCCGGAGGAGTGGGTGGCGCGGCTCGGTCCTGTCGCCGGTCTCGGTTCGGCGGGGAAAGAGGGTGTTCGCTTCCACCGCGGACAGGCTGGACTTCTCGACGCGCTGCTGGCGGCGCGTCCCGATATTCGCGTCGACGAAGGCTTCGCGCGCGCCCGCGAAGAGCTGCGTGCGTTCGAGGGCGTGCACGCCGAGGAGCAGCCGGCCGGATTCCGGGGGCAGTTACGCGACTACCAGAAGGAAGGCCTGGGGTGGATGCGGTTTCTCGACCGCTTCGCCTTCGGCGGATGTCTTGCCGACGATATGGGCGTCGGCAAGACGGCGCAGGTGCTGGCGATGCTGGAATCGCGGCGCGCGGCGGGAGGCGCCGGACCGTCGCTGGCGGTTGTACCGCGGTCGCTGGTCTTCAACTGGAAGCAGGAGGCCGAGCGCTTCGCTCCGCGGCTGCGCGTGCTCGACCACACCGGCACGGGGCGCAGCGCGGAGCGCTTCGGCGAGCACGACCTGGTGCTGACGACCTATGGGACGCTGCGGCGCGACGCGCCCCGGCTGCAGGACATCGAGTTCGACTACGTGATCCTCGACGAGGCGCAGGCCATCAAAAACGCCGACAGCGAATCGGCCAAGGCGGCCCGGCTGTTGAGGGCGCGCCGGAGGCTGGCTCTGAGCGGCACGCCCATCGAGAATCACCTGGGCGAATTGTGGAGCCTGTTCGAGTTTCTGAATCCCGGGATGCTCGGCGGCGCGAGCGTGTTCAAGTCGGCCGGCGGCCTGCTCCGGAATCCCGATGCCGAGACGCGGGCCCTGCTCGCGCAAGCGCTGCGCCCATTCATTCTCCGGCGCACCAAGGAGCAGGTCGCGCGCGAGCTTCCGGCCAAGACCGAGCAGACCATCTTCTGCGAGATGGAGCCGGCCCAGCGCAGGCTGTACGACGAGCTGCGCGACCATTACCGGCGGGCGCTGTTGCCGAGGATCGCCGCCGAGGGCCTGGCGAAGTCGAAGATCCAGGTGCTGGAAGCCTTGCTGCGATTGAGGCAGGCCGCCTGCCATCCGGCGCTGCTGGACGCGAAATTCGCCGCCGAGCCGAGCGCCAAGCTGGACACGCTGGCGGCAAGGTTGGAGGAAGTCGGCGAGGAGGGCCACAAGGCGTTGGTGTTCTCGCAGTTCACCAGCCTGCTGGCGATCGTGCGGCGAGGGCTGGACGCGCAGGGCGTGAAATACGAGTATCTCGACGGACGCACGCGCGACCGGCAGGAGCGAGTGGAAAGGTTCCAGAACGATCCGGAGTGCGGGCTGTTTCTTGTCAGCCTGAAGGCGGGCGGGCTGGGATTGAATTTGACGGCGGCCGAGTACGTCTTTCTGCTCGATCCGTGGTGGAACCCGGCGGTCGAGGCGCAGGCCGTGGACCGGACGCATCGCATCGGCCAGACACGGCCGGTGTTCGCCTACCGGCTGATCGCCAAGGACACGGTGGAGGAGAAGGTGCTGGAGCTGCAAAAGAGCAAGCGCGCTCTGGCAGACGCGATTCTGTCGCAGGATAACAGCCTGATCCGCGATTTGAGGCGCGAGGACTTGGAGCTTCTGCTGTCGTGAGGGGCGACGTTTCGCGGTCGAGCGCGGCCTCCTCGTACCGGCGACCAACTTTGGTACCATCACGGGGCTGTCGTCGCCGGCGCGGCAGATTCAGTTCGCATTGAAGCTGGTGTTCTGATCGAGGAGGAAACCCCATGTTGGGAGAGAAAATCGAAGAGTCCCGTGGAAAACGGCTTTACCGGAAGGTGCTGCCCGCCCCCGCCGGGCAACTGAAGGTCGAAGTGTCGGCCGAGGCCAGCGGCAAGCTGCTCGGGCTCGACTGCCAGGCGTTCCTGACCTACTGGGCGGAATCGACGCCCGACGGCGGATTATACGGCGAAGGACAGGGCGTCTACCTCACCGCCGACGGCGACATGGCCACCTGGAAGGGCGCCGGCAGGGGCGCGATCAAGGCGGGAGGCGCCGTGTCCTATCGGGGCGCGGTCTTCTTCACGACGTCCGCGCCGAAGCTCGCGCGACTGAACGGGATCGCCGGCGTGTTCGAGTTCGACGTCGACGCGGCGGGCAACACCCACGGTCAGACCTGGGAGTGGAAGTAGTCTCCCCGGGACGGCCCGGCGAGGCATGGAGCCTCGCGGCCCCGACGCCAACGTGGTCCACGCCCTTCGTGCGCCGATTTGCGATACTGGTCGCATGAGGACAGCCATGGCGATGGCCTTACTGGCCGGCCTCGCGGTTCCCGCGTTCGCCGACCCGCCCATGACCCGGCTTCAGATCGAGGTCAAGACGCTCGGAGGCCGGGGAATCGAGCGCGCCAGCGTGGTGGTCCGTTTTGTCGAGGGCCGCTCGCTGGTGAAGTTCGGCAAGAAGATCCGCACCAACTGGGAGCTGCGCACCAATCAGGACGGCGTCGCCAAGATTCCGCCCATCCCCCAGGGCAAGATCCTGATTCAGGTGATCGCCAAGGGTTACCAGACCTACGGGGAGCAGCACGAAATCGACGAAGAAGAGAAGACCGTCGAGATCCGGCTGAACCCGCCGCAGCCGCAGTACTCAGCGCACTGACTCGGACGGAGGGGCCTCGCCGGCCGGCACGAAGCGCACAACGGGTTCCGGCGCCGCGGAATCGAACGACTGAAGCACGTCGTCAACACGCATTCTCGCGGTGAGCAGGAACACGGAGCCCTCGCCGACCGGCTCCAGGCGCGTGGGACGAAACGCCAGCTCGATTCGCCGCACCTCGGCAGGCGCATCGAGGTTCCAGGAGAGGATCGCGTCCTTGACCGTGACCGCGAGCGTGCGACCGCCGTTCAACAGCGCGATCGCCGAGGGTTCGTCGGCTACGGCGAACCGTTCCACCACCGGCGCCTCGCGGTAGTTCAACACCCGAAGAATCTCGCCGCGCCCGGCGTCGGCGATGTAGAGGGTGCCGCCGACGATGGCGAGCGACGTCGGGCGCGCCACGGCCGTCACCAGCCGCGCGTTCTCCGCCGCGATCCGGTACACGCCTCCCGTGTCGCCGTCTTCGAAAGCGGCGACGGCGGAGTCGTCCTCGGCGGCCAGCGCGGTGAGGCTTCCGGCGGGAAGTTCCGCCAGCGTGACGGCCTCGGGCGCCTCGGCGATGTTGCGCCAAAGCGTCACGCGACGCGACGCCGCGTCATAGGCGGCCACCACGCTGCCGGCGCGATTCCAGGCGATTCGGGCGATGCCGCCGCCGTCCTCGGCCAACCGATGCCAGCCCCAGCCGCCATCGCCGAGATCGCCGAATAACAGCGACCCGCCGCGGACGACCGCGACTCGCTGCCCGCCCGGCGCGAAAGCCGCCAGGTCGATGTGGTTCTCGGCGGCCGGGCCGAGGTGCGCCGAGCCGGGCGAGCCGATCATCGGGCGCAACGCGCGCGCGGAGGCGTCGTGCACCCAGCCGGTGACAGGTCCGGAGATGGGAGCAGCCGTCTCCTGCGCGAAGCCGCTTATCGCGGCTAGCGTCAGAGCGAATCGGAGTACCACAGCCTCCGATTATATCGCGCCCGACTCAGCGGATGATGAGATCCGGCCAGCAGACCTCGTCGTCGCCGAGCGAGGGAAGTCCGAAGCGTCCCGCGGCGCCCCCGGGCGCCTCCGGGGCCACGAACTTCGGATCGAGGATCTTGGCGATCTGGTCGCGCGCGTCATCCAGATGCAGGCGCGTCGGACGGTCGGCGGCGCGCGCCAGGGATCCGGCGATGGCGGCGTCGAGCGCCCGAAGCTCGCCGCGATAGAGCGCGCGTGTCTCGTCGTTGGCCCGCAGGCGCCCGTTGATGCGGTCGCCGATGGCGTCCAGATAACCGCGCTGCAGGTTACGCCGGAACGCGTCGATGGTCACCTTCGGCTCCGCCGTCTCGCCCCACACGCCTTTGCGGACGTCGGCGAGGAAGTCGACCGAGCGATACACAGCCGCCCCTTCCAGCGCCTCCTGCTCGATCATCCGGTTGATGCGCGCCCCGTTGAGAAGCGTGTTGAGCACCGACATCTGCGCCGTGCGGATGCGGTTCATGAGCCCTTCGGGCTCGATCCTCCGGACGATGTCGGCGTTGATGAGGTACTTGGGCGTACGGAAGGCGTTCTGATTCAGGAACGCGACCGCCTCGGCCTGGCGCGCCTTGGCGATCGTCTTGAAGAGCACGCCGTTCTGGCCGCCGTGCTTCTGCTGAGACTCCACGCCGCCGACGATGGCCGCGACGTGATTCAGCTCGCGCGACCACTGGCCGAGCAGCCGACCGTACATCATCTCCAGGTCGTCGTAGTCCTCGCCGCGCTTCACGGTCGCCGAAAGCAGCATGCCGGCGACGCGCTCGATATTCTTCAAGCCGAGCGCCGTCGACTTCACGGCGTCGGCGTCGCCGACCGCCTCGGTCAGCTCGCCCGGATCGGCGCCGCGCGAGCGCGCCGTCGAGAAGCGGTACCAGGGAGTTGCGTCCTGCTCGCGCGCCCATTCGTCGAGGATGGGCTTCTCGTCGTCGGGAGTCTTGGCCATCGGGATGGGCTTATAGCCCCAGCGCGTGGCGAACTTGTCGTAGGGGCCGATGCCGGGAATGAGGTCCTTGGGGTCGATCTTGTCCTCGGGCTGCGCGACGTAGTTGTAGCGCGAGTAGTCCATGAGCGTCGCCACGTGGCCCATCTTCTTGACCCACTCGCGGTCGCGGACCTTCTCGGCCGGGTACATGGAGCTGGCCTTCATGTTGTGCTGAAAGCCGAGCGTGTGGCCGACTTCATGCGCGACCACGTAGGCGTGGAGGTCGCCCATGAGGTCGTCGGGCAGCGGCAGTTTCTGCGCGCGAGGATCGAGCGGGGCGACCTGTAGGAAGTACCACGACGTCAGGAGATTCATGATGTTGTGGTAGTAGTTGACGTCGGCCTCGAGAATCTCACCGGTGCGCGGATCGTGGATGTGCGGGCCGCTGGCGTTCTCGATGGTCGAGGGCAACCACCGGATCACCGAATAGCGTGCGTCTTCAGGGCTCCATGTCGGATCGTCCTTCGGGGCTTCCTTGGCGATGATGGCGTTGCGGAATCCGGCGGCTTCAAACGCCGGCTGCCAGGACTCGATTCCCTTCTTGACGTACGGCACCCACTTGGCTGGCGTGGCCGGGTCGACGTAATAGACGATCGGCTTCACCGGCTCCGACATCTCGGCGTTGGGATTCTTCTTCTCCAGGCGGTAGCGCGTGATGAAGGTGCGCAGCTGCGCGCGATGCTCGTCGCGCCCGTAGTCGGTGTGGCGCACAGTGAAGTAGCCGACGCGCTCGTCGGCCAGCCGCGGCATCATCGGATTCTCGGGCAGCTTCACCATGCTGTAGTGCATCACGACGGTCGCGCTGCCGGGCCGCATGGGAGTGCCGGCGAAGGGATTGGTCGGAACCGGCGGCCGTGGCCCGCCGCCGCCCCCCGCGCCCGCCGCGTCGGGAGGCGACGTGAAGGTCTGCGTGGCGTCGACTTCGATGTTAGTGGGGAAGGAGACCACGCGGTCGATGTAGGATCGCGAAGCGTCGAATCCGCGGGCGCGCAGCAGGTTGCGCGCGCTGAACTCGGTGATCTCGGTGGTGAACAGGCGCGAGACGTCGATCACCGGGGCCTCGTCCTTGCCGAGCGCCTCGATGTTGAACGCCATCACGATGCCGGCGGTGTTCGAAGCCTCGACCGCCCTGGCGACGGGAGAATTCGGATCGGCGACGATCTCGAAGTTCACCTTGCGCAGCAGCACGCGCCGGTCGCGGCGCTCCCAGCGCACCACTGTGTTGCCCACCTGCGAGCCGCCGTAGCCGGCCCCCAGGGTCGTCTTGGCGACCTTGCTGACCCACAGGAAGTCCTTACCGAGCTCACTCTTGGGGATCTCGTAGAGCACGCGCTCGTCGATGCGGTGGACGGCAAAGACGCCCGGCGTCGACTTGGCCTGACTGGTGACGACCTTCTCGTAGGGTCGAATCTGCGGCGCAGCCTGGCGTTGCCCGAGGCCGGGTCCCGCGGGACGGCCTTCTTCGCTTTGGGTTTCCTGGGGAGCTTGCGCGAGCGCGACGGCAAGCGTCGTAAGTGTGAGGAGGGATGCGCGATGCATGGGGTCCATTTTACATGGCCCCAGGCGCACGCGCCGCCCTATTCGTAGCGCAGCGCCTTCACCGGGTCCAGCCGCGCCGCCCGGCGAGCCGGCAGCCAGCAGGCGAGCAGGCCCGCACAGCCCAGCACGCCGACGACGATCGCGAACGTCGCCGGGTCGCGCGGCGACACAAGAATGATGCGCGTCATCAGCTGCGTCACGGCCAGCGCCGACGCCAGGCCGAGCGCCATGCCGATCGCCAGCTGCCGCAGGCCGCGGCCCAGCACCAGGCGCACGATGCTCGCCAGCGTCGCGCCCAGCGCCATGCGCAGGCCGATCTCCTGCGTCCGCCGCGCCGCCGCGTGGGCCATCACCGCGTAGAGTCCCACGGCAGCCATCACCAGCGCGATCGCGGCGAAGATCGAGAATAGCGTGCCGAAGACCCGCAGGTGCCAGCGCCCGCGCGCGAACTCCTCGGCCAGGGTGATGACGTTCGACACCGCCAGGTCTTCGTCGAGTTCGATGACCGCACGGCGCATCTCGGGGGCCAGCGCCGAAGGCGATCCGGCCGTCCGGATGAGGATCGCTCCGAACCCGGTACCTTGCTGGCGATAGGGCAGGAAGGCCAGCGGGTCGGGGGCCTGCGTGATGGCGTCGTTCTGGACCAGATCGGGCACGACGCCCACGACCGTCGCCCGCACCTGCAGGGCGTTGTCGCGATAGAAGTAGACTCGCTCGCCGAGAGGGTTCGCCCCCGGCCAGTGGGTCGAGGCGAAGCGCTGACTGATGACCACGGATTCCCTGCCGGCCGTCCCATCGGTTTCGGTGAATTCGCGCCCGCGCAGAACGGGTACGCCGATCGTCTGGAAATAGCCGGGCGAGACGACCACCACGCCGGCGGCGGGCCGCTTCTCGGCCTCGGCGATGCGCTTGCCTTCGACCTCGAAGCGCCAACCCATGTAGCCCATGCCTGGGGGGTTCGTCGACAACGCGACTCCATCTGCGCCCGGAATGGCGGAAAGCCGGTCGAGGAGCCGCTCCATAAAGCGGGATCGTTCCTCGGGCTTCGGGTACCGGGCCTCGGGCAGCCCGATGCGGCCGGTTAGGATCTGTTCGGCGGGGACTCCGGAGTGCCGGCCCTGGTGAACCTGAAAGCTGCGCATCATCAGGCCCGCTCCGGAGAGCAGCACGACCGCCAGTGTGAACTGTAAGACCACGAGCGCGCCCGAGAGCCAGCCCGCGCGGCTGCCGCCCGAGGATCGCGCCCCGTCCTTGAGAGTCTCGTTCAGGTCGACCCGAGAGGCGCGGAAAGCCGGCGCCAGGCCGAACAGCAGACCCGAGGCGATGCTGAGCGCGGCGAAGTAGAGGAAGACCGTGTAGTTCATCGAGAAGTCGATCCAGTAGGGCTTGCCGACGTTGGCGACCGCCAGGTTGAACGCCTTCACGCCCCAGGTGGCCAGCGCCAGTCCGATCAGTCCGCCGGCGACCGACAGCAGGACGCTCTCGATCAGCAACTGCCGGATGACGCGCCATCGGCTGGCGCCCATGGCCGCGCGAATCGAAATCTCACGCTTTCGAGCCACGGCTCGCGAGAGCAGCATGTTCGCCACGTTGGCGCAGGCGATCGCCAGCACGAAGCCGACCGCGCCCAACATCAGCAGGAACACCAGCCGGATCGGCCCGCCGTTGAAGGTCTGGTGGAAAGTTCGCACGATGGCGCCGATGTCCTTGTTGTCCGCCGGGTATTCCTTGGCGATGCGCGCGGCGATGCCGCTCACCTCCGCGTTGGCCTCGGCGAGTCCGATCCCCGGGCGAACCATCCCGATCATCATCAGCGGGCGCCGGGTACGCCGCTCCAGGGCTTCATCGGGGACGATCGGCATCCACAGGTCTTCGTTGTTGGGAAACTTGAGGCCTTCGGGCATGACGCCGATGACCACCGCCGGCTTATCGTTGATTCGCACCGCGCGGCCCAGTATGTCGCGCCTGGCGCCATAGCGGTCCTTCCAGACGCCGTGGCCTAAGAGCACCACCGCTTCGGCGCCGGGTTTCTGGTCGCCGTCGTTGAAGGCGCGCCCGAGCACCGGCTGGGTTTGCAGCATTGAGAAGAGTCCCGCCGTAACGCGTCCGCCGCGAAAGCTCTCAGGGGTGAGGCCGCGCTCGCTGATCCGGAATCCCTCGCGGTAGAACGCCTCCAGACGGTCGAACGCCTTCGCGTTCTGGCGAAACTCGCGGTAGTCGGGATAGGACACGCCCATTTCGTTCTCGCCCCGGGTGAGGTTCCGTCCCTGCACTGTCACCAGGCGCTCGCCGCCGGGGAATGGCAGCGGCTTATAGAGGACGGCGTTGACCAGCGAGAAAATGGTGGTGTTCACGCCGATCCCCAGCGCGAGCATGACGATGATTGCCGAAGAGAACCAGGGATTGCGGCGGACCAGCCGGACGGCGTAGCGGGTGTCTTGAAACCAGGCCATATGGAGGGGAGACGCAAATCGGGCGTCCGGTTGATCGGTTTTTCTGGAGCGGAGCCGGTTTTTTTACTCGTGCCGCAGCGCTTCGCTTGGGGCCACCCGCAGCGCCCGGCTCGCGGGCAGCAACCCGGTCCCCCCGGCGACCACGACGAACAGCGTGAGCGCGCTACCATAGCTGACCGGGTCGATCGAGCTGAGGCCGTACAGCTCGCGGCGCAGCACCATCGAGAGCCCGAAGGCGCCCGCCATGCCGAAGGCCGCGCCCCACAGCACCGGGCGCAGCAATTGCCCGAGCACCGCTCCCAGCACGTCCGCCGGACCGGCTCCCAGCGCCAGCCGCACGCCGATCTCGCGCGTCCGCTGCGCCACCACGAAAGCGATCAGCCCGGCGATGCCGATCGTCGCCAGCGCCAGCGCAATCAACCCGAGCGACCCGACGATGATCGCAGCCGCCTCGCCGCCGGTCGCGAGGTCGCGGAACGCCGCGTCGAGCAGCGTGATCCCCGGCGATACCCGTGGGTCGACGCCTTGTGCCGCGGCGCGCAGCGGCTCCACCAGGGCCGCCGGCGGTCCGGTCGTTCTGACCAGTAAGGTCATCTGCGGAAGCTCATCGGGCGGCGCCGGATAATAACTCTCCACGGCCCGCACGTCGCGGAGCGCGATGGTCCGCGCGCTGCCGGCCACGCCGATCACCGTCTTGCGGCTTCCCGGACGATACTGTTTGCCGACGGCGTCGCCATTGGGCCAGAGCTTTGCCGCCAGCGATTCGCTGACGATCACCGCGTCGCGGTCGGCGGCCGTGAACAGGCGGCCGCGCAGAATCGGGATTCCCATGGTTCGGAAGTATTCCGGGTCGATGTAGTTGGCGAACGACTGCACCCCCGCTTCGCGCATATTCTCGACCGACCTCCGCCCCCCGAGCGGCGGATTCAGCACCAGGCTAATCGACTCCACACCGGGCAGCGCGCCGACGCGGCGCTTGAGCTGATCCCAGTACGCAGTCGCGCCCTCGGCCTTGAAGCCGAATAGCTCGAGCTGCGGATTCAGTGCGATCACGTTCTTGTATTCGAACCCGGGGTCGATCGAAAGACCGTAGCGCAGGCTGCGCACCAACAGCGCCGACACGATCAGCAGCACGCAGCTCGCCGCCACCTGCATAGCGACCATGACGAGCCGCGCGCGGGTCGCCCGATGGCGCTGCCTCGCGATCTGGAGCGCCGGCGTCAGGCCGAACGCCACCGACGCCACCACCGCCATCGCGAAGGTGAACAGCAGAACACGCCAGTCGGCCGACGGTTCCATGAAGACCCTCGTGCCCGTAACCGCGAAAAGCGCCTTGACCGCGACGATGCTCATCGCCAGGCCCGCCGCCGATCCCATCAATGCGAGCAGGAAGCTCTCGGTGAGAAGCTGGCGGACCACGCGCCCGCGTCCCGCGCCCACGGCGGCCCGAATGGCCAGCTCGCGCTCACGCACCACGCCGCGCGCCAGTAGAAGACTTCCGAGATTCGCGCAGGCGACCGCCAGGACCAGCAGCACCAGGCCGCCCGACAACGCCATGATCGGAATGGCGCCTTCGTTCATTTCCGCGATCCTGCCGCCCGGGAGCGAGTCCAGATACTCGCCCTTGAAGAAATGGTCCGGTTGCGCGGCCGCCTGTGCGGCCACCAGCGGCTTCAGGGCCGCCTCGGCGGCCTCGGGACTGATACCCGGCTTGAGGCGGCCGTACATTTCGACGCCGGTCGAATAATCCGTGAGAATCTTGCTGCCTTCGAAGAGCGCGGAGTACTGAGCGAGCGGCAGCCACAGGTCGAAGTCGCCCGGTTCCACGGTAATCAGGTCGTAGGGTCCGATGCCCGCCACCGTCACCGGCTTCCCGTTGAGCCTCACCGTGCGCCCGACGATCGAAGGATCGGACCCCAGTCGCCGCTCCCAGAACCTGTAGTCGAGCACGACCACCAGGGGCGCGCCCGGCGCTTCGTCGTCCGGACCCAGCATCCGCCCATAGGCCGGCCTGGTTCCCAGCTCGGTGAAATAGTTGCCCGTCACAAAACGCGCCGAGGGGCGATCGGAGGGATCGTCGCCGAAGCGCAGGTCGGCTCCGACATGCGCCAGCACCGCCGAAAGGACGGTGTTGTTGTCGCGATAGAAGAGCATGGCCGGCGTTTGGACATTGCTGGCGTGGCCGCCGGGGTGGCGGCGCTCGAATCGCACCAGGGAATGAGGATCGCGCACCGGCAGCGGCTTCAACACCATCATGTTGAGGAGCTGGAACGCCGAGATGTTGACGCCGATCCCGAGCGCAAGAACCATCACGGCGGTACCCGTGAATCCAGGCGCCCGGCGCAGGATACGCGCGCCATATTTCAGGTCCTGGCCCAACCGGTCGAGCCAAGTCCAGCCCCAGGCGTCCCGCGATTCCTCGCGCAACCGGAGCGCGGCCCCGAAATCGGACCGCCCCTCGCGATCCAACATCTCGCGATGGAAAGCCATCTCGTCGGCCAGCTCGCGCTCGAACCGGCGGCGGTTGGCGATCCGCCAGAGACGACGCAGGAAGGCTCTCATGCTCCGTCTCCGGCGAGCACGGCCCGGATGGCATCGGTGGCGAGCGCGTAGTCGTCGAGTTCGCGTTGAAGCTGCTTTCGACCGGCGGCGGTGAGGCGATAGAACCGGACGCGGCGGTTGGTTTCCGAAGTCCCCCACTCGGCCTGCACCCAGCCCTTGAGCAGGATCCGCTGGAGCGCCGGGTAGAGCGATCCTTCCTCCACGCTCAACACGTCACTCGAGAGATGCCGGATACGCTGCGCGATCGCGTAGCCATGCAATGGTGCGTGTTGGAGCACCCGCAGAATCAGAAGCGAGAGCGCTCCTTGAGGCATGTCGACTCTAGGCATAGATTATCTATGCCTAGTCTAGGCGACTATGGCGCTCCGGTCAAGGGGAATGGAAACAAGTTTGAAGCGCATCCCCCCGGCGGCCAGTCCGCCCGCCGGGGAATCGGAATCCCGCGAGTCCTCGATGTGATTTGGGTTATAGTGTAGGGGGAATATCGGGGTACAAGCGGCATTTTGCGCTTGCGCCCGTGGAGCCGGAAGGGAATAATGGGGGTGGCATGACTCAGGTCGGGGGAGCGAGCCATGGCGATACGGCGGCGGTGAATCCGTTCCGGCCTCACGCCAACCTGTCCGACGACATCAACGGCAACATCTGTCAGAGCGAAGTCGAGGGCGGAGTCTTCCTCGACCACCTGCCGGTCGGGGTGGTGCTCGAGTTCGAGACGCGCAACCGTTTTTACGAGCTTGAGAACTGCGGAAACGGGCGCGGCCTGATCCTGGGTCACCCCGAGTATTGCCCCGAACCCGTGATGGTCGACCTGCACGGCTCCACCTGGGGCCGGTCGATGATCAAGGTGCACTTCGTCGGCCGCGGCATGCACCTGGAGTTCCGGCATCCGACGCACGGCGTCATCCGCACCTCCCAGATCCGCGAGATCCGCCAGCTCCGCGAGCCGTGGCAGTTGACCCGACAGACGCGGTCGACGGCCATCACGCGAAGCGTGAGCTGAAGCTGCGCCCTGGCGAGCTTCGGTCACGCCATCAATAGCGACCGGGAGAAGGGTGCGGTGCGGCCGCTCCTCAGTAGAGCGGCGGCATGGGGCCCATCAAGTCGGCCGGGCCCAACAGGAACGAGAGTGTGAGGAACCGCTGGAGGAAGCTCTCGCGATCGGAGATGCTCACCCACCGCAGAGCGGCGCTCTCGCCCATCTCGGAGTAGAAGCCAACGCCGCCGGCGCGCAGCGAGCGATCAGTCCAGGAATCGACCACCTGCCCGTCGACAATGGTGTGGAACCGATCGCCCTTGACCCGGACCTTTACAACGTAGGTCACGCCCTCGCGAATATCGAGCGGGATCGGCAGCCGCAACCGCCGGTGCTCCTGCCCGTTCACCCGCACAATGCGGACGATCTCGGCACGGCGGCTGCCCGTTTCCGCGGCGGTCGCCAATTTGGTCCCGTAATAGTTGCCCTGGTCGGTCGCGCGAAACGCCCAGCTCATGGCCCTCTTTTCGATCTGGCCCTCGAACTCGAACTGGTAGTCGGCCAACTGAAGCGTGGGCTTCCACACCCGCATGTTGCCCGGCTTCATCCAGCCCGCGGTGTAACTCCAGCCGTCCATCGCCCGGGACACCTCGTCGAGCGACATCCAATTGCGCAGTCCCAGGCGAAAGTCCTCACGAATCGAAATCGACGGCTTTCCGGGCAGCGCTCGCATGATGCGGTCTCCGAGCGCACCCGTCGGCGGCAGGTAGCTTTGCGGCGGAAGCGGCTGCTGCGAGCCGCCGGGCAGAAGCATGAGCAGCAGGACGCACGATGCGACCAGCAGCAGGCCCGATCCGGGGCTGATCGACGGGCGCCGCCGCGCCGGCGCGCCCAGCCAAGGCTCGTCGCCGTATAGGTCGACGACATCGCGCACCAGTCGCGCCGATTGGAGCATCCGGGCCCGCTCGCGGTGGTCCGCCGAGCAGAACTCACGGTCCTTCAACCGTCTGATCCAGCCGATCTTTTTGCGACAGTACTGACAGCGCATAGACTGGGCCTATACTACTCTAGAACTCAATGGTAACCTTGAACTTCCCGGTTGCAATCGTACTAAGTGCACTTTCCGGGCAATGGCAGTTGTTCGCCTCGGCCCGTGTGCAGGCGGGGTAGCCGAAGAGATGGATAACGGCTGCCTTACACGACGATAAGCTATTACCTTCAAAAGCTTTAGCTGACTTCACCTGCATACCCTCAACGACCCGGCCGACAGGAGGTTCCGGTCGTCATCGGGTCGTGCTATCTTAAGTCTTCGACAGTCGGCTCCGATGCCTTTACCCCCGCGAGAGCACGAAAGTACTCTGAACCCGGAAGTGGATCGCCTGATATACCAGGTTAAGGTCATCCAACAGGATGCCGACGGCATCGCCTATGCCATTACGGATGAAGAGTTTAACTGGAGCCCGGGCCCTGGACGGTGGTCCGTCGCACAGTGCCTCGATCACTTGAACGCTGTTAATCGGAAGTTCTTCGAAAAACTGAGAGAGGCTGTCTCGGCAGGGCGGCGCGACGGTGTCCTGGACGAGGGTCCCTACAGCTACGGAGTCGTGTCCCGCTGGTTCTTCCGGATCAACGAGCCTCCGCCCCGGCGTAAATTCAAGGCTCCAAAGAAGTTCGCCCCCGCCCAACGCAAGAGTGCCGCCGAGGTCATGCCGGAGTTCACCGCTCAGCACGCCGAGCTGATCGAACTGCTCAAACAGGCGAGCGGCCTGGATCTGGTCAGGGTCCGGTGTGCGCTGCCCGGACTGCCGCTGCTGAAGCTGAATCTCGGAATGGCCTTTTGGAGCGTCACCGCCCACGACCGCCGGCATATCTACCAGGCCCGCGAGATTTGCATCGCCCAGGGCTTCCCCAAGTCACGCCCACAGCCGGCGGCTTGAGGCCGCGAAAGTCGAACTTCGTCCCCCCGCCTCCGTTTATACTCATTAAGACACTCCGAGGAGGACAAGGATGAAGATCCGATGGGCCATACCCGCCCTATTTGCCGGCGCGCTCTGCGCGGCGCCCGCGCCGGCTGAACCGACCTTCCACAAGAACGTGCTGCCGGTGCTGCAGCGGCGGTGCCAGGAATGCCATCGTGCCGGCGAAGCGGCGCCGATGGCGCTGATCTCCTATAAGGACGCGCGGCCCTGGGCCAAGGCCATCCGCGCGGCCGTGCTTTCGAAGAAGATGCCGCCCTGGCACGCCGACCCGCATTTCGGCCAGTTCGCCAACGACCGCTCGCTCTCGCAGGATGAGCTCGACACCTTGGTCCGATGGGCCGACACCGGTGCCAAGGAAGGTAACCCCAAGGACGCGCCGCCGGCGGCCCGATTCGCGGAAGGCTGGACCATCGGCGCTCCCGACGCCATCATCGAGATGCCGGAGGCGTACAAAGTCCCTGCGTCCGGCACCGTCGAATACACCTATTTCATCGTCCCGACCGGATTCACCGAGGACAAGTGGGTCGAGAAACTGGAGGTGCGGCCGGGCGCGCGCTCCGTGGTGCATCACATCGTGGTGATGGCGCGGCCGCCGGGGTCGCCGTATCTCAAGGACGCTCCTAAGAACAGCGCCTACGTACCGCCGAGGCGTCCGCGCTCCGGCGACCGCCCGCCGGATCGCGGAATGGGATCCTTTGAAGGTCTCCAGACCGACATGATGGAAGTCGTCTCGACCTACGTGCCGGGCGGCGTGGCCTACGACACGCGGCCGGGCCAGGCGCGGCTCATCAAGGCGGGCAGCGACATCATCTTCCAGATGCACTATACGGCCAACGGCAAGGAAGCTCTCGACCGCAGCCGCTTGGGCTTCGTCTTCGCCAAGACGCCGCCACGCGAGCGCGTCGTCAACACGTTCATCTCGAACCGGCTGCTCCGCATCCCGGCGGGCGCCGGCGACCACAAGGTGGAGGCGCGTGTGACGACGCACGAGGACGTAACCCTCCAGTCGTTGTTCCCGCACATGCACCTGCGAGGCAAGGGCTTCCAGTACGTCGCCAAGTACCCCACCGGCGAGACGCAGACTTTGCTGCGCGTGCCGCGCTACGACTTCAACTGGCAGATCACGTACTTCCTGAAGCATCCGATTCCGCTTCCGAAGGGAACCGAAATCACCGTCACCGCCTGGTACGACAACTCGCCCAACAACAAGTTCAACCCCGATCCGTCGAGCGATGTCTTCTGGGGCGACCAGAGCTGGGAGGAGATGCTGGCCGGCTTCGCCGACCTGGTTGTGCCGCTCGCGGTGGACCCGGCCGATGTCGCGCGGCCGAAGAAGCCGCCCATCACCCGCGCCGGCGCCGAGTAGTGTGACGATCCGCGCGGTGGTGCTGCTGGCGGCGCTCGCGCCGCTGGCCCGCGCCGACGCCGTCACCCCGGTCGACGAGGTAACCAACGCGGTCGCCGTGCGCAACACGGCGTCGTCGCAAAGCACGCAGGTGGGCGCACTGAAGCGCGGCGAGATCGCCGAGCTTCTGGGGTCGGTTCCCTACTGGCATCGGATTCAACTCGCCAACGGCGTCTCTGGCTTCGTCTCGAAGCGTTGGACGCGGGTCGTCGGCACCGCGCCGCCGCCCGCAGGCGTCCCCGGCTTCACCATGGATGTCGTCGACGTCGGCACCGGGCTCGCCGTCCTGGTCCGAGGCCCCGACTTCACGCTGGTTTACGACGGCGGCTCCAACGACGACCTCGCCAAGGGCGCCGCCAACCGTTTCCTGTCGCACATCCGCGCCGTCGCCCCGTCGCTGGCGTCGATCGACCACATGGTGCTCAGCCATCCGCACCGGGATCACGTCGAGCTCCTGCCGGATTTGTTCGGCGCCTTCCAGGTGCGCCACGTCTGGGACTCGGGCCGGTTCCACACCATCTGCGGCTACCGGCTTTTCCTCACGGCGATCCGCGACGAACCCGGAGTGCAGTACCACAACGCGCTCCAGAGCTTCGGCTCGCGAACCTACAAGTTCAGCGAGGCAGCCTGCGGGCGACCGGTCGAAGACGTGACCATTGCGCTCGCCTCGCGTATCGGCGACGCGCCGATTCCGCTGGGCGCAAACGCCTCCATGTCGATTCTCCACGCCGACGGCGCCATGCACTCCAGCCCCAACGAGAACAGCATGGTGGTGCTGCTCCATCTCGGCGCGACGCGGGTGCTGCTGATGGGCGATGCCGAGGCCGGCGGCCGCCAGGACCCCAAGAACGCTCCGTCGCCGAACTCGATCGAGGGTCACCTGCTCGCCTGCTGCTCGGGCGATCTGGCGGCGCACGTGATGGTGGTGGGACATCACGGCAGCATGACCTCGTCCCGGAGGACGCTTCTGGACGCCGTGGGCGCGTCGATCTTCGTGGTCTCCTCGGGGCCCATGAAGTACGGCGCCGTCACGCTGCCCGACAAGGTGGTGATCGACGAACTCGCCTCGCGCGGCGCGGTGTTCCGGACCGACGAGAGCGACGCCGCCTGCGCCGGCAATCCCTCCAAGATCGGGCCCGACAGCGACGGCGAGGCGGGCGGCTGCGACACGATCCGCGTGGTCATTTCCGACGCCAAGCCTCCGCAGGCGTCGGTCTGGCGCGGCGTCGACTGAGCCGCCCCGGAGGCGGCGCTTCGCCCGGCGGGCGAGTAAGTACAAGTTTCGCGGTAACCCGGCGCAACTCGGCGCGGACCCCGGGGTTCACACGGGAAATCGACGCGCCGGCTCGGGTGGTATAATATTCGCGTTTATCGGGCATCGTCCCGCTCCGATCGGGCGAGTCACCGAGCAAGGAAGGGTACTATGGCGGGGATCTTCAAACGCAGAGTTCTCCTGTGTGTCTTGGGGGCGGGGGCGGCCGCATTGGCCCAGGAACCGGTCTCGACCGGCGCCGATTGCGCATTTCGCGCCAATCCCGACGAGTTCCTCTCGCGTGAGAGCCGAGCGCGCCGGAATATCTTCGATCGCATGGACAAGTTCGGCAGGTCGATGCCGCGGAGCGCCGCGGCGCAGGCGGTTTCGCCGGGCCAGATCGAGCGGCGCAACTTCATCGATATCGCCATTTTCGACAAGATGGGCGCGGCCGGCATCCTCTCGGCGGCGCCGTCGGCCGACGAGGAGTTCGTCCGCCGTCTCTTCCTCGACCTGACCGGGCGCATCCCGTCGCCCGACGATGTGCGCGGGTTCCTCTCCGACACGACCGCCGACAAGCGCAACCGGCTCATCGACCGGCTGCTGTATTCGCCGGAGTTCACCGACAAGTGGACCATCTGGCTCGGCGACCTGGTGCAGGTAGCCCAGACGCTCTCGAACATCGAGAAGAACTTCCAGATGCGCAACGGCTACCAGAACTACATCAAGGTCGCCGTGGGGACCAACCGGTCGTTGAAGGATATCGCCTACGACCTGATTGCGGCTCGAGGCAATTCGGAGGTCTACGAAGAGGCGCACTCGAACTTTCCGCTAAACGCGCGAACCACCGGCGGTCCCATACAGGACAACTACGACATGATGTTCAGCAAGGCCGCCTCAACCTTCCTGGGCGTCGCGCAGTACGACTGCCTGCTGTGTCACGACGGAAGGCGCCACCTGGATGCGCTCAGCCTTTGGGGCAAGAATGGGACGCGGCTGGACGCCTACAAGATGGCGGCGTTCTTCTCGCGGACGAACCTGGCGCAGGTGAATCGCATGTGGACGGTTACCGACGCCACGACCGGAAACTACGCGCTGAACACCAACTACGGGAACCGTCCCGCACGCACGCAGATCGGCTCGATCCGCAACGTGACCCCGGAGTATCACGTCACGGGCGCGACGCCCTCGGGCAACGACTGGCGCGCCGCCTTTGCCGACAACTTGACGAAGGACCCGCTATTCGCGGTCAACATGGCAAATCGCGTTTGGAAGGCGGTCTTTAACCTCGGCCTGATCGAGCCGGTCGACGGCATCGACCCGGCGCGGCTCGACCCCAATAACCCGCCCGGTGAAGGCTGGAGCCTCCAGGCCACTCATCCGGAGCTGCTCCACCAGCTGGCAGCGAAGATGGTGGAAGTCAACTTCGACCTGCGCGAGTTCATCCGGCCGCTGGTGGAGTCGTCGGCCTATCAGCTCAGCTCACGCTACGGCGGCGAGTGGTCGGTGGAGTATGTACCGTACTTCGCGCGGCACTTCGCGAGGCGCCTGGAAGGCGAGGAGATTCACGACGCGCTGGTGGCGTCGACAGGCAACATGATTCAGTACACCGTGAACGGCTGGGGCGAGCCGACGCCCTGGGCGTTGAAGCTGCCCGATACGCTCGAGCCGCGCAGCAACGGAGGCGCCGCCGGATTCATGAACTCCTTCTTCCGCGGGAATCGCGACACGCTGCTCCGCAACCAGTCCGGCTCGATCATCCAGCAGCTATTCCTGATGAACAACACGTTCGTGACGAACAAGCTCACGATAAACGGGTCGCCCCGGTTACAAGCGATCTCGCGCCTCTCGGGCGCCGACGCCATTGTCGAGGAGATGTTCTTCAATTTTCTGTCGCGGAAGCCGTACGAATCCGAACGCGCCACGGCGGTCGCGCACTACCAGGCGGCGGCCAGCAACGCCGCCCGAAACACGGCCATCGAGGACCTGGCGTGGGCCTTGGTGAACAAGCTGGAGTTCATTTTCAGCTACTGATCGGGGGAACGCCATGAAAGACAGATTCGGATTCGACGAGACCAAGGTCGCTGGGACGCACTTCTGGAACCGCCCGCTGATCGGCCGGCGCCTGTTCTTCCGTCATATCGCCAGCGCCGTCGGCGGCTACATGCTGCTGCCCGAGCGGCCCGGCGAACGCATCGCGCGGGCGCAGAGCGGCCCGATCGGGACGGCCAAGAACGTCATCTTCATTCTGATGAATGGCGGACCGAGCCACTCCGATTCGTTCGATCTCAAGGAAGGGGCCTGGACGCCAGCGAACTTTCAGCCGACTTCGTACGGCGACATCCGCTGGCCGCGCGGCCTGATGCCGAAGCTCGCCGACCAGCTCGATTCCATGGTGATGCTGCGCTCGGCCAGGTCCTGGGTGGCGGTGCACGACCTGGGCCGCATCTGGGCGCAGATCGGTCGCAATCCGACGCAGTCGCAGTCGAAGGTCGCGCCGCATATCGGCTCGGTGGTTTCCATGGAGCTGACGCCGAAGTCGGGCGCGCCTCCGCTGCCGGCCTTCGTGTCGCTGTTCCCGGCCAACGGCGAGCCGGGAGCGGGGTGGCTGCCGCCGGAGTTCTCCCAGTTCCAGGCCAGCCCGAACGGCGGCGCACTCGGAAATACGACGCACCCGGGCGGCCAGGCCGTCTTCGACCGCCGTTACAACCTGCTCATGCGCCTCGACGGCGACGAGCGTAAGCTCAGCGAGATCGGGCCGAAATCGGCCGAGATGGAGAGCTTCAACAACGGCGCGCGGTCGTTGATGTATAACAGCAACGTCGACCGCGCCTTCATATTCGACGCCACCGAGCGCGCCCGCTACGGCAACAGCAACTTCGGCAACGCCGCCATCACCGCGCGCAACATGCTGCGCGCCAATCTGGGTCCGCGATTCATCCAGATCAACATCGGAGGCTGGGACAATCACGGGAACATCTACGGCGGCGCCTTCAACGCCGCCAACGCCAATTCCCTGATGCGGCAGTTCGACGCCGGCCTCGGGCAGCTCATCGCCGACCTGAAGACCGATAATCTCCTGGACGACACGCTCATCGTGGCGCTGGGCGAGTTCGGACGCACGGTCGGGCCGCTGAACGCCG
The DNA here is from genome assembly GCA_964515555.1 of uncultured Solibacteraceae bacterium. Taxonomy (GTDB): domain Bacteria; phylum Acidobacteriota; class Terriglobia; order Bryobacterales; family Bryobacteraceae; genus CAZEVY01. The sequence goes on along the minus strand of CAZEVY010000024.1, from coordinate 3,720 downwards.
GCGCCGGGCGCGATCACTTCCAGCAGCAATCGGTGCTGGTTGCGGGAGCGAAGATTCGCGGCGGACGCGCCATCGGGGCCACCGACAATGTGGCGCGCATGACCACGGAGCCGGGCTGGTCGCGGAACCGCGACATCCGCTTCGAGGATATCGAGGCGACCATCTACTCGGCGCTTGGCATCGACTGGCGCACGCAGCGGCTGGATGCGCCGCTCGGCCGCTTCCTCTACGTCCCGGAGTCGGACAAGGATATCTACGGTCCCGTCCACGAACTGTGGTCGTAGCTCGCCTCGCAGCTTGCGCCGCGCTGGCCGCTTTCACGCTGCCCGCCGCCGACCTGCGCGTGATGTCGTTCAACGTCCGCTATCCGAACCCGGGAGACGGCGCTGACCGCTGGGAGTCGCGCCGCGATCTGCTGGTGGCGACGATTCGCGACGCGCGTCCCGATCTGATGGGCACGCAGGAGCTGTTCAAGGAGCAGGGCGACTACATCGTCGAGAAGCTGCCCGAGTACGCCTGGTTCGGACGCAGCCGCCGCGGCAACAGCGAGAACGAGCACATGGGCGTCTTCTACCGGAAGGAGTCCATGAGGCTTGTCGAATCCGGCGACTACTGGCTTTCGGAGACGCCCGACGCGCCCGCCAGCATGTCGTGGAACGTGACGCTCCCGCGCATGGTGACCTGGGGTCTGTTCGAACACGCGCCGACGAAGCGGCGCCTGTACTTCCTCAACACGCACTTCGCGCACCGTCGCGAGGACGCCGAGGCACGGACGAAATCGGCGCAGGTGATCGCGGACCGCATCGCGAAGATGCCGGCGGGCGTCCCGTCGATTCTCGCGGGCGACTTCAACGCCGGCCTCGACACGGAGGCGTATCGGGTGCTGACCGCGATTCTCAAGGACGCGCGCGTGGGGATGAAGGACCCGGCCGGCGAGATCGGCACATTCCACGGATTTTCGGGGAAGCCCGGCGTGGCGCGCATCGATTGGATCCTCTATCGGGGCGACGTTCGCCCACGCCGCTTCGAGACGATCGTCACGAACGCAGGCGGGCGGTATCCGTCGGATCACTTTCCCGTGATCGCCGAGTTCGACTGGTAGCTACTCCCGGAAGTCCAGACCCCGCACGAGGCCGGCGGTGCCGTGCTTCGCATCCGCGCCTGGCAGGAACTCGATCGACACCTTACGCGGCTTCTGCGGACCGCATGTGAAGTCGACGGTAACGGAGCCCGTGTTGCGAATCACGACTCTCCGCGGATCGTCGATAAGAAACGACTTGCGCTTGCCCCCGTCAGCGACCACCAGTCGCGCCTGCGCGCCGAGACAGTCCACCTGCACCAGCGTCGCGTCCTCGGAGACGGTTTCCTTCTTCTTTTCCTCGACCGTGAAGGTCGACTCGGGCGGAGCGCGGCGCTTCAACTCCGGACGATCCTCGGGATCGCGCTCCTGTTCGGCTCGCCCCGGCTCCTTCAGCCTCGCCACCTGCGGCCGCGCGCGTGGTGTCTCCGGGTCCGGCTTTCGCGTGACCATGTCGTAGACGCGCTGGGCGCGCTCGATCTCCTCGGGCGTCTTGGCGAGCTTGCGGAGCCGGTCGGCGGCCGCGGCCGCTTCAGCGAGATCGCCCGCCTGGTAGCCGGCGTAGGCGAGCGAAAGGAACAGCCGGTCGGCGTCCTCCGGTTTCACGGACTTGATCTCGCGCAGCGTTGAAACGGCCCGGACGTACTCGCGCCTGCGCGAGTACCGGTCGGCGAGCATCAGCCGCGCCTGCACGTGTGTGGCGTCGAGAGAGGCGAGTTTCTCAAGTACGGGAATTACCCGCTCGGACGACTCGGGGCCTTGCAGCATGAGCGCGTAATTCCAGAGCGTCTTCGGATTGGCGGCGCCCAGTTCAAACGCCCGGGCGAATCGCGATGCGGCGCGCTCGCGATCGCCGGCACGGAGGTCGAGATTGGCGAGAGCTTCGTGCGGTTCGGGCCGCTGGGGATGCGCGTTCGCAAGCGCCTCGTAACGGGCGCGAGCTTCGGCGGCCTTGCGGCCGTCGAGGAGTCCGGCGAGCGCCATGTCGACGTCGAACTGCGGCGCGGGCTCCGACGATGGGGTTTCGGCGAGCTTTTCCAGGCGAATGTTGAAGAGCGCGGCGTTGAATCGGTCGCCGCGGACGTAGGCCTGGAGGTCCTTATCGACGTCGACGATCGATTTCGCGTAGATCTTCTGGAACGCGTCGGCGGCGTTGACGCCCTTGTGAAGTTGCTCGACGAGGGCGGGATAGCTCGGGCGATAGCGCGCGTCGAGGCTGAGCATGTGCGTCAGCGCCCAGCTCTGTGAGTAGAACATGCCGGCGCGATCCTTGTCGTTGTAGTGCGGAGATAGCAGGCCGGTGGTGGCGATCACCGCCAGCGGGATCCACTTCTCCGAATGCAGCATCTGAAAACGGCCGGGAATCAGCGCCCCCACCTGCACCTGCTTTCCGATCTGCTTGAGCGTGGAGTAGAGCTCGGCCATGCCTTCATTCAGCCAGACCGGGATCTTCAGGCCCGAGTGCTGGACCAAGAGATGAACGTACTCATGCACGGCGATCGGAAACCTGTCGGCGCCCAACTCGCTCATGACGATAGTGTCGTGGCTGTGGCCGGCCTGGTAGAAGGCGGCCGCAAACTCGGTGGGGCGATACGGCCGGAACTCCCTTTCCGCCGAGAATCCGATGATGCGCACCGGCAGAGGCGTGGAGACGCCGCTCTTCATCGCGGCGGCGAAAAAGCTTCGCACCTGCTCGAAATGCAGGATCGCTTCGCGTCCTTTCTTTTCCCCCGCCTGCGACAACAACTCGAAATTCGGAGATTTCAGGCGAACCCAACTCTCCGCCGCAGGAGCGGATACCGCCAGTAACGGAATCGCTATTATTCGCCCAACCGTGACGGCCCTCATGAGAGTCAGCATACACCCGGCCGCTGGTACCATGGAGCCGTGCGCCCGATCCTGTTGGCCCTCGTCCTCCCCCTCTGGGCCGCCGACTACGACCTGGCGATCCGCAACGCGCGCGTTCTCGACGGCTCGGGCAGCCCGTGGTTTCGCGCCGACATCGGCGTGAAGGACGGCCGCATCCGCGCGGTCGGAACGCTGACCGGCGAGGCGACGCGCACCATCGATGCCGCGGGGCGTTACGTCGCGCCGGGCTTCATCGACCTGCACTCGCACAGCGACAGCGGGATCGGCTCCCCGGAGCTTCGGTTTAATCTCAACATGGTCGCGCAGGGGATCACGCTGAGCGTCGTCAACCAGGATGGAAGGTCGCCCTACCCGCTCGCGCGCCAGCGCGCGCTCTACGAGAAACAGGGGATCGGCAACAACGTGATTCTGCTGGTGGGCCACGGCATGCTGCGCAGTCGCGCCATGCGGCAGCGAGCGACCGCCGCCGCGTCGGACGCCGACATCGCCGCCATGCGGCACTTGCTGGTCGACGAGCTGAAGTCGGGCGCCTGGGGACTGAGCGCCGGTCTCGAGTACGATCCCGGACGATTCTCGGAGACGCCGGAGCTCATCGAGCTGGCACGCGCGGTGCGCCCCTTCGGCGGTGTCTACATCAGCCACGAGCGCAGCGAAGGGCGCGACCCGATGTGGAAGAACGCCTCCGATCCCACGCCCGCGCCCGACCTGCTCGACGCCGTGCGGGAGACCATCGAGATCGGCCGCGCCTCGGGGATTCCCGTCGTCTGCTCGCA
>CAZEVY010000023.1:0-56423 GCA_964515555.1 uncultured Solibacteraceae bacterium | reverse complement strand
GTGCTCGGCGTCGATGAAGGCGACGATGCCGCCTCTCTTCTGCGCCTCGGCGAGCACGTGTAGGGCGATGGTCGTCTTTCCCGACGACTCGGGTCCGAAGATCTCGACGACGCGCCCGCGCGGCACACCGCCGATGCCCAGCGCCGCGTCCAGCGAGATCGACCCCGTGGGGATGGCTTCCACAGGCAGAGCGCTACGCGAGCCGAGCCGCAAGACGGCGCCTTTTCCGAATTGTTTCTCGAGTTGGGCGACGGTATTCTCGACGGCCTGGAGCCGTTCCTTGGCCAGCATGGGACCCTCTTCGATGTTGGTGCCCCACGCGGGAAAAAGTCTCCGGAAATCCGCGCCGCCAGCACACCGGACGGGCCGATCTACTTGCGGGACGGCCAGCGCGGCGGGCGCTTCTCGCGGAACGCGCGAAGTCCTTCGGCGAAGTCGGCGCTCGCGAAGTTCTCGAGGCGGCTGCGCAGCGCGAGGCCTCCGGTGGCGCGCAGGTCGAGCCCGCGGGCGTCGCGGACGAAGCCTAGACCGCGCTCGATGGTCTCGGTACTCGAATCGGCGATCGCCGAGGCGATCCCGGTGGCCCGGGCGTGCAATTCCGCGGGCTTCACGATTTCGTGCACCAGCCCGTACGCGAGCGCCTCGGCGGCGCCAAAAATGCGCGCCGTCAGACTCAGCTCCACGGCTCGCCGCTCGCCGACCGCATGCGCGACCGAGCGGAAAATCACGTACGGCCACAACCCGATGCGGACTTCCGTCAATCCGAAGGTCGCCTCCTCCGAGGCGATGACGATGTGCGCGTTGGCCGCCAGGCCCGTGCCGCCGGCGAGCGCCGCGCCCTGCACCGCGGCGACGATCGGCCGGGTGGCGCGCGCGCCGAGGGTGAACAGCGACTCGTGGACCGCCGCGCGCCCGGCCGCGCCCGGCTCGGCGATCTCGGAGAGATCCATGCCCGCGCAGAACGACGCTCCCTCGGCGTCCAGGAGAATCGCGCCCACGGCGGGATCGGCCTGGGCCGATTCGACCGCCGCGACGATCTCGCCGCAAAGCGCCGTGCTGAGTGCGTTGCGCTTCGCGGCGCGGTCGAGCGTCAGCCGCAGGAGGCGGCCTTCACGCGCCTGCTTCAAGCTCGTGCTCATCCAGATCGATCTCCATGCCGAGCAACGCGGCGCTGTAGGTCTTCCCCTGGGCGTCGACGCGCAGCGACAGCGTGCCGCCGCCGCCCAGCGATTCGTGCAGCAGGAAGTTCAGCGCGCCGAGATTCGGCAGCTCGAAGCGCTCCACGCGGCCACGGACGATGTCGCCGAAATGCGCCTTGACGCGATCGGCGGTGACTTCGCGGACGAGGGCCGGGTAGTGGCGCGCGTGGTAGACGATGACGCCCACGTTGGCGGTGTCGCCCTTGTCGCCCGAGCGCGCGTGGGCGATGCGCGAGAGCGGGACCTTTCTCATGCAATCACCTCTCTCATGCAATCACCTCGACGCGCGTGGCGATCTCCTCGCGCGGAATCAGCGCAGGCCAGTAGGCGACCACCTCGCGCACCGGAGGCCGGCCGTCGGCGAAGCCCGTCGCGGTAGGCGGACCGTTGAGAATGAGCGGCGCGATCTCGCGCGTGAATCGGTCGACGGGGTGGCGCTCGGGAGCGCGCACGCCGATGCGCAATTGCACCTCGGGCGGATCGGGCGCGGGCGGCGCGGCGGTGCCGTGACAGGCGTTGAATCCGAGAATCTCGGTGTGGATTTCGTCGAACCGCAGACCGAGATCCTCCAGCCGGCGGCGCACGATGGCGTCGGCGGCGCGCGCCTTCGCCACGGCGGCGGGGTGGCTGTAGACGAGCGTGCCGGTCGCTTTCCAGCCCCAGGAATAAGCGATCGAGAGCTTCAGGAACCCGGTGCGCGGGCGTCCGCGAATGCCGCTGACGCGCACGCGGTCGGGGCCGGCGTCGTCGAGCCGGATGGTGGTGAAGTCGGCGACGCAATCCGGCGTGATGTAGTTCTTCGGGTCGCCCAGCTCGTAGAGAAGCTGTTCCTTCACGACGTCGCTCGAAATGCGCCCGCCCGTGCCCGCGTGTTTGGTGACGATGAACGAGCCGTCCGGCTCGGCTTCGACGATCGGATACCCGATGTTCGCCAGGTCGGGGATCGACGGCCAGTCGACCTGGCAGTTGCCGCCGGTACACTGCGCGCCGCACTCGATGATATGTCCGGCGACGGCGCCGGCGGCGAGGCGGTCCCAGTCGTCCGCTTTCCAGCCGAAGCGCGCCACCATGGGCGCGAGAGCGAGCGCGGTGTCGGTGGAGCGTCCGGTGACGACGACCTGTGCTCCAGTCGAAAGCGCCTCTGCAAGAGGAAAAGCCCCGATGTAGGCGTTGGCGCTGAGCACTCGGTCGCGGATCGACGTCAGCGGCTCGCCGGTGTCGAGACTGGACATGGCGTGGCCGCGCGCGAGGAAATCGTCGAGGCGGTCGAAGACGTCGTCGCCGGAGACGACGGCGACCTTGAGGTCCGGGACGACTCTCCGCACTTCGCGCGCGCATGCGGCGGGATTGACGCCGCCGGCGTTGGCGATCACCTGCACGCCGCGCTCGCGGATGGTTCGCGCGATGCGGGCGACGAGGGGCGGGAAGTCGCGCGCGTAGCCGAGATTCGGGTCCTGCTGTTTCTGCTTCTGCACGATCGACATGGTGATCTCGGCGAGGTAATCGAGCGCGAGATAGTCGATGGGCCCCTGCTCGACGAGGCGCACGGGCGCTTCCAGCCAGTCGCCCCAGAAGCCCTGGCCGTTGGCGATGCGGATCACAGCGTCTCCAGGGCCTCATGGCCGCGGTGTCCGGACGCGGCGGCAGCATCGAGCGCGATCGCGAGGACCTGCCGGGTCTTCAGCGGGTCGATGACCGCGTCGACGTGACCGCGGGAGGCGGCGTGCAGAGCGTCGAGCCAGCGTTCGTAGTCGGCACGCGTCTGGGCGATGCGCGCCGCCAACTCGTCGGGAACCGGCCGACCGCCGGCCTTGAGCTTCTCGAGTTCCGGGCCGTGGACGGCGGTGACCGCGGCGTCGCCTTCCATGACGCCGATGCGCGCGGTCGGCCAGGCGAAGGCGAAGTGCGGGTCGAAGCCCTGGCCTGCCATGGCGTAGTAACCGGCGCCGCTGGCGTGATTCACCGTGAGCACGATTTTCGGTACCGTCGCGCAGGCCATGGTTTCGACCATCTCGGCGCCCGCGCGAATAATTCCGGCGGCTTCGGCCTCGACGCCGACCATGAATCCGGAAACATCCTGGACGTAGATAATCGGCAGTCCGTGGCGTTCGCAGGTTTCCACGAAATAGGCGACCTTTTTCGCCGATTCCGTGTACACGATGCCACCGACGCGAGGCCGCCCGTCGTGCCGCACGAACCCGCGGCGGTTGGCGATAACGCCCACGGCGCGGCCGGCAAGTCGCGCGTTGGCGCAGAGCAGCTCGGGGGCGTAGTCGGGCTGAAACTCCAGCCACCCTGCGGCGTCGAAGAGGCCCGCCAGGAGCTTCTCGACGTCGTAGGGCAGGCGATGATCGTCCGGGAGAACATCGTACAGGTCTTCGGCGGGACGCGCGGGGAGGTCGCCGGCGGGCGACGCGGGCGGCGGCTCGGGCAGTTCGCGGAACTTGGCGCGAATCATCGCCAGGCAATCGGCGTCGTCCTTCGCGGTGTAGTGCGCGACGCCGCTGACGGCGGTGTGCATGCGCGCGCCGCCGAGATCGCCGGCCTCGACCACCTGGCCGGTCGCGCCCTTGACGAGGTTCGGACCGCCCAGGCCCATGAACCCCGTGCCTTCCACCATGATGATGAAGTCGCTGAGCGCGGGCAGGTACGCGCCGCCAGCGATGCAGGGTCCCATGACGGCGGCGATCTGCGGGATACGCAGCCTCCGGCGCATCAGCGAGTTGTAATAAAAGATGCGGCCGGCGCCGTATTTTCCGGGAAATATGCCGTCCTGATAGGGTAAGTTCACGCCCGCCGAGTCAACTAGGTAGACGATCGGCAAGCGATTGCGCATGGCGATTTCCTGCGCGCGCAGGATTTTGTGGATGGTCTCCGGCCACCAGGCCCCGGCCTTCACCGTCGCGTCGTTGGCGACCACCACAGCGGGCCGGCCCTCGATCTCGCACACGCCGGTGACGACGCCCGCTGCAGGGGCTTGGCCCTCGTACTGGTCCCAGGCGATGAGCAGGCCGACTTCAAGGAACATGGCGCCGGGGTCGGCGAGTTTGACGATGCGCTCGCGCGCGGTGAGCTTGCCGGCGGCGTGCTGTTTCTCGATGCGTGCCGCGCCGCCGCCGGCGCGAAGGCGGTCTTCGAGATCGTTCAGACGGTCGACCAGGTCGCGCATGTGGGCGCCGGTGCGCGGAATCGTCTGGCTCACAGATTCCCAGTGTACAGCGCTATTTCCGCCGTTTCGCGGCGGTCTTGCGCGCGTCCTCGTACATCATGATGTAGTCGGCGACGGAGACGCGCGCGATGGCCTCGCCGATGACGTCGAGCGGCAGGTCGTCGAGCTTCTTGAATCGGATGCAGCACTTGCCCATGTCGAGCTTCTTGCCGCGCGCCTGGAATTCGCCGCGAAGCCAGCGCTCCATCGCCGAATTCTGATAGACGGTCATCATGTAGAGCGACATGTAGTTCTTCTGCGACGCCAGCCCGGCGTACCCCAGCGGCAGCTTCGGGTCGCAGTGATACCCCGGCGGATACAGGCGGTGCGGCACTACCCAGCTGATCATGCCGTAGGAAATCTGCTCGGCGAAGCCCTTCGGCAGGTTCTTGCGAATCACCGCGCGGACCTTGGAAATGGCGGCGCGGCGGTCGGCGGGCAGTTCGGCGATGTACTGCGCGACAGTCGTGGCTTTGCTGGTCATTTGTCGATGGTACCCGGAACCGGCCCGCGGGCGCGGTGTCCAAGGATGTATGGACCCGGCGATTCTCGATTTCGTCCGGCGGCGTATGTCGCGCGCCGCCGCTGCCGTTCACCAGGAGATGTCGCGAGGCGTCGCGAGTCTCGCGACGATTGCCTCGACCGCGCCGTGGGTCGGATTCTTCGGTACCGTGCTGGGCATCACCTTCTCCTTCAGGGGCGTCATCGGAGATAAGACCGCGTTCATGGCCGCCATCGCCGCCAGCCTCGGCAAGTCGCTGGTCCCGGGCGCTTGGGGACTCCTCACCGCGATCGTCTCGCACGCCTTCTACCGGTACGCGCGCAACCGGCTCGCCGCCTTCGACGACGAGATGAACTGCGCCGCGCTCGACCTGGTGAACCGGCTCAGCGCAGCACGACCGATCGCGCCGTCGCTGTAGCGTAGCTCATCTGCCCGTCCTCGATCCCGCGCGTCGAGAATCGCACGATCGGAGCCGTGTAGAACACCTGGAGCACACTCGACGACTGGCCTTGCGTCACGACGCTCGGCGGCAGCGCCATCAGCACCAGCGGCGGGACGCGGAATCGCCCCAGGCTCCCCGCCGCGAAGCAGGTAAACTGCACGCTGAGGTTGCCGCTCGGCTGATTCGCGGATCGCGGGATGCGGGTAATGCCGCCAATCCCGATCATTCCGTCGGGGTTCCCGTCGATGGTCCAGGTGACCTCGACGCCCTGCGAACGGTCGATGTTGGAATTCGCCAGCGTCTCTGAGTTGGACCAGGTGAAGTCCGGCACGTCGATGGAGACGTTGACGGCGCCCACCTCGGCGGCGCCGCTCACCTCCACGGTGTGCATGCCGCGCTGGAAGTAGGGCGGCGGGATGGGCAGCGGATTTCCCGGAATCGGCGTCGACCCCAGGATCTCGGAGTAGCCGGGGCCCTGCCGGGCGATCTGCCGGACGCCGCCGGGACCGCGCAATGTCACGCTTCCCGCATCCAGGAACCGGACGGCGGTGGGATCGGACGGCGCCGGGTCGGGCTGATTCGAGGGCTGGATGAGGCACGATCCGATGGCGTAGTTGATGGCCCGCGGGCCGTCGGTGCGGATCTTGCTGAGATCGGTCCCGCTGAAGGCGGCGGAGAAAGTGTCGCTGATAACGGTCAGGTCGCCGGCCTTGCCGTTGCCGCGCACCAGCCCGAGGCCGCCGGCGGTGAGCTTGCCGTCGCGCGCGGCGCCGGGGACGAAGGGGTCGGCGCAGGGTCCGGTGGGAGATATCGAGATCGAAACAAAATCGCTGAGAATGTTTCCGTTGGTGAAGACCACCGTGACGTAGCAGCCGGTCACGCCTTCGGGCAGCTCGACGTTGAACTGGTCGAGTCCGGCAAGCCCGGCACGCGCCCCTTGAACAGCAGCCGGGCCTGCACGCCGCCGACGTAGACTTGCGTGCCGTCGTTATTCTGGTTCTCGAAGGGGGCGCCGCGCGACTCGTCGAAGCCGACTCCGCCGCCGGTGCCGTAGAAGATTGCCGTGTCCAGCGGCTTGAAGGTGGCGATCTCGTTATTGAGCGTGCCGAGGCCGTCGGAAAGCTGCGCCGCCGCGGCGCCGTGGCCGGCCTGGTTCAGGGTCAGCAGCCCAATGCTGCGGGCGACCACGGTGATGGGCGCGGGTGCGCTCGCTCGGCCGTTCGACGTCACCACCGGCGTGGCGGCGCCGACGGGAGTTCGCGACGGCAGGATACTTACGATCTGCGTCGCCGAGACGAAAAACAGCAGCATGTCTGTCGATGTTCCCGAGACGGTGACGCGCACCGAGACGCCGGCGATCGTCGTCGGAATGGGGAACCCGGCGAACTGGGCGAGACTCTGCGGGCCCATGTTGGATCCGAAGATGTCGAAGATCGAACCCTGCGCGATGTTAGCGTTCGGCAACCCGGGCAGCGCGTAGCTGAAGTGGTTGACGATGCCGCCGGGGCTGACCGCTGGGTTCTGCGCCATCGCGACGCCAGGGGCCGCCAGCGCGGCTAGACAGAAATAGAGCTTCCTCTGCAAAATGCCTCCCACCTGAAGTGACTTATGGTATCGCGAGATCAGGTCACGGACCACCCGACAATACGCACCGGGGCGCGGACCGGATCTGCCGCGCCTCCCGAGTGGACCCGGCGAGCGTGCTGCGTCCGGAGTGAATCGCGCTACGCTGGCAGGATGCTCCGGGTCATCGCCCTGCTCGCCTGTTCGGTCGCCTCGGCGCAGAGAATTCCCGTGAAGGTCGTGGTCGTGACGATGTTCGAGCGCGGCGCCGACTCCGGCGACCAGCCCGGCGAATTCCAATACTGGGTCGAGCGCGAGAAGCTGGACCGCGTGCTGCCGTTCGCCGCGGGATGGCGCAATCTGCGCATGAACGCCGCGGGCGTTCTCGGCGTGTGCACCGGCATCGGTACTGCGAAGGCGGCGGCGTCGATCATGGCGCTGGGACTCGACGGGCGCTTCGACCTGTCGAAAGCCTACTGGCTGATCGCGGGCATCGCGGGCGTCGACCCCGAGGACGCCTCGCTGGGGTCGGCGGCGTGGGCCGAGTGGATCGTCGACGGCGACATCGCCCACGAGATCGACGCGCGCGAGATTTCGGGGTCGTGGAAGACCGGCATGATACCCCTGCGGAAGTCGACTCCGTACGAGCTGCCGCGGCGCACGCCCGACGAGGGCGAGGTATACCGGCTCGCGCCGCCGCTGGTCGACTGGGCGTACAGGCTCACGCGCGGGGTGATGCTCGACGATACCGAGGCCATGCGCGCGCAGCGTGCGCGCTACTCGAGCCGCGCGACGGCGACGCGGCCGCCGTTCGTGCTCAAGGGCGACACCGTTTCGTCGAGCACTTTCTGGCATGGCCGCCGCATGAGCGAGTGGGCCAACGATTGGGTGAAGTATCACACCGAGGGCCGCGGCAACTACGTCACGACGGCGATGGAGGACACCGGGACCATGCAGTCGCTCACGTTTCTCGCCGGCGCGGGAAAGGTGGACCTCGCGCGCGTGCTGGTGCTGCGCACGGTGAGCAATTTCGACCAGCAGCGCGACGGAGCGAGCGCGGCGGAGAGTCTTGCCGAGACGAAGATCGGCAGCTATGCGGCGTATCTTCCGGCGCTGGAGGCGGCCTGGCGCGTCGGGAGCGTCGTGGTGCGCGAGCTGGTGCGCGGCTGGGAGCGGTATCGGGAGTCGCCGCCGCGGTGAAGGATCCGCTCGACACACTCCGGGGCAGCGGCGAATCGGCGGACAGCCGCGCGGCGGCGGCGAGCGGAGATAAGGAGGAGCGACGCGCGGAGTCGATTCCTGCCCTTATTGACGAACTCGCCCAGGGCGATCTGTTCCAGGCGTGGGCCGCCTCAGAGGCCCTAATCGCGATCGGCAGCCGAAGGCACGGGCGACGATTGGTCGGCTTGCTGCGGCGCGACTATCCCCAGCATGTGCGCCAGGCGGCGATCTACGCCATCTGGTTGCTTGGCGAAACCCGCGGCGAGCAGGCGCTCATCCGCATCGGCGACGATCTCAGCGAAAACGACACCTTGCGCCTGATGGCGGTCGAGGCGCTGGGGAATACCTGCACGCGCGAACCGTCGCAGCGCGCCCTGGCGCGCTTTGTCTCCGATCCGTCGCTCAACGTGCGTTACTCCGCGTTGTGCGCGCTGAGCGGCACGTGGAAGAGGCTGCCCGATTTCCTTGTATCGGCGCTCTCGGAGAGACTCGACGACACCGCGAGTCTCTATGACGAAGGGGACGTGGCGCGATTGGCGCGCGGCATCCTGGACCGAGCCAAGTAGTTCGGCCTACTCCACCGGCAGAAACACCGCGTTGCTCTCGCGGCCGTTGACGACGGCCTTGAGCGGCACGGTCACGCCCGCGGCGAAGTCGTCCGGAATACGCACGCGAATCGCCGTCATGCCGACCATTCCCGGCGCCGCGCCCGACCACACGACCTCGAGCGGCGTCTCGCCGGCGACGATGCGCACTTCGTCGGCCAGCAGATACTCGACGGCGTCGGGAACCTGGAAGCCGAATGGCGGCAGCCGCCGCAGCGGACCGAAGCCCGTGCCGTAGAGAGTCGTCTCGCGGCCGCGGCGCGCCGGGCTGGCGCCGGTCACCGGCTGGCCGTCGTCATGGACTCCGAGCGCCAGCGGCTGCCCCGCGCCGAGGCCCTCGGGCTTCAGCTCGTCGGGCGCCGTGAAGAGGCCCGGAGCGTTGCGCGCGACCTGGAAGGTCCCCGCGATCTGGTTGGTCCCCCAGCGGATGGTCAGGCTGTGCGTGCCTTCTTCGAGATCCGGCGACAGCAGAGCGTTGATCTGCTGCGGCGAGACGAACAGAAGCGGCAGGATGCGCCCGCCGACCGTCGCCGTCACGCCGCCCAGCGTCTGCGAGAGCGGGTTCGACGGCCCGACTTCCAGTCCCGCCGCGAGGTTCTCCCCGAAGATCGTGATCAGCGAGTAGGGCGATACCACGGCGTCGGGCGTCTCCGCGGCGGCGTTGCGAATGCCCGCCGGTGCGATGAACGGGACGCGGTCGAGCAGCGCCGTGGCGCCGTGCGGCGAAGTCATCCGCAGGAATCCCACCCGCGACGTTCCGTCCAGGTCGCCCGCCCAGCGGCGGAAGCGAAATCCCGCGAGCGCTTCGACAGCCACGTTGACGGTGGAGCCGTCGGCATAGAAGCCGTCGGGTGACGCCGGGTCGAGCGTGAAGCGCGCGCCCGCCGCCGGATCGGCTGCGAGCGAGAGCCGGTAGGCCGAGCGGTAGTTCAAAGTGATGGTGCGCGCGTCGGCGCCCGCCACTGAGATCTCGTGCGAGAGAGTGCCGCCGTCGGACCACGAGACGAACTCCAGCCGGTGGGAATCCGAGAGCGGCGCCTGCTGGCGCGCGGCGACCCGTACGCGGGTCCCGTCCGGGCGGTCCAGCACGCAAGGAGTCGCACAGTCGGCGCCGTCGACCTCGACAGAGGTTCCATTGGCCGTCGACCGGATCGTCACCTGGCTGAGCAGCTCGTACTCGGCGGTGAAGCGGACGCTATCGGCGGCGGCGCCTTCGGGGACAGTGATTTCCTGGGATCGCGCGCCGTCGTTCGACCATCGCTTGAAGCGATAGCGGCGGCCGCGCGAGTCCACCTGCTCGGCCGGAGCCGTGGCGGTATGCTTCGAGCCGGTCGCCCAGGCGAAGTTGTACGAGGTCCAGTTATCGCGCCCGTCGATGTTCAGCTTCAGCCCGTTGGGGCTGGTCAGGAAGCCGACCCGCGCGCCGCGGACGAATCGGGCCACGATGGTCTCGTCGTCGAGGTTCCCGGCGCGGTAGGCGCCGTTTTCCGCCACTCCATTGCTGAAGGAGTGGAACACGAACATGTTGTTGTCCTGGTCGAACTGCGGCGACGTCGCGCCGATCTGGTGGGTGCTGTTCAGGGCCCAGTCGAACTCGCCGAAGCAGAGCGGGGCCGAGCGCGACGGCGCGCCCGGAGGCAGCGTCTGGAAATTCGGACACGGCTGCCGGATCGCGGTCGGCGTCTCCGTGCGGTCCACCAGGACGCGGAGGCCCATCGGCTCGGTCAGGAATCTTACGCGCTTGCCGCGCGAGAACTGCACGTGGACGGTGGCCGGTCCGCGCAGTTCGACAGAGCTGAGGAAGTTCGTTCCTGGACCGTAAACCTTCACCCCTTCAAAGACATAGCCAGGATATGGAAAGGCGTTGATGATGTGCGTCCCCTCGGCCAGCCAGAGCTCGGCGCTGTTCCACAGGCAGGCGCCGGCGACGATCACAATTCCGACGCGGGCCTCGTCCGGCGGCCCGTCGCCCGGCGACGCGCAGGAGGTTGGCGAGACGCGATCGAGCGGTCCGGGCGGGTACTGGCCGTAAAACAGCACGGGAATCCGGTGCACGGCGGCGACGTTGGCGATGAACTGGGTGATCTGCGGTCCGGCGGTGACGGTCACGGCACGGCCGGCGCCCTGCAAGAGGCTGCGCCCGTCGGTCCAGCCGCTGAAGGTAAAGCGCGTGCTCTCGGAGTCGGCGTACTGGAAGCCGTCGTCGCGCAGCGGGAACTCGAGGATGTGCGCGGTGCCGTAGGTCCACAAGAAGGTCTGCTGTCCGTAGTAGACCTGTCCGTCGACAATGAACTTGGCGAGGCGATGCGTCGCCGCGATGTGAACCGAACCCACGCCCTGCGCGTCGACCGAGGAGGTCAGCCACAGGAATGCGAGCAGGGACAGGATTGCAATTCTTTTCATTGGTGTTCGCCTCTGTTGTTCCCGTATCGAGCGAATGCCTTATGACGGTGTAAGGCGGGCATCTGGACTCCGCACGAATACAATGGAGTAATCGGCTGGCCCGGAACGCGGCTTTAGCGTCTACTGGCCGCGACCACCACCACGCCGATTTGGCGAACACCGGCGTGGAGCACGGGCGGTACAATGGGTTCAGTGCCCAAGCTAACCGTGCTTCCCGCCGGTACGACTATCGAGTTCGACCCCGCGACGCTGCCCTACTCCGAACACGGAAAGCCGTGCTCGGTGCTCGACATTCTCCTCAACGCCGACGTGCATCTCGAGCACGCCTGCGGCGGCAACTGCGCCTGCACCACATGCCACGTGGTCATCAAGGACGGCGAGGAGAACGTGTCGGAAATGGAAGACGACGAGGCCGACCGGCTCGACGGCGCCGCCGACCTCACGCTGCACTCCCGCCTCGGCTGCCAGTGCGTGATCTCGGGGGACGTGACCATCGAGATTCCGGCGTGGAACCGAAACTACGTCAGCGAGGGCGGCGGATCGATCAACCTGGGCGAGGCGATTCCGGCCGGGAAGCGATAGCGCCGGTTCCGCTATAATTCTCGTTCCATGTCCGAGAAACCCCGCCTCACGACCACCCAGTGGGTGATCTGCGTCATCGCCGCGCTCGGCTTCGCTTTCGACATCTACGAGCTGCTGGTGCTGCCCCTCATTGCGCGCCCGGCCATCATGGAGATGGGCGGCTTCGCGCCCGGCAGCCCGCAGATCAACCAGTGGGTCGGCTGGCTGTTCTACATTCCGGCGCTGTTCGGAGGCGTCTTTGGACTGCTCGGCGGCTACCTGACCGACTGGTTCGGCCGGCGGCGCGTGCTGGTCTGGAGCATCCTGCTGTATGCCTTCTCGGCGTTCGCCGCTGGATTCTCGACCTCGCTCGAGATGCTGCTGTTCTTCCGGGTGACCACCTTCATCGGCGTCTGCGTGGAGTTCGTGGCGGCGGTGGCGTGGCTGGCGGAGTTGTTCCCCGACCCCAAGCGGCGCGAGGCAGTGCTGGGCTACACGCAGGCGTTCTCGTCTCTGGGCGGCCTGATGGTAACGGGCGCCTATTACCTGGCGGTCACCTACGCCGAGTCGCTGCCGGCGATCAACGGCGTCCACGCCGCCTGGCGCTATACGCTGATTTCCGGCGTCATCCCGGCGATCCCGCTGATCCTCATCCGGCCCTTCCTCCCGGAGTCGCCCGCCTGGGCGCAGAAGAAGGCGGCGGGCACGCTGAAACGGCCGAGCGTCGTCGAGCTGTTCGCGCCACAGTACCGCACCACCACCCTGGTGACCGCCCTGATGTTCGCGTGCAGCTACGGCGCCGCGTTCGGCGCCATACAGCACCTGCCGCGCATCGTGCCGGGCCTGCCGGGCGTGGCCGGACAGCCGCCCAAGGTGATCGAGCAGACCGTCAGCGCGGTGCAGTCCTATCAGGAGATCGGCGGCCTGGTGGGGAGGACGATTCTGGCTTTCCTGGCGATTCGTATCCTGAGCCGCCGGAAGCTGCTGCGCGTGTTCCAGGTTCCCGGCCTGATTCTGGTCCCACTGGTGTTCTATTTCCCCGCCCGTCACGACCTGGAGATCCTGAAGTGGGGAGTCTTCCTGGCAGGTCTGGTCACGGTGGCGCAGTTCAGCTTCTGGGGCAACTACCTGCCGCGTGTCTACCCGACTTACTTACGGGGCACCGGCGAAAGTTTCGCCGCCAACGTCGGCGGCCGAATGGTTGGCACGTCGGCGGCGCTTCTGACGACAACGCTGACCAATTCCATGCCGGGCGGAACGCCTCCCGAGCGGCTGGCGTATGCCGCAACGGCGGTCGCGTTGCTGGTGTACTCGGTCGGCTTTCTGGCCAGTTTTTGGCTGCCGGAGCCCAAGTCCGAGGACCTTCCGGACTGAGGCGCGATGCGAGTCGCAAGGCGATTTCGCAACCTCAATCGAATCTCGCCGTTAGACTGATTTCGTTGACGGCGGAGGGGCGTTTGGAACGGGATTTCCACAATCGGCGCACAGGGAAATATGCCGCATCGCGATGATTATAAATGTTTTCTCGATCTTCAACAGCTCCGGTTTTTCCGCTTGACTTGACTGCGTGTAGACCCTATCATCCAATCACACAGGTTCTGACGGTTGTGTTGTCCGTCGATCCTGATTCTCCCAAGTAACATCCCCTGGCAATCCCAGGGTACGCACGAAATGCTCACCTTCCACCGGGTGAGCATTTCTGTTTTTGGAGGGCGCTTCAAGCCGCTCGAACTTCGCTCATGAGCGCCAGGAGGTTGCCCGAAGGATCGCGGAAAAACGCCATCCACAGCTCGTGATCGGGCATGCGGGCGATCAAGTGGGGCGCAGACTCGAAGGGGACCCCGCGGGCCGCCAACGTCTCGTGCGCCGCGCGAATATCATCGACCCGGAAGTACACCACCGAGCTGAACTTCTCGCCTGGCTTCTCGACGGGAGCGAGCATGAGCCGCACCCCGGCGCAGTCGAAAAACGCCAGGTTGGGCGGCGCCTGGAACAGCAGCCGCAAGCCGAGCGTGTCGCGGTAGAACTCGACCGCTCTGGGGAGGTCGTCGATGGTCAGACCGATCTGTCCGATTTGCGAAAGCATGAGCGATGGTAGCACCGCCAGCCGAGCTTCGCGTGATTAAGAATAGATCGGCGGATAAACCATTGATTCGGGAGCTTTTGCCTGGCTATGTTACGGTCGGTTCTGGCAGCAGCCGGTCAACGCACGGGGTCCAGGCGCCGATGGATTCGGCTTCGTTGACTCCTTTGACGGTGATCGCGTACCGGCCGCTGTCGGTCCGGGCGACCAGTGCGCTGTCCCTGAGGAACCAAAGCCCGAACTCCAGGTGCTCGCGCGGGCAGCCGAGGAGGTCCTCCATCTCCGCCGCGGTCATTCCGGGCTGGTCGGGCTGATGCATGCGCTTGGTGTAGAGGAGCGCGAGGATGCCGGAGCGCTTGCGCTTCTCTGCCTCCATGCCGGTCGAAGCGTTCACCTGGTCGAAGATCTTCCATCGGAGCTGGCGCGTCAGGCTGTGGCTGACGTCGTAGGCGGCGCGCTGTTCGGGGTCGCTTAATAGACGGTAGGCTCTGAGGACCCGCTTGAAGGCCTCCTCGTTGCCGCTTTCCCGGTTGTCGGGATGATAGCGCTGGGCCAGGAGCCGATAGACGCGATGGATGGTGTCGGTGTCGGCATTCGGCGAAAGTTGAAGGACCTCGTAATGGTCGACATCGTGGTTGACGGCCGGTTCGGGAGGGCGTGCTTCGGCCGGCTTGAGGAACGGGTTGCGCACCCCCAGCGCCTCGAACGAGACGCCGGTGTAGTAGAGTCCGTCCTCGCGCATGAGCGACCAAACCACCTGTCCGCGCGCCTCCACCGGTTGACGCTGTCCGTTGACGCCGGCCTCGCCTTGAACCAGCAGGATCGCGCCGACCGGGTGGCAGGCCTCGGTCTTGACGCCCAGTCCGGAATCGCTGGCGTCGACCAGCGTAGCTGCGTCGGAACGGTCGGGCCAGGCGACGGGTGCGATGCGCAGGAGTGTGTTGGGGGAGTCGCGCCGTCGCGGCCCCCGGCGGCGTTCCCGTGCTGCGGCCATGACACATTCTCGCCGGTGGGGGCTGGGATTGGTATGGAACATTGGTACCGCAACAAACCTAGAACCTGCCGGGCCGCTCAGCCGTATAATAGTTCCAGAGGAGCCTTCCACGGATGCGTGTACTCGTCTGCTTTTCCTTCCTGGCCGCCGGTGCGATAGCGGCCCCCAAGCCCGCCGACGTGACCTTTCACCGCGACGTCGCGCCGGTGCTCCAGAAGAACTGCCAGTCATGCCACCGGCCGGGCGAAGCGGCGCCGATGCCGCTGCTTACCTACAAGGATGCGCGCCCGTGGGCCAAGGCGATGCGGGAAGCGGTCCTGGCGCGCCGGATGCCGCCATGGTTCGCGGACTCGAAGATCGGGCACTTCACCAACGACCGGTCGCTGAGCCAGGCCGAGATCGACACCCTCGTCCACTGGGCCAACCACGGCGCCAAGGAAGGCAATCCCAAGCACGCACCGGCGCCGGCGAAGTACACCGAAGGCTGGATCATCGGTCAGCCGGATGTCGTCTACGAGATGCCGAAGGAAGTGGCGGTGCCGGCCTCGGGAACGATCGAATACACCTACATCATCATCCCGACCAACTTCACCGAGGATAAGTGGGTCCAACTCGCCGAAATCCGCCCGGGCAGCCGTCCGGTGGTGCATCACGTGATCGCCTTCGTGCGCGAGCCCGGGAACCGTTGGCTACGAGAATACCCGATCGGCGAGCCCTTCATTCCGCGCCGCGGGCAGCGGCAGGCGCAACCGGCGCAGGGCGAGAGGCGCGAGGGCGCACCGGCGCCGCCTCCCCAACAGGCCCAGCAACAGCAGGGCGGCGGCGAGCAGTTCAACGGCGAGTTCCTCACCGGCTTCGCCCCGGGTGCGCCTCCGGAGATGCTGCGCGACGGGCAGGCCAAGCTCATCAAGGCCGGCTCGGACCTGGTGTTCCAGTTACACTACACCGCCAACGGCAAGCCCTCGGCCGATCGAAGCAAGGTCGGGCTGATCTTCGCCAAGCAGCCGCCCACGCATCGCATCGTGACGCTGGCCGCGCAGAACGGCCGCTTCGTGATTCCGCCGGGAGCGCCGGCGCACGCCGTGAGCGGGTCGATCACTCTCCACGGCGAAGCCGAACTGATCTCGCTGCTGCCACACATGCACCTGCGCGGAAAGTCAATGGAGCTGCGCGCCGTCTATCCGACTGGCGAGACCGAGAAACTGCTGTGGGTGCCGAACTACGATTTCAACTGGCAGCTGTGGTATCAGCTTCCTCCGGGCAAGAAGCTGCCGAAGGGCACGCGCATCGAAGCCACGGGCACCTTCGACAATTCGGCGAACAACAAGAACAACCCCGATCCGGCCAAGGAAGTCCGCTGGGGCGATCAGAGCTGGGAAGAGATGATGATCGGCTTCTTCGATGTCGCCATCGACGCAAAAACCGAGCCGCGCGACCTGCTGCGCGCTCCGCGTCCGGCTACGCCGCAGCGTACGGGCGGCGAATAACCGCGGCCTAACGCGATTATTCCGCTGACTCGCCGGGCAGCGGGAAGTCCTCCAGCGGCGCGAGTTGGTCGTGGGCATGGACGATGCGCACGCCGATCTGATATCCGCGTTGCGGGGCGCTGCGGCAGTAACGCGCCTCGCCGAGAACCCGCATCTGTTTCATGCGCACCAGGATCAACGCCCCCTGCGGAATGGGATCCTCGATCCAGAGGCGAAGCCCCGAGCGCGACACGTCGAGCGTCTGCCCGCGGATGCCCTTCAGCTCCGGCGACCGAAGGACGTGAATCTCCACCGTGTCGTTGGTGAGAAACCGCGGCTCGATGCGGCGGTCCGCACCGGCGCCGTGAGCGCCGTTGCCGTTGAGAGCGGTTTGAGGTAATCGCGGCAACTAGATGAATTCCTCGGGCTTCTCCTCACAATCGACCGATTTCAAACCCGCCTTTACGACTCCGGCGGCACCCTTTCACCTGAGACCGGATGCAAAGCGCCCGTAGTCTACCGTCAAGCACCACCGTTATGTGGTTATCCCAGCCTGCATGCCCGACGGTATAGTAGAGACGTGGCTGCGGAAGCGCTGATTCTCTTCGATATCGACGGCACGCTGGTTCGCAAGGCCGGACCCCATCACAGGCAGGCCCTGGTGGACGCCGTGCGCGAGGTCACGGGCCTGGAGACGACCACCGACCATATCCCCGTTCAGGGCATGCTTGACGGCGACATCCTGAGGCGGATGATGCTCGACGCGGGGGCCTCGGAGTTGCAGGTGTGGCGCGCGATGCCGGCTCTCATCGCCCGCGCTCAGGCGATCTATCCGCGCCGATGTCCGTCCAGCCTGCGGTCGAAGGTTTGTCCAGGGGTGCGCGGTTTCCTGCGCCGGCTGGGCGACCGCCGCATCCCGGCCGCGCTGGTGACGGGCAATCTCACCCGGATCGCCTGGACCAAGGTGGGCCGCGCGGGTCTGCGTCGGCACTTCGGATTCGGCGCTTTTGCCGAGATGGCGCGCGATCGAGCGGGATTGGTCCGCCTCGCTCTCAAAGAGGCCCGCCGCCGCGGCATTCTGCACCGCTCGACGCGCCTCTATCTCGTCGGCGATCATCCCAACGACATCGGCGCCGCCCGCGCCAACGGCGTGCGGGCCGTCGCGGTCGCGACCGGATTGTCGGACCGCGCCGAGCTGGCCTCGCACGGGCCGGACTTCCTGTTCGACGACCTGCGCTCGCTTCGCCTGGGAATGCTGCTGGATTCATGAGACTCGCCGCCGTCCTGCTGCTGTTGCTCGCCGCCTGCAAGCCGAGCGAGGAGACGCGCCTCAAGGTGATCGTCGGCGCGACGCTCATCGACGGGGCGGGAGGGCCGCCCGTCTCGCGCTCGGTGGTGATCGTCGCGGGCTCCCGGATTCGCGCGATCGGCTCGCAGGCGTCCACGCCGATTCCGGCGGGATCGGACAAGTTCGACGGCGCCGGCCGTTTCCTGGTCCCGCTGCCGGTGGCCGAGCCCGCGGGGATGAAGGCGCCTTCGGTCGCCACGCTGGCCGAGGCGCGCCGGGCCATCGACGAGGGCGCCGCGGCGCTCTCGGGCATGATCGCCGACACCGGCGAAATCGACGGCGCCTGGATGCAGCAGGCGCGGAATCTGCGAGTGGTCTTCTTCCCCCGACTGGCGTCGATGGCGGCCGGCGCGGCGCTCGACCGGGCCGTTGCCAACACCGGGCTACTGGCCTCGCGCGGCGTGTTGATCGGGGCGTTCGGCGAGTCGGCGAAAGATGAATGGGCGCTGCTGGCGCGGGCGGGCCTCTCTCCCATGGAGATTCTGCTGGCGGCGACGCGCAACGCCGCCATCGGACTGCGCAAACAGGAGGACATGGGGACGCTCGCGCCCGGCCGTCCGGCGGACCTGCTGATGCTCTCGGCGAATCCCATGGAGGACGCCGCGAATCTGGCGCGGGTCGAGCGGGTGATGCGGGGCGGGGAGTGGGCGGAGAGGTGAAACCGTCGCAGACGCTGGCGGTGAAGCGCGCGCAGGTGGAGTTTCACAATTTCGCCTCGCTGGGCGAGCCCGAGCGCGCCATGGCCGTCTACGCCGAGGAGAACGCCCGCCGCGGGGCGGTGATCCGGAATCACAGCGCGTTTCTGGGAAATCTCTCGCCATTTCTCGAAATCGGCGCGAATGCCGCCCATACCAGCTACCTCCTCGCCAACGAGTTCGGCGCCGAGGGCTTCGCGCTCGACCTCTCGGCCGACGCGCTCCGGCACGGCATCGCGCTGATGGATCGCTGGGGCCTGGCGCGCGCCCCGGTGCGGGTGGCGGGCGACGCCCTGCGGCTGCCGTTTCGCGACGGCTCCCTGCGGATGGTGGCGGCCTTTCAGATGCTCAGCCAGTTCATGGACATCGAGAGCGTCTTCGTCGAAGTGAAGCGCGTGCTGGCGCCCGGGGGCCTGTTCCTGTTCGCCGAGGAGCCGCTGAAGCGCATGCTCTCGCTGCGTCTCTACCGCTGCCCCTACTACGAGACGATGAAACCCTGGGAGCGCAAACTCTACGACTGGGGACTGCTCGGGTACCTGGTCCGCGACGTCATCGGCGCGCATCAGGAGGAGAGCTTCGGCATCCGGCAGAACCACAGCATGGGGCTGAAGGACTGGCACGCGCTCATCGCGCGGCATTTCGAAGCCCGCGAGTACGACATCTTCGTGCCCGAGCGCGGCTGGGGCGAGCGCGTGGTGACGCGGTCGGCGAGCCGTTGGGCTTCGGCGCGGCTGCTGGGCGGGACGCTGGCGGCGGTGTGCCGCAAGGCGGGCGAGGGGCCGGCGTCGTACCCGCCGCTCGATCGTTTCGAGGAGTACCTGCGGTGTCCCGACTGCGGAGGGACGCTGGCGCGCGACGCCGGCGAGGCGCTCGGCTGCGGCGGCTGCGGATACCGGGCGCCGCTCGAAGGCGGCGTCTACAATCTTCTGCAATCGGCGGACAAGCGCGAACTGTATCCGGGCGACCGCGATGACGTCATCGACTTCAGCCAGCCCGGTCACGCCGCGCGCCTGGGCGACGGCTGGTACGAGCTCGAGGGCGTATTCGGCAACAAGTACCGCTGGATCGGCGGCCGTGCGACGGCGAGGCTCTACCGTGTCGCCGAGGGGCCGCAGCGCGTGCGCATCCGCGGCCACGCGCACGAGCTGGCGTTCGAGGCCGGGGAGCCGCTGCGCGTCGAGGTCGCCGCCAATGGGGCGAGCGTGGGGAAGTGGACGCTGGATCGCGCGGGACTCTTCGTGCTGGAGGCGGATCTGCCGGACGCGCCCGGCTACGCGATCGAGGTAACGGCGTCGCCGGTGTGGCGCGCGCCGGGCGACGACCGGTCGTTCACGGTGAACCTCAGCATGATTCGGCTGGTCGCGGCCGAGTGAGTTACGGCAGCTTGCCGACCGCCTCGAAGATGCGATCGCGCGGGATGAGCTTCGCCTCGGAAGTGTCGCGGCCGCCTTCTCCGACCTTGATCGACGAGCCGGCGCTGGTGAACTGCGCCAGGAAATCGCCGTTCTGCGCGAGACCGTTGTCCGGGAGATCCTCCCAGGCCGCCAGATAATAATCGCCGGGCACCACCGCGGTGATCTTGAATGCACCGTTCTGGTCCGTGGCCGCGGTCCGGACGCCGCCGGTCGGACTGCTGAGGTCGGCGATCTTCGGCCACAGGGTGACCGTGACGCCGCCGAGCGCCCCTTCGCTGCTGCGCACAGTCCCGGAAACTTCGGCCGCCTTGGTCGACACCACGATGTCGATGCTCTCGCCGGCGCCCGAGGTCAAATCGATGGGCGCGCGCGAGGCGTCGCGGCCGCCGACGCGGATCGACTTCACGTAGCCGCCCTGCGGCAGGCCGCCCACAGTGACGTAGTATTTCCCGGGCGCCACGCCGCGCAGCAGGAACGTCCCATCCTCCTTGAACTGAGCCGACGGCACGTTGACGCTGAGGCCCTCGCTCGTCGAAAGCCGGATGCTCGGCACGCCGCCGGGCATTCCGAGGATCGGCGGCATGCCGCCGCCCGGTCCCTGCTGCGGCTGCGACGATGACGGCTTGATCCACTCCTTGAGCTCGGAGCCTTCCAGGCGCACCGAGCCGGGCACGTCGGCGCCGGCCGAGAGCGCCAGAATCGCATCGGTCGCGTTGGCGTCGGTGACGGTCACTTCCAGGCGTCCGACGCGATTGGTGGAGTCGTCACTGCCGGCCGCGGTGCGGAACACCATGACGGCGCCGCCGCTGGCAATCTGAATCGCACCGCCGCTGGTTCCGCGCACGACGTGCGTGCCGGGAAGCAGGTTCCGAATCTCGAAGGTGCCGTCGGGGCCCGGCCGCGTTGTGTTGGGCATTCCGGCGAGGCTGGGGCCGGCGCTTTCGGGCGGCTGCACGAAGACCATGGCGTTGGAGATGGGCGCGCCAGTGGCGGCGTCGACCACTTTGCCGCGGATCGAGTAGACGCGCTCGCGGCGCATCTTGATGTCGACGCCGCGGAGCTCGCCGCCGGCGGAAAGGTCGATCGGAACCGCCCCCTGCACGTCGAGAGCGTTCGGATAGTAGGTCACCACGTTGGCGGCCTGCGGCGCGGCCGCGCGTCCGGCGCGCTCCTGCATCATGAAGCCGCCCGAGAAGGGATCGGCGCTGACAAAGTAGCGGCCGGGCGAGAGGTTGGAGACGCGGAAGTTGCCTTGATCGTCGGTCGCGGGAGACGACCCCGGTCCCATGCGAATGCCGCCGCCGGGTCCTGGCCCGCCGCCCTGGGTGAGCTGGCGCTTGCCGCCCTGGTAGGAGTAGCGCAGCACCTTGATCTGGACGTTGGCGACCGGCTCGCCGTCCATGTCGGTGACGCGCCCGGCGATCACGCCCTGCGGGGTGAGGCGGAAGAGCAGATCCTTCAGTTCCTGTCCCTCAGTGAGGTTCAGCGGCGTGCCCGGACTGGAATCGCCGCGCGCGCCGTAACGCTGTGCGACGAAGCCGGTCTTCTCGGCAATCAGCGTGTAGCGGCCCGGCGCGACGTCCTCGAATACGAACTTGCCGCTGGCGTCGGCCGTCTCCGAGTAACCGGTCTGCTGTCCCATGACGATGACCTGGCCGCCCTGCGGGGCCGGCTGCAACCGCACCGTCGCGCGGCGAACGGTGTCGCCGGACTTGCTCAGGACCTGGCCCTCCAGCCGGATCTTCTTCTTCTCGGCGGCCTGGGGATCGGCGGGATTCTGAGGGGCTTGGGGAGCCTGAGCGAAGGTGAGCAGAGCGGCGGCCAGGCTCACGGACAGCAGTGTTCGCATGAAATCGGGACCTCTTGATGTATTGAAGGGAACGCAGCGGTCCGTTCCCGGAATTAACGACAGTTTACCAGCCTACTTCCACCACGTAACGATCGCCGCCGCCGCTGCGGTCGTCGATCTCGAAGACCAGCCGGAAGCCGTTGCGCCGCGACGGAAACTCGACGATCTCCACCCTTCCCCGGCCGTCCCGCTTGCGCACGGTGGCGTTGGGAAACTCCCGGTTTGGGAGCGCCCGCTCGAAGTGGAAGCGCTCGCCATCGACCGGCGCGCCGGAAATCACTTCCGACCGCGCCTGCTGACCCTCGACCAGCACGCGGACGCGGCCGTCGACGCGGCCCTCCCAGGTCATGCCGGGACGCGAGTAGAGGGGCGCGTCGTCGCCGCGCGACGGCCTCTGCCAGACCAGCACGAACGAGTAGTCGCCGCCGCCGCCGCGGTTATCGCGGATTTGCACGCGCGCCGTGTGGTCGTTGTCTTCGCGCGGCTGCTCGATCAGGCGCACATCGCCGCGTCCCTCGACGTCCTCGAGACTGACCTGCACGTCGCGGCGGGGCAGGGGAGCGGAGAACTGGTAGCGGTCGCGGGTCACCGGCTGGCCGCGGACCGAGTCGGCGCGGCAGGCATTGCCGCGGCATTCGACAATAGCCTCGCCGTCGACGCGGCCGCTCCAGACGACGTTGTCGCCGCGGTAAGAGCGCGCCGGATTGCTCGAGGGGAAACCGGTGAAACCACCGCCGCCATCGCCCCAGTACGCTCGCAGCGAGTAAAAACCGGCGCCGCCCTGGCGGTCCTCGATGACGATGGAGAGGGTATGGTTGTTGGCGGGCTGCGGCTGTTGAAGGATCGAGACGCGGCCGCGACCCTCCACCACTTCGAGCCGCACCTCGTCGCGCCGCGCCGGCAGCGGCCGGTAGAGACGGTGCCGCTGGCGCTGCACCGGGAGTCCCTGCCGGTCCTCGACCTGAAGACGATTGCCCTGCACGTGAATGACGCTGATCCCGTCGACTACGCCCTCCCAGGCCAGTTCGGGCTGCTGGGCGAAGGCGAGCCCGGCGAAGGCGATCACGGTTGAGAATCGAAGGGGTCGCATGGGCTTTTCCTTTCATTGTGGCATGCCCGCGCGCGCGTGCAGCGTATTCAGATATTACCCGCGTGCCGGCGCGCGGTTGTGTGATACTCTGCCTGAAACGGAGGTCCGTCCATGTCCGACCATCGTCCTTCCCGCCGGCATTTCTTCTACGGAACGTTGCTTGCCGGAGCGGTTCCCTCGGGTGGCTTCGCCAGCGCGGCGTCGCTCAAGATGCTCGGCTACAAGTCGCCTAACGAGAAGCTCAACATCGCCTCGATCGGGGCCGGCGGGCGCGCCGCCTCCGATATCAACGGCTGCTCCACGGAGAACATCGTCGCTTTGGCCGACCCGGATTCCAAGAGCGCCGAGCAGACCTTCCAGCGCTATGAGAAAGCGGCCAAATACGCCGACTTCCGCAAGATGCTCGACAAGGAAGGGCGAAACATCGACGCCGTCATCGTCGCCACGCCGGACCACACGCACGCCATCGCCGCGATGTGGGCCATGGAGCGCGGCAAGCACGTCTACGTCGAGAAGCCGCTCACGCGCACGGTCTGGGAGGCCCGGCTGCTCACCGAGGCGGCGGCGAAATACAAGGTCGCCACGCAGATGGGCAACCAGGGGTATTCGAACGAAGGCGCGCGCATCGCCGCCGAAATTCTCTGGTCGGGCGAGATCGGCAACGTCACCGAGGTGCACGCCTGGACGAATCGTCCTATCTGGCCGCAGGGATTCGCCGAGATTCCCACCGAGGAATCCGTCCCATCCACGCTCGATTGGGACGTGTGGCTCGGACCCGCCTCCATGCGGCCGTATACTTCGGGCGGCGAAAAGTTCGCCAATGCGCGCTACAAGTTCTATCAGCCTTTCAACTGGCGCGGCTTCTACGATTTCGGCTGCGGCGCACTCGGCGACATGGCCTGCCACATCCTCGGCGGTCCCAACATGGCGCTCCAGTTGACGGCGCCGACGAGCATCGAAGTCCTCAGCCAGGAAGGGAAGAATGCCGTCAGTTTCCCGGCGAAGTCGACCACGCGATTCGACTTTCCGGCGCGCGGCGCGATGCCGGCTCTGAAGCTGTTCTGGTACGACAAGATGTCGGGACCCGCCTATCGCCCGCCGGGGATTCCGGAGTCCGAGCCGCTCATCGCCGGACCGGGATCGTTCGGCGGTCGCGAGGATTCCGTGAGCGGCGCGGTGCCCGGTCCGGGCGGACCGGGCGGACCCGGCGCTCCGGTCGGACGTGGCGGCGGTCCCCCGGCGGTTCAGGGCGGCCCCGGCGGGCCGGGTGGCCGCGGACGCGGGGGCGGTGGCGGCGGATTCGGCGGCGGGGGCGGTGCGCTTAGCAACGGCGCGGTCTTCATCGGCGAGAAGGGCGTTATCACCACCGACACCTACGGCGCTCGCGTGCGACTGCTGCCGGAGGCGCGCAACAAGGACTACAAACTTCCCGCGCAGTGGCTGTCGCGATCGCCGGGGCACTACCGCGACTGGATTCGCGCCTGCAAGGGCGGCGAGCGGTCATGCTCGGACTTCAGCGTCGCCGGACCGTTCACCGAGTGGATTCTGCTCGGCGTGATCGCGCTGCGCGTCGAGGGCAAGCTGGAGTGGGATGCCGCGCGAATGCGCTTCACCAACAGCGCCGAGGCCAATCAGTACGTGAAGCCGAAAGCGCGCAAAGGCTGGCAGATCGGCTGACGATCAGCGCGCAGCGGCCGCCTTCGAGGATGCCGCCGTGCCTTCCCGGTAGATCGCCGCGGCGAGGATGGTGGCGCCAACCACCTCCACCAAGCCGACCGCCGCCGAAAGCGCCGTCAGTCTCCAGGGGAAGATTCCCTGAATTGTCGGCCCGGCGGCCGCCCCCGCATAGCCGATAAGCCAAACGACCAGTCCGGCAGTGGTGGCCGTGCTCGGGCCGGGACCGAATCGCGGCCGGATCGCCGCGTACAGCCACGAGGCCGCCAATCCGAATACGAAGCCGATGGCGTTGAAACCGGCGATCTGCGCGAAGCTGGCCTCGGCCGGGCGATTCAGAGTCCGCATGACATCTTCCCAATCCGTTTTCAGGACAATCCCGTGCAGCACGAATTCGCAGACGTTGATGACGATGCCGGCGACCATGCCCCCGAGGATCACCCGCGTCGTGTTGATGCTTGCCATAGCATCTCCCTCCCGAGCAGGAATGGTAGGGACGGGCAGATTCGAACTGCCGGCCTGCCGCTTAGGAGGCGGCCGCTCTATCCAACTGAGCTACGTCCCCGGTCTGCTTCCATTCTATTCAATCTCCCGCCGCGATAATTGTTCCCGCCGGTGATAACTGTTACTATGCCCTTGATGGCATCAGAACATGTCCTGGCTCTTTTGATTGCGGAGCGGGACCGAATCACCAAAGCGATCGAAGCCCTTCAGGGTTCCGCGAAACGCCGCGGACGTCCCCCCAAGAACGCCGCGGCGCCACGCAAGCCGCGCACCGCCGCTCAGAAGAAGGCGCAGTCCGAGAAGATGAAGAAGTATTGGGCGGATCGAAAGAAGCAGGAAAAGGGTAAGTAGGCTACCATCCCGCGCCACGCGTCGTAGTCCGGATGCGGCAGATATACATGTCGGCGGTCATATACAGGACCGTTCCGTCGTCTCCCCAGGCGCAATTAGCGGTACGCTCTCCGGTGTCGATGCGGCCCAGCAGCTTTCCCTGTGGCGTGAAGATGTAGACGCCGCCCGGACCCGTGGCGAAGACGTTGCCCTCTCGGTCGACTTTCAGACCGTCGGGGGCGCCGGGCAGCTTGCCCATGCTCGCGGTGACGTCGCCGAACACGCGGCCCGCGGCGAGCGTGCCGTCATCCTTGACCGGGAACGCCATCCAGATGGCGGCCTTGGAATCCGACTGCGCGACGTAGAGCGTCTTCTCGTCGGGCGAGAAGGCGATGCCGTTCGGCCGCGTCATGTCGCGATGGAGCAGCGTCAACTCGCCGTTCCTGGAGAGCCGATAAACACCGCAGAAATCGAGTTCCCGGCGGGGATCGGCCCACTGTTTCGGCAGGCCATAGGGCGGATCGGTGAAGTAGAGGTCGCCGTTCGATTTGAATACCGCGTCGTTGGGGCTGTTCAGGCGCTTCCCCTGGTAGTTGTCGACCAGCGTACGCTTGCCGCCGTCGATCTCCATGCGCGAGATGCGGCGGTCGCCGTGCTCGCAGGAAACCAGGCGTCCCTCGGCGTCGAGCAGCAGTCCGTTGCTGCCCGGCTCCCGGCCGTAATCGGTCGCGCCGGTGTAGCCCGACGGTTTGAGGAAAAGGCTGACGCCCTGCCCCTCTTTCCACTTCATGACGGAATTGCGCGGGATGTCGGAGAACAGCAGGTACGCGCCGTTCTTGACCCACACCGGGCCCTCGGACCAGTCGAAGCCCGAGCCGAGCACTTCGATGCGCGCGTCGCGCGGGATGAGCTTGTCGAGCGCCGGGTCGAGGCGCACCACCTGGCCCAGCGACGGGAAATTGCGCGTGTCCTGCGGCATGACGGGAACGGCGAGCAGCAGCGAAAGGAGTAGGCGTCTCACCCCAAGATTCTATTCCGAACCGAGGAACACCGGGCGGATGTGGCGGTCGAAGAGATTCTCCGTCACGTTGCACGCGATGGCGCTCTCGCACCGCTCGAGCATCTCCAGGTATCGCCCGCCCATCTTCGCGGCGACCTTGTAACCGACGTGCAGAAGCTGTCGGAAGCTCGGGTTGAAGCGTGCGCAGCGCGGGTCGTGGCGTAGCGCGGCGATGTAATCCTCACCGGACCAGGCGCGCACGGCCGCCGGGTCGGGGAGCCGCGCCGGGTCGATGTCGATCACCGCGGCGTAGGGTGCGCAGAGTTCCTCGACGTGCGCGTGGGCTTCGGCGTAGACTTCGCGCGCGATTTCGAGTCCCTCGCCGCCGCTTTCGGCCAGACCGACCAGCTCCTCGAGCCACGTGGTCCCGGCGGTCTTCACATGCACTCCGGCGCCGGATGCCCCGATCGCGCGATGAATCGCCGCGTAAATCGAGAACTTGTCGCTGCCCGAGTGCACGCTCAGCTTGAGGTTCGAGGGCAGGCCGTAGCGGGCGATCGCAAAGGCGATGGTGGCGATGTCGTCGGCGAACTCGCGCGCGAATGCGGCGGTGTCGCCCACGTAGTCGACGCCCTTGTTGAAGCGGCCCGTGAATTTCGGGGCGATGGTCTGGATCGGGATTCCCTCGCCGGCGATTGCCGCGAGAATTACCAGCAGCTCGACCGGCGTCTGCGGGCTGTCGGTCTCGTCCATCGAAACTTCGGCGATGAAGGCGCCGGCGCCTTTCCGTTCCTCGATGTGCCTGTAGATGCGGCCGGCCTCGGTCACGGCGGCGAGGTATTTCGACGCCGTGGCGGCGACGAAATCGCGCGTCGTCGTCAGGGGGCGCTCCACGCCGGGGATGCGCAGCTCGCCGATCAACTCGCCGTGCCGCGCCACGAAGGCGTCGGCCGCGGCGGAATCGGCGGGCCTGGCGATCCAGTCGGCGACGTCGATCGTGAAGAAATCGCTGGCATCGAGGAAGCGATCGACGGTGGAGATATTAATGTGATCGGCGTCGACATGGTATGGCTTCGTCCAGCCGAGTTTCTTTACGGCGGCGTCGGCGGCGTCGCGCACGGTCCGGGGCTCGGAGCCGACGATCAGGTGCTCGCGGTTGGACTTGTTCCACACCGGGATCACATCGACGCCGCGCTCTCCGGCCATCGCGCAGGCGCGCAGTTGCGCGGGGGCCTGGTGGGCGAAGCGGTCGCCCACGCCGATCGAGTATTTCGCGAGATGGACAGCCATGAGATCAATCAGTATAGCTGGCCCTCCGGGACCAGCACCCGGCGCGACCCGAAGGATCGCACGCCGCGCGGGAGCCCGGCCCCACAGTGCTAAGCTCGTACTTAGCCCCGAAATGCGAACTCTCTTCCTGAACCCGCCTTCCTTCGAGGGTTTCGACGGTGGCGCGAGCTCGCGCTGGCCGGCGACGCGCGAGATCGAGTCGTACTGGTATCCGGTGTGGCTGTGCTACCCGGCCGGGATGCTCCCGGACAGCAAGGTGGTCGACGCGCCGCCGCATAAAGTCTCGATCGAGCGGACTGTCGCCATGGCGAAGGACTTCGAGCTGCTCGTGCTGTTCACCTCCACGCCAGGCTTCGAGGTCGACCTCCGCATGGCGGAGATGATGAAGGACACCAACCCGAAGCTGCGCGTCTGCTTCGTCGGGCCGCCGGTCACGGTGGAGCCGGAGAAGGCGCTGCGCGCTTCGAAGGCCGTCGATTTCGTCGTGCGGCGCGAGTTCGACCACCAGATCGTGAACTTCGCCCGCGGCGCGCGTCTCGAGGATCTCCCCGGCGTCAGCTTCCGCGAGAACGGACACGTCCGCCACAACCCCGAGGGCGGCTACATCGAGAACCTCGATGAGCTGCCGTGGGTCACCAAGGTCTATCGCCGCGACCTCGATTTCCGGCGCTACAACGTCCCGTTTCTGCTGAATCCGTTCCTCTCGCTCTACACATCGCGCGGCTGCCCGGCGATGTGCACCTTCTGCCTGTGGCCGCAGACGCATTCGGGCCATCGCTGGCGGCTGCGGTCGGCCGACGACGTCGCCAACGAAGTCCGCTGGGCGCTCGAGAATTTTCCGGGGTTGAAGGAGATCTTCTTCGACGACGACACCTTCAACTACCAGAAGCATCGCACCATCGAGCTGTGTAAGAAGCTGAAGCCTCTGAACTTCACGTGGTCCTGCACCTCGCGCGTGACCACCGACTACGAGACCCTAAAGGCGATGCGCGAGGCCGGCTGCCGCCTGATGATCGTGGGCTACGAGTCGGGTGACGAGCAGATTCTCAAGAACATCAAGAAGGGAGCGACGCTCGACATGGCGCGGCGCTACACCGCCAACGCGCACCAGCTCGGCCTGACCATCCACGGCGATTTCATCATCGGACTGCCGGGCGAAACCCGCGAGAGCATCCGGCGGACCATCGATTTCGCCAAGCGGCTCGATGTCGAGACCATTCAGGTCTCGATCGCGCACCCGTATCCGGGTACCGAGTTCTACGATCACGTCGTGAAGAACGGTCTCATCACCATCGACTCCATGACCGACGAGACGGGCCACCAACTGCCCAACATCGTCTATCCGGGCCTCGATCGCGGCGAGCTCGTCGACTGGGTGGAACGCTTTTACGGCGAGTACTTCTTCCGCCCGCGCGTGGCATGGCGGCTGGTCCGTAAGGCGATGTTCGATTCCTCCGAGCGCCGCCGGCTTTATAAGGAAGCGCGCGAGTATCTGAGCCTGCGGGCGAAACGCAAGCGCTTCGTTCGCGAGCAACGCGTCGCCGCGCAACTGACGCAGTGAACCCGCCGCTGGCCTGGAAGCTGTGGCTGGTCGTCGCCGTCGTGACGGTCGCGAATCCTGTCGGTAATCTGCTCATCAAGCAAGGGCTCGAAACCCGGTTCGTCCTTCTGATCGCGGGAGTCGTCCTGTTGACCGGCTGGACCGTACTCCGCATGAAATTGTTGCGGTGGGCCGATCTCAGCTACGTCGCGCCGGTGACCTCGCTGGGGTATGTGATCACCGCGCTGCTCGGACGCTTCGTGCTCGACGAGCCGGTGAGCGCGAGGCGATGGGCGGGCACCGTGCTTGTCGTCGCCGGCGCGGCGCTGGTGGGCGCGACGCGGCCGGAGTCGCGGGAACCGTCATGAAATGGCTGCTGCTCGGCGTCGTGGTGGCGAGCGCCGCCGGAGGCGACCTTCTGCAACGGTTCGCGCTGCGGCATCCCAGGATCCGTTGGGCGATTCTCGCGGCGGCCATGGGGTCCATGGCGATTTCGTTCTTCGCGTTCCTGGCCTTGCTGGCCCGCACGGATCTCAGCTTCGCGGTGCCGGCGACGGCGGCGACTCTGATCGTCGAAACGGCGCTCGCGAAACTGTGGCTCGGCGAGCGCGTCGAAGGCCGGCGGTGGGCGGGCGTGTGCCTGGTCGCCGCGGGCGTGGTGCTGCTCGCGGGATGATCTTCGCCATTGCCGCCGCGGTCGCGCTGGTGTATCAACTGGCGGCGCTCGTGATGATCGTGCGGCACCGGCGCAAGCGGGAGCCCGCCGGGACCGGCGCGCCGCCCATCTCGATCCTGAAGCCGGTATACGGACTCGACCACGGTTTCTACAGCGCGATCCGCTCCCACGCCGCGCAGGAGTACCCGGGCTTCGAGATTCTCTTCGGCGTCCACCGCGACGACGACCCGTGCGTCGCCGAAATCGACCGGCTGCGGGGCGAATTCCCGGAGCGCGGGATTCGCCTGGTGCGATGCGCGTCGCATGCGCCCAACGGCAAGGTGGCGGCGCTCATGGACCTGGCGCGGGAGGCGCGTTACGAGATCCTGCTGGTCGACGACAGCGACATTACGGCGCCGCCCGGCTACCTGTGGCGTGTCGCCGCTCCGCTCGCCGATCCAAGCATCGGCGTGGTGACCTGCCTGTATCGCGCGACTGCATCCACAAGCGCCGGCCGCTGGGAAGCGCTCGGCATCGCGACCGATTTTGCGCCGTCCGTGCTGGTGGCGCCGCTTGCCGGCGTTCGCGACACCGGCCTCGGCGCGACGCTGGTCTTCCGCAAAAGCGATCTCGCCCGCGCCGGCGGCTTCGAGGCGATCGCCGGCCACCTGGCCGACGACAACGCGTTGGCGCGCAACATCGCGCGCCTCGGTATGGCGGTGCATCTCTCGCGCGTCGTGGTCGAGACGAATCTCGGCGCGCCCGGTTGGGGCGATGTCTGGCGGCATCAACTGCGCTGGCACCGCACGATGCGCGTGACCAATCGCGCGGGCTATGCCGGACTGCCCGTGACGTTCGCGACCTTGTGGGCGGTCGCGGCGGCGATCGCCGGTTGGTGGTGGGTGGCCGCGGCGCTTCTCGGCGCGCGACTGGCGATGGCGCTGGCCGCCGGCGCGCTGCTCGAGTGCCGCGTGACGGCGCGGTGGGGGTGGCTCGTGCCGATCCGCGATCTGTGGGGTGTCGCGGTGTGGCTTGCGGGTCTTTTCGGCGACACCGTGTTGTGGCGCGGCTTGCGACTGACAATCGACCGCGCCGGGAAGATCACTTCGCGTCGGGGCGGGAGCGCCTCAGGAGCATAGCGCCTCTGGAACATGAGATCGGCGTCCGGGCATCGCCGGCGCGTCCGCGGCCGCCGCGGAAGACTCCTGGCGCCTCGCGCGACCGCTACGGAGCGGCACGTCGACGGCGCCCTCGCGAGTGCCGTTTGGATAGGTCTATCGGTCGGTTTCTGCTAAGGTTACGGTGAGGTTCGTAGTTCCAAGTAAGGGATTTCCTGATGCCTGGCGCGGCCTTGTTAGTCGATTTGCAAAGTATGCGTTACACTCAGTTCCTCACATTCCTCCTGCCATCATGGCTGTTGATACTGGCGGGAGTCGCCCCCGCCGCCGTTTATGAAGTTGGGCCCGGGAAACAGTTCGCCACGATCGGCGCCGCCCCGTGGACGACGCTGCAACCCGGCGACACGGTTCGCATTTATTACCGTTCTACCCCGTACAAAGAAAAATGGGTGATTTGCCGCCAAGGGACGGCCAGTGCTCCGATCACCGTCCAGGGCGTCCCGGGACCTGCGGGAGAGCTCCCGGTCATCGAGGGGATCGACGCCGTCACTTCGTCGCAGTTCAGCTTTTGGAACGAGGACCGCGGGATTATTAAGATCGGCGGTGCGAGCCGTCCAGCCGACACCATGCCGCAGTACATCGTCATCGAAGGACTGGAGATTCGCAGCTCCAGAACCTCGCACCGTTTCCGGTCCGCGGGCGGGTCCTGGGGCAACTACGATGTGCGAGCCGCCACGGTCTACATCGAGAAATGCCAGCAGTGCACGATTCGCAACAACGTATTGCACGACTCCGGCAACGTGATCTTCGTCGGGAACTCGTCGTCGAACATCGTCATCTCCGGCAACTCGATCTTTGGGGGCGGCAACGTCGGCAGCCAGAAGGAGCACAACACCTACACGGAGGCGCTCGGCATTCTCTTCGAAGGGAATTACATGGGTCCGACGCTGGCCGGGTCTTCCGGCAATAACCTCAAGGACCGCTCGGCCGGCACCGTGGTCCGGTACAACTGGATCGAGGGCGGTAACCGCCAGCTCGATCTGGTCGACAGCGGCACCGCGCGAATCAACAGCGACGCGACTTATCGTACGACTCACGTCTACGGAAACGTACTCATCGAGAACCGGAACGACGGCAATCGGCAGGTCGTGATGTACGGTGGCGACAACGGCAACCAGGCCATCTACCGGAAGGGTGTGCTGCATTTCTACAACAACACCGTGTTCTCCCGCCGCACCGACATCACGGTGGTGTTTCGGCCGTCGACGTTGGACGAAACCGTCGAAGCCAGGAACAACATTTTCTGGACCGAAGGCGGAGGCTCGTCGCTCTACATCGCCGAAATCAGCGGAATCATCCGCCTCAGCCGGAACTGGATCAAGAGCGGCTTTCGCAGGAGCGCCGGAACGTACCTGGGACAAATCGTCGACGACGGCACCATGATCGCGGGCTCCTCTCCAGGATTCGTCGATCCTGTCGGAATGGGCCTGAATCTCTCCGCCGCATCTCAGTGCGTGAACGCCGGCGGCAATCCGGACCCGTCGGTCCTGCCCCAGAATGCGGTCCTCCGTCAGTACCTCAAGGTGCGCAACACCGAGCCGCGCCCCAATGACGGGGTATTCGACATCGGCGCCTTTGAGAGGGCGGGGGGAGGACCGTCGTCGGGCAACCAGGCCCCTGTGGCGTCCATTCTGGCGCTTCCCGCCTCCGGCATTGCGCCCCTGACGGTGTCCTTCAGCGGGACCTCATCGTACGACCCCGACGGCGCCATCGCGACCTGGTCGTGGGACTACGGCGACGGGACCGCGTCGAGTGGCGTCACGGGAAGCCACGTGTATAACTCGGTGGGCGCCTTCACCGTTCAACTGCGCGTTACCGACAGCGCCGGACTCGCATCGTCCGTCACGCAGGCCATCACCGTGAATCCCCTCCCGAATCCCACTCTGGGCGGCCGCGTA
The DNA here is from genome assembly GCA_964515555.1 of uncultured Solibacteraceae bacterium. Taxonomy (GTDB): domain Bacteria; phylum Acidobacteriota; class Terriglobia; order Bryobacterales; family Bryobacteraceae; genus CAZEVY01. The sequence continues at coordinate 23,710 of CAZEVY010000023.1, read as the reverse complement.
GTGGCGCCGAACATCGCGCGGCTCGGCTGGACGGACACCTCCGGCGGAAAGGCCACCGGCCATCGAATCGAGCGCAAGGTGGAACCGTCGGGCGCCTGGACGTTCGTCGTCAACCAGACCAACGCCAAGGAGTTCGAGGAGCCGCTGCCGCCGGGCGTGTACTCTTATCGGGTGCAGCTGTTCAACTCGGTGACCACTTCGGCGTACTCGAACACCAAGACGCTAACGATTCCCTGAGGGGCGCCCGGCGCCCTCACGGCACGGTCCAGGCGCCGCGCTGCGCGAAGGCTGCGACCAGGCCCCCGGCGTCGGTCGCACTCAGGAAGATCCCCTTCGGCCCTGCGAAGGCCGGCTTGAAGGTCAGCGACAGGTTTAGCGTCAGGTTGGACCCCGACTGGCTGACCGACGTGCCGGTGGCGTTGAGAATGCACTGACTGTTTTGAACCGAGTTCGACGCCCCCGGCGTCAACGGTCCGAAGAAGGACTGGATGTTGTCGCTGATCAGCCGGAGCTCATTGGCGGCGCGGTAGTACTGCACCCAGCAGGAGTTGACGCTGTTTAGCGTCGCGTTGAAGATTACCTGCACTACGGCGAGGTCCTGGCTGCCGTTGGTGTCCGAGTACAGCAGACTGAACGTCTGCGCCGCGCCCGACCCCGACGACGGTGTTACCGAGACCACTGTGGGCGCCGCCGGCGTGACCGCCGAGGGAACCGTCCAGGCGCCCTCGACAACGTAGGCGCCGGCCAGGCCGCCGTTATCGGTCAGCGAGACGTTCAGGAGCCGGGCGCCGGCGAAAGCGGTCTTGAATGTGAGCGCCAGATTCACGGTGAGCAGCGCCCCGTCGGTAATCACACTCGACCCGGCGGCATCCAATATGCACTGGCTGTTCTGCACGCTTCCGGTGGCGCCGGGCACCAGCGGTCCGAAAAACGTGGCGATGTTGTCGCTCAGCAGACGAAGTTGGTTGAGCTGCCGGTAATACTGCACCCAGCAGGCGTTGACGCTGTTGAGGCTGCTGTTGACGATCACGTTGAAGATGCTGACGTCCTGGTTGCCGTTAGGATCGGCGGTGACGAAGCTAAAGGCCTGGGTGAGTCCGGAGCCACTCGCCGGATTGGCGTAGAGCGAAACCGGCGCCAGGTTTCCCGATGGGACCGTCCAGGATCCCGTCGTCTGAAAGGCCAGTTGCAGGCCGCCCGAATCGATCACCTTCGCGAAGGACGGGCGCGCGCCCGCGAAGGACGACCGGAATACCAGGGCCAGCGTCAGCGTCACGTCGTTGGCGGCCGACGACGATGAAGAGTCGGCGGCGTTGACCACGCATTGGGCGTTCTGTAGCGCGGCGCGGTCGCCCGGTGCGGCAGAGCCGGCAACGCCGGCGCCGGCGTCGTCGAAAAGCAGCAGGAGGTCGTTGACGCGGTCGAACCGCACGTAGCAGGCTGATGCGGTGCTGTTCGAACTGTTGAAGAGCACCTCGATCGAGCTGATGTCCTGCCCGCCGTTGGGGTCGGTGGCCGTGAATTGAAACACCTGCGCCGCCCCCGATCCGGAAGCGGGCGAGACATTCACCGCCGTCGGCGCCGTTCCAGCCGGCACCGTCCAGGCGCCGACAGCGGTCCAGTCGGTGAACAGGGCGCCGGCGTCACGCACCGTGGTATAGATGTTGCGCGCGCCGGCGAACGAAGTCCGGAAAAAGACATTGACGGTGACGGTCAGCAGCGCCCCGGAAGCAGACGCCGAGCTACCCGAGGCGATCAACGTACATTGCGAGTTGCTCACCGAGCCCGCCCCGCCCGGTGTCATGGGGCCGAAAAAGGCCGTGGAATTGTCGTTGAGCAGGCGCAGCTCATTGGAGCTCCGGTAGTACTGAACCCAGCAGGCGTTGTTGGTGTTGAGCACATTGTTGAACAGCATTTGTGCGAGGAAGACATCCGTGGCGCCGTTGGGGTCGGCGTAGGTGAAGGCGAACGCCTGCTGGGAGGCGCTCCCCGACGAAGGTGTGACGAACAGGGGGACCGGCGGAACGCTGACCGACGGGAGGTTCCAAGCTCCCACGGCCAGAAAGCTCAGCGACAGCGAGGCCGCGTCCACGGCCTGCGCGAAGATCTGGCGCGAGCCGGCGAATGCAGCGCGAAAGACGATCGCCAGATTCAGGGTGAACGCCGTCCCCGATCCCGACGCCACCGCCGCCGCCGCGTTGACGACGCACTGACTGTTCTGAAGCGCGACGGCCGCCCCCAGCGCGGCCGTGCCGGCGGCGCCCGTTCCGGCGTCGTTGAACAGCGTCACCGAATTGGTCGATCGCGTGTAACGCACGTAGCAGGCCGACGCCGTGCTGACGCTGGTGCTGAAGAGCACCTCCACCTGCGCGATGTCGGCCTGTCCGTTCGGGTCCGTCGCGGTCACCGCGAAGGTCTGTGCATAGGCGCTGCCCGACGGCGGTGTCACCGTTACTCCCTCGGGAGGCGATTGCGGGGTGGCAGCCGGCACAATCCACTGACCCCGCGTCTGGAACCCGTTGGCCAGGCCGTCGCTGTCGGTCGCGTTTACGAAGGCCGTTCTTTCGCCTTGGAACACGGGTTTGAACGTGATCGCCACGCTCACCGTAAGCACGCCCAGCGTGGCGTTCGCCGAACTCCCCGCGCCCCCGATCGTACACTGCGAGTTCTGCGCGGTGGCGCCGGAGCCGGGGACGACTACACCCGCCACGGCCGTCCCCGCATCGTTCAGGAGCCGAAGTTGATTGGCGGCGCGATCGTACCGGATGTGGCAGGCGCCCGCCAGCTCGACGGAAAGATTGAATAGCAGCTCCGCCTCGGAGATGGTGACGGCTCCGCCCGAGTCCGCCGCCGCGAAAGTGAATACCTGGGCCGCGCCCCCTCCCGACGACGGGGAAACGAACAGCACCGCTGGCGCCTGGTTGGTCGAAGGCGGCGACCAGGTTCCCGTCTGGACGAAGTTCAGGCGGAGCCCGCCGTTGTCCTGCACCTGCACGAACGACTGGCGCGTACCGGAAAACGACGTCCGGAACACCAGCGTCAGATTGAGGATCAGGTTGTTGCCCGAAGCCGACACCGAAGAGCCGAAAGCGTTGACGACGCATTGGCTGTTCTGCAACTGCGCTGCCGATCCGATCGCGGCGGGCGACGAGAGGGTCGTGCCGTTATCGGCGAACAGGCGCAGATTGCCGCCCGCGCGCTCGTAGCGGACGTAACAGCCCAGCGCCGCCGTCGGCCCGCTGTTGAACAACACTTCGACGAAGTTGATGTCGCCCGCGCCGTTGGGATCGGTCGCCGTGATCGTAAACAGCTGCGAGCTGGCGTTGCCCGATGTCGGACTGATGACGCCCGCCGACGGCGCGCTGGCGCCGGTCGTGCCGGGGACGGTCCAGGTCCCGCGCTGGAGCCAGTCGGCCAGCAGTCCGCCGAAGTCGGTCGCCGACAGGAAGACGAGCTTCGCCCCGGCGAATGCCGGCAGGAAAGTGATGCTCAGGTTCAACGTCAGATTGGTCCCGTTCACCGCCGCCGACGATCCGGCCGCGCTCACCGCGCACTGGCTGTTCTGCACCGAACCCGCGCCGCCCGGAGTCAGCGGCCCCAGCGAGCCCGTGCCGGAGTCGTTCATGAGCCGCAGTTCGTTGGCCGCGCGGCGGTACTCGATCCAGCAGGCGCCGGCCGTGTTTAACGATGCGTTGAACAGCACCTGCAAGGTTCCAAGGTCCTGCGCCCCGTCGGGGTCCGAGTACAACAGGCTGAATGTTTGCGAGGCGCCCGTGCCGGAGGCGGGAGTCACCGAGATCGTCGCCGGGGGCTGATTGCCGCCCACCGCCGCGGAGATCTTCAGCGCGAAAGCGTCGGCGGCGCCCGAACTCGAAGGACGCGCCGGCGCGACCAGGGGGAAATTCGTCGATTGAGTCAGCCCCGCGACGTAGGAATTGCCGGCCCCGTCGATGGCGATCGCCGCCGCGCCGTCAGCCGCCGCGCCGCCCAGATACGTCGAGAAGCCCAGCGTCCCGGCCGGGTTGATCTGCGCGGCGAAGGCGTCGTAGCCGCCTCCCAGCCCCGATTGCAGCGGCTGCGCCAGCGGAAAGTTCGGCGACGCCGTGTAGCCCGCCACGTAGGCGTTGCCCGCGGCGCTCACCTTGATTCCGTTGACGAAGTCCGCGCTCACTCCTCCCAGGTAGGTCGAGTAGATTCGCGCCGATCCCGACGAGTTCAGCTTGGTGACGAAGCCGTCCACTCCGCCCCCGCGCGCCGATTGCAGAGCGGATGCGGTCGGGAAGTTCGATGAACTGGTCGCCCCGGCGACGTAGGCGTTGCCGCGGGTGTCGACGGCGATTGCGTAGCCCGCTTCGGGCAACCCGGCCGTTCCTCCGCTGCCGCCCAGGTAGGTGCTGTAGACCAGGCTCGTCCCGGAGGCGCTGAACTTGGTGACGAACGCGTCCTGGCTGCCGCCGCTGAGCGACTGAACCGGCGACGCGGTCGGGAAGTTGGACGAATCGGTTACGCCGGTGAGGTACGCGGCCCCGCTCGAATCCACGGCCACCCCAAGCGCGCGTTCATCGCCGCTGCCTCCTAGAAAGGTGCTGTACTGCATGCCGCCGCTCGCGCTCAGTTTGCAGGCGAACGCCTCCAGCCGGCCCCGATAGAGCGTCTGGAAGGCGTTCAGCCGCGGGAAGTTCGAAGAGCCTGTCTCGCCGGCCACGTAGGCGTTGCCAGCCGGATCCAGGGAGATTGCGTTGCCGGAGTCCGAGGCGCCGCCGCCCAGGTACGTGCTGAACACCAGCGAGTTGCCCGCCGGATTGAGCTTCGCCACCCAGGCGTCGCGTACCCCCGCCATCGACGACTGGAACGCCGAGACCGCCGGGAAGTTGGTCGACGTGGTCGAGCCGGTCAGGTGGGCGGCCCCCGAAGCGTCCACCGCCACGCCGTAGGCGCGATCGTCGCGGCTGCCGCCGAGAAACGTCGCGTACACCACGGTATTGCCGCCGGCGCTCAACTTGAAGACGAAGGCGTCGATGGAGCCGGCGAATCCCTGTCGCGGACTCACGGTCGGAAAGTCGATCGACTCCGTCCAGCCCGCCACGTAGGCGTTCCCCAGAGTATCGACCGCGATTGACGTCGCCGAATCGCCCAGGCTCCCGCCCATATAGGTGCTGTAGGTGAGCACCGGGTCGATCCAGAGCGTGCGAGTGCGGTCGTACCCGCCGACCCGGAAGCCGACGACGGACTCGTCGAGCAGAACGAAGCCGCCGTCGACGGCCGTCCGGACGCCGTCGAGCACCTGGTATAGCTCCGGCCTATCCTCGCGTAGCTCGCCCGACGCCGTTTCAAGCACTAGCGCTCCACTCGCCTCCACGCGCACCGACCGCGGGCCTTCGTAGCGGAGGCGGATCGCGCCGGGGTCGGCGCCGGGGTCAACGACAAACTCGGATTTCAGCTTCCGGCCCGACCCGCCGTACACAAGGTCGACGCCCGGGTAAAGTCCGCGGTATCGGACGCCGGAATACATCGGCAGCCCGGTGCGCCACTGCGACGAGTCGCCGGTGAAGAAGTTGGCCCGCCCCGGCTGCATGCCATCGCCCTCGACGGCCACCCCTGCTTTGGCGCCCACGAAACGTAATGCGGTCTCTACTCCCTGGTGTCGGAGCACGACGCCATCGCTACGGAACTGAGCCGTGAATCCGGTGCTTCGGGCGAGAAAGCGTACGGCCGGATCGGCCTGTCCGCGATTACCGATGTATAACAGCGGCGGCTGAATCGAGGTTGACTGCGCGAAAACAGGCGCGGCCAGAATCACCAGTAGAGGGCCCACGAAGCGGCCTCGCTGGTGCACTGCGGGCACCACTTGAAGTACTAAGTTCGGTAGGTCTTCGCCGAATCTTTACGGGTGGACGCAAGTTAACAGTTAAGGGGTTTGTCCGATTCGCAGTTTGCGTCAATCCAGACTGAACCGCCACATCGCGTAAGGCGCGGTGGCGCCGTACCCGCGACCGGAATCCCGCAGAAACCGCCCAGCGAAAAGATGCGACAGCCCGAAGAACAACTGCATCCGAGGGGTCGCCGTCCACACGGCAAACACATTCACCTCCTGGCCGATGTGCCCGCTCGAGGCGTTCGCATTGCGCAGCAGGGGCGTCCCGTTCTCGCGATAAAAAAAGTCGGCGCGTGTCGCCAACCAGAACGAGTGGTATGCCGTGGTGACCCTCCAGGCGGCGCTGGGCATCCACTGCGCCCCTCCGGCTGCCTCGTGCATGTTGCGCCATCCGACCCGGTCGACCAGCCCGTAGTGCTGATGATTGGTCGGATACAGGTTGTCGAAAGTGTGCAGCCGTCCGTCGCCCGGATTCGCGTCGCCGGAAGCGTGCGAGTAGATGCCGTACACACGCGGCTTCCCGGGGACGGCGGTCGCGATGCGGCCCACGTTCACGCTCGCCGCCCAGGCGCGATGATCCTCCGCGCCGACCGTGCCGGCTTGCACCGCCGTCTCGACGGTGTAGTCGAAATCGTGCGGCAGTTTCCCGGCGATACGCACGCCGGGCGTAGCGATGTCGATGCCGCGCTCATGTTTGTGGAAGAGATACGTCTCGACGGTCGCCTGGCGTACCCACGACTTCCAGGCGCCGTGAAAGCCGTAGAGCTGCGTCGTTCGGCGGAAGCGGTCGAAGCGGTCCTTGTCAACAACAACCAGCGTCGTCGCGAACCAGTCCAACCGGTATCGGGCCGACTCCCGGAAAACGCGCGCCCCGTCGAAGCTCCGCGAGACGTTTCCCCAATTTCCGTAGCCGACGAGCCGTTCGGCGCCGAAACCCATCTCCTGGCGTCCGGCGCGCAGGCCCCAGTGCTCCTTGCCCGCGCCGCGAACCTCGACGTAGGCCTGGCGCAGGTCGAGCGTATTAGCCACGCTCGCCGGCGCGGGCGCGCGATAGCCGGGCGCGTGCGAGTCCTGCGCCTGTGCGAAGAAACGCAGCCACGGCCTGGGGCTTACGGTCGCGTTGAGGCGGATGCGATGCAGGTAGTATCCGTCGTCGAGGCCGACAAGGAAGTCCTGACTGGTGGAGCCTTCCACTCGCCCCCGCAGCTCTCCGCCGAGCTTCAGCCAGGAAGGGAGAGTGTTGAGATCGGCGCATGCGCCCGGAAAGGCCGCAATAGCGACAAAGATGCTTCGCGCGACCAGAGTCAGGCCAGCACGCCCGCCAGCGGACCCGTCGAATCGGCGAATCTCTCCACCGGTGTGCCAAACGCGTCCAGCATCGCCATCCACAGGTTCGCCAGCGGTGTGTCGGGCGAATACGCAAGATGCTGGCCGGCCGCCAGTCGTCCCCCGGCTCGGCCGCCGACCACGATCGGCAGGTTGTGCGGATTGTGACTGTTGCCGTCGCGCAGACCCGAGCCGAACACGATCATCGAGTGATCGAGCACCGTGCCCTCGCCTTCCTTCATGTCGCGCAGCTTGCGCATCAAGTAGGCGTACTGCGCGATGTGCCACCTGTTGATCAGGTGATACTGTTGCAGAGCTTCCGGCTTGCGCTCGTGGTGCGAGATGTTGTGGTGCCCGCCCTTCACGCCTTCGAGGAACGAAAAGTTCTGGTTGCTGACCTCGTTGCCGAACAGGAACGTCGCGATGCGCGTGGTGTCCGTCTGGAACCCCAGCGCGATCATGTCGAACATCAGCTTCACGTGCTCGGCGTGACTCGCCGGCGGCGCCTCCGGCATCCCCGACGGGTCGATCGCCGCGCGCGGCTTCCACGCCGACTGCTCCGGCGTTCCGGCGCGCTCCAGTCGCTCCTCGAGCGACCGCACCACCGAGAGGTATTCGTCGAGCCGGTGACGGTCGCCCGTCCCCAGCCGCCCGCGCAGATGGCGCGCGTCATCCATCACGCGGTCGAGCAGAAGCCGGTCGCTAGCCGCCGAATCCGCCTGCGGACCCAGCGCCCGGAACAGCCGTTCGAATACAAGCCGCGGATTGGTCTCCCGCGCCAGGGGACTGGTCGCGCTCGCCCACGCCAGGTGCGCGCCGTAGACACGCGTGTAGCCGACGTTCTTGTCGACTCCGGTCGACACCGGCGCGATCGCGAGTTCGAGCGACGGCAGAGGCGTCTGTTTGCCCACGCGCTGCGCGGCCATCTGGTCGACCGAGACGCCGTTGCAGCTCAGATCGACGCCCATGGTTTTCGTAATGGTCGTCGATGTGAGAAATCCTGAGATTTTGACGTAGTGTCCCTCGCTGCCCTTCGAGCCCTGGTTCCAAAGCTGCGTGAGTACGAGGATGTCGTTTTTCAGATCGGCCAGCGGCTCCAGGGTCGGCGAGAGCGTGAAGTCGCGGCCGACGCCCTCGGGCGTCCACATGTCGTCGCGCACGCCGTTCGGCATGTAGAGGAACGCCATGCGTACCGGGGGCCTGGCGGCCGACGCGCGCGCCTTGGGCGTCATCGCCTCCAGCCACGGCAGCCCGAGCGCCGCGCCCGCGCCGCGCAGCAGCATGCGTCGTGAGATCGGTTGCGTCATCGCGGGAGCCCTTCCTGCTTCCTTAGATCATACTCCGGCGCCGACCGGTTCGGCACGGTCCCGGCCCGGTAGCGGAACGGCACGCTCAAAACAATTTCCCGAATCAATGTTTGGGCCGTGTAGTTGCTCGCCGCCAGCGCGGCGACGATGCGGTCCACGGTGCAAGTATCTTCCAGTATCAACCCGCGTCCGAGCGCGTAGCCGAGCATCTTCGACGCCAGATTGCGCAGCAGGAGCTCCTTGCGGTCGAGCAACACCGCCTTCATCTGTTCGACACCGTCGAACTTCGCCCCGTCCGGCAGCACGCCCGCGGCGTCGATGGGCCGGCCGTCGTCTTCGCCCCTCCAGCGCCCGAGCACGTCGTAGTGCTCCAGCGGAAATCCCAGCGGATCGATGCGATCGTGGCAACTGGCGCACACCGGGTTCTTCCGGTGCAGCTCCAGGCGCTCCCGCAGCGTCTGCGGCACCTCGCCCTCGCGATTCTCCGCCAGCGGCGGCACGTCCTGCGGCGGCGGCGGCGGCGGAGTGCCGAGCAGCGCGTCGAGCACCCATTTACCGCGCAGCACCGGACTGGTCCGATGCGGCAGTGACGCGACCGCCATGATCGCACCCATGCCCAGCAGTCCGCCGCGGCGGCTGTTCTCCGGCAGGTCGACTTTTGCGGGCTGCTGCTTCAGGCCCTTCAGGTCGTAGCCGTAATGCCGCGCGAGCTTGTTGGTGAGAACCGTGAACCTCGAGTCGATCAGGTTCAGCAGCGAAAGATCGCCCGCCAGGATCTCCTGGAAAAAAAGGATCGGCTCGTAGCGCAACGCACTCTGGATCTCCGCGTCGTAGAACTGCGGGAAGAGCCTCGCGTCCGGCTTGATGTCACGCCCCAGCTCGCGCGTGCCGAGCCACTGCTCGACGAAGCTCTCGACGAACTCCAGGCTCTTGGGGTCCTTCAGCAAGCGTGGAATCTGCGCGGCCAGCGTCTCCGGATCGCGCAGCTTGCCCGCGGCGGCCAGATCGGTGAGCGGCTGGTCGGGCATCGTGCCCCACAGGAAGTAGGAAAGCCGCGACGCCAGTTCGTAGTCGCTGAGAAGGCGCGGCGCGGGATCGGGATTGGGCTCCTCCATGCGGAACAGGAAATGCGGCGACATCAGCACCGCCTGGAGCGCGTAGATCACGGCGCGATCGAACGACTCGTCGCGCTGCCGCGCTCTCTCGAACAGCGCCAGGTAGCGCTCGGCCTCGCTCGCGGCGGCCGGACGCCGGAACGCGCGCGGCAGGAACGCGTCGACGATCTTGCGCGCCGCCTGTTCGGGCGACGTCTCCGCGTTCGGCGCGGCGATCATGAAGCGCGTGCGCGACCGCGGATCGCCCACCCCGTATTCGAGCGCCTGCCGCGCGGCTTCGAGATATTTTTCCGCGTGGATCGGCGAGAGGAACAGCGTCTCGGCGGCGTTGTCGAATCCCTCGCCGCCGGCGCCTTCCGAGGGCAGCGCCTGACCGGCGTTGAAGTGGATGTTCAGGAGGTCGCGCACCGAGGCCGCGTATTCGGCGCGATTCAGCCTTCTGAGCGGCGCCGGGCCGGGCGCGATGCCGTCGGCGCAGGCGGTGGTGCGCAGCGTGGCGTCGATCCAACCGGTCAGGCGCTCGCGCCGCGTCCGGTCGAGCGCCGGCGCCGTGGCGGGCGGCATGTCGCCGTCGCGGACGCGGGCCAGGATCCGCTGCCACGGGCGCGGGTTGTCCTGAAAGGCTTTGACAGTCGCCACGCGCAGCACGTCGAGCTTCGCCGACGGCTCCTTGCCGCCGTGACAGGAGGCGCAGCGCGATTTGAGGATCGCCTGCGCGTCGCGGAAGGAGAACTCCTGGGCACAAGCCAAGGTGGCGAGAGACAGAAGCGCGATAGCCCGCGGCACTACTGGAAGCATACCAGCAGGATCGCGGATTACGTAACGATGAAACGGCAGCGGAGCCTTCAGAGGCCCGTGCAACACCTCCGATCAGTTCGCTGTGACCGTCACCGGCGCCGTCAGCTTGAACGTCAACAGCGCCTCACTGCCGATGACCGCGGGATCGCCCCGCGTCGCCAGGACCACGCCGCCGCCGGCGCCCGCACCGGCCGCCGCGCCGATGGCCGCGCCCTTGCCGCCGCCGGCGATGGCGCCGATGGCCGCGCCGACGCCGCTGCCGATGCCGACTTTAGTGGCGTCGTCCCGCTTCGTCGTCTTCGCCCGGACGCCGAAGGTGCCGGTGGCGATGTCGACACTCCGCCCGCTCTCCAGCGTGATGCTCGTCAGCCGCACCGCGAGCGCGGCGACGCCCTTCACGCGGCCGCCTTTGTCGGCGTTCGCCACCACACCCTCGACGCGCGCGCCCTTGGCGGCGATGACCCGGTTGCCGTCGACCAGGGGCTCGTGAAGGCTGGCGACGAAAGTATCGCCGGCCTTGTGCGTATCCGTCGAGATCGCGGTCGTGGTGCGCACTTTCAACTCACTTCCCTCAGGCAGAGTAATGCTGCGAGGCCGTGAGGAAGCCGGCGCGTCGCCCGGTTTCACCGCCGACGCCGAGTCGGCGCCGCTGGCGGCGCCCGAGGCCGCCTGCTCTGGTGTCGTCGAGGTCGAGCAGCCTATCAAGAGCGTTGCCGCCAGGGCGGCGCCGCCGAGTGCGTTTCGAGCTGGTTTCATGTGTCCTCTCAGCGGCCGGGAATGAACCCGGACCGTTCCTCCATGCCCAGTGACGTTGCAACCGGCTTGCCATCCGCAAAAAGCTGATTCTGCTGAGGCTTGCCGGCCGGTCGACCGCGCATGGTGTAATTCTTACTGTACCTTGCCGGCGAAGTTACCACGCAGGGTTCACCCGTGTTCCATCGTATAATCAACCCATGAAGACCATTGTCCGCGCCGCTGGAATCGCCGCCCTGGGAGCTCTCATGTACGCCGCCTCCAACGTTCACGAATTCACCATGAACTCCATCGACGGCAAGCCCGCGCCGCTGGGCGCGTTCAAAGGCAAAGTCCTGCTGCTGGTGAATGTCGCCAGCCAGTGCGGCTACACGCCGCAGTACAAGGGGCTGGAGGCCCTCTACCGCAGGTACAAGGACCAGGGACTCGTCGTCGCCGGATTCCCCGCCAACAACTTCGGCGCGCAGGAGCCGGGCACCGACCAGGAGATCAAGTCGTTCTGCTCGCGCACCTACGACGTCACCTTCCCGATGTACAGCAAAATCTCCGTCAAGGGCGACGACAAGGCGCCGCTGTACCAGTTCCTCACCGATAAGGCGTCGAGTCCGGAGACCGGCGGGGAAATCCGGTGGAATTTCACGAAATTCCTGGTCGACCGCACCGGTAAGGTCATCGGCCGTTTCGAATCCCGCGTCGCGCCCGAGTCGGCCGAGATGACCGCGGCGATCGAGAAGGCGCTCGCAGCCAAGTAAGCCGCCATTGGGGCCGCCGATCCTCATCAACGCGACCCATCTGGGCGGGCGGTTGAACGGAATCGGCGCGTACATCCTCAACCTGCTGCGCGAGTGGGCGCGCATGCCGACGAACCTGCGCTTCGACGTCCGCGCTGACCCGAATGCGGCCGCCCATCTGTCCTCCATCCCGTTTCCGGAGAATCTCACGCTCCGATGGGCGGGCCGCGCGCTCATCGGCGGCGGAAGCAATCGCCGACGCTTCCTGTACGCGAACGGAATGGCGGCGGCGCATCCGAAGCAGGTCCTGTTCAATCCAAGCCAACTGGAAATGACTTTGATCGGCGCCAGGCAGATCGTTACCGTACACGACACCATTCCCTTGCAAGTCGAGGGCGACTACCTCGGTCCGCAGAGAAACTTCTACCGCCTCGTCGTTCGGCGCGGCATCCAGCGCGCCGCCGCGGTCATCGTGCCTTCCCAGGCCACCGCCGACGCCCTGCTCGCAGCCTTCGGGACGCCGTCCTCGCGGCCGCGCGTGATTCCTCACGGCGTGCGCGCGCTTCCGGCGGGCGGCGAGTCGCCGATTCAGCGGAAGTACGTCCTGTTCGCCGGCCGCATCGTTCCCTATCGCAACCTGGAGCGCCTGTTGGAGGCCTTCTTGCGGATATCGAACCGCGTTCCGCACGATCTCGTGCTTGTGGGCGAGGCCGGCTACGCCCCGTCCCTTCCGCCCGGCGGCCGCGTCACGATGCTCGGCTACGTCGACGACGCTACGCTCGGAGCGCTCTATCGCGGCGCCTCCGCCTTCGTGTTTCCGTCTCTGGTCGAAGGCTTCGGATTCCCGCCGCTGGAGGCCATGTCGTGCGGATGTCCGGTGATCGCCTCGCGCGAGCCCGGCCTCCGGGAGGTGCTCGGCGACGCAGCGGTGCTGGTGGACCCGCTCGACTCCGGCGAAATCGCCGCGGCGCTCCTGAGCGTGCTGGAGGACGAAGAACTCCGGCTTCGCCTGGCGCGCCAAGGACTGGAGCGGGCCGCTCGGTTCACCTGGGAGCGTTCCGCACGCGAGCACCTCCGTATTTTCGAGGAAGTCTCCGCCTGATATTCTGAAACACGATGCCGCCGCTCAGTGTGGTCGTGGCGACCGTGCATCCCTGGCCCGAGCTCGAAATGACGATGGAGTCTTTATGGCCACAGGCCGTCGAACTCGGGGCCGAGATCATCATCATGGACGGCGACGGCGCAGGCGTGCCGTCCGATTTCCCGGAGCGCTATCCCGGGGCCGAATCGGTCCGCATGCCGGGCGTTTCGGTGTTCATCCTGCGGGCGCACGGGATGCGCCGCGCGCGGGGAGCGATCGTCGCCATTACCGAGGATCACTGCCGCCTGCCGGCGCACTGGTGCCGGCGGCTGATCGAGGTGCACGAACGCCACCCGGAGGCGGCCGCCGTCGGCGGCGCTGTGGAGAACGGGTCGACGGAAAAGCTGGTTGACTGGGCGAACTATTTCATCGCGCACGTGCCGCTGATGCCTCCGGTCGAGGGCGGCGAAGCCGGGATAATCTCGGCGCAGGCGGGCATGGCGCTAAAGCGCAGCGCGGTGCCGCGCGAGATTCCCGCGCGCGGCGTCATGGAGATGCTCTATCTGCGCGACCTCCGCCGCCGCGGCGAGAAGCTGATTCTCGACGACGGGATCGTCGTCGAGCACGTGCAGTCGCACGGATTCTGGAGGACCTTCGCGACGCACTATCACAACGGCCGATCGATCGCCGGATTCCGCCGCGTGGGCGCGGGCGCCGCCGAACTCGCCGCGCGCATCGCGTCGACCGCCGTGTTGCCGGCCTTCCTGATGTTGCGTTCCACGGCCGCTGTTCTCCGCAAGAGGCGATTCCGCCGTCAGCTGGCCCTGAGCCTGCCGCTGATGGCGGGCTGCGCGTGCTGCCACGCCGCCGGCGAGCTGATGGGCTACGCCTTCGGCCACGGGTCGAGCCCCGAGAGACTCTCCTGATCCGCCCGCGCATGAGAGTCGCGATCGACCTGACGGCGCTGATGCCGCGCGCGACCGGCGTCGACGAATTCCTGCTGCGCCTGGTCGAGCACCTGTCGGGCGTCGACCAGACGGCCGAATACACGATCTTCGTGAACGCCGGCGACCGCGCGCGCCTTCCCGCCCTGGGCGCGAACTTCGGCGTCACGGCGGCGAGCCTGCGCAATCGCGCCGCGCGACTCGTTTTTCAACAGTGTGCGCTTCCCGTCGCCGCGTATTTGCGGTCGTTCGACGTGGTTCACTCCCCGTCGTTTCTGATGCCGATGTGGCGAGGGCCGGCGCGCCATGTGCTCTCGGTCCACGACCTGACGATGTTCTCGTCGCCCGATCTGCACACGCGGCTTCGGCGGAATCCGCTCTTCCTGCGCGCGGTGGCGGCGGGCATCCGGCGCGCCGACCGAATCTGCGTGCCTTCGGAATGCACGCGCCGCGATCTGCTGGCTCGGTTTCCCGAGGTTGCCGCCGCCGCGGTTCGGGTGATTCCATACGGCGTCGGCGCGCGTTTCTCGCCGGCGCCCCGGGAGGTGGTCGCGGAGCACCTTGACCGGCTCGGCGTCCGGAGGCCGTATCTCCTACATGTCGGCACGATCGAACCGAGAAAGAATCTCGCCGTGCTGCTCGCCGCATTCGGGCTGCTCCTGCGCGACGGCGCGAACAACCTGCACCTGGTCCTCGCCGGCGCTCCCGGCTGGGGCACAGCTCCCGGCCTATCCACATCGCTGGCCGTCCGCGTCCACATGCCGGGCTACGTCGCCGAGGAGGATCTCGTGTGGCTCTATCGCGGGGCCGCCGCCTTCGTGTATCCGTCGCTCTACGAAGGCTTCGGTTTTCCGCCGTTGGAGGCCATGGCGTGCGGCGTTCCCGTGATCGCCTCGCGCGGCTCGGCGGTGGAAGAGAACCTGGAGGGTGCGGCCGATCTGGTCGCGCCGGACGACGTCGATGGGCTGGCTGCGGCGATTCGCCGCGTCGTCGGGGAACCCGGTCGGCGCGCCGCGATGATCGAACGCGGACGCGAGCGGGCGGCGTGCTTCACGTGGGAGAGGACGGCCCGGGCATTCGCGGCATGCTACGGCGAGCTGGCGTCCAACTGCGCCGAGACTCCGGCCGGGGCATCGTGACGGGGCGCGGGGAACCCATCGCGGAAGGTGAAGGCGAGCGGCGTCGGGCCATGCGCACCGAGGTGGTCGAGCCTCGACTTGGCGTCCTCGACCGTGGGAATCGCGCCGGCCGGAATCCACCACATCGCCAAGGAGGGGCCCGGGCGCTTCTCGAACCATTCGTGCCGCGACGCCAGCAGCTCGCGGTGCGCGCTGGCGTAGACGTAGCGCTTCAGATCTTCGTCCGACTCCCACACGCTCATGTTGAATAGAAAACGATCCTCACCGAACACCTGAAGGTAGGACGTGCCGTGAATCTCGTCCAGGAACCGCCAGACGAATCCGGGACTGGCCTCGGCAAGCGAGTTGATTTCCGCGAGCCGCGCCACGAAGTCCCTCATCAGCGGATCCTCGAGCGGCGCCCGCGCTCGTGCGACATTGACCTGAGCGAGATGAAAACCGGCCATATCCTTTCAGTATAGGAAACGAAGTCGCATGCCTATCGGCAGAGTTTCCGCGCGGCGCGGGACCCCTCCGCATCCGCATCGCGCCGGGCGCCTTCCGCGATTCGTGGACCGTTGCGCGACAAGCTATCGTAGTTAACGTGAAGCGCATTGCGTTACTGATTCTGGCGCTGGGGCCGGCGGACGCCGCCGATCTGCCGGGCGCATACTTCAGGCTGCTCGAGGCCGGGTCGGCCAGCGTCGAGAAGCGGCTCGACTCGATGCCCGGCGCCGACCTGCGGACCATCGAATCGGGCGGCGGCGGGCGGCACTTCCCATACGCGATCCTGGCGCCGGCTGTGCTCTACGCCCACAAGCACCCGGCCAACGCGCGCCATCGCGATCCGAAGATGCTGGCGCTGGCGGTGCGCATCGGCGATCTGCTGGCGTCGGAGAGCGAAAAGGGAAGCTACCAGCAGCGCGGCGACCACGACTGGGACAGCTACATGTGGCTGGAGACCTGGCGGCTGCTGGAGCGCGACCTCGGCGACGCACGGCGCGCACGCTGGCGTCGGGAGCTGGAGAAGCTCATCGCGCTGCACGTCGAGGACGCCATCATGCGGCTCGATTTTCCGTGGTGGCACTCGCCGTTCATCGGCACCTCGCCGAATCACTACGTACAGTGGGCGACGCTGCTGCACCTGGGCGGGAAGAGCTTCGGCAACAAGGACTGGGAGGCGTTGGGCGCGCGCATCCTGCGGCGCTTCGCGATGAGCGAGCAGTCGTCCGACGGCTTCTGGGGCGAGCACAACCGCGACGGTCCGACCATCGGCTACAACCACCTGACGCTGACCGGTGTCGCGCTCTACTGGGAGCACTCGCGCGACCCCGACGTGCTGCCGGCGATCCGCAAGGCGACCGATCTGCATCGGTACTACACCTTCCTCAACGGCGAGCCCGTGGACGTGGTGAACGATCGCACGCGGCGGTGGGGAGTCAGCGCCTGGGGACAGTTCGCCTTCACGCACTGGCCCGAGGGGCGCGGCTACGCGGCGTTTCTCGCCGATTTCTTCAAGCCGGAGACGCTGGCGGTCGACCAGCTCGGACGGCTGGCGCAGGACGCGTTGTACTACCACGAAGGGCCGGCGCAGTTCGCGCCGCAGCAGCTTCCGAAGTATCGCCACCAGATGTCGATCGCCGCCGGAGTGCGCAAGACCGGGCCGTGGCAGGTGGCGTACTCCGGAATCATGAATTCCCAGGCGCCGAACAGTCAGTTTTATCTCGATCGGCAGGGACATGTCAGCGTATTCCACGAAAAACTGGGGCTCATTATCACGGGGGCGAACTCGAAACGCCAGCATGAACTGGCGACTTTCCACGAAAAGCTGATGGGTCTGGTCTCGCACATGCCGATTTCCACGCGGCTTCAAATGGACGACGCCGGCGACCGGCTGTCGCTCGGCTATCACAGCTTCTTCGCCGACCTGCGCGTTCCGGAGCCCTCGGCCGCGGAGGTCGCGTTGAGGTTCTCGATTACCGGGCGGGGCCGTCCGCCCGACGAGGGCGCCCTGACCTTGCAGTTGTGTCTGAAGCCCGGCGCGATCCTGGAGACCGGGGCGGGGAAGCGGATCGCGGTCGGCGAGGAAGCCTGGGAGCTGTCTCCCGCCGACCTCGGCGGCTGGATTCGTCACGCCGGCTGGAAGGTGTACGTCGATCCCAACGCGCGCCTGGCGTGGCCGGTCCACCCGTTCAATCCGTACGCGAACGCGCCGGAGACGGCGCTGCGTTACGCGGTCGCGCGATTGTACGTGCCGCTGGCGTGGAAGCCGGGGCGCTACATCCGTCCGGGCGACCAGGAGATGGCGTTCCGCGTTGCCGCCGAATAGCCGGTCGCTGGGTGCGCCAGGCCCAGTCCCGCTTCGAGCAGGGCGATCGCCCGGGCGTCGAGCTCCAGCCGGTCGGCCAGAAGATCGCGGATGCAGAAGGCCTTCTTGGTGACGCCGTTACCGTGTGACGTTGTGTTCGCGAGCACGTGATAGGCCTCGTGGGCCAGGATGCGTCCGAGCGACCGGCCCAGAAGGTCGTCGCCCTCGTCCGGCTCCAGGAGCCGCAAAGACGGCTCGAGCATGCGGCGCACGCGCGCCGGGTCAAACTCGACGAACGGGAGAATGGTCCCCTCGGAGAGGTGCGTGAACGCCAGGGAGGCGGTCGGGGACGAGTTCGACTCCGGCCATATCCGAACCACTACCAGACGATTGGACGAAATCTGCTCCCCCAGCCGGTGCCACGACCATCGGACTTCGCCGAGGGAGAATATCGCCGTGAATTCGCTCTTCATCGCCTCCAGAGCGGACCGCGACAACTCGATCTTCGCGTCAAGCACGACGGCGATGTGAACCGGGGGGGTGACGGCCGTGGCCGCGCCCACCGCGGCGGCCCACAGTAGAATCCCCGCTTTCCGCATGTGCCTCCGACCGACTTATCGGCTGTTTGGCCGTCGGAGTGCACTTTCAGTGCCAGGAGAAAATGAATGCCCGTACGCGACGAAGACGCTCTCGACTACCACAGCTCGTGGCCGCCGGGAAAAGTGGCGATATCGGCGACCAAGCCCTGCCGCACGCAGCGCGATCTGGCGCTGGCGTATACCCCCGGGGTGGCGGTTCCGTGCCTGGCGATCGAGCGGGAACCTGAGGCGGTCTACCGCTACACGGCCAAGGGCAACCTGGTGGCGGTGGTCACAAACGGCACCGCAGTCCTGGGACTCGGCGACATCGGCCCGGCGGCGGGCAAGCCGGTGATGGAGGGTAAAGGAGTCCTGTTCAAGCGCTTCGCTGACATCGACGTCTTCGACCTGGAGCTGGCGACCAAGGACCCGCGCGAGATCGTCCGCGCCTGTCAGTTGTTGGAGCCGACCTTCGGCGGGATCAACCTGGAGGACATCCGGGCGCCGGAGTGTTTCGAGATCGAGGAAGAGCTGCGGCGCACGATGAGGATCCCGGTGTTCCACGACGATCAACACGGCACGGCCATCATCTCGGGGGCGGCGCTCGTGAACGCGGTCGAACTGGCGGGCAAGCGGATCGGCGAGCTCAAGGTAGTTATCAACGGCGCGGGTGCGAGCGGAATCGCCTGCGCGCGGCACTATTTGCGCCTCGGCGTGCGGCGGGAAAACGTGCTGCTGTGCGACACCAAGGGCGTCGTTTTCCGCGGCCGCACCGAGGGCATGAACCGCTACAAGGAGGAGTTCGCGGCGGCGACCGATCGGCGCACGCTGGCCGAGGCGCTCACGGGGGCCGACGTGTTTGTCGGACTCTCGGCGGCGGGTTGCGTGACGCCCGCGATGCTCCGCTCCATGGCGCCGGACCCGATCGTCTTCGCGCTGGCGAATCCCGATCCGGAGATCCCCTACGACGCCGCCAGGGCCGCGCGCGGCGACGTCATCATGGCGACCGGCCGCTCCGACTATCCCAACCAGGTGAACAACGTCCTGGGGTTCCCCTTCATCTTCCGCGGGGCGCTCGACGTGCGCGCCACAGCCATCAACGACGAGATGAAGCTGGCGGCGACCGAAGCGCTGGCCGCGCTGGCGCGCGAGGATGTTCCGGATTCCGTGCGCCGCGCCTACGGCGTCGATCGCCTGGAGTTCGGACGCGACTACATCATTCCCAAGCCCTTCGATCCGCGGGTGCTGATCCGGGTCTCGATGGCGGTGGCGCGCGCGGCCATGGAGACGGGCGTGGCGCGTCAGCCGGTCGACCTGGAGGAGTATCGCGACCGGCTGGAGCGGCGCCTGGGCAAGACGCACGAAGTGATGCGCTCGGTGATCCACAAGGCGCGGCGGCAGCCCCGCCGGGTGGTCTTCCCCGAAGGCGAGGAACCAAAGATCCTGCGCGCCGCTCAGATTCTGGCTGACGAAGGCATCGCCGCGCCGATTCTGGTGGGGCGTGAGACGGCCATCCGCTCGCGCGCCCTCGAACTGCATCTGGACCTGGACGGCGCCGCGATCGTCGACCCGTCGTCGACGGCGCGGCGCGAGGCGTATCGCGACGAGTACTACCGGCTGCGCCAGCGCAAGGGCGTGACCCTGAACGAGGCGGCGGATCTGGTCGCCAACCGCACTACTTTCGGCGTGATGATGCTGCACATGGGCGACGCCGACGCGCTCATCGCCGGCCTCACGCAGCACTATCCGGACACCATCCGCCCGGCGCTCCAGGTGATTCGCTTGAAGCCCGGCGTGGCGCGCGTCAGCGGCATGTACATGCTGATCACGCCGCGAGGCGAGACCTACTTCCTGGCCGACACAACCGTCAACATCGAGCCTTCGGCGGAGGACCTCGCCGAAATCGCCGTGGTGGCGGCGTCGACGGCGCGCAGCTTCGACGTGGAGCCGCGCGTGGCGATGCTCTCGTTCTCGAATTTCGGAAGCGCGCGGCACCCGCTGGCCCAGAAAGTGCGCCACGCCGTGGAGATCGTGCGGCGGCGCGAGCCGGGACTGACGGTCGACGGCGAGATGCAGGCCGACACGGCGGTGACGCCTGAGATCCTGGCCGGAACCTATCCGTTCAGCCGGCTGGCTGGCGGCGCCAACGTGCTGATCTTTCCGAATCTCGAAGCCGGCAACATCGCCTACAAGCTGCTCATGCGGCTCGGCGGCGCCGAAGCCATCGGCCCGATTCTGATGGGGCTGTCGCGGCCGGTGCACGTGCTTCAACGCGGCTGCGAGGTGGACGACATCGTTCACATGGCGGCCATCGCCGTGGTGGATGCGCAGGGGAATTCGACCACACGTCTGGGTGTAAACCCCCAACCGGGGGCGCCGGAAGCCGCCTGAATGGGGTGAATCGTGCGGTCTTCGGCGTGCACAGGTCCTGCACAAAGGAGCTTACATGCGGACTTCCTATGGTTCCCGTTATTTGTCCGGGGTCTTACTGGCGATCGTCATAGTCAGCCTGGTGGCGGCGCTTCAAGGCCAACAGAAGCCGACCGTGAAGTACGTTCCCCCGGTGCCCACCAACGCCGCCGACGGCCATGAAATGTTTCGGGAGTACTGCGCGGTGTGCCACGGAGTCGACGGAAAAGGCATGGGGCCGGCGATGCCGGCGCTGAAGAAGATGCCCGCCGACCTGACGCAATTGGCCACGCAGAACAAGGGCAAGTTTCCCGAGTTGCGTGTCTATGGCGTCCTGAGCGGCGAAATCGACCTGGCCGCCCACGGTTCGAAGGATATGCCGGTGTGGGGCCGCGTGTTCCGCGAGATGGCGCGGGACAATGCATTGGTGCAGTTGCGCCTGCGAAACCTCACGAAATACGTCGAGACGTTGCAGAAGTAAGTCCGGCCTCGGGTCCGGCGCCGGCGTCTACCGGAACGCCATCCGGCCGTTCCGGTTATCTCGAAGCTGCCGCCACGCCTACGCCGCCACCGGACCCCGCCGCTCGCCGATGTGCGGAATCAACGCGGCCAGCAGGTCGTCCACCCGCTCGATCAGCACGAACTCCATCTCGGGCCGGATCTCTTCGGGCAGGTCGCGAAGATCCTTCTGATTCGCCTTCGGCAGCACGATCCGCCGAATCCCGGCGCGCCGCGCCGCCAGCACCTTCTCCTTTACGCCGCCGATCGGCAGCACCAGGCCGGTGAGCGTGATCTCGCCGGTCATGGCCGTGTCGGACCGCGCCGCCAGGCCCGTGTACATCGACGCCAGGGCGACCGTCATCGCCGTCCCCGCCGAGGGGCCGTCCTTCGGCACGGCGCCCGCCGGCACGTGGATGTGCGCGCCCGCCTTGGTGAACTTCGACGGGTCGATTCCGTAGTCGGCCGCGTGCGACCACAGGAACGTTTGCGCCGCTTTGGCCGATTCCTGCATCACCTCGCCGAGCTGGCCTGTCAACGTGAGACCCTTGCCGTCAGGCAGTAGCGACGCCTCGATGTAGAGCACCTCGCCGCCTGTCTCGGTCCAGGCCAGTCCCGCCGCCACGCCCGCGGGCATGACCTTCCGGACCTGCTCGGGCGTGAACGGCTCGGCGCCCAGGTAGTCGAGCAGGTGCGATTCCTCGACGGTCGCCGCCTCCGCCGAGTGCTCGGCGAACTTCAACGCCACCTTGCGCGCCAGCTTGGCGATCGTGCGTTCCAGCCGCCGCAGCCCGGCCTCGCGCGTGTATCGGCGGATGACCGCCTTCAGCGCGTCGTCGGAGATGGTTACCTGCTCCACGGCCAGCCCGCACTCACGCAGTTGCCGCGGGATCAGATATCGCCGCGCGATCTCGAACTTCTCCTCTTCGGTATAGCCGGGCAGGCGCAGCAGTTCCATGCGGTCGAGCAGCGGCCTGGGAATCGTCTCGAGCGTATTCGCCGTGGTGATGAAGAAAACCTTCGATAAATCAAACGGTAAATCGAGGTAATTATCCCGGAACGTGCTGTTCTGCTCCGGGTCGAGCACCTCCAGCAGCGCCGACGCCGGATCGCCCCGGAAGTCGCGGCCGAGTTTGTCGACCTCGTCCAGCATGATCACTGGATTGTTCGCGCCGGCGCGGCGTATCGCCTGGATCAGGCGGCCCGGCATGGCGCCGATGTAAGTCCGCCGGTGTCCGCGCAATTCCGCCTCGTCGTGCATGCCGCCCAGGCTGAAGCGCTCGAACTTACGCCCCATCGAGCGCGCGATCGACTGCCCCAGCGACGTCTTGCCCGTTCCCGGCGGTCCGACGAAGCACAGGATCGGTGCCTTTGCCTTGGGATTCAGCTTCAGCACGCCGAGTTGTTCGAGGATGCGCTCCTTGACCTCCTTGAGATCGTAGTGGTCCTCGTCGAGAATCTGGCGGGCACGCGCGATTTCGAGGCTGTCCTCCGTGGCGACCCGCCAAGGCAGTTCCAGCACGAAGTCGAGATAGGTGCGGATGACGTGATAGTCGGGCGCCGCCGGCGGCAGTTTCTCCAGCCGTCCCAGCTCGCGCAGCGCCTCCTTGCGGACCTCGTCGGGGAGGTCGGCCTTTTCGAGCCGCTCCCGCAACTGGTCGGTCTCGGCCTGCTCGGGATTCTTCTCGCCGAGCTCCTGCTGGATGGCCCGCAACTGCTGGCGCAGAAGGTAGTCCTTCTGTTCCTTGTTGATCTCGGAACGCGCATCGCTCGCGATCTTGTTGCGCAGCTCCAGCACTTGCACTTCGTGCGCGAGATAAGAATGCAGCAGCCGCAACGCGTCGGCGCACGATTGCGCTTCGAGCAGCGTCTGTTCCTTTTCGAGATCGAGGCTGAACATCGAGGCCAGCAGGTGCACCAGCCGGATGGGATTTCCCTGGTTCGCCGCCGCCAGTTGCGACATGTCCACCGGCGACTGCGGCTGGGCCAGCTCCACCGCGCGCGTAGCCAGGTCGAGTACCGAACGCGTCAGCGCCTCGACTTCAGCGCTGACTTCGTTGGGCAGCGGCGCCAGGCGCACCTTGGCGATCATGTACGGCTCAGCCTGTTCGACCGCCAGCAGCATCACGCGCTCCACGCCCAGCACCAGGATCTCCGTGATGCCGTCGTTGTTGCGCGACATCTTCCGCACCACGCCCTTGGTCCCGTAGCCGTAGAGATCTCCCTGTGAGGGCGACTCGACCGAGGTGTCGCGCTGGGCGATGATGAGGATCTCCTTGTCCTCGGAGGCGAGCGCCGCCTCCACCGCCGCCAGCGACGCCGGCCGGCCCACCGAAAGCGGCATCAGCAGGTGCGGGAACAGCGCCGTGTTCTTGATGGGCAGAACGGGCAGGCTCTGCATCCCATTCTTCGACTTCCGCGGCCGCTCTCCGCCAGGTTCGTTCTTATCGCTCATGAATTCACCGTCACTTCCTCGGCGCCAAGCGCGCGGAACTTCAGCCCGCCCGTCGCGTCCAGGTCCACCGTCACCGTCTGGCCGTCGCGAATCTCTCCCTGAAGTAAGAGACGCGCGAGCGGCGTTTCAAGCTCCCTCTGAATCGCGCGCTTCAGCGGCCGCGCCCCATAAGCCGGTTCGTGGCCCTCGCGGACCAGGTGCAACCGCGCGGCATCGCTGATCTCCAGCCCGATCGTTCGGTCGGCCAGCCGCTTCCGCAGCCCGCCTAACTGGATATCGACGATCTTCGCCAGCTCCTTTTCGCCAAGCGAGTGGAACACGATGGTCTCGTCCACCCGGTTCAGAAACTCCGGGCGGAACATCTGTGGCATTGTAGATACCACCCGTGACTGAAGCCGGGCCCGGAGAGATTGC
>CAZEVY010000022.1:0-57694 GCA_964515555.1 uncultured Solibacteraceae bacterium | reverse complement strand
TCCTTTCAATATCACATTGTCCTTGACACGATGAGCTGTGCCGGTTAGCATGATCATGCAAAATCTTACCTCTTGGTTTGAGATTTGGCTGTCTTCCTCTCTTGGTCGCGGCCGCATCAAAACAGTTCCAAATCAAAAAGGGAATTGCCCTCGGTTTCCGTCACAGGTAGGGAACGGGAGGGATCAACCCATGAGGGTATTCGACGTCAGTTCTGCACGCGGCCAGTTATTCTCGACACTGGTTGTTGTCTCTCTTGCGGCCATGTTGGCCGTCGCCACCGTCCAGGCGCAGAATCGACCCGGGCGGGAGGTCCATGACGGACTCGGCGGATTCTCCACCATTTCCAGCATCAGCCCGTCGTCGGTCGCCGTTGGCGCGCCCGGCTTCACCCTCGCCGTCACTGGCACCCAGTTCAACGCTTCTTCGGCGGTGGTGTTCGGCGGCACGGCGCTTACGACCACATTTGTCAGCGCGACGCAGCTGACGGCCAGTGTTCCCGCGTCTCTGTTGACGACCAACCGGACGGTGGACGTAGTGGTCTGCTGCGCCGGACTATTTGGATTCCCGAGCAACAGCGTGACTTTCACGGTTGGCTCGGGGACGCCTCCACCACCTCCGCCTCCCCCACCCCCTACTGGCCAGATCTCCAGCATCAACCCGACCTCGGTTCGCGCCGGCAGCACCGGCTTCACGCTCACTGTCGACGGCTCCGCATTCACCAACAGCCACACCGTTCAATTCAGCGGAATCGGGCTGGCCACCACCTTTGTGAGCTCTTCGCTTCTCAGGGCGGTGGTTCCGGCGACGATGATCCAGACCGCGGGGACCAGGGACGTAATGGTGTGTTGCGGACCCAGCAATACGGTACCCTTCACGATCGAGGCGGCGTTGGCGCCTCTGGCGGTGTCGGCGTGCCCTTCCAACGGCGCATTCAACGTCGCCTATCGCCAGCAGGTGGCCGCTACGGGCGGCAAGACACCGTATCGATTCCGGCTCTCGTCAGGGACGCTTCCGCGCGGCATCACACTCGCCTCCGATGGCGTTCTCGGCGGCACTCCCGCCGAGGCCGGGCAGTTCAGCGCCACTCTGGAAGTGACCGACGGCGACAACCGGGTTTCGACCCGCAATTGTGGACTGATGGTGACCGCGCCCTATAGCGCGGGCCCGGCGAACGTCACTTTCCGAGCCGCCAGCCTGGGGCCGGCGACGCCGTGGCAGGTCATCAGCCTGATCAGCCCGGCGCCGGGACTCGGGTTCACCTCCTCGATCACCGTGCCGTGGCTACAGACTCGCGTAAAGTCCGGCGCCGTTCCGGGAATCGAGTACCTGATGGCCAATCCGTCGCTGAATCCCGGCACCTATACGACGACGGTCAACTTCAACGCGACGGCGGGTAATCCGCCGGCGCAGTCGGTACGCGTAACCTTGATCGTCGACCCGCCTGAGCCCCCCAGGATCCGGGTCGACCCGGCCCGGCTCGCGTTCGCCGTCACGAGCGGCGCGGGAACCGTAAGGCGCGTTCTGCTGCTCGCCAACCGGCGGGCCGCGGCCCTCAACTGGATCGTCGAGACTCCGTTCTCTTCACCCGCCGATGCCTGGTTTACGGCGCCCGCCAGCGGGTCGACTGCGGCCGGGGCCATCAGCCGGCTCGTCATCAGCGTACTCACCGACCGGCTCCGCCCCGATCGCACCTACCGGGAGTCGCTCTTCATCCGCAACCAGGTGTCGGGCGAACGCATCGAGGTTCCGATCCTGGCGGCGGTATCTTCCGCGCGGCGTCTGGAAACTTCGCACGGCGGCTTCACCGTCGACACCGAGCTGAACGGCCCGGCGCCGCCCCCGCTGTTCGTCGACGTCAACGATCCCGAGGCGCGCGCCTCGATTTCCCTGTTGTCGGGCGCGGACTGGCTGAGCATCGGCGCGATCACCACGCTGCCCGACGGCGGACGCCGCTTCGAACTGCGGCTGCGCCCCGACGGACTCGCCGCCGGCGACCACGATGCCAGCGTCGTATTCACCTCGACCGCCTCCGCCAACTCGCGCGAGGTGCGCGTCACGCAGCGTGTTACGCCGCCTGCGACTCCGCTGGCTCCCATTCTCAGCCCGGCGGCGCTGCTGTTCACCGGCAGCGGTACGCAGAGCGTCCAGATCGCGAACCCGCGCCGGACGCCGATGACCATCGAGACTCAGGACGCGGACCTGACCTTCCCGCAGGGGCGCGTGATCGCTCCCGGAGCCTCCGTGCGAATGGAGGTTCGAATGAATGCCGCGGGGTTCAAGCGGGGCGTCTTCGAACGAGTATTCCCCCTGACGGCCTCCGGCGGAAGCGGCGCCGTCGGACTAATCGTGAAGGCGGTTATTCCGGCCGACGTAACCGCCGCGGATCGACAGGCGGGTAATTGCATTCCCACCGCGCTGTCGGTTCTGCCGTCGGCGCAGCCTTTGAATTTCCTCGCGACCGGCGGGGCGACGGCGCCGCTCGAGGCGCTGGTGGTCGACGACTGCGGCGACCCCCTTACCACCGGCATCGTGACCGTAATCCCGAGTAACGACGAGCCCGCCGTGAACCTTGTTCATGGCGGACAGGGCCGCTGGAGAGGGTCCTGGCCCGTGCGGCAGCTCACCGCCTCGGCCGTGAATCTGACTTACGTCGCCGACGATGTGACACGCACGCTGACGGGGAACACCGTGGCCATCGGCGCCTTAGCGGCTACCCCGGACGCTCCCGTGATCGGCGACGGCGGCGTGGTGAGCACCGCCAGCTTCGCGGCCGGGTCGCCGCTGGCGCCCGGGAGCCTGGCGGCGATCTTCGGGGTGGGCCTGGCGTCGGGGACGTCAGCGGCGGCGGGACTGCCGCTCGGTCCTCAGCTGGGCTCGACCAGGGCGGCGATCGGCTCGCGCGAGATGCCGCTGTTTTTCTCGGGCAACCTCGGAACCTACTCGCAGGTGAACGGCATGCTGCCTTACGGGCTGGCGCCGAATACGTCCCATCAGCTCTACGTGCGCAACGGCTCGCGACGATCGAACGCCGAGGAAGTGTTCGTCGCGGCGGCGCAGCCGGCGGTGTTCAGCGCGAATCAGAGCGGGTCGGGCCAGGCGGTCATCGTCGACGGAGCGAATCCGGGCATGCTGGCCGACGCCACTGCGCCCATCGAGCGCGGCGGAGTCCTGATTATCTACTGCGAAGGGCTGGGCGCGACCGATCCGCCCGTAGTGGAAGGCGAGGCCGCCCCGGCGTCGCCTCTCGCGGTGACAGCGTCGCCGGCGTCGGTGCGGATCGGCGGTGTGGAGGCGGAGGTAGTGTTCGCCGGGTTGACACCGTTTTTCACAGGATTGTATCAGCTCAATGTAAAGGTGCCGACTGCTGTCGCACCGGGGAACGCCGTCCCGGTGGTGGTGACGATCGCGGGCCAGTCGAGCCGGGCGCTGACGATCGCCGTGAAGTGAAGTCCTGGACCGTCGGCACGGCTCAGCGGTCGGCAGGAATCTGTCCACGACTGGTTGGATGGCCTATTTCGCGCGCGGCGCCGTAGCCGCCAGCTCCGCCACGGGCGCGCCCGCCGACTTGGCCGCGATCCGGAAGCGCGGTGTCTGCGCCCCCCGGCTTTCGGCGCGCACCTGCTCGGCGACGTAGCGGAACAGCTCCTCGGCGGTGACGACGTTGTCGCGATTCACGTCGGCCTTGCCGGCCAGCGACTCCGCCAGCCAGTGCGCCAGCGCGCCGTAGGGTTTGCCGGCGGCGGCTCCGGAAACCTGATCGGCGCCTCCGGAGACGAGCACGGCGCGTCCCTCCTGGTCGGAAAACAGATTCAGCAGGTACCGGTTGATCAGGTTGCCGCCGGCGATGCGGCCGCCTTCGATGCGATGCCCCATGTCGAAGACCAGCAGCGTGTTGTTGGAGCGCACGCTCTGGTTGAGCAGCCGCTCCAGGTCCGCGAACTCGATGGCGGTCGCGCGGAGCTGGTCCATCTGCGCGCCGTAGGGCGCGAGGTAGAGGTTCTCGGGGCGCGTGGGATCGTGCAGGCCGTGCGCGGCGACGAAGACGAGCAGCAGGTCGTTGGACTGCGCCTTGGAAGCGAAGTCCGTCAGCGCCACCTGAATGCGTTCGGCGCGCGCGCCCTCGTCGGCCAGCAACTGGATGTTGGCCTTCGGAAACTTGGCGCGGGCCTCCAGCTCGGCGGCGAGCATCTTGGCGTCGGCGGCCGCGGACGCGAGCGCCGGCGGCGCGCCGGCCTGCGGCCCATACTGCGATACGCCGACCACCACCGCGTAGCGCGACCCGGCGAATCGCACGCGCGGCGCGGCCTTTTCCTGGACGATCACCGGAATCCGCACGCCGCGCCGGTGGCCCTTGGCGTCGGCGGCCTCCAGCACGATTTCCTTCATGTCGCGCGTGACGGCGACCGTGTGATCGACCTCGCTGACCGCCTGCGTGGCGGGCTTGCCGGCCGGTGCGCCGTTGACCGTGAACTTTGTGCCCGCTCCCGAGACGGTGCACAGGATGCGCACCTTCACGGATTTGTCGGCGATTCCGAGCGCGGGCGGCATCTTGGGCTCGTTGACGACGATATCGGGCGGGATGCCGCGGGGATCGTCGGGCGAGATGGCGCTGGTGTAGGTGAAGAGCTGGTTGACTTGCGCCTCGTTCACGCGCACGATCCAGTTCTGGTAGAAGCGCCGGCCGCGGCGGTCCTGCGCCATGGCCTCGATGGCGTTCTCACTCGGATCGAACAACTGGTCCGGGCGCATGCCGAGCGTAAAGGGCGTCATCACGAGCAGGATTCCCTTCTCGTTGGCGACGCGGTTGAGCGCGTTGCCGAGGCCTTTGCCGTTGACCTTCACCTGAATGGCGCCCGGATTGATCCCCAGCTCGGAAGGTCCGAGCACCTGAATCGAGAGATTCTGAATGGGCCGGCCGGGCAGGTCGATCAGCGTGCCCCCGGTGAACGGCGCGTCCTGGAAATCGGGCAGCAGCAGCTCGAAGACGCGGCGGGCCTCCTGGGCGGAGGCCGCCGCGATCACGAGAATCGACGCGCAGGCCGCGCGGCGCATCACTGCTTCTTCGCCGGCGTGGTGGTCTTCTTCACCGCGTCGACGGCGGCGCCGCCCACCCGGCCCGCGGCGCCGGTGCGTCCGGGAAGGGTCCCGACGGCGTCGGTGGCCTGACGGATGACCTGCTGGTTGGTGGTGTCGGGGCCGCTCTGTCCGGAGGCCGCCGAGCGCCCCGGCCCCGGATCGCGGGCGCCCTGGATATCGGGAGCGAGCGAGTAGTACTGGCTGAAGTTGAGAATGTCGCGCAGCTCGGGCGCCTTCGGACGCCAGCCAGGATCGCCGTAGAGCCGCATGTACTCGTAGATCACGTCGAGGTTCGGCGGGAACATGCGTAACTGGCCGCTCTCGACGGCCCACTTGGCGTAGTTGGTCACGTAGCGGTCGACCTCGGAGGAGAACTTCTTGTTGTCCATGGCAGTCTGCTTCTCGCTTCGGTCCTGGAGCATGAACAGCGCCTGGTGCAGGTGCGACCCGTAGTTCTGGTTGCGATAGTCGTGCTGGCCGGCGAGACGGAAAGCCTCCTCGGCGGTGCGCCGCTCGTCGTCGGTGCGGCCGACGAGCTTGAGCACCTTGCCGTAGAAGTAATGCGCGGCGGCGTCGTTGTTGCGGATGGCGGTGGCCTCGGCGAGGTTGGTGCGCGCCATGTCGAACATGTCGTGGTAGTACGCCATGATGCCGTTGTCGCGCTTGAGCTCGGCCATCAGGTTGCTGTGCTCGGCCGAGCCCAGCGTGAAGCCTTTCTTCAGGCGGCCTTCAATCTCGGCCTTGTAGGCTCCGGCGATCAGGTTCTCGCAGCGCTCGCGGCGCTGGCGGACGCGCGTGCGGCTGCCGAGGAAGCCGAGGCCGACCCGGCGGTCGCGCGCCACGGCCCTCTCCATCGCCACGTAGAGCTTGGGCGTCTCGCGGACGTCGTAGTTGACGTTGAGCACCTGCTTGAACGCCAGCTCGTCGGCCTGGTCCTCGCCGACGCGGTCCCAGTCGACCACCAGCGGCCGGTTCAGCAGCAGTCCGGCGATGAGGCCCGCCGAGCCGCCGATGGCCGCGCCCGCGATAGTGCCGCCCGCGTCGCGTCCGATGGCCGCGCCCGCGCCCGCTCCGGCGAGGGTGCCGAGCATCCCCCAGCGCCGGACTTTGCGCGCCTGGTCGGCGGCGAACGCTTCTTCGCCCTCCTGCATCATGACGCGCTCTTTCCAGTGCTGGTGGTGGACGTGCGCCATCTCATGCGCGAGCACGTAGGCGAGCTGCGCCTCGGAATCGAGCATGGCGATCAGCCCGGTGGAGACATAGATGGTGCCGGTGGCGAGCGTCTCGGCGGAAGGAATCGGGTCGGGAACCACCTTGAAGGCGTAGAGCGATTCCGATTCCTCGGGCACCAGCCGCTGGCCGATGCGGTTGATGTGGTCCTGCACGCGCAGGTTGTCGTAGAGGTTGACGTGCACGCGCCAGTTGTCTTCGTGCACGGTGCGCATGAAAGAGTCGCGCGAGATGTTCTTGGCGTAGGCGCGCTCGCTGTGGTCGCGCAGCAGGTTCTCGTAGGACTGCTCGACCTCCTCGCGGAAGTCGGGATCGGTTTGAAACTTGTTGAGCGAGTATTCCTTGAGGCGCTCGTAGCGCGACAGGTTTTTGGCGTCGCGCTCGCGCTCCTTTCGCTCCCGCTCCTTCTCGCGGTCGGCGTCCTTCCGTCCGCCGACGCCGGGAATGCGAATCTGCGGCGCGGGCCAGGCCATGGAAGCCATGAGCCCGACCGCAACGGCGGCTACAACGATCCCTTTTGCGAACATCCTGTACTCCTTTCGATTACTTCGCGGCCAGATGCGCCTTGAGCAGCCGAACGAGAGCGTCCGAGTCCGCCGCGAACAGGCTCCTCGGCGCGAAATTGTATCCCCGCTCCTTGCCGCTCTGCGTGAGCGTGATCTGTAAGATGCCCCGGTCGCCGCGCGGTTCCTTGATCTCACGCAACGCGGAAGGCTCGGCTTCGAACGAATCCTCTCCCGGACGGTCGCCGGCTTCACTGACGTAAGTCAGGCGGCCGGGCCGGATCGACAGCCGCCCCCGGCAGTACTTGGTCCAGTTGCTTCCCTGCACGAAGCCGAGGCGCTCGTGCGAGTGATGAACGAGAAACGTGGCCTGGCCGCCGGCTTCGATGGCCTTGGTCATGAGCCCAACGGCGCGATCGTACAGCTCGGGGCGGACCTTGCGGTCGTCGCCGTTGAGGTAGGCGAGCGCCAGGTGTTCGGCGACGATAGGGTCGGGCGGTTTCTGCCCATCCCAGACTTCCTCGAGTTTTCCGGCGGCGCGGTCGAACTGGTTGTTGCGCACGTAGAGGAGGCCGAGCCGCTTGGACTCCTCGAACCGGCCCTGTGCGAGAAGCGCCGCGGCCAGCAGGAACGGCGCAATCCATCGACGGTGTTTCCGGACCATCCCAGTCGCCCTCCGGCCTGAACATTATATAAGTTTCACCGCGGGTTATCCTGAGGGGATGTACGGCGCGCGATTGGCGATCGGATTCCTGGCTCTCGGCTGCGTCGCGGTCCAGGCCCAGGCGCAGCGCGCGCGCCAGGCGCTGGTGATCGGCAACAGCAAGTACACCAGCGTCGCGCCGCTGAAGAATCCCTTCAACGACGCCCGCGACCTGGCGGCGCTGCTCGAATCGTTCGGCTTCCGCGTGACGCGCGTCTACGACGCCACCGGCGAGCAGCTCGACCGCTCGGTCGCCTCCTTCGCGGCGGGAATCACGGGCGCCGATGCGGCGGTCGTCTTCTACGCCGGGCACGGCGTGCAGGTGGCCGGCGAGAACTACATGATCGGCGTCGACTTCGCGGGCGCCGACGAATCGGCGCTGAAGTACCGGGGCTACAGCCTGGAGCGCGCGCGCGACGCGGTGGCGAAATCCGGCGTGCGGCTGAACGTGATGATCTTCGACGCCTGCCGCAACAATCCGCTCACGGCGAAAACGCGGCTGATCTACTACGGTCTCGCCCCGATGGAGGCGGGCCTGGGGACGCTGATCGCCTACTCGGCGGGGCCCGGCCAGGTCGCCGCCGATTCGCCGGACAAGCCCAACGGACTCTACACCGGCGAATTGCTGAAGGCGCTGCGGGAGCCGGGCGACTTGCTGAGCGCCTTCCGGCGCGTGCGCGAATCGGTGCATTCGGCCTCCGGAGGAAAACAGCGTCCGTGGATTCACGAGGACCTGCTTCAGGACGCCTATTTCGCCGCCGGCACCCGCCCGCCGCAGGCGCCGGCGCCATCGCCAACGGTCCCCGCGGGTCCGGCGAGGACGCCGCAAGAGGACCCGCTCGCCAAGGGCCTGGCCCTGTTCCAGCAGGGCAAGTTCGACGAAGCGCTCAAGCAGTTCGACCTGGCGCGCCGCATCAATCCCGAAAATCCGTTCGCACATAACGCCGCCGGAGCGGCCTACAGCGAGCTCAAGCTGAATCGCCCGGCGGTGGACTGCTTCGGCAAGGCCATCGCGCTGAAGCCCGACTACACGGCGGCCTACTACAATCGCGGACGCTCGTACCTGCGCGAAGGACTCTACGATCTCGCGATCGGCGATTTCACCTGGGCGATCGAGCAGGAGCCGGACGATCCGGTCCACTATCCTCTGCGGGGTCGCGCGCACTTCCTGCGGCGGTTGTACGAGGAGGCCATGGCCGACTACACGCGCGCCATCGAGCTCAATCCCTTCGATCGCACGGCGTTTCTCGGGCGCGCCGAGGTGCACGAGCGGCAGGGTCGAAAACGCGAGGCGGACGCGGACCGCCGCGAGGCGGCTCGCCTCGCGCCGTGATACCTGCTCGCTAACGCGCGCGGCTCCGTAACGGAGCGGGCCGCTTCTTGCTTTTGAGATTGAGCGCCACCGCGGCGCGGATGAGATCCTTCAAGGCCGCCTGATCGATCCTGTCGCCTTCGTGGATGTCGATGGCGCGCCGGACATTCCCGTCGAGGCTGGAGTTGAATAGACCCGAAGGGTCCTGCAACGCGGCTCCCTTGGGAAAGGTCAACTTGACGACGTTCCTGTACGTCTCTCCCGTGCAGACAATTCCGCCGTGGGACCAGACGGGAGTCCCCATCCACTTCCACTCTTCGACGATCTCCGGGTCTGCGTCGTGCAAGAGGGCGCGCACCCTGGCGAGCGTCTTTCCGCGCCAGTCCCCCAGTTCCTCGATCTTCGCGTCGATGGACGCCGAGGCGGATTTCACCGGGACGGGCTTTTTCATGTTTCGCACCTATTCTACCGGTCTACCGGCGACGAGAAAAATGTTCCACGTGGAACATACGCTCGCCATGCCGCCCAATTGATATGTCACAGGCCAGGGCCAGGGGTGGGCAGATGACCTGTCAGTTTGATTGCTAGGATTGTAGCCAATGGGAACAATCGACGTGGCCCACGTGTGCAAAGACTTTCAGTTGACATTTCAGATGAACTGGGGCATACTGCGGGGAAGGCATCGTGTACGCCGAGGAGGGGAACGTGTATCGAGCAGCCCTGTTGCTGGCGGTGGCGGCGATGGTGTGTCTGGCCGCCGACGAAAAACAGACTCCCAAGAAGCCGGCGGACGCGTCGCAGATGTCCGCCGACATTCACGCTCCCCTGCTCCAGGGGCCGCGCTCGATCAGCGCCGGCGCGACCACGGATCGGCTGACGAAAGGTCTGCCGGCCTCGGCGGCCGGGCGCATCCCGCGCCGCAACTTCATCGACGAGCACATCTTCGGGAAGATGGAGCGCGAGAGCGTCCCGCACGCGCCGCTGGCGGGCGACCGCGAGTTCTTCCGCCGCGTCACGCTGGACCTCACCGGCCGCATCCCCACCGCCGGCGATCTGCGCGACTTCCTGGCCGACAACTCGCCCGACAAGCGGGCGCGGCTGATCGACCGGCTGATCGGGAGTCCGGCGTTCGTCGACAAGTGGGCTTACTTCTATATGGACATGATCCGCGCCAACGGCAAGATGGGGCGCGGCGTGCAGTTGTTCCACTACACGCTGAAGGAAAGCCTGGCGAGCGATCGTCCCTACGACGATTTCGCGCGGTCGCTGATTTCGGCGTCGGCGAAAAGCAATTTGGTGGTGGCGGCGGTGAACCCGATCGTGCGCGAGCACGTGGAGGGGAAGCCGGGACAGGTAGAGCACGGCGACGACCTGCGCAAGGTCCACCAGATGGACACGCACGACGAGCTGTCTATTCTGTTCGGCAAGGTGATGCTGGGCGTGAATCTCTCCTGCATCGCCTGCCACGACGGCGCGCAGCACCTGGAGAAGGTCAACGTCTACCTGACGGGCAAGAAGCGCGTCGATTTCTTCCGGCAGGCGGCCTTCTTCGGCAACACCCGCTATATCCCGCACGTCGAGCGCACGGAAGCGACGATGGGCCACTTCTACGTCGACGACGGGGCGCCCGGCTACGACACCAAGAGCGACAGCATGCTGCGCATGAAGCGCTTCGGCGGCGCGTCGACTCCGAAGTTCCTGCTGACCGATGAAACCGCCAAGCCCGGCGCCGAGCCGCGCAGCGAACTGGCGCGGATGCTGACCAGCCACCCGCAGTTCGCGCGCGCGACCGTGAACCTGTTCTGGGCGAAGCTGATGGGATTCGGGATCGTGGAGCCGGTGGACGAGTTCGACCTGGCGCGGCAGGATCCGGCGAATCTGCCCAAGGGCTGGGACGCGCAGCCTTCGCACCCGGAACTGCTCGACGCGCTGGCGGCGCAGTTCCGCAACAGCAACCACAGCCTCCACACGCTGTTCCGCACGATCTGCAATTCGAGCGCCTACCAGCTCTCGTCGCGCTTCCCGGGCGAGTGGAACGACCGGTACACGCGCTACTACGCGCGCAAGTACGCGCGCATGCTGGGCGCCGAGGAACTGCACGATTCCATCACCATTGCGACGGACCGTCCGGGCAATTTCGGCGGCGGACGGCGGCGGCAGGTGCTGAACGACGAAGACCCGCCGGGACCCGCGGTGAGCATGGCGATGCAGTCGTCGATGCCGCGGGCGTCGGGCGAGCTGAAGAGCTTCATGCAGGCGTTCGGGCAGGCCAATCGTGGGGCGCCTGCGCAGGCGGTGCGGCCCTCGCCGTTGCAGCCCATCATGCTGATGCGGTCCTCGGTGGTGA
The DNA here is from genome assembly GCA_964515555.1 of uncultured Solibacteraceae bacterium. Lineage (GTDB taxonomy): Bacteria > Acidobacteriota > Terriglobia > Bryobacterales > Bryobacteraceae > CAZEVY01. The sequence goes on along the minus strand of CAZEVY010000022.1, from coordinate 46,522 downwards.
ACGATCGCGTGCTGGCGGCCAAGGACAGCCGCGTCGAGCGGCTGCTCGGCAGTTACACCGACGACGGCAAGGTGGTGGAAGAGCTGTTCGTCTCGACGCTTTCGCGGACGCCGACGGCGGAGGAGAAGGCGTTCGCGGTTTCGCAGATGGCGAAGAACCGGGTGGAGGGCGCGCAGAACGTGCAGTGGGCGCTGCTCAACCTGGTGGAGTTTCTGTACAACTTCTGAGGCCCCTCGGAGAGGAGGCAATCATGAATCGTCCCAGGACAGTCGGTGATCTGATTCCAACGCGCCGGGACCTGCTCCGCTTCGGCGGCATGGGACTGGCCGGTGCGTCGCTCGATGGCGTGGTGCCGCGACTGCGCTCGGCCTCGACGGCGAAGAAGACCAATCCGCGAGGAAACGCGCGCAACGTTGTCTTTTTCGAGATCTCCGGGGCCATCAGCCATGTGGAGTCGTTCGACTTCAAGGACAACGCCGCCACCCCCAAGGACTTTCAAGTCCGCAAGATTTCGACGGGCATCTATTTCCCGGTCAACATGTTTCCGCGCATCGAAAAGGTGATGGACCGCATCGCCATCGTGCGTTCGTTCGCCAGCCACGAGGAAGTGCACCTGCGCGGCCAGTATTACGTCCAGGCCGGGCGGCCGCTGAACGTGGCGTTCGCGCGAGAGATTCCGTCGGTGGGCACGGTGGTGGCGGCGGAGCTGGAGGCGCGCCGCAAGGAGTCGGAGACGTTTCCGACATACGTGTCGTTCAACCTGGAGACCAACCAGGTGGGCGCGCTCTCGACCGGCTACCTGCCGCCGCGCTTCTCGGTGTTCGACATGAACGCGCAGCAGGCGCTCTCGGGCATGTCGCTCGACCAGAAGGCGGTGGAGCTGATCGAGGAGCGCTGGCGCGTGCTCGAAGGGCTGCGCAAGGTTCGCGGCGAATCGATGGCGAGCTACGGGCGAGAGGTGGAGGCCTTCGAATCGTTCAGCGGCACCGCCAAGCGGCTACTGACCGATCCGCGCTGGCCGGCGGCGTTCCAGATTTCCGACGACGACCGAAAACGCTATGGAAGCACGGGCGTCGGCATGGCCTGCGCGCTGACGCGCAACGTGCTGGCACAGGACGCCGGCACGCGCTACATCCACATCTGCCATCACGGCTGGGATCATCACCGCCGCATCTGGGACAAGTCGGTGGGCGACAACCACTACAAGCTGATCGCGGACTTCGATCCAGCGGCGGCCAGTCTTATCGAGGACCTGGCCACGACGCCGTCGAAGACCTCGCCCGGCAAGATGCTGCTCGACGAGACGCTGGTGGTGCTCATGAGCGAGTTCGGGCGCACTCCCTTCGCGTTGAACCACATGGGCGGACGCGACCATCACAAGTACGTGTTCCCGGGCCTGTTCTGCGGCGCGGGGGTGAAGGGCGGAACGATTGTCGGCGCGTCCGATGGCGACGGCAACCGCGTGGCCGACCCCGGCTGGCGGCACAAGGAGCAGCCGCGCATCGAGAACGTGGTGGCGACGATCTATTCGGCGCTGGGAATCGACTGGGCCAAGGAGGCGCACAATCTCCCCTCGGGCCGGACGTACGTGTACGTCGACCCGCTCGGCGCGAATGGTATCATTCCGACCGATGAGCTGTCGCAGATTTACGGGGCATAGTCCCGTCGCGCTTCGCGCGTTACGAGCGGCTGCGTGGATCGCTCTGTGCGCAACGGGCTTCTCCGCCGAGCCCGGCATGGTCTTCATCCCCGGGGGCGAGTTTCTCCGCGGCCGCACCTACGACTGGCCGGACACACGCCTGGCCTGGTATCCGAATCCGCTCAAGGATGACACGCCCGCCCGCAAGATCCACGTCGACCCGTTCTATATGGATGAATCCGAGGTGACCAACAAGCGCTACGCGGGGTTCGTCCAGGCGACGAAGCGGAAGCCGCCCTACCAGTGGTTCCGGGGCGAGATTCCGAAGGGGCAGGAGAAGTATCCGGTCGTCAACGTGAGCTGGGACGACGCGTCGGCGTTCTGCGCGTGGGCGGGCGGGCGGCTGCCGACCGAGGCGGAGTGGGAGCGCGCCGCGCGGGGCATCGCCGAGGGGAAGATGTATCCCTGGGGCGACACGGTTCCGACCGCCAAGCAGGCGGTCTTCGGGGGCGAAGCGGGCCCGAGCGCGGTGTGCACGCGCGAGCGGAATTATTTCGGGCTGTGCGACATGATCGGCAACGTTTGGGAATGGGCGTCGGACTGGTACGGGCGGGATTACTACGCCGCGGCGCCGGAGCGGAATCCGGCGGGTCCGGAGAAGGGGGCCTACCGGGTGCTGCGCGGGGGTTCGTGGTTCGACCAGGCGCAGCCGGTGCTGTTTCTGTCGGTGTCGTATCGTAGCTGGGCGCGGCAGCACGAGAGGAGCCCGACGATCGGGTTCCGGTGCGTTAAGGGCGTGAAGACGGTGTCGCGGGCGGCGGCTGCTCCATAAGCGCGTCCGGGGTAATCGGGATCTGATTCGACGTTTTGACCGGTGAGTTGCGTCATTATCGTTGATGGCGCTGCTCGGACCGGCGAGAGCCCTCTTCGTGGTGTGGTTTCTCGCGCTCGCGAGCCTCTCCTGCATAATTCATCCCATCAAGAAGCGGAAGTTCGCCGACGAGGCCTCTGCCGCACGGCACTTCAACACTCATCGAGCGGCATTCCAGGGACTCGTGGAGGAATGGCTCGCCAGCGGTCGCCAGCGGGTTTGCACGTTCGGAGCCGATAGCATCTGGCTGGATGCATACGAGTTCCGCAAGGGTCTCGCCGGTTGGAAGGTCACGTTCCGAATAAAGGGGGGCTGGAAGGATCAATCCGTAAGTTCCCTTGAGGAGGCCGCCCGCATGGCAAGGACTACCGCTCACGAGATACTTCGATGGCAGGAACAGATGCTGGCGGTTGAAGCGCAGTGCCTCGACGTCGTTCCCATTCGGTATCGGGGCGTCGCCGCGAAATACGTGCAGATCGCGTTCTCGCCGCTTCCCGCTCAGGGGCTTCGCTTCGCGCCGGCCGGCGATGTGGGGGCTCGAGAGGCATTGGATCGTTGGGCCTCGATAAGACCTCCGCGGCCGGGCTTGGCGATGCGGGCGTTTCGCGACGGATGGTTCTATTACGAAGGGATCGACACCCGCCCTCCCTTCTCGGCCGTAAGCGGAAGCCTGCGCTACGCGAACGGCCAACCAGCGGGCGACGTCAATGTCCGCCTCGAACGGGCCTTCGGATGGAGTAACAGTAGCACCCGAACGGATGCCCATGGCAGTTTCCACGCGACGTGGGCCACGCCGGGCCGCTACCGAATGGTCGTGGAGGTTTTCGATACCGGCTTGCACACCTACAGAACCTACTACTACCCGGGTGACGGCGACCCGGATCGGGCGGTTGAGATCGTATTGGGCGAAGAGGAGTCGCGGGATGTGGGCTCGTGGTCCATCCCGTTCTCGCCGCCGTAGGGGCGTTGACAGCCGACGGACGACCCGACAGCCACCGCAGTCATCACTCTGCCTCGTGGATCGCCGCGGTGCTGGTGATTAAGACGGTCACGCGCGAAACGGGAGGTGGCGGGTCGGGGCTAAGCCCCTGGAACGGGACGGTTTCGACGGGTGGCGAGGTGCAGGCCGCCTCCCGCCTCTCCCCGCCCGACCCTACACTGTGGCCGACAGGACGTTGGGCCGAAAGGCCGTGCGCCCCCCGGGCCGTCTCTCCTTGCGGCCCGGGTTCTTTCCTGGAGGCTGACTTCATGCGTAGGGCACTTCGCGCGGCGGGCCGCGCCGCGGCCGCGGCCGTGCTTTTCCTGGCGATGGCGACCCCGCCCGCGGCGGCGCAGCCCCCGCTGACGCCCATCGAGGACATCCTCTACAAAGCCGATGGGTCGCGGTTCAACGGGCAGCTCGAAATCCAATGGAAGAGCTTCGAGGCCTCGGACAACTCCAATATCGCCACGCACCTGCTGAACGTGCGCGTGGTGAACGGGCTGCTTCGGGTCCGGCTGGTACCGACCACCGACGCTTCGCCGGGGGCGTTCTACGCGGTGAAGTACATCAGCGACGGCCGCATCCAGTTCAGCGAGTTCTGGAACGTGCCGCCTTCGCCCACACAGGTGCGGGTGCGCGACATACGGCTGGCGGTCCCGCCGGGCGTGGTGCTGCCGCCGGGCGGCTCGACCAGCGTGCAAATCTCCGACGTCGTGGGGTTGACCAACGAGCTCGAAATTCGTCCCACCAAGGGACTGAACTACACGGTCTCACGGGCGGCGATCATCAACCCGTCGGGCGAGATCGAGGGCGCCGCGGGAGCACCGGAGGATTGCGTGCGCGTGGACGGCACCAGCGGGCCGTGCGGCACGGGAGGCGGGGGCGGATTCGCGCCGACGTTCGTCGACGGAGAGACGCCGAACGGGGCGGTCAACGGAAGCAACAACACCTTCGCGCTCGCGCAGCCGCCGACGCCGGCCTCGAGCCTGGAGGTGTATCGCAACGGATTGCTCCAGCGGAGCGGGGTGGACTACACGCTGACGGGTTCGACCATCACGTTCCTGACGGGGGCGACGCCGCAGACCGGCGACCTGCTGCTGACCTTTTACCGGGTGCAGGCCCCGCCCGGGCAGAGCTTCGTGACGGTGCTGTGCAGCGGGGCCGGGTCGGCGACCAGCGGCACGGCGCCGACCTCGCTGGGCGCCTGCGTGGTGCCGGCCAACACGCTGTTACCGGGCGATCGGGTGGAGATCGCCGCCGATTATTCGCACGAGGGTACGACGACCGGGTTCGCCTTCGAGGTGCGGTGGGGGGCGACCAGCGTGCTCACGCGGCCGGCGCCGGCGGGCGAGGGCCTGGCGACGGTTCGTGTACAGGCGGCGATCAGCAATCCGACGAACTACCTGACGTTCGAGAGCTGGGGCACGTCGCTGGTCCTGGCGGTGGGGGCGACCACGTCGGCGCCGGATCTGACACAGCCGCTGACGATTAACTTTCTCGGCAACATGTCGGGGGCGACGGCGGAGACCGTCACCCTTCGCGGGTTCCGGGTGTTACGGTTCGGCACCTCGCAATAGCGGCGGAGAAGCCTTGTCTCTTGAATTACTTAAGGGCTTTTAGGGATACGGCTACGGTGTAAGCCGGGTAGGTGCGGGACGGGCGCGTGTCGATAATGTCTCTAAGGAGAGAACGCATGCTCAGCCATTGGAGGCGTCGTCTCAGGTCGCTCGGACGGGAAAACGGCGGTCAGGATCTCATCGAATACGCGCTGCTGGCGGCATTTGTCGCGGTGGCCGTGGCGGCGTTTCTGCCGCCCAACGTGGCGCCGGCGATCAGCACGATCTTCTCGAAGATCGTGGGGTATATGGCGCTGATTTAGTTGTCAGCGATCAGCTTTCAGCGATCAGCTTTCAGCGATCAGCTATCAGCTTTCAGCTTTCAGCTATCAGCTTTCAGCGGTCAGCGATCAGTGGTTAGGGCAGGTACTTTTTCAGGTCGGGATTGAGTTGGGCCTGAACGTCGGGTTTGTCCAGATCCTCTCTCCGAATCAGACGCGGCGGCTGGTTGTTGATCTTGACGACCGACTCTCCCCGTAGTTTCTTCACCGCAGCAACAACGGCCTCGAATCCCATCTGAAACGGGTTCTGCACCACCAGCGAGTCGATGAGGCCGGCCTTCAGGTCTTCGAGCAACGTCGGACTCCAGTCGAATCCCACCAGCTTCACCTTGGACTGGCGGCCCTTCAGCGCCTGCACGGCGCCGACGGTCGACGATTCGTTGGAGGCGAACATGGCGTCGAGGTCGGGGTGCGCCGTCAGCATGTTCTCGGTGACCGCGAGCGACTTGGCGAAGTCGGCCATGCCGTAGCGCTTGTCGGCGATACGGATGCCGGGGAAGCGCTTGGCGACGGCGTCCTCAAAGCCCTGCTCGCGCGCCATGGTCGAAGCAGCGCCGGGTTGCACGGCGACGATGACCACCTTCCCCTTCCCGTTCAGAAGCTCGCCCATGCGGGCGGCGGCCAGCTCGCCGGCGGCATAGTTGTCGGTGGCGACCTGAGAGACGAACTGCTCGGTGTCGATGCCGGAATCGAAGATGACGACGGGGACGCCCTGGCGCGCGGCGCGCTCGACCACGCCGACCATGGCTTTCTTGTCGATGGGCGCGAGCGCAATGGCGTCGACGCGGCGGTTGATCATCGACTCGACGATCTGGATCTGGCCGTTGTAGTCGGTTTCGGTGGCGGGGCCATTCCAGGCGATCTCGACGTTGCTTTCGCGCGAAGCGGCCACGGCGCCGGCGTGCACAGACTGCCAGAACATGTGGGCGCGGCCCTTGGGGATCACGGCGATGGTGATCTTCTTCTCGCGATTGCAGGCGGCGAGGCCCGCCAGCGCGCCGACCGCGGCTCTGCGAGTGAGGGTCACCCTACGGCAGCTTCGGCTCGGCGAGCACGGTCTCGACGTTGAGCGACCGCAGGAAAGCCAGCAGGTCGGCCTTCTCGGCCTTGGTCAGCTTGGCCTCCTGGGCATCCTTCAGATTGGTGGTGTCGAGCCACTTGTTGGGCTTGCCGCCGCTGGTCATGAGGTCGACCGCTTCTTCGAGCGTCGCCACGGAGCCGTCGTGGAAATACGGGGCCGACTTGGCGATGTCGAGCAGGGTCGGCGTCTTGAAGGCGCCGGTGTCCTTTTCGTCCTTGCTGGCGACGGCGCGGCCCAGGTCGGGCTTCTCCTTGTCCATGCCGATGCCGACGTTGTGATACTGGAGGTCGGTCAGCAGGAGGCCGTCGTGGCAGTTGGTGCACTTGGCCTTCTCGCTGAAGATTTTCCAGCCGCGGCGGGCGGCGGGGCTGAGCGCGTTGGTCTGCCCGGCGCGAAAGCGAAACCAGGCGCCGCGCTGGCTGACGATGGTGCGCTCGTAGGCGGCCAGCGCCTGGCCGACGCGCTCGGGCGTGGCGGGCGCATTGAACACCTTCTGGAACATCGCGGCGTAGGCGGGAATCGCCATCAGCTTCTTGCAGATATCGGATGTGCTGGGACGCCCGTCTTTGCCGGTGACGCCCATGTTTCCGCCGGCCCAGGCGGCGACCGCCTGGAGCTCGAGGGACTTGCTGCGCCCGTCCCAATAGAACTCGGAGTGATAGCCGATGTTCCAGAGCGTCGGCGAAGCGCGCGGGAGTTTCACTTCATAGGCGCCGATGGCGGTGGGCTTGCCGTCGGTGAGGCCGTGCTCCTTGAGGTGGCAGGAGTAGCACGAGCGCGACTCGTCGCCCGAGAGGCGCTTGTCGAAGAACAGCATGCGGCCGAGCTCGACCTTCTCCTTCGACATGGGATTGTCGGCGGGATAGGTCATGTCGGCGTAGCCGGGAACCTGCGGCCACGGCGAGGTGACCACTTTCTTCACATCCTTCTTCTGCTGCGCGAACGCAAAGGCGACGGCGAGCGCCGCTCCGGCGGCAATCAGGGCGAGTCTCTTCATGGCGTAAGCCTCCTGGTCAGCCGCGCACGCTGGCGGCGGGGATCTTGCGGGTGAGGTCCATCATTTCGGCGACGCTCTCGCTGCCGATGGTGAAGCAGTCGACGCAATCGAGCGAAAGTGCGAACTGGAGCGACTCGTCGGCCTTGTCGCGCAGGCGGCCGGCGCCGAGAATCTTCATGCCGATGACGCCTTTGCCGGCCGCCTTCATCTCGCGCAGGACGGAGATGACGGTGGCGGGATCGGAATCCATGGCGACGCGCGCCGGGTTGATGCGGGCCAGGTCGACGTCGACCCAGGGAGTGCGCGCGGCCGTGCGGAGCGACTCGAGCGTGTGGCACGAGGTCCCATGCGTGCGGACAATGCCCTTTTCGCGCGCCTCCGAAATGACGGCCATGGCGCCCTTCTTGCGGTCGGGCCAGTTGGCGTCCATCATGCAGTGGAGCAGCAGGATGTCGATGTAGTCGGTCCCCAACTCGCGGCGGAAGCGGTCGAGGTCGGCGCGCATTTCCTTTTCGGTGGACGCGTGGGTCTTGCTCATGATGGTGACCTTGTCGCGCGGGACCGATTTCAGGGCGGCGCGGAGGTGCGGGTGGCTGCCGTACTGGTCGGCGGAATCCCAGAAGGTGACGCCCTGGTCGAAGGCGGCCTTGAACCAGTCGGCCATGCCGTTGACGCCCATCTTTTTGGTCTGGTTGGAGCTGCCGCCGCCGCCGTTGGTGCCGGTGCCCATGGCGAGTCGGCTGAGCTCGACCTTCCTGGGTCCGAGCTGGACGCGGTCGCTGGCGTACTTCTTGGTGGTGGCGGCGAAGAGGTGATGGGGAAAGTTGTGGAGCGCCGCGGCGGCGCCGGCGGTGGAGTGCAGGAATCGGCGTCGGTCCATGGGCTTAAGTTATCACACGGCGGGGCGGCGGGGAGACGCGTTGCGGCGCGGCACGAAGGGCCGGCGCGCCGCCAGAGAGTGCGGCGCAATCCCGCTACTTCAGGAAGTGCGAGAGGGCGTTGAGAAGCTCGTCTTTGTTTACGGGCTTGGCGAGGAAGCCCTGCATGCCGAGCTGCTGGCACACCAGGCGATGCTCCTGCGAGTAGTTCGCCGTGAGGGCGATGATGGGCACGTTCTCGTAGTGCGGCAGCTCGCGGATGGCGCCGGTGGCCGCCAGGCCGTCGACGCCGGGCATCTGGAGGTCCATGAGGATCAGGTCGTAGCGATTCTCGGCCGCCGCTTGAACGCCTTCGCGTCCCCCGCTGGCGCAGTCGAGCTGGTAGCCGCTGCGCGAGAGAATGTGCCGCACGATGCGCTGGGCGATCTCGCTGTCCTCCACCAGAAGCACGCGCTTGGCCGGCCCATGGCCGTTGGAGGGACGCTGCGTCTCATACTCCTCGACGGCGGCCGACGCCGGCACGCGCAGGGGAACCGTCACCGTGAACCGGCTTCCGGCGCCGGGCTCGCTGACGGCCGAAACGCCGCCGCCCATCAGCCGCGCCAGCTTCTCGGCCAGCGCCAGGCCCAGGCCCAGGCCGGAGTAGCTTCGCGCCAGGCCGTTCTCCAGCTGGCGGAAGGATTCGAAGATCAGGCTCAACTTCTCGGGCGCAATGCCGATCCCGGTGTCGATCACCGACACTTCGAGCGTGCCGTCCCCGGCGCGCCGCGCGGTCAACTCGATTGCGCCGCGTTCGGTGAACTTCACGGCGTTACTCAGCAAATACGAAAGCGTCTGGCGAAGACGAAGCGCGTCGCCGACGACGTACTGCGGAAGGTCGTTGTCGAGGTGGACCTTCATGCGAAGGCCCTTACGCTCCACCCGGTCCATGAACTCGGCGACCACCATTTCGAGCGTCTGCCGGAGGTGAAGCTCGCCCTCCTCCAGGCGCATCTGGCCGGCGGAAATCGACGAATACTCCAGGATGGAATTGAGCATTTCCAGAAGCTGCGAGGCGCAACTGCGCACCGCCGCGACGTATTCGTTCTGGTCGCTCGAGAGCTCGGTTTCGAGCAGCAGCTCGGTCATGCCGAGAATCCCCGTCAGCGGCGTCCGGATCTCATGGTTGATGCTGGCCAGGAATTGGCCTTTCAGCACGTCCATGGCGGGCGTTCTGGCGATGTCCAGAGGTCGACTGGGGGCCCGGTCAAGGGCCTGGAGCTCGGCTCCCATTCTTTTGGTTGATCGGCGGAAGACCCGAGAGAGTTTAGGTGGTATCGGCGGCAAAACCGGGCAATTCCCTTAGGAGAACGTAGTGGTACGCCATATTCCCTAACACCTTGGGGCTTAGGCGGCAATGGCGATTGCTTACCGCGCCCTGGCGGAACCGGGTAAAGTGACTAGATCAGAGCATGGCCAGAAAGCCTTCCCCGCGCCGACCGGCGCCCTCCGGCCTCGCCACGACGCCGCGGGCCAGCCGGTACTGGCCCTGGGCGGCGCTCGCCGCCGCAGTCGCGGTCATGCACTGGATTCCGCTCACGTCCGCGACTGCAGGCATTCAATGGGACGCCGTCGACGTGCACTACAGCGCCCAGAAATACTTCGCCGACTCAGTCCGCGCCGGGGCGCTGCCCCACTGGACCCCCTATATCTTTTCCGGATTTCCGTTCCTGGCCGATCCACAGACCGGGGCCTGGTATCCGCTCAACTGGCCGTTCTTCCTGTTCGGTGTTACGCCGCGGTCGATTCAGGGCGAGCTGGCGCTGCACACGCTGCTCGCCGCCGCGGGAGCTTTCCTGTTGGGGAGGCGGCTCCTTGGCGGAGCAGCGCCGGCGCTGGTGGCGGCGATCGCCTACGCGATGTCGGGATTTTTCGCCGGGCACGCGTCGCATGTCGGGATGTCGCAGACGGCGGCGTGGCTGCCGTGGCTGTTGCTGGCGATCGGCCGCGCGATCGAGAAGGGCGGCCGAAGGTGGATGCCGGCGGCGGGCGCCGTGGGCGGCCTGATGATTCTCGCGGGACATTTTCAATCGGCTCTGTACTCGATGGCCGCGGCGGCGATATGGTCGGCGGCGTTGTGTGTAGGGCGGCGGGAGTTATTCACGCGGGCGGCTGCGGCGCTGGCCGCGGGCGGGGCGATCGCCGCGGCGCTCGCGGCGGTGCAGACGCTGCCGGGGCTGGAGCTGACCGGGCAGTCGGTGCGCTCCGCGATGTCGCTGGACCGGACGCCGAATGCCGCGCTGACGCCAGCGAGCCTGGCGACGCTGGTCTGGGCCGACGCGTCGGGCGCGGTCGGCGGGAACTACAGGGGACCAGCCGACATCACGCAGCATTACTTGTACGCGGGAGCACTGCTGCTGCCGCTGGCGATGATCGGTGTCTGGTGGGGGGCCTGGAGACCCAGCGCGGCCGAGGAGCGCCGCCCTGCCATGCTCGCGCTGTTTCTCCTGCTCCCGGCCCTGTGGTACGCGCTGGGGCCGGCGGGCGGGCTCTATCGCCTGGTGACGACGCTTCCGGGATTCGCGAGCGTGCGCGCGCCGGTGCATGCCTGGTTCGTGTGCGCGCTGGCGCTGGCGCTTCTTGCCGGGGCGGGCGCGAAGTCGGTGGGCGACCGCTGGAAATGGGCCGCGGCCGCCATTCCGGCAGTGTTGTTTGCCGACGTATTTCTGTGGAATTCTCTGTGGAATCCGATGGCATATTCACGGAATTCCTACGAGGAACGGTATGGGGCGGGTTTAGGGGTGTTCCGCGAGCGCGTTCCGCCGCGGCTCCCCGAAGGAGCGCGGCTTCACGCGCCGTATTCGATCCCGGCGCTGGGGCCGCAGAACCACCCGCTCGACGCGCGCGTCGAGGCGACCTACGGCTACAACCCGCTGCGGCTGGCCGCGTACGCCGAGTACATCGCGGCGGCGGAGAGGAATCCGAAGCTGCTCGACATCCTGGGGGCCGGCCTGCGCCTCCATGTTCCCGACGGCCGGTTCGAGAAGCGCCCGAGCGCCCTGCCGCGCGCGACGTTCGCACGGCGCATCGACGTGGGCGCCGACGCGAGGCCGCTGCTGGCGTCGCATGACCCGGTGGAGTCGGCGATCGCCGCGGACGCGGTTCCATCGCACGACCCGGCGGCGACGGTGGTGTCGATCGAACGCGGGGAGCAGACGCTGCGCGTCCGCTATCGAGCCGCCGCGCCGAGCCTGATGCGCGTCGCGATTCCCTATTATCCCGGGTGGCGCGCGACGGCAGGCGGCCGCGAACTGCCGGTGGTGCGGGCCGACCACGCGCTGATGGGCGTGGTAGTCCCGGCGGGCGAGGGCGAGGTCGCGCTGCGGTTCGTGTCGCGCTATTTCCTGGCGGGCGCGGCGATATCGGCGGTGGCGGCGGCGCTGGTGCTGATCGGGCTGTGGAAGCTCTGAGATGGCGAAGCGGCGAAAGCAGCGCGCGGAGGCGGAGGCGCCGGCGGGCCCGTCGCGCGCGGACAGGATTATCGCGGCGGTAGAGCGGCGCGCGCCATTCGTGGCTGTGGCGCTGGTGGCGCTCGCATCGCTGCGGATCGTGGCGACCTACACCGTCTTCAACCACACCATCGACGAGCCGGCGCATATCGCCTGCGGCATGGAGTGGCTGGCGCGCGGCGCATACCGGTACGAGCCGCAGCATCCTCCACTGGCGCGCGTGGCGGCGGCGCTGGGTCCTTACCTGGCGGGAAGCCGCGGGTACGCCAAGGACTCGATGTGGAACGAAGGGGCCGCCATTCTTTACGGCGGCAACCGTTACGATCGCACGCTGGCGCTGGCAAGGCTCGGCATCCTGCCGTTCTTCTGGGTCGCGTGCGCGGTGGTGTATGTCTGGACGAGGCGCGCGCTGGGGCGCCTGGAGGCGGTGGGGGCGACGCTGCTGTTCAGCTTTCTGCCGCCGGTGCTGGCGCACGCGGGACTGGCGACCACCGACATGGCGCTGACGGCGTGGCTCGGCGGCGCGGCCTTGTCGTGGTCGCTGTGGCTCGAATCGCCGACGATGCAGCGGGGCGCGCTGCTCGGCGCGACGCTCGGACTGGCGCTGCTCTCGAAGTTCTCGACTCTCCCGTACTTCGCGATGTTCGTGCCGGCGACGGCGGCGCTGGGCGTGGCGGCACGGAAGGCGATCGCCTGGTCTCCGAAGGAACGCGTCCGCTCGCTGACGGCGGCGGGGCTCGTAATGTCGGCGATCGTGTGGGCGGGCTTCCGGTTCAGCTTCACGGGCGGATGGCCGGCGCCGGAACTCGCCAGCGGAATCCGGGCGGTGCTGGAACACAACGAAAAAGGAAATCCTAGTTATCTTCTGGGTCAATACGGGGAAACCGGGTGGTGGTATTACTATTTGGTCGTCCTGGCGGTAAAAACGCCGCTGCCGTTTCTCGCATTGGCGATTGCCGGGGCGGCGATTCTCTGGAAGGGTAAGAAGCCGCCCGGCTGGCCGTTGTTGGCGGCGGCCGGACTCGCCGGGGGAATCGTGGTGTTCGCCTCGGTGTTCAGCCGGATCAACATCGGAGTGCGGCATGTGCTGCCGGTGTACGTGGGAGCGGCGGTGCTGGCGGCGATCGGCGGGCGCGCGCTGCTCGACGGCTCGACGTGGGCACGCGCCGCGCTGGCGGCGCTGATCGCCTGGCACTGCGCGGGGTCGGCGCTGAGTCATCCCGACTACATTCCGTACTTCAACCTGCTGGCGGGCGAGCGGCCCGAGCGCATCGTGGTGGATTCGGACCTCGACTGGGGGCAGGACATGAAGCGGCTGTCGCGGCGTCTCGCCGAGGTGGGCGCGCGCGAGGTGGCGTTCGACCCGTTTATCCTGGCGCACTACGAGGCGGTACATGGGTTTCCGAAGATTCATCCGCTCGACCCGGAGGGTCCGCGGCCGGGCTGGAACGCGGTCAGCCTGACGATTCTCAAACTGTCGCGGCTGGGGCTGAAGGGGGAGCACCTGGACGTCAAGCTGTGGCCCGACTTGGTGGAGCCGCGGGAACGGGTCGGCAGGAGCGTGCTGTTGTACTGGTTCCCGCCGGCGGCGGGGAAGCGGTGAAATGCCCTGTCGCCGCTGGGTCTTCCCCGTTTCGTGATAGAGTTCCCTAAGACTCCGCCGCGAATCGCCGAAAATGGCCCAGGAAAGACGTGGTTACCGGTTCGGCCCGTATCGCGTCGATCCCGCGGAGAAACTCCTCTACCGCGACGACGCCGTCGTCGCGCTGCCTCCTAAAGCGATGGAGACGCTCCTGGTCCTGGTCGAAAGCAAAGGCCAACTGGTCTGGAAAGAGGACCTCATTAAGAAGGTCTGGCCCGACACCTTCGTCGAGGAAGGCGGCCTCGCCAAGAACATTTCGCTATTGCGGAAAGCGCTGGGCGACGATTCCGACGACAACCGCTTCATCGAGACGATTCCCAAGAAAGGGTACCGGTTCGTGGCCCCCGTCGCCGACGGGAGCGACCAGGCCGCAACCGAGACGCCGGCGCCCGTTCCACGGCGCATCTCGCGTCGAACGATATTCGCAGGAGCCACCGGCGCCGCGGCGGCGGCCGCGGGCGGGGCGCTATGGCTGCTGCCGCGCACGGGCCGTGAGATTCACTCCCTGGTGGTGCTGCCGCTCGAGGAGCTCTCCGGCGACCCGAACAAGATCTACTTCGCCGCCGGGATGACCGAGGCGCTCAAGACCAACCTCACCCAGATCGCCGCGCTGACCGTGAAATCGGGTTACTTCTACGGCCGCAAACTGAAAGAGGAGAGGCCGGCCGCGGCGGTGGCCGCTGATCTGGACGTCGACGCCGCGCTGGAAGGCTCGGTGCTCATCACGGGACAGAAAGTCCGCGTGGACGTGCGCGTGGTGCGCGCCGGCTCGGGCGAGCACCGCTGGGCGAACTTCTACGAAGGATCGCTGAGCGACGTCCTGGAGCTACAGGGCCGCATCGCGCGCGAGATCGCCGCCGAGATCCGCGTGCAGGTGACCCCGCAGGAGCAGTCGCGGCTGTCGACGTTCCGCAAGGTCGGCGAGGACGCCTATTTGGCCTACGTGCAGGGCCTGTGGTTCTGGAACCAGCGCACGGGCGAGGGCCTGATGAAATCGCTGGAGTATTTCGGACGCGCCGTGCAGAGCGATCCGAAGCTGGCGCTGGCGTACTGCGGCCTGGCCGACACCTACACGCTCCTCGGCTCGATGCCGATGGACGCGCTGCGGCCCACCGAGGCCAAGCCGAAGGCGGTGGCGGCGGCCAAGGCGGCGCTGGCGATCGACGATTCGCTGGCGGCCGCGCACACCTCGATGGGCAACATCCGGCTGACCTTCGAGTGGGACTGGCGCGCCGCCGAGCAGGAGTTTCAAAAGGCCATCGCGCTGAATCCCGGATATTCTTCGGCGCACCACTGGTATTCGCACGCGATGCTGGCCGCGGGCCGGCACCAGGAAGCGCTCGCAAAAATGCAGCGCGCCTTCACACTGGCCCCGGCATCGCTGATCATCCACGTCGGCGTGGGCTGGTGCCACTACCACGCCGGGCAGCAGGCCCTGGCCGTCGAACAGTACCGCAAGGTCCTGGAGCTCGATCCGAACTTTCTCTCGGCGCACTTCGCGCTGGGACTGGCGTTGGGGCAGATGGGCAGGCACGACGAGGCCGTCGCCGAGCTCGACAAGACGCTGGCGCTGACGCAAGGACGGCTGCTGACGGCGATCGCCGCCAAGGGCAAGTTCCAAGCCAGGGGCGGCGACCGGGCGGGGGCGGAAAAGGCGGTCGTCCATCTCCAGGCGATGGAGAAGCATCGCTACGTGCCGGCCCTCTATCATGCCGTGCTCAACGCCGCCCTCGGGCAGAAAGACCTGGCGTATGCCGCGGCGCAAAAGGCGTTCGGAGAGCGTTCCGACTACCTGGTCTACGCCCGCCACGAGCCCATGCTCGACGATCTGCGGGGGGATCCCCGTTTCCTGGCGCTGGCTCAGAAGGCCGGGCTCGATTAGCGGCGCGCACCGCGTTGCCGCAACGAATTCCTTCGCAGTCATACGGTTCCGCGGCTTTCAGAACTTCGGAAGAACGCCGTCAGAGAACGGTAAGGGTTCGTTCTGCGCGCGGGGATATCCCGGCAACCGGAAGATTCGGCTGAAGTTGGGCGGAACAGAAAAGCGCCGCCAAATCGCCAGGAAATCCGAAGGACGAAACCGCGTAGTTGGGCCTACTCTCCTCGGCATGACACACGCCAACGAACTTCCCACGATCACCTGGCAGGCCGCGGCGCTCGAGCATTCCGCGCGGAGCGTTGTGATAGAGTATTCAGCCAACCAGGAGGAGTCGCCCACGGTTGCGGATCTGTGGAAGCGCTACAGGCGTGAGCCGGGGGACGGCTCCTGGGAGACGCTCGTTCGGGCGTTGACGCCGATTTTCCGGCGAATCGTCGGCCGCGTCTCGCGGCAATACTACGCGAATCCGGCGGATACCGAAGACGCACTCCAGGAATCGATGCTGAAACTCTCCCAGCGCCGCGACGTGGCGCCGGGAGAGGCGGTGGAGGCGTACTTCAAGGCGATGGCGGCCAACGCCGCGCACGACTTCTTCCGCGCGCAGCGGGCGGTGCGGCGCGACCAGCGGCGGGACGTCCCGCTCGACAGCCTGACGTTCCTGTTGAGCGCCGGCGACGCCGAGCGCGGCCTGGATCGGGCGCTGCTCATCCGGCAGATTGACGGGATGCTTCCGGCGGACGATCGCGATCGCGCGGTCTTCTGGCTCTACTATCGGCAGGGGCTGACGGCGAAGGAGATCGCGTCGATTCCCGCGGTCGGGTTGACTGTGAAGGGCGTCGAGAGCCTGATCTTCCGCCTGACCAGCCTGGTGCGGGACAAGGTAAGGCAGAAGCCCGGTGAAGGAATCGGAGCGGGAACATCGTCATGATAAGGTGCAGCCGGTGGTGAACGAGCCTGCGCGGCCTATCCAGGTCGATTGTCCGGCGCCGGAAGTATGGACGGCGCTGGCGGCGGGAGCGTCCACCTCGGAATGGGATCCGCGGCCGCCGGCGAAGCTGCTGCTGCACGCCGCCGAATGCGACCATTGCGGTCCGCTGCTGCGCGACGCCACGGAGATCTTTCAGGAGGAACCGCGTCGCGCCTCTTCGTGGCCGGTGTGGGCGGCGATCGCCGCGGCGGTGGCGTTGGTCGCCGCCGGTCTTGCGATCTGGAAGCTGAGGCAGCCGCCGCTGGCCGAGTTGGCCGAAGTTTACGGGCGGCATCGAACGATGGAGATCCGACTGCCCGGCGCACCCCACGGCCCGATTCGAATCGAGCGCGGCGGCGCGGCGGCGTCTTCCGAGCTGCTGGACGCGGCGGCGAAGATCGCCCGTCAGCGGGAGTCGGGCGCGCGATCGGCGGACTGGGCGCAGGCGCAGGGACGGTTGGCGGTGGTTCAGGGCGACTACGACGGCGCCATCGCCGCCTTCCAGGGCGCGATGGACCTCGGCGAGCCGGGCGCCGATCTGCTGGTGGATTTCGCGGCGGCGTACTTCGGACGCGCCGAGTCGTCGAAGGATCCGTCGGCGTACACGAGATCTCTGGAGCTTCTCGGCCGCGCACTGCAACGGGACGCGAATCACCGGGTGGCGCTTTTCAATCGCGGCGTGGTCCACGAGAAGCTGGCGTTGTGGTCCGCGGCAATCGAGGACTGGGACCGGTTTCTGGTGCTTGAGCCGACAGGCGGCTGGGCCGAGGAGGCGCGAAAGCGTCGCGAGGCGGCGCGGCAGCGTCTGGGCGCGCTGCTCGCACCGGAGCGGGACGAGCGCGCACGGCGGCACATCGAAGAGCGCCTGGAGCATCTGCTCAGGAATGCGGACCAACTCGCCGGACGCGAGGCGGAGGCGGATGCGCGAGAGCTGACGTCGGTACATCGGGACCGCTGGTTGCTCGAATTGCGGGAGGCGCCAGCGCCGCAGCCGGCGAGGACCGCGCTGGCGAAGCTCGCCTCGGTGCGCGCGACCATCGCCGCGAATCGCTATGCGGACCTGGAGGCCGAACGCGAAGCCGCGGCGCGCGCCGCGCTTGCTCCGGCGTGGGCGGCATGGCGGGAGTTCGAGGAACTGTACCGCCTCTCGCACACGACGCCGGAGCGAGGCTGCCGCGAGCAGGCCGCACGGGCGGTCGGCGCGGCGCGGTCGCGCGGATATCGATGGCTGCTGGTGCAGTCGCTGCTCGAGCGCTCGACTTGCGAGGTGGTCGCGGGCGAGCTTGACGCCGCCGACACGTCGACGGATGAGGCGCGCCGGGTGGCGGCAGAGCATGGACTCATCGTCGCCGCGACGCGGGGAGCGGGCTTCGAGACCAGCCACCGGGTCAACCAGGGCCGCTATCGCGACGCCATCCAGCTGGCTCTCGCCACGATTGCGGCGATCGAACGCGAAGGCCTGCCGCGATTGCGGCTGCAGCAGTTCTACAACGACATCATGCGCGCCTCCGACCGCATGGAGCGCTGGCATTCGGCGACGGCGGCGGCGGTGATGTGCGCCAGGATCGCGGCGTCGATCGGCGCGACGGGGGTCGAGCAGTTGGTGACCTCGGCGGCCTCGGAGTTCTCGCTGAAGTCGGGCGACGTGGCCGGGGCGGAGCGGCTGTTCGCGCGCGCGCGCGAGCTCGACAGTCACAATTTCGGCGCGCGGGGCTGGACTGGCCCTCGGCTGTTCGCGGCGGTGGCACTGGCGGAGGCGCGCAACGACCGCACCGCGATGTCGGCACTCGACGCTCCCTTGCGCGAGGCCGCGAATCCCTTCTGGCGGATTCCGTTCCTGGTGTCTGCGGCGGCGCTGGACCGGCGGCACGGCGCCGTCGTGGACGCGGAGAGGCGCGTCGGCGAGGCGCTCGACTGGCTGGGGCGCAACCCGGACGACGCGCCGCGATGGCGGTCGACGCTGGAGCGCGCTTCGCGACTGCGCGTGCTGCTGCTGCTCGACCGCGGGCGGAGTCGGGAAGCGCTGGAGGCCTGGGACGAGTATCTGCGCCAGGAGAATCTCCAGGTCGGCGTCACGCCCGGGAGCGGCGCGCCGTCCTCGAGCGCTGGAATGGAGATCACCGTGGTCCGGCTGGAGGATCGCTACGCGCTGTGGTGGCGGGAGGCCGGGGCCGTGCGGTTCGAATGGCTGAAGCCCGCCGCGGCCGAGGTGGAGAGAATGGCGCGCGAGCTGCGGCGTTTGTGCTCGGACCCGTCAAGCCGCATCGCGGAGCTGGAGTCGATTTCGGCGCGAATCGGGAGAGCCTTTCCGGATTCGCTGGGGCTGGACCTGGAGCGCTCGCGCGCGGTGGAGGTTCGGCTGGATGCGCCGCTCGCGCCGCTGCCATTGGCCGCGCTGCGGATCGGCGGCGGCGAGGCGCTGGGCCTGTTAAAGCCGCTGGTGATCCGGACGGCCCGGCGGTCGCCCGATACACCGGGGCCGGCGCGACGCGCCCTGGTGGTGGTGACGAGCGGGATCGCACCGGAACTGCGGGCGAGGTATCGCGCGCTGCCGGGTATCGAGGAAGAGGCTCGCACGATCGCCGGATTGCTTCCCGACGTCAGGATTCTTGCGGGTGGCGACGCGAATTCCCCGGAAGTCGAAAGGGCCGCAGGCGGATTCGACGTCTTCCATTTTGCAGGGCATTCAATGGTAACGGACACGGGCGTGGCGCTGATGCTGGCGGAGGAGGACGGGCGGAAGTCCGGCGCCTGGCGCGTTCCGCCGGGATGGACCGCCCCACGGCTGGTGTTCCTGGCGGCGTGCGCGACGGCGGAGCACGAAGAGCTCGACACGGTGGCGCCGCGGCACCTGGCGCACGCGTTTCTGCGGGCCGGGGCGCGGCTGGTGGTCGCCGCGCAGTGGAATGTGGATTCGCGGGCGACGGGGGAATTGGTTCGCGGCTTCTATGCAGGGCTCGCGCGGGGTGGCGACGCGGCGGGGTCGCTGCGGGAGGCTGTCGTGCAACTGCGCGCGAGCGGTTTCGCGCATCCGTATTATTGGGCGCCCTTTGCTGTTTACTCCTGAGGAGAATTTCGATGCGATTCAATCTGATTTGTCACGGCATGATGGCTTTCTGGCAGAAGGGCCGCACGATGTCGATCCTGGTGCCCGATATTCCCGAGTCGATTCACTTCTACGGCGCCGGATCTGTAGGGAGACCGCCCTCCAAGGGCAACCTGGATCCCCTTCCTCGCGGAACACTGACCCTCGAGGGTCCCGACCCCATGGCCCGCCGTGGCCTGACGCCCCTCCAGATGCAAGAGCGCTTCGAGACGCCCGTGTTGAAAACGTCCGAACTGTCGCGGAACACGACCGCCATTCGAACTACCATCGACGGTATCCCGCTTCCCCACGAGATCCGCTGCTATTGCGGCGCCGAGGCTCCGGAGAGCCTGCAAGGCTCGACGCCCAGAGACGTCGTCGCGAAGATGCCCTCGGTGTTGCACGACGTCATCGTCCTTACGTGGTGGCGCGACAGCCGGTCCAGCCGGTTTCTCCTGAAGCAGGGCTCGCGGACCGTGGCTTCGGGCGCGAAGCACGTCAGCCACGCCGGCAAGCTCGACGCCGTCAACCTGGGCCTCTACGCTCAGCCGCCCGGGGCCAGCCTTGGAGACCACAGCGATCATTGGAATCTCATGATGACGATCGGCGATTCGATCCGGAGCCCTGGTCTGCGCCTCTCCATGCCAAAGCTGATGCCCGATGCTCCGCCACGGTTTCTGAAGATCGGCTGCGACGAGGTGGATCTCCTGGCGTTGGCCGACCTCCCAGCCGTCACCAATCCGCGTAGGAATCCGCCCTCGTTGGAGATCCGGGAAACCGATCGCACCGGTTGCGGGTCCGCCGCGATACTGGAAGTGTAAACCGAGGCGGGCGGCGCCGGATTCCGCTATTGGAAACAGACCGGTGGAAGGCCTTCCGTTTCGGCCTGTCCGAGCGCGCGCCGCATCCCGCCTCATCAGGGGCGCTGGCTCTTGAGGTTCCGCCCCGCGCGGGCTCGGGCATCAGCGTGTTCAGAATCTCTCTGTTCACCGAGAACTCGAATCGTACTTCGCGACGGTTGGGATTGAGGCTCGACGCTTGGTCGGCGCAACGACGCCGGTCGTGTTGCGAGCGTTTCGCCCATCCCGACGACTGACGCCTTTGCTGTCTGCTCGTAGCCTCAACCCGCCGCGGATGAAGGGAATCCCCGAGCAACACCGTCCTAATCAGGGAAGGAGCAAACGACAATGAGACTCTCACGGTATCCAGCCGCCACCGCAATGAGCGCCGCGATCCTGCTGAGCGGCTGCGAGGTCTCGCCGGTCTTCCTTCAGCCCATCTACGAGAAGCGCGACCTCGTTCGCGACCCGAACCTGGTGGGCGCCTGGGCCGATGAAGACAGCGAGAACGGCAAGGTCGAGTTCGTCATCATCGAATTCGAGGACGGCTACCTTCTGACGGACCCCAACCATCCGGAGGATGATCTGCTGGTCCATCTGGTCGAGTTCTCGGGCCTCCGGTTCCTGAATGTCTCGAACCGGACGGTGGGGCTTGGAGATATCCGCGGTCACTTTATTGCCAGCCTCCGCTTCCTCGACGGAGACCGGCTGGAAATGGCGGGCTTCCGCGAAGAGCGGCTGAAGGAGCGCGCCGGCTTCCTCGAACTCGCTCACCTTCGCGTTCGCGCGAGGGAGGAAATCCTGGTGATCACCGCGGGTCCGAGCGACCTGCAAGCATTCCTCGCCCGGACCTATTCGGATCCGGAGCTTTACGACACCGTGTCGAAGTACCGCCGCGTGCGCGACGAAGCCGCGCCCGATGAGGGCGGGCCCCGCGACCGGCGCCAATAAGGAGCGACCCATGACCCGCACGTTCACAGCACTCTCGATCTGCGCCCTGACGATCGCCGCCTCGGGCTGCTCGATGCGCCGGTTCGCCATCAACAAGATCGGCGACGCGCTCGCCGAGGGCGGCTCCACCTACGAAAGCGACAACGATCTCGAGCTCGTCGGCGACGCGCTCCCGTTCGGCCTCAAGCTCATCGAGAGCCTGCTCGACCAGTCGCCGCGCCACCCGGGGCTGCTGCTGGCGGCCTGCAAGGGCTTCGCCAGCTACTCGCACCTCTATGTCCGCCCCCAGGCCGACGCCGCCGCCGAAGAGGACGTCGACCGCGCCACCGCCATCCGCGAGCGGGCGCGCCGCCTCTACCTTCGCGGTCACGACTACTGCGGTCGCGCCCTCGAAGCCGGGATTCCGGGCGCCGGCGCGCGCCTGCGCGAGAACCCGAAGGCGGCGCTGGCGGCAGCCCCGGCGAGGCACGTCCCGCTGCTCTACTGGTCGGCGGCGTCGCTCGGCCTGGCGGTCTCGGTTTCCAAGCACGACGCCGCCATGCTGGCGCGCTTGCCCGAGGTGGACGCCCTGATCGCGCGCGCGCTGGAGCTGGACGAAAGCTGGAACCTGGGGGCGCTGCACGAGTTTCGCGTCAGCTTCCCGTCGGCGCGCATGGGCGCCGCCGATTACGCCGCGCTGCGCCGACACTTCGAGCGGGCCGAGCGGCTTTCAAGCGGCGCCAGCGCTAGTCTCTACGTCGCCTACGCCGAGGCGTCCGCGGTCCCCCAACAGGATCGCGCCGCCTTCGACGCGCTGCTCGGCAAGGCGCTCGCCGTCGACCCGGACCGCCTCAAGGAGTTGCGACTCGCCAATCTGGCTTCGCAGCGGCGGGCGCGATGGCTTCGCGACCGCGCCGGCGACCTGATCGCCACGCCGGCCGCCAATTCGACCTCGGGAGGACAGTAATGACCGCACACACGCGTTTCCTGACGACTATCGCCGCCGCGCTGCTGGCGGCGGCATCGGCCGCGGGCCAGACGATCCGCGTCGACATGGGCACGCTCGCGCCCGAAGGATCGCCCTGGCACCTGGAGCTCGCCCGCATGGCGCAGGACTGGAAGCGGCTCTCCGGCGGACGGGTCAAGGTCACCATCTACCCGGGCGGCAGCCGCGGCGACGAGGTGGAGATGCTGCGCCGCATGCGCACGGGCGAGATGCAGGCCATCGCCTCCTCCGGAATCGGCCTCTCGAAGGCGGACCGCTCGGTCGACTGCCTCCAGATTCCGATGATGTTCTCCAGCTACGAGGAGCTCGACCACGTCCGCGAGCAAATGGAGCCGAAGCTGGAGGGAAAGCTCGCCGAGAAGGGCTTCGTCGTACTGAACTGGGGCGACGTCGGCTGGGTCTATTTCTTCACCAAGAAGCCGGCGCGCACGCTCCCGGAGATCCGGAAGATGAAGCTGTTCATCGCGGCCGGCGATCCCGAGGTGGAGCGGCTGTACAAGGAGTTCGGCTTCCAGCCCAAGCAGCTCGCGCCCGGCGACATGCTGACCTCGCTCCAGACGGGACTGATCGACGCCTTCGACGCGCCGCCCCTGTTCGCGATGCTCGACCAGTCCTTCGGCGTCGCGAAATACATGATCGACCTGAAGTGGGCGCCGCTGATCGGCGCCACGCTGATCGACCAGCGCACCTGGGATCGCATTCCGGAGCCGCTGCGCCCGGCGCTGATGAAGTCGGCCCGCGAGGCCGGCGAACGGCTGCGAGGCGAAGTTCGCAAGCTCGGCGACGACGCCATCGCCGAGATGCAAAAGCGGGATCTCCGGGTGATTCGCCTCGACGACGCCACCTTTGGCGCGTGGAGGACCGAGGTGGAGGCCGCGTGGAGCAAACTGCGCGGACGCCTGGTGGCCGCCGACCTGTTCGACGAAGTGCGCCGGCTGCGCGACGAGTATCGCTCGCGCCGCTCGCGCCGCTAGGGACGCAGGCCGTGCTGAAGATACCCGAACGCCGGACCTGGCCGGGTCGCGCCGAGAACGCGCTCGCGATCGTGGCGCTGCTGACGATGGCGGCCCTGCCGCTCATCGAGGTGGCGTCGCGCAAGCTGCTCGGACGCGGGGTCGCGGGATCGATCTCGCTGGTGCAGCACCTGACGCTGTGGACCGCCTTCCTGGGCGCGGCGCTGGCGGCGCGGTCGGACCGGCACCTGGCGCTCTCGACGGCGGCGTTTCTGCCGGACTGGCTGTCGCGTCCGGCGCGCCTGTTCACGTCGGCGGCGGCCGCGGCGGTGGTCGCGGCGCTCGTGGCCGCGGGCGTCGACCTGGTGGCGGTCGAGCGGCGGGGCGGCGACCGGCTGGCGTGGGGCATCCCGGTGTGGGCGGCGATCGCGATCATTCCGGCGGCGCTGGCAGTGGTCGCCGGGCGCATCGTGTGGCGATCGGGCGACACCTGGAAAGGGCGCATTCCGGCGGCGCTGGGCCTGGCGATTCCCGCGGCGCTGGCGGCCTGGCCGTCGCTGCGCGACGCCGGTCTGCTGTGGCCGGCGTGCGGGCTGCTGGCGCTCGCCACGGCGCTCGGCTTGCCGATCTTCGCGGCGCTCGGCGGAGCGGCCCTGCTGATGTTCTGGAGCGAGGCGAGTCCCATCGCCGCGGTGCCGGTCGACGTATACCGCCTGAGCGCGCACCCGATGCTCCCGGCGGTGCCGCTGTTCACCTTGGGCGGCTACCTGCTGTCGGAGGGCGGCGCCAGCCGCCGACTGACGCGTGCGTTCACGGCCCTGTTCGGCTGGATGCCCGGTGGACTGGCCGTGGTGACGGCGCTGGTGCTGGCGTTCTTCACACCGCTGACGGGCGCTTCCGGGGTGACCATCCTGTCGATGGGCGGCCTGCTGCTTCCGATTCTGACGCGGGCGGGCTATCCGGAAAGATCGTCGATCGGCCTGGTGACGGTGTCCGGCTCCATCGGACTGCTCCTGCCGCCGAGCCTGCCGGTGATTCTTTACGGCGTCGCCGCGCGCCAGCCCATCGACCAGCTCTTCCTGGGCGCGCTGGTCCCCGGGCTGCTGCTGATCGCCGCGGTCGCCGGGTGGGGCGCGAGCCGCGGCTGGAACGCGGGCGTGGCGCGAACGCCGTTTGAGGCGCGCGAGGCTCTGCGCGCCGCCTGGGACGCCCGCTGGGAGCTGCTGCTGCCGGTGGTGGTGCTCGGGAGCATCTTCGGGGGATTGGCGACGCTGGTGGAAGCGGCGGCGCTCACCGTGCTCTACGCCTTCGCGATCGAGTTCGTGTTGCATCGCGACCTCTCGCTGCGGACCGACCTGCCGCGCATCGCGGTGGAGGCGGCCACCATGCTGGGCGGATTCCTGATCATCCTTGGCATGGCGCTGGCTTTCACCAATTACCTGATCTACGCCGAGGCGCCGGTGCACGCCATGGAGTGGGTTCGCGGCCATGTCGCCTCACCCATCGTATTCCTGCTGGTGCTGAACGTATTTCTACTGGCGGTCGGCGCCATTATGGATATTTACTCGGCGATTTTCGTGGTCGTTCCGCTGATTTTACCGATGGGCGCGGCCTACGGGATCGACCCGGTGCACCTGGGCGTGATTTTCCTCGCCAACATGGAGCTCGGCTATCTGATGCCGCCCATGGGCGAGAACCTGTTTCTCTCGTCGTTCCGCTTCAACAAGCCGCTCTCGTCGATCTGCGTCTCGACGCTGCCGTTCCTGCTGATCCTGCTCGGCGCCGTGCTGCTGATCACCTACGTGCCGGCGATGACGCTCGGTCCGGCGAGCCTGGCGCGATAGGAGGCCGGATGTCAACCAGATCCGGGGCCCCGCGCTTCAGGTCAGCAACGCCGCCCCGGCGGACGCCCATCGACGCCGAACAGACAGTTCGACGGCGAAGCAGTTGACTGCCCCGGCCGAGCGCGGGCCCCCCTGACGCGAGACACCGATAGCGAGCCGTATGCGCCGTCTGGGTTGAAAACCCGATTGCCCGGGAACACCCGGGCGACGGACCAATCGCCGAGGCGCAGGAGGATTCCATGAACCTCTAACGGCTCTTTCAAGCATGTAGGATCGAGACCTCTGGCTACTCTCTTTCCCCGGCGATTCCTGATCAACCAAGAGAACCGAGATGTGGGAGGCGGTTTTTGACGGCCGACGGAATCATCAAGGCCGCGAGGGAAAGCCTGTGGTCCACGCTACTTCAACGCTCCGGCTCGCTTGTGCAATCGGGGCCAGTTAGTATCGGCATCCGCGATCCTCTTCCGCAGGTCCTGCTCCCACTTCTTCTGAACCGACTTGCTGTAGTTCAGATACAGCTTGCCGTCGACGATTCTCCAGGCTTCCGGGTCGATGTCGGCGGTGTAGTTCTGGCTGACGGCCCAGGCGCAGTAACCGCCGTATTGGGGCGCGAATCGGACTGGGTCGGACGCGAAGGCGTCGCGATTCCCGGCGCTGGTAAAGCGCCACACGGCGCCCATCCAAGTGTGCGTGAACTCGGGTGAACCCTTCACGGGCATCCCCTGCGTGAAATACGCCACCGGGTCGTGACCCTTCAGCGCGACGCCGCGGCTTGCATTGACCGGGTCGACCAGGGCGGCCGCGGCCGCCAGCGCGACAGCGACCAGGGTTGCGGGCTTAAACAGTAGTCTCATGCCTCGGTCATCCCGGCTACGCGGAAAGCTATTCCCGGACCGACGGGGAATAACCGCGGACTCCAGCGGGATTCCTGCTTGCGAAGAACATCTGAGGAGTAAACACCGTGAGACTCAAAGGAAAGAACGTACTCATAACCGGCGCCTCGTCGGGTATCGGGCAGTCAATCGCCGTCCGATTCGCCCGCGAGGGCGCCAACGTCGCCATCAACTATCGAAGCGGCGCAGCGCAAGCCGAGTCGACTCAGGCCATGGTGCGCTCGGCGCGTACCAACGGGACCGGCCGGGACTTTCTGGTGCAGGCCGACGTATCCCAAGAAGACCAGGTGCGCGCCATGTTCGCCGGCGTGATCGAGGCCTTCGGATCGCTCGACGTGCTGGTCAACAACGCCGGGATTCAGAAACCGACGCCAAGCCACGAGATTGAAGCCGCCGACTTCGACCGCGTCATCGGCGTCAATCTGCGCGGCCCTTTCCTGTGCGCGCGCGAGGCGATCCGCCACTTCCTGGCGCGCGGCGGCGGCGGCGTCATACTCAACAACTCCAGTGTCCATGAGATCATCCCCAAGCCGAAGTACCTGAGCTACTCGATCAGCAAGGGCGGTATGGAGAACCTGACCAAGTCGCTCGCTCTTGAATATGCCGGCCAGGGGATACGCGTCAACGCCGTCGGTCCCGGCGCCGTCGTCACGCCGATCAACAAGGCCTGGATTGACAACCCCAAGGCGCGCGTCGAAGTGGAAAGCCACATTCCGATGACGCGCGCGGCAGCGGCCGACGAAATCGCTTCGGTCTTCGTGTTCCTGGCCTCCGACGAGGCCAGCTACATCACCGGTCAGACGATCTTCGCGTGCGGCGGCCTGACGCTGTACCCCGAGTTCCGCGCGCCCTGGTCGTCGGGCGAATAGGAGAGCCTCATGATGGAGGGCAAGATCGTACTGATCACCGGCGCCAAGGGCGGCCTCGGATCCACAGTCACGCGCACGTTCCTCGACGCGGGCGCCATGGTGGCGGGAGTCTCGCGTTCCATCGCCGATTCCGACTTTGCACACCCGTCGTTCGCCGCGATTCCCGCCGAGTTGTCGAGCGCGGACGCGGCGCGCGCCGTGACAGACGTCGTTGCCGGGCGATTCGGCCGCATCGACGCGCTCGTGCACCTGGTCGGGGGATTCGCGGGCGGCGCCTCGGTCGCCGACACCGACGACGCCACGCTCGACCGCATGCTCGACCTGAACCTTCGCTCGACCTTCCACATCGCGCGCGCGGTGCTGCCGCACATGCGCCGGCAGGCCTCCGGCCGGATTCTCGCCATCGCGAGCCGCGCCGCCGTCGATCCGTCGCCGATGGCGGGAGTGTACGCGGCCTCCAAGGCCGCTCTCGTCTCGCTCATCCGCACGATTGCCGCCGAGAATAAGGACCGCTGCGTCGGCGCCAACGTCGTCCTGCCGGGGACCATGGACACGCCCGCGAATCGCGCCGCCGATCCGGGGGCCGACCCGGGCCGATGGGTGCAGCCGTCGCAGGTTGCCGCGCTGCTTGTGTATCTCGCCTCCGACGCCGGCGCGCAGGTCAACGGCGCCGCGATTCCGGTCTACGGGCGCGAGGTCTGAGATGGCGGAGGCGATCGCCGCCGGGATGGGCGTGTACGCCGGCGCCGGGCTGGTGTTCGCCGTGCTGTTCGTCGCGCGCGGCGTCGATCGCGTCGATCCGATCGCGAAGGGCTCGGGCGCCGCATTTCGCCTGATGATTCTGCCGGGCGCGGTGACCTTCTGGCCGTTGTTGCTGGCGCGGTGGATTCGGAGGGTCTCATGACGCGGCCGCTGCGGCGAATCCATCGCTGGACCTGGTTGGCCCTTGCCGTGCTTCTTCCGGCTCTCTACATCGCGGCGCTCGCGGTGCGCCGCACGACGACTCCCGTGAATCCGCACATCGATTGGGAGCGGTTGAAATGAGCGTCCAGTATCGCGCGATCCTCTGGAACCGGCAGAAGCGCATCTACGATTCGGTACTGGCGGTATGCGTCCTCGGCTACCTGGCGCTGTTCGCCGGCCTCGGCGCCATGGTGCATCCGAACGCGACCGCCGAGACGCTGCTGATTCGCGGCTTCGGGACGGCCGCGTTGCTGCTGCTCCACGTGATTCTGGCGATCGGCCCGTTGTGCCGGCTCGACCGCCGCTTCCTGCCGCTGCTCTACAACCGCCGTCACCTCGGCGTGGCGATGTTTCTGCTGGCGCTCGCGCACGGCGTGTTCGCGCTGATTCAGTTTCACGGTCTGGGCGATACGAACCCGCTGGTGAGTCTGCTCGCCAGCAACACACGCTGGACAAGCCTGGCCGATTTCCCGTTCCAGCAGCTCGGATTCGCCGCACTGGCGATCCTCTTCCTGATGGCCTCGACCAGTCACGATTTCTGGCTGCACAACCTTTCGGCGCCGGTCTGGAAGCGGCTCCACATGCTGGTCTACGTTGCCTACGCCCTGCTGATCGGCCACGTGGCGCTGGGAGCCCTGCAATCGGAGACCAGCCCGGTGCTCGCCGGATTCCTCGGCGCCGGTATTGCCGCGATCGCTTCGCTGCATGTGGCGGCGGCGCTGCGGGAGCGCAGCGTCGACGGCATCGAGCCGCACCGTCGCGGCGAGAACTTCGTTGCCGTATGCGACGCCGCCGACATCCCCGAGAATCGCGCCATAGTCACGACGCTTTCCGGCGAGCGCGTCGCCGTGTTCCGCTACGACGGCAAGATCTCGGCGGTCTCCAATGTCTGCCGGCATCAGAACGGTCCGCTCGGCGAAGGCCGCATCGTCGACGGCTGCATCACCTGCCCCTGGCATGGCTACCAGTACCGGCCGGAATCGGGCGCGTCGCCGCCGCCGTTCACCGACCGGATCCCGACGTATCGCACGCGCGTCGCCGGCGGGAAGGTGCTGGTCGACCCCTGCCCGCTGGCACCGGGAACGCCGGTGGAGCCGTCGCGCGTCAACGGCGAGGCCATGGAGGCCTTGCGATGAGCGAATTCTACGTCGGCTACCAACCCCGGGCGCCGAAACAACTCCGCTGGTTTCTGTTTCGCGCGGCCGCGGGACTGGCTGTGCTCGCGGCCTCGGCTGCGACGCTGCTCGTGTTCGGGCAGGCGCCCTTCGCCGCCAGCCGCTTCGAGTTTCTCCAGTACCGCGACTATCGGGGCCGCATCGAGGCCGCGCCGTATCCGAGGCTGATCGCCGGCGGCGCGCCCTATCTTCTCGTGGTCCCCGGCAAGCACGGCGCCGGCGAGGCGGTTCGCGGCTTCGACCTTCGCGAAGTCCGGCTCAGCGCATCGCTCATCGAGCGCGGCGGCGACCGGATGCTCGAAGTCGTCCCCGGATCGATCCGCGACGCCGGCCCGGCGGCAGCTCCCGGCGCGCCCGTCGACCTCGGCGAGGTCGCGCTCACCGGCGAAATCGCCGACAGCAAGTGCTACCTCGGCGTGATGAATCCCGGCGAGGGCAAGGTCCACCGCGATTGCGCGGTCCGCTGCATCAGCGGCGGCATCCCGCCGGCGCTGCTCGTCCGCGACCGCTCGGGCATAATTCGTCCTGTGCTGCTCGCGGGCGTCGCCGCGCGCGACCTTCTCGACTTCGTCGCCGAGCCTGTCAGGGTGCGCGGCCGACTGCGCCGCGCGGGCGCGACGCTTATCCTCGAGGCGGGGAATAGTTCGGCAATTCAGCGGCATTAAATGCCGTGCTGGAGACCTCCGGGCTTTCCGTAATCCCAAAGCTGCTGGGCCGCCCGGTCGCGCGGCCCGTCGAAGCGGTGCTCGAGCGCGTGACGGGAATCCGCCGGGTCGCGTCGCTGTACGCGTCGCTCCGCGCGACGGACGAAGCCACACCGCTGCCCGAGCGGCTGTTGCGGCGCCTCAAGGTCACCTGCCGAGTGTCGGACGCCGACCTGGAGCACATTCCCCGCCGCGGGCCCGCCATCGTCGTTGTGAATCATCCCTTCGGGATTCTCGAGGGCGCGGTGATGGCGACGATCCTCGCCGGCGTGCGGACCGACGTGAAGTTCCTCGCCAACGGCGTTCTCGCCGCGATTCCGGAGGTTCGCGGCATGATCATCGCCGTCGACCCCATGGGCGGCTCGGAGGCGACGCGCGGAAATCCGGGTGGAATACGCCAGGCGGTGCGATTTCTCAGCGAGGGCGGATTGCTCGTGGTCTTTCCGGCCGGCGAAGTCTCGCATTTCCAGTGGAGCGAGCGGCGCGTGGCCGACCCGCGATGGAATCCCTCCGTCGCCAGGATCGTCGAGATGGTCGCACGGCGGACGGAGGCGCTGTCGGTGGTTCCCGCATATGTCGAAGGGGCCAACAGCGCAGCTTTCCAGGCGGCTGGAATGCTGCATCCCCGCCTGCGCACGGCGATGCTCGCGCGCGAACTGCTCAACAAGAGCGGGGCGAGTGTCGGCGTCCGCATCGGCGCCGCCATTCCGGCCAAAAAGCTGCTTGCAATTCCCACCGGCATCGAGCGCACGGAGTACCTGCGCTGGCGGACCTACCTGCTGGCCTCACGCCGGGAGTTTCGCGCACACACGTCGCGCCCCCTGCGCGCATTGCGGCGGCGGAACAGCGAGTCGCCTGTCGTCGCGGCGATCCCGGCTGATGCACTCGCGCAGGACGTCGCCGCACTCGGTCCCGAGGCGCTGCTGTCGCGGACAGGCGACCTTTCGGCGTACGTCGCCCCGGCGGGCGACATTCCGGCGGTCCTCGCCGAAATCGGCCGCTTGCGGGAAGTCACGTTCCGCGCGGCGGGCGAGGGCACGGGGCGCTCGACCGACATCGACGAATTCGACGCGCGGTATCTACACCTGTTCGTCTGGAACGAGGCGAAGCGCGAGGTCGTGGGCGCGTACCGGCTTTGCCGCGTCGATGAGGCAGCTTCGGAGTCCGGTCCCCGCGCGCTCTACACGGCCACGCTGTTCGACTACGGCCGGGAGTTCCTGGATCGCCTTGGGCCGGCGCTGGAGCTGGGACGCTCGTTCGTGCGCGCCGAGTACCAGCGCGGCTTCGCGCCGCTGCTGCTGTTGTGGAAGGGCATCGGCAAGTACGTCGCGCGGAATCCGCGGTACAGGACTCTGTTCGGGCCGGTCAGCATCAGCAACCAGTATCAGGCGATCTCGCGTGAGCTGATGGTCGCCTACCTGGAGCGGCACGCGTCGCTGCGCGACTGGGCGGGACTGGTCGCGACGCGCAACCCGTTCCGTCCGGCGAGGCACCGCACACGCGAACGAATGCCCGACGCCGGATTCGACATCGAGGACCTGTCGGCGGCAGTCGCCGACGTGGAGCCGTCGCGCGCCGGCGTGCCCGTTTTGCTTCGGCAGTACTTGAAGCTTGGCGGCAAGCTCCTGGGCTTCAATGTCGACCCCAAGTTCGCGAACGCGCTTGACGGCCTGATTCTCGTCGACCTGACGCGCACCGAGCCGCGGCTGCTGGAGCGCTATCTGGGCGCCGCCGAAGCGGCGTCGTTTCTCGCCTATCAGAGAGGACACCATGGAACACGGTAAGCTTTTCGCGATCGTCAGCTGGATCCTGCGCGGCATCGCCGCCGCGATTCTTCTGCAAACGCTGTTCTTCAAATTCAGCGGAGCGCGCGAGTCGATCTACATCTTCCAGACGCTGGGCATCGAGCCCTGGGGACGCATCGGAAGCGGAGTGGTCGAGCTGATCGCGGCAGTTTTGTTGCTGGTCCCGGGAACGGTTCCCTTCGGCGCGGCGCTCTCGCTGGCGACGATGGGTGTCGCCATCCTGAGCCACCTGGCGAAGCTCGGGATCGCCCTGCCTGCGGTCGGCGACCGCGGCGAATTGTTCGTGCTGGCGATGGTTGTGGCGTCGTGTTCGGCCGCGGTGCTCGTCATGCACCGCCACGAGGCGGCCCGCTGGATTCCGCTCCGATAGCCTCGCCCCGCTCGATCTCCCGCTCCAGCGTGAAGTTCAGCGCCGTTCGCAGCGCGGCGATCGCCGTCAGTTGGCCGATCTCCCGCCATGCGGGCGCGACCGCCGTTCGAAGAACGTCGGCCGCCAGCGCAAACTCCAGCGCCACGCCCAGCCAGCGTCCGAACGCCAACCGCAGCGCGACCTTCTCGTGCTGCCGGCCCCGCCCGGCGAACAACGGTAGCGCGCGCGCCATGGCCTCGACCGCCGCCAGCCCGATGATCAGCGCGGCGGCGGCCTCGACGCCGGTCGCCAGCCACTCGATCCCCTGTCTGACGCGATCCGGATCCATCTAGCTTGTCTCCCGCACCGCCGCCGGCATCGGGCGCGCCTCCGGCGCCGTGCGGCCCGCGATCAGGGCGACGAACTCCGTGAGGCCCATCGGCCGAAAGCCGCGCTCGCGGTTCTCCGCACCGATCCCGAAGGCGATACGCCACTGGCGCGCCATCGTGCGATAGGCGTCGACGATGCCGACCGCGGGGTCGTACACGTGGGTCGCCTCCGCCGAGACGCCGTTCAACTCGATCACCATGAAGCGGCCCTCGCGAAACGCCTCCACCGAAGGCGACCGCACGTCGAACCGTCCGAAGTAGAAGCCCGGGTGCGCGCGACTGACGCGCTCGACGGCGTCTTCGAGCGCCGGCGTGTTTAACGCACGCCCGTCGATGAAGACGGCGCCGCGGCAGTGCGAGCCCAATTCGACCAACTGCACGCGCTCGCCGTCGTCGGGGACGTCGTCCACGGGCCGCCTGGCGACGCGCTCGTAGACCGCCGCCATGCAGACCGCGCGCGGATCGTCGAGGATCAGCTCGCGCAGCGTGCGGCGGCCGTCGCCGGTCACCGTGGGGAACAGCTTGTGGGTGATCGAGAAGACTCTGCCGCGCCGCTCACGCGGGTAACGGTAGTAGAAGACGCCGAATTCCTCGCCGTCGAGATGGCGCTGGATGATAACGTCGCCTGCGGCGCGCGTCAGGTACGAGTTCATCTCGTCCCGCGAGCGGATGACGGCGACGCCCGAGCCGCGCTGTCCGACATCCGGCTTCAGCACCACCGGGCAGTCGAGGCCTCGACTCGTCATGAAACGCACCGCGGCCGCTACTCGCCGCCCCGGATCCAGCGCCGCGGGTATGACCTCGAAATCGGCGACCACGCCGTCGACGGCGGTCAGGTGCCGCAGGATCTCCGCCTTCGATTCGCCGACGAAGCCGCCGGACGGCATTCCCGGATTCGCGGCCGTGAACAGCGTCAGCGATCGGTGCCGGATCGCCAGGTAAACCAGATACGGAATCAGTGGAAGATACGCCGCCCAAGCGGGCCAGAACTCCCACTGAACCTTTCGTTTCAGAAGCCCGACAAGGCGCCGGCGGCCGGTGGCGTGAAGCAACGGCCGCGCGAGCCACACCGCCGCAGCCAGCAGCGCGACCACGACCGCGAATCCGGCCACTCCGCGATAATGATCGGCGAACAGCATCACCAGCAGACGCTCGCCGAACAGCGCCGCCGCGCCGACAAGTATCGGCGTCCAGACAGCCGCGGCGATTGCGAAGAATCCGGCGAACGCGGCGAAGCGCGTCGGCAACATCCCCGCGGCGAAGTAGGTGGGTAGCCGCAGGCCAGGAGTGAAGCGGCTCAGGACGACGACGATCAGTCCGCGGCGATTCAGCCATTCGGCGCCGCGCGCGACGCGATCCGGCGTGAGGAAACGCGAGACCGCCGGCCACCGCAGGGCGCGCGATCCGGCGAGCCTGCCCGCGAGGAACAACAGCATGTCGCCGGCGAAGATGCCCGCGGCGCACGCCGCCGCCGCTTCGGCGAAACCCAGCCGTCCCTGGGCGACCAGCACGCCGGCGGCGATGCACGCCAGGTCCTCGCTGGCGAGCGTCGCGAGTGCGATCAACAGCAATTGCATGAAAGCCTCCTCACCGCAATCGCGGCAGAGTCTGCACTTGGGAAACGGCGCGGCGGCAGGGCGCACCGGGATGATACAGGAACTCGACGCGCGACCCCGTCACACGCACGCGGCTGAAGCTGACGGTCTCGGCGTCGCGCCGGTGCATACAGGTCGAGTAGGCGCTCGGCCCGCCGGCGTGACTCGAATGGAACGCGAAGAGCGACTCCTCGTCGAGCTGCCTGGCAATCCTTCGCCACTCGGCGACGCGTCTCGATCGAACGCCCTCGCCGTCGTGCGAGGAGGACACCAGCGGCGCGCGATCCAGGGCGTCCTCGACGAGCGAGCGCTCGACGCCGTCCCATTCGACCGCGACCGCGCGGCGGCGCGCCTCGAGGATCGCCAGCGTGAAGGGTGCGAATCGCGCCAGATCGAGCGACATCGCGCGCTCCGCGGCTTCCGCGGCCGATCTTGCGCCGATCAGCTCGGGAATCAGCAGGCCGCGGCTGACGTACTCGGCGGACCGCCGGCCGGGTCGCGCGCCATTCAGGAGGCACATCGCCACGCCCATCTCATTCGCGCCGATCCAGGCGCCCCCGGCTGCGCGGTCGACCGGCGCGACGAAGCGGACGCCCTCGCGCTCCCGGATCTCAGGTCCCGCGCCCGGCGCGCGCGACCGTTTCTCGTCGCGGTTGCAGAACAGCTCGTAGCCGTCACGCGTGTGCAGCCAACTGACGGTGCACATCAGGCGGCCTCGGCGCGGCGTGCGTTGTGCCGCAGGGTCGAGGGCGCGACGCCAAACTCCGGCGCGGCGGCGACGCCGTGCGCCGCGAGCGTCACGGCGATCAGCGCGAAGTGGTGGATCGTGTGGCTGCTCAGCACCTGGAGCTCGCGCGCGACCGAGGAGTCGAGGAACGGATCGGACAGGTCTTCGGGGGCGTCCTCGATACGCACGCGGAGCGCGGCGTCGGCCGCCGGCCCTCGTAGTTCCTCCAGGCCGTGGATGATTTGCAGGGATCTCCGGAACGCCGCGCGGCGGCTGGACTCGACGGAGAGATCGCGCCGCCGGGCGTCGTAGTCGACCAGGCCCGAGGGGACCCCGTCGAGGAAGCGCTCGTAGAACTCGAGGACATGCCGCAAGTGCGCGCCCACGCGATGCGGCACGAAGCCTGCTGGCGACTGGCGGAAGATGCGGTCGTCGATCCGCGCCAGGAGATCGAGCGCCTGGTCGAGCCAGCCCACGTTGGTGTCAATCAAAAGGTCCAGGCGATTCGACATCGCGCCTCCGGAACGGTTAGATCGCGCGCACGGACTGCTTTATTCCCCGGAACTTCCCGTGTCCGGCCTGGAATAAGCGCGCCGCGAACCGGCATTCCGGCGGTGAAGCGAAATCATGGCGACACTCGCACAGACTATGGACGACGCTGAGGAACGGACCGGGCCTCGCGGCGCCTTCGCGGCGTTGCGATCGCATTGGCCGGAGTACCTGATGGAAGCGGCGCTGCTGGGATTGTTCATGCTCTCGGCATGCGTCTTCGGCGTTCTGCTGGAGCATCCGGCGTCACCGGCGCGCGAGGCGATCGAAGAGGCCGCCGTTCGGCGCGCACTGGCGGGAGTGGCGATGGGTGCGACGCTGGTCGCGCTGGTCTATTCGTCCTGGGGACGCCGCTCGGGAGCGCACTTGAATCCTTCGGTGACGCTGACCTTCCTGAGCCTCGGCAAGATCGGGCGATGGGACGCGGTGTTCTATATCGCGGCGCAGTTCGCCGGCGGCGCCGGGGGTGTGTTCCTCTCCTGGCTGCTGATCGGCGAGCCGCTGGCGCACACCGCCATCAACTACGCGGCGACGGTTCCGGGCGACGGCGGGGCGCTCGCCGCGCTCGCCGGCGAGGCAGTCATCTCGTTTCTCATGATGTCGGCAGTGCTGACGATCTCCAACGCACCGAATCTCTCGCGATACACGGGCTGGTTCGCCGGCGCGCTGCTGGCGGCGTTCATCACAGTCGAGGCGCCGCTTTCGGGCGTCAGCCTGAATCCCGCGCGGACCGTGGGGTCGGCGCTTTTCGCCGGGGAATGGCCGGCGATGTGGGTGTATTTCACCGCGCCGCCGCTGGCGATGCTGGCGGCCGGCCAGTTCTATCGGCTGCGGCGCGGCACGGCGCGCGTCTTCTGCGCCAAGCTCGACCATCGCAACCGCGCGCGATGCATCTTCCGTTGCAACTTCGGAGCCATCGATGTCCAGCAATAACCACTACGACGTCGTCATCATCGGCACGGGCGCGGGCGGCGGCACACTCGCCGCGAAACTCGCGCCCACCGGCAAGCGCATCCTCCTGCTCGAGCGCGGCGACTACGTTCCGCGCGAGAAGGACAACTGGAGCACGCGCGCCGTGAACCTGGAGGGCCGTTACCAGACCAAGGAGCGCTGGCGCGACCGCGACGGCAAGGAGCTCCACCCGCACACGAACTATTACGTCGGCGGCAACACGAAATTCTACGGCGCGGCGCTGTTCCGGCTCCGGCGCGAGGATTTCGGCGAGATTCGCCATCATGGCGGCATTTCGCCGGCCTGGCCCATCTCCTACGACGAGATGGAGCCTTATTACACCGCCGCCGAGCGCATGTACCACGTACACGGCGCGCGGGGCGAGGACCCGACCGAGCCGTCGGCGAGCGCGCCCTTCCCCCACCCGGCCGTCAGCCACGAACCGCGCATGCAGCACCTGAGCGACGACTTCGCGCGCGCCGGCCTGAAGCCGTTCCACACGCCGCTCGGCGTCATGCTCGACGAGAAGGACCCGCGGAAGAGTCCCTGCATACGGTGTTCGACGTGCGACGGGCACCCCTGCCTGGTCTACGCCAAGTCGGACGCGCAGGTGCTCGGCGTCGACCCGGCGCTCGCGCATCCGAACGTCGAACTGCGCACCAACGCCAAGGTCGAGCGCCTCGAGACCAGCCCGTCGGGACGCGAGGTGCGCCGCGTGATCGTCGGCACGAACGGCACGCGCGAGGAGATCTCGGGCGATATTGTGGTGGCCTCGTGCGGGGCGATCAACTCGGCGGCCTTGCTGCTGAGATCGGTGAGCGACAAGCATCCGCGCGGACTCGCCAACGGGTCGGACACCGTAGGCCGTCACTACATGGGCCACGTCAACTCGGTGCTCATGGCGATTTCCAAGTGCCCGAATCCGACCGTGTTTCAAAAGACGCTCTCGCTGAACGATTTCTATTTCGGCGACGGCGATTTCCCGTATCCGATGGGGCACATTTCCTTCGTCGGCAAACTGGACCGCGACACGCTGCGCGCGGGCGCCCCCGCCATCGCGCCGGGCTTCACGCTCGACATCATGGCAAACCATTCGCTCGACTTCTGGCTGACCTCCGAGGACCTGCCCGATCCGGAGAATCGGGTCACGCTCGATCGCGACGGCAACATCGTGCTCGCTTATCGGCCGAACAACGAGGAGGGGCACAAGCGCCTCATCGCGAAGCTCAAGGATCTGATGCAGCGGCAGCGCGCCTGCGAGGTGCACGGACACGAGTGCCACCAGGGACTGTTCGCGCGCAATCTCTTCGCCGGGCAGCGGATTCCGCTCGCCGGCGTGGCGCACCAGAACGGCGCCATCCGCTTCGGTGACGACCCGAAGACCTCGGCGCTCGACCGCAACTGCCGCGCGCACGAGGTCGACAACCTCTACGTCGTCGACGGCAGCTTCTTCCCGTCGAGCGGCGCGGTGAATCCCGCGCTGACCATCATGGCGAACGCGCTGCGCGTCGGCGACCACCTGATCGAAAGGATGAACTGAGATGCGGCGCCGGGTATTTCTCGTACTTCTTGCCGCCGTTTCGGCCGCGGCGTCGGAGCGCGCGCCGCTTGTGGCGGCGGTGGACTCGATCGGCGTCACGGTCGCCGACCTCGACCGGTCGGTCGAATTTTACACGAAGGTTCTCACGTTCGAAAAAGTCGCGGAATTCGAGGTCCATGGCGACGAAATCGAGCGCACCGTGGGCGTATTCGGAGTGCGCCTGCGAACCGCGCGCCTCCGCCTCGGCGAGGAACACATCGAGCTGACCGAATACCTGGCGCCGCGGGGGCGGCCGATTCCCGCCGACTCCCGCAGCAACGACCGCTGGTTCCAGCACATCGCCATCATCGTGAGCGATATGGACCACGCTTATCGCCACCTGCGGCGGCACAAGGTGCAGCACGCCTCCACCGGCCCACAGCGGCTGCCCGACTGGAACCCCAACGCGGGCGGCATCCAGGCCTTCTATTTCCGCGATCCCGACGGCCACGCGCTGGAGATCCTCGCATTCCCGCCGGACAAGGGCGATCCAAAATGGCGGCGTCCGTCCGGCGGCCGCCTGTTCCTTGGAATAGACCACACGGCGATCGTCATCTCGGACACGGAGGCGAGCCTGGCGTTTTACCAGGGCGCGCTCGGCATGCGGGTCGCGGGCGAGAGCGAGAATTACGGGCCGGAGCAAGAGCGGCTGAACAACGTCTTCGGCGCGCGGCTGCGGATCACGGCGCTGCGCGCGGACGCTGGTCCGGGCGTCGAGTTTCTGGAGTACCTGGCTCCGCGCGACGGTCGCGCGTATCCGAACGAGGCCAGGCCCAACGACCTCGTGCACTGGCATACGAGATTCCTGGGAACGGACGCGGAGAAAGCCGCGCGGAGTTTCCGGAAAATCCGGTCCCCATTCGTCTCGAGTGGCGCGGTGGCGCTCTCGGCCGGCGAGGCGGGATTCCGGAAGTCAGTTATGGTTCGCGATCCGGACGGCCATGCCGTCCAGGTCGTGGAACGGTAAAGTCGCAACTCACAACAGGAGAAACACAATGAACCGCATCAGTCGAACTCTGGGCGTCGTTATGGTGGCGATGTTGATCGCCGCCGGCGCGGCGCTGGCCGATCACAACATGGATCATCACAAGTCGTCGATGTTCGCGGGTCCGAAGGCGAACACGGGGACGGTCTCGCACGTCCGGGAGAACGGCAAGAGCATTCTGCGCGTGTCTGCCGACTTCAAGGTGCCCGACACCCCGGCGCCGACCTGGCGCGTGGTGGACTCCAAGGGCGCCATCCATACGCTCGAAGCCTTCAAGATCAAGGGCGGCGAGAAGCGCGAGGTGGTCGTGCCCGCGTACGTGAAGGACATCGCCAAGGTGGAGGTGTATTGCGCGTGGGCCGAGGTGTTGCTCGGCGACGCGAAGTTTTCCTCGCCGGTGAAGTAGCAGGGTCCCTCAGTCTTTTCCCTCCGGGGACGTCGCGCCATGTCGCGGCGTCCCCGATTTGTTTGTGTGGGCGCGCGCTCGCGCGGCGGCCGTCGGCCCCGAGCGTCCCATTCAGCGCAAAGAAATCGGGATGCGGGCGCGCGGGCGCGACGTGACATCGCTAACCGTACACCGGAACCAGCCGATCACCTTCGATGCCACTCGTCGTTCAGGAGGGCCGACGGCAAGCGCTCGCCCGCCACGGAGTTTACCGGGTAACGCCAAAATCTCCGCGAGCCGCATGGTTTCATTCGATCCGGCGCTCCGACGCAGCAATCGGCGCGTCATTGATGCTGGCCCGGCGCTCGCACATCAGGCCCTCGCCATCGAACTCCCACAGCTCGTTGCCATACGAGCGGTACCATTGGCCCTTCTCGGCGTGCCATTCGTACGCGAAGCTCACGGCGATGCGATTCTCGCGAAAACCCCACAGCGTCTTCTTCAGGCGATAGTCGAGTTCGTTGGCCCACTTGCGGCGCAAGAACGCTTTGATCTCTTCGCGTCCATTGATGAACTCGACCCGGTTGCGCCACTTGGAATCCAGACTGTAAGCTAGCGCGACGCGCTCGGGATCGCGCGAATTCCATGCGTTTTCGGCAAGCTGCACTTGGGCAAGGGCAGTCTCCACACTGAACGGCGGTTTGATGGGTTGCTTCGTCATGTTCGCTTCTCTCTGGATTGGAGGCTGGTTGTCCTAAGTCAGACGGCCTCGTGATGTGCTTCAAGAGCGGGTGCCGGCGGCCAGCGTGACGCCGACGGGCGGAAAGTCGATATCGGTGCGCGCGACGTGGTTGAAGTAGTTGGTGAAGATGTTGATGGCGACGTTGGCGACGATCTCGGCGATTTCGCCATCGGTGTAGCCGACGGCTTTCACTTGCCCGACCGCCTGGTCGGAAACTTCGCCGCGCTCGACCACCAAGGCCTGCGCAAACCGGAGTCCGGCGTCGCGCTTGGCCCCTGAGGAATGTCCTTCGCGGCTGGCCAGGATTTCCTCGGGCTTCAGGCCCACCATCTTGCCGATCGCGGAGTGCGCCGACAGGCAATACTCGCAGGCATTGGCTTGCGCCACCGCCAGCGCGATCTGCTCGCGAAACTTCCGGTCCAGCCTGCCGTTTGCGAGTGCGGCGCCAAAGTTTAAGTAGCCCTCGAGTGCTGCCGGACCCGCCGCGAGTGTCTTCATCAAGTTGGGCGTCATGCCGAGCTTGGACTGCACGGCTTCCAACAGCTCTTTGGCCAATCCGTTCGCTTCGGCCGGATTCACGGCCGCGATTCGTTGCATCTGGTTCTCTCTTTCTGTCATCTCGGGGAGTGAC
This sequence comes from uncultured Solibacteraceae bacterium, assembly GCA_964515555.1. Taxonomy (GTDB): domain Bacteria; phylum Acidobacteriota; class Terriglobia; order Bryobacterales; family Bryobacteraceae; genus CAZEVY01. The sequence goes on along the minus strand of CAZEVY010000022.1, from coordinate 6,253 downwards.
TCCTATCAAGAAAGCACGGCGACGACCAAGCGCCCCCTGCCCTTAAGTGATTGAAAAGGAAGAAGACACATCCGCTGTCTTGGTCATGAGATTTCGATAATCATGAAATCTCATGCATTCATCGTGAATTTTCACGATATGATGGGCATGTGAATCTGGAGCCGCTCCCGTCCATCATCCTGGCGTTGTCCGAACAGCGATCCCTGGAAACGGTCTTGAAGACCATCATTGAAGCCGTGGCGAGGCAACCAGGGGTTGCCATGGCGCGGTTGTGGCTAAGGGAGCCCGGGCAATGCCCGGTCTGCGAGGCGAACGACAATGGTGCGGCGTTGCATCTGCGGGCGAGTGCGGGCACGTCTCTCACCGGCGCGGATTGGTCGCGTGTCCATGGCGCTTTCCATCGAATCGAATTGGCGCGCAGCAACCTGAAGATCGCGCACATGGTGGTAACCGGCGAATCGATCCGCATTCCACGCTTGGCCGAGGATCACCAGTGGATTCGTTATCCCGACTGGGCGCGCCAGGAAGACTTGGTGGGGTTTGCAGGCCACGCTCTTGTGTTCCGCGGTGAACCGGTCGGTGTGTTGGCGATCTTTCGCCGGACCGAACCAGACGACGATTGCTTCGCGTGGCTCGAGACGATGGCCCGCGCGGCTTCGGTGGCCATCAGCAATACGCGCGCATTTGAGGAGAACGAGTCACTGCGCCACCAGCTTGAACAGGAGCGTGACTACCTGATGGAGGAGGTCGAGGCTACCGGATCGTTTGGCGAGATACTTGGCCGTAGCCCCGCGCTCCAGAGGGTGTTGCACCAGGTCGAGATGGTGGCGCCCACCGGGGCGAACGTGCTGATACTGGGCGAAAGCGGGACCGGTAAGGAATTGATCGCCCGCGCCATCCACCAGCGCAGTTCCCGAGCCCACAAGCCGCTGATCAAGGTGAACTGCGGCTCCATTCCCCGCGAGCTCTTTGAAAGCGAATTCTTCGGACATGTGCGAGGCTCCTTTACCGGCGCCGTGCGCGACCGAGTGGGGCGATTCCAACTCGCCGACGGTGGCACGCTCTTCCTCGACGAAGTCGGAGAAATTCCACTCGAACTTCAAGCCAAGCTGCTCCGCGTCCTGCAAGAGGGCGAGTTCGAACGCGTCGGCGATGACTCGACTCGGCGTGTCAATGTGCGCGTGATCGCGGCCACCAATCGCGACCTGCGCCGTGACATCGAAAATGGCAGTTTTCGCCTGGATCTGTTCTATCGCCTCGGCGTGTTTCCCGTGGAGGCGCCTCCGCTGCGCGAACGCAAGGACGATATCCCCGAGCTCGTGGCCCGCTTCATTCGTCAATCATCGATCCGTTTCCACGTGCCCCGGCCCGCCTTAACGAATCGCGAAATCCAGCGAGCTCAAAGCTACGACTGGCCCGGCAACGTCCGCGAATTGCAGAACGTGGTGGAACGGGCCGTGATCGTCTCCCGCGGACGAAAGCTGAGTCTCGACCTGCCGGGCGACACCAAACAGCCACCGAGGAGCATTCCCATTACCCCGGCCGCTGACCCAACTAGACCCATCATTCGTGAAAGTGAGTGGCGCGCAATGGCGCGTGCAAATGTCTTAGCCGCGCTGCGCCAGTGTGATTCTAAGATCTCCGGCAAGAGCGGAGCCGCAGAACTGCTCGGACTCAACCCCGGAACCTTGGCCTCGCGCCTGAGGGCTTTGGGCATCAACGCGCGGGATTACAAACAGGGAGGATGAGCCGTCCGTCGGTCCCTAGAGTGGAGGCCCCGTTGTTGACGAATTCATTGCCGGAAGTCACCGCCTCCGCCGAGCACGGCCCCTCACCGCACCCACAGCACGACCGGGTGACTCTCCCCCGACCCGACCAACAGCGTCACCGCCGGCGATCCCGTCACCCCCACCGGCACCCGCGCGTTAATCTGCATCACCCCCGCCGTCCCCGGCGCGGCGCCCCGAAATAACACCTCCGCCTCGCGACCTTCCACCCGCAGCGCGACCGCCGCCGCAGGCTCCGGGTACACGTCGCGCGCGACCGCGCCCGATCGCGCCGCCGGATTCGTCACCCCGTGGCCCGTCGCATACAGCACCACGACGCTCCCTGCCGGCGCCGGATTATCGGCCGCGTTCGCGGTCCCGTCCTGGTTCCAGATGCGCGGAAACAGCCCCGGGCTCGTCGCGGCGACAGGAAGAGTCACCGGCTCGCTCGACTGGCCGTTCACCGTCACCACCAGCCGAGCCTCCGCCTGACCCGCCAGCTCGTACGGCGCCTGCACGTTGAGCTGATCCGATCGCGCGAAATAGAGCGGCGCGGCGACGCCGTTGAATGTCACCGTGACGCCCGGCCCCGACTCCGGCAGCCGTCCCGTCAGCTCGTCGAAGGCGAAGCTGATGCCGTTCAGCGGCCCCAGCCCGTCGCCGAAGATCGAAAGAATCTCGCCCGGCGACACCGCGCCGCCGGCGCCGCTGAAGGCGTTCACGACCCGATCCCGCACCACCTGCGGGCCGCTGGTCGCGAAGCCCGGCCCGAGCATCCACAGCTCGTTGCTCGCACCAGCCGCCGTGATGCCGCCGAAAAAGTAGATCGTCCCGCGATCGCTCGCATACGCCGACTCATGCCGGTGCCGCGGACCCGGCACGTCCCCCGCAACCGCCGGCTGCCGCCAGGCGCCGGCGCGCGGATCGAACTCCCAGGTGTCGCTGAGAAGGCCGGCGCCGCTGCCGCCGAACACCACCACGCGTCCGCGCACGGCGTCGAACCCCATGCCGTAGTGCTGTCGCGGCGGAGGCTTCAGCGCGGGCGTCCGCTCGGTCCAGCGGTTCGCGGCCAGGTCAAACGACCAGAGGTCGGCCAGCGGGCAGGGGCCGAAGCCGCTGGCGCAGCCGCCGAACAGGTGCATCTGGCCGGCGGCCCCGTCGTAGACGGCGTGGTGCAGGCAGCGCGGCAGCGGTCGCGTCCCGGATGGCGTCAGGTTGCGCCACGCATTCGAGGCGAAGTCGAACGCCCAGGTGTCGTCGAAGCGGCCCGAGTTGGTGAAGCCGTGCGAGACGACCATGCGGTCGCGCGCGGCGTCGTAAATCGCCGAGTGGCCGTAGCGGCGGCGTGGACCGGCGTCGTCGGCGCCGAGCTGGCGCCACGCGCGCGCGTCGATGTCGAACGCCCAGACGTCGCTGAAGAACCCGGCCGACTGTCCGCCGAAGACGACGAGCCGGCGGCGCAGCGCGTCGAACAGCAGCGTGTGGCCGAATCGCGCGGGCGGAGCGGCCCCGGCCTGCACTTCCTCCCAGCGGCGCTCGGCGAGTGAGTAGCGCCACAGATCGTTTCGCGACGCGGTGTCGGAGCCGCCGAACAGGTAGATCGCGCGGGCGCCGGGATCGTAGGCGATGGTGCCGTCGAGCCGCGGCGAAGGTTGCGCGCCGTCCGCCCTGAGCAGTGAGTAACTCAAGGGCTGCGCCGATGCGGCCGCGCCGATCGTCAGGGAGAATCCAAGGAAGAAAGCGGACCTGGTACTCATGCCCTTTTGATCCGCCGCGCACGCGACGCTATTCCACGCGAAAAAATCGCGACGCCCGGGAATAATCGCGCCACCCGGCGGCATTGGAGGGGCGTATGGCGGATCTTCAGGCCGTAGGACCGTGGATGGCCAGGGCCCCGCGCCAATCGCTATCCGATAGAGCCGAAGCGGGTTACACGGAACGATTCGACGCCGAGGCGATGCCTCACATGGCCGATCTGTTCCGGGCCGCGACGCGCATGGCAGGCGATCGCGCGCGTGCCGAGGACGTCGTGCAGGAGGTCTATCTTCAGGCGTGGAAGTCGTTTGAGCGCTTCGAGCCGGGGACCAACTGCCGCGCGTGGCTGTTCAAGATTCTGTTCCACTGTCTTCAGCATCATCGCCGGCGGTGGTTCCGGTTTCCGTTCCTCCAGGACGCCGACGAGTTCATCGAGACCAGGCTGACCTACACGGCCCCGGTGCCGGAGCATCTGACCGACCAGGAAATCCTGGCGGCGCTCGACCGCATTCCCGCGGAGTTCCGCGCCGCCGTGCTGCTGGTCGACGTGGAGGAGTTTTCGTATAAAGAGGCCGCCGAGATCATGGGCGTCCCGATCGGAACGGTGATGTCGCGCCTGAGCCGCGCGCGCAGGCTGTTGCGCGAGCAACTGGCCGAGGTGGCGCGATCGTACGGAATCGGGAAGGCTTCCCCGGAAGGAATCCAATGAACGAACCAATGAACATCGATCCGGAGGACGCGCGCTTGAAGGAGCAGCTCCAGCGCGCCGTGAAGGGCCAAGAGGTCCCGCCCTTCCTGGAGGCGCGAGTCCGGAACACGATCCGCCATCACCGGCCGGGATTCGCGTGGCGCCGCATGCTGGCGCCGGCGGCGGTGGCGCTGGCGGCGTTCGCCGGCGTGGGCATCGCCTACCAGCTCGGGCATCTTCGGCTGACGACGGCGTCGCAGGATTCCTACATCGCCTCGGTGTCGAGCCGCGTGGCGACGCTCATGCGCGTCGGCCTGGGCGACCACATCCACTGTTCGGTGTTCCGGAAGTTCCCCAAACAGCTTCCCAAGCTCGAGGACGTCGCGCAGAAGCTGTCGCCGGAGTTCCGAGCACTGGTTCCGATTGTTCGCAGGCACGTGCCGGAGCGGTATCGCATGGTGATCGCGCACTCCTGCCGGTACCAGGGCCGCAGGTTCGTGCACCTGTCATTGCGCGGCGACGGGAAGCTGATGTCGCTGGTGATCGCGCGCAAGAAGGACGGGGAGTCGTTCGCCGTGGAAAACATGGCGTCGGCGATGGCGCAGTCGGGCGTGGCTTTCTATCGCGCGGGAGTGCAGCGTTTCGAGGTCTCGGCCTTCGAGACGCGCGACCACCTCGTGTACTTCGTCTCCGACCTCGGCCGTCAGCCGAACACGGACCTGATGCTCGCACTGGCGCCGCAGGTGAGAGAGTTCCTCGACGCGAAGGAGCTCTGAGGAGCCCCGGAATATTTCGGCGTTCGCCGGGCTTACTCCCGGCATGATGCACGACACCGCGGAGCACAGACGACTCGAGGAATCCCGCGAGCGCACGGCGCATTGGAAGCGCTGGGGACCTTATCTCAGCGAGCGCGCCTGGGGCACCGTCCGCGAGGACTACAGTCCCGGCGGAACGGCATGGGAGCATGTCTCGCACGATGCCGCGCGCTCCAAGGCCTACCGCTGGAACGAGGACGGCATCGCCGGCATCTCCGACCGCCACCAGAAGATCTGCTTCGCTCTCGCCCTCTGGAACGGGCGCGACCCGATTCTGAAGGAGCGCCTCTTCGGCCTCACCGGCAACGAAGGCAATCACGGCGAGGACTGCAAGGAGTGCTACTACTACCTCGACTCCACACCCACGCACTCCTACATGAAGTACCTCTACAAGTACCCTCAGGCGGCCTATCCCTACGAACGCCTCGTCGAGGAGAACCGGCGGCGCGGGCGCGGCGACCGCGAGTTCGAGCTCACCGACACCGGCGTCTTCGACGAGGGCCGATACTTCGACGTCTTCGTCGAGTACGCCAAGACGACACCCGAGGACATCCTCGTTCGGATCAGCGTTGCCAATCGTGGACCGGAGGCCGCCGAAATCCACCTTCTGCCGACGGTCTGGTTCCGCAACACCTGGTCGTGGGGACGCGGCGCGACGAAGCCCTCCCTGAAGCGCTGCAACGACTCGCCGGCTGTCGTCGAGCTGACGGAGCCGGATTACGGAAAGCGCTGGCTGGTCGGCGAAGGCGCGCCCGAGCTGCTGTTCACCGAAAACGACAGCAACGAGCGCCGCCTCTTCGGCGCGCCCGGCGGGCCGCGGTACGTCAAGGACTCAATCAACGACTACGTCGTACACGGCGACCGCGAGGCCGTCAATCCTTCGCGGACCGGTACGAAGGCGGCGGCGTATTACCGGATGACGGTCGGCGCGGGTGAGACCGCCGTCGTGCGGCTGCGGCTCACCGGCACGAACGCGCACGCGGGAGTGTTCGACGCGGAGTTCGATCGCGCCTTCGAGGACCGCATCCGCGAAGCCGGCGAGTTCTACGGCACGGTAATCCCCGAAGACCTCTCCGCCGACGCGAAGAACGTGATGCGGCAGTCCTTCGGCGGGCTGCTGTGGTCGAAGCAGTTCTACCACTACGTCGTCCGTGACTGGCTCGACGGCGATCCAGCCTACGGGCCGCCGCCGGAGTCGCGCCGCTACGGCCGCAATCGTGAGTGGACCC
>CAZEVY010000021.1:41451-59094 GCA_964515555.1 uncultured Solibacteraceae bacterium | reverse complement strand
GGATAATCAAAGTTTGTAAGAAATGTTTCTTCTCAATCAGAGCACCCACCGGATGCTGATCCGCTACGACCCCGACGCCGGCCATCGCTTTGTGCCGAACCTGCGGGCGCGCGTGCCGGGCGGCGACGGCGGATACCTGATGGTCACCAACTCGGCCGGCTTCCGGAGCGATTTCGAGTTCGAGCGCGAGCGCAACGGCCGCTTCCGCATCCTCATGTTCGGCGACTCCTACACGGCCGGCGACAACGTCGTCAACGCCGACCGCTACTCGGACCGGCTCGGCGCCGAGCTGGGCGCCGAAGTCCAGAACTACGGCGTCTCCGGCACCGGCACCGATCAGCACCTGCTCATTCACCGCAAGTTCGCGCGCGGCGTCGAAGCCGACCTCGTCATGGTCTGCGTGCAGATCGATTCCTTCCACCGCATCCAGGTCTCGCACCGCCCCTCGGTCGACCGGCTCACCGGGCGCCGCCTGCTGGTCCCCAAGCCGTACTTCGAGCTCGCCGGCGGACATCTGGAATTGCGGCACTCGCCGGTGCCCCGCGAACGCATCGCCGAAGACGAAGCCGCCGCGGTGCGCACCGCCGCGCGCCAGGAGGACGGCTGGTTCCGGCAGGTCCACGAATGGTACTCGCAGGTCCCGGTGCTGAAGGAGCTGCGCCACTCGCCGCTGCTCGAAGGGCTCGGCTCGCGGCTCATCACCGAAGTGAAGCGGCTGCGCGCCGTGCATCCGTATCCGGACATTCTCTCGGCCGACACGCCCGGCTGGCGGCTGATGGAGGCCATCCTGCGGCAGTTCGTCGAGGAAGTGAAGCCGCTGCCCGTGGTCATCGTGCCGATCCCGACGAAGGATTTCTACGTCGTCGGGATGGAGCCGGTGTATCAGGAGCTGTTCAACGGCCTGGACGATCCGTCGCGCGGCGTCCACGTCTGCGATGTGAGCACGCGGCTCGCCGGGCTGCCCTACGAGACGCGCCAGAGGCTGAGCTTCGAGGCCGGCGGGCACTTCACGCCGCTGGCGCACGGCATCGTCGCCGGCGACATGGCGGCGTTTCTGCGATCGCGGGGACTGGCGCCCGCGCAGCCCTCCGCCGCGCCCGCGGCTTCGCCGGCGCCGGCGGCGCCCAGGCCTTCGCCCGCGCTGCCCGCGCGGCGGGCCGGGTCCACCTGGGTGCTCGGAATTTCGTGCTTCTACCACAACTCGGCGGCGGCGCTGATCCGCGACGGCGAGATCGTCGCCGCGGCGGAGGAAGAGCGCTTCACGCGCGTGAAGAACGACCGGCGTTTTCCGCACAACGCCATCAACTACTGCCTGGAGGAGGGCGGCGTGGCGCCCGGCGAGCTGGCGGCGGTAGCCTTCTACGACAATTCGGCGCTGACGTTCGAGCGCATCTGCCACTCCGTGATGGCCGTCGATCGCGCGCCGGCCGAGGCCATGTGGCGGAAGATCATGCCGTCGTGGCTGCGCTTGAAGCTGCACCTGCCGCGGCTCATCCGCGAGTATCTCGGCTATGACGGACCGGTGCTCGAAGGCGTGCACCACCGATCGCACGCGGCCAGCTGTTTTTATCCATCGCCGTTCGATTCGGCGGCGATCCTCACCATCGACGGCGTCGGCGAGTGGGCCACGGCGTCGATCGGACGCGGTGAGGGAAGCCGCGTGCGGCTCCTGAAGGAGATGCGGTTTCCGAACTCGCTCGGGCTGCTGTACTCGGCCTTCACGTACTTCACGGGCTTCAAGGTCAACTCCGGCGAGTACAAGATGATGGGCCTGGCGCCCTATGGCGAGCCGGTGTATCAACAGCGCATCCTCGACGAGATCGTTGACCTCAAGGCCGACGGCTCGGTGCGGTTGAATCTCGATTACTTCGCCTTCCTGCGCGAGTCGTCGATGACGTCGCCGAAGTTCGACGAGCTGTTCGGCGGCCCGCGCCGGCGGCCGGAGAGCCGCATCACGCGGCGCGAGATCGACATCGCGCGGTCGATTCAGGCGGTCACCGAGGAGGCCATGCTGCGCATGGCGCGGACGGCGCACGCGCTCACCGGTGAGCGCAAGCTGTGCCTGGCCGGAGGCGTGGCGCTCAACTGCGTCGCCAACGGGCGGCTGCTGAGGGAAGGTCCGTTCGAGGACATCTGGATTCAGCCGGCGGCCGGCGATTCGGGCTGCTCGCTGGGCGTCGCGCTCGACGTCTGGCACAACTACTTCGAGCGCGACCGCACGCCGCCGGCCGGAAAAGCCGCGCAGGGCGGATCGTATCTCGGGCCGGCATTCCACAACGGCGAGATCGAAGGATACCTGGAGACCTACGGATACCCGTACCGCAGGATGACGGGCGAGGAGCGCAACGCGTTCCTTTCGTCGAAACTGGCCGAAGGCAAGGTCGTGGGCCACTTCGCCGGACGCCTGGAGTTCGGGCCACGATCGCTCGGGTCGCGCTCGATTCTGGGCGACGCGCGCAACCCCGAGATGCAGGCGTCGCTCAATCTGCGCATCAAGTACCGGGAGTCGTTCCGCCCGTTCGCCCCGGCGGTGCTCGCCGAACACGCCGGCGATTATTTCGAGCTCGACCGCGACAGCCCCTACATGCTGCTCGTCGCCCCGGTGCGGGCCTCGCGGCGCCTGCCGCTCGACGCCACGCCGGCCGAGGGCGACGACCTGCTCCCCGTGGTCCGCCGCCTGCGGTCGGACGTGCCCGCCATCACGCACGTCGACTACTCGGCGCGCGTGCAGACCGTTCGCCGCGAGCATCACCCGGAGTTCTACGACCTGGTCGACCGCTTCCGCCGGGACACGGGTTGCGCGGTGGTGGTCAACACGTCGTTCAACGTGCGCGGCGAGCCGATCGTATGCACGCCGCAGGACGCCTATCGCTGCTTCATGCGCACCGAGATGGACGTGCTGGCGCTGGGCGACTGCATCCTGGTGAAGGACGATCAGCCGCCCTGGCATGAAGGCAAGGGCGAGGGCCTGGAGAACGAAGACATCGCGACGGCGGCGCCGGAGGAGCAACCGGCGGAGCTGCTCGGCGAGCTGAGCGAGATCTTCACGCGCGACTTCTGGCCGGCCGCGGGACGGCTGCGCGCCGACGGCGAGGTCGCCGTGGGCGCCAAGGCCGACGCCGTGTCATCGACCTGGACGGACGCGGGCGAGCCGGCGCGGCTTCGTCCGCTGTTCGAGACTCCTCCGGCGCTCGCCACCGAGAATCCCGATCCGCGGCGCTTCGCGCGCGCGCTGACCGCCAACTGGCACGGGCGCGAAGCGGCGCGCGCCCTGGAGCCGGTGATCGCCAGGCTGATCGCCGCCGGACTGGCCCACCCGGTCGCGGCCGAGGTCGAGGAGCAGGTCTCCGAGTCGGTTTATGTGATGTTCTGATGCCGACCGGAGAGCCGCTGCACATTGTCCTGTTCGCGTATAATTTCCCGCCGTCGGCGAGCACGGGAATCCACCGCCCGCTGCGCTTCTGGAAGTACCTTCCCGATAACGGCGTCGTCCCGCACGTGGTGTGCGCGAGCGAGTTCGGGCGGGTCGAGATGAACAACGTGCACCACGCGCCCCGGGATCCGTCCTGGAAGGCGCGCGTAGTGGAAGGGGCGGCGCGCATCGTACAGCGTATGGTGCCGCACAACGAGCGGCTACCCTGGGCGCCCCACGCGGTGGCGGCCGCCGGCGAGATTGTGGAGAAACATCCGGTGCGCGCGCTGCTCTCGACGTTCCCCCCGCTGAGCAATCATCTGGCCGCGCAGTGGCTGGCGCGGCGGCGCGGCCTCGCCTGGGCCGCCGACTTCCGCGATCCGCTGGTGGGCAACGCCTTTCGCGGACGGCGCGGCCTGCGGCACGAACCCTGGGCCGAGCGCCGCATTTTCCGCGACGCGCGCCTGCTGATCGCGGTGACCGACGGGATCGTGGACGCCTGGAAAGGAAAGTATCCCGAATACGCCTCCAAGATGCACGTTCTCTGGAACGGCTACGATCCCGAGGAGAACATTCCCGTCCGTCCCGTTGAGGCGCGCGCCCGCCGCCTGCTCACCTATACCGGGACGATCTACGGACGCCGGCATCCGCACCTGCTGCTGGAGTCGATCGAGCGGCTGACCGGTTCCGGGCGGCTCGACCCGGCCTCGCTGTGCATACGCGTGTTCGGGCCGATCTCCGAGGATCCCGCCGTGCGGCCGCTGGCGTCGTTCGAGCGGCTGCGCGCGCTGGGATGTCTCGAAACCCCCGGCGTCGTGCCGCACCGGGAGGCGCTCGAGCGCCTGGCCGAAAGCGACTACCTGCTGCTGCTCGACACCAACGAGATGAACTCCGGCTACGGGGCCCCCGGCAAGATGTTTCATTATCTGCGCGCGGGCCGTTCGATTCTCGCGGTGATTCCGCCGGACTCCATCGTCGAGCGCATTATCCGCGGATCGGAAGTGCCAGCCGCGTTTCTCTATCCGGAGGATTCGGCCGACGCCTTCGACGGAAAACTGCTCGATTTCTTGCGTACGCCGCCCGCCGAAGCGCGGCCCAACGCCTGGTTTCTCGATAATTTCGACGGCCGGCGTCAGGCCGCCACTCTCGCCGGGCTGCTGCGGGGAATGGTGGCCTCGTGACGCGCCGGAAGATCCTCTGCGTCGGCGGGGCGCGTCCGAACTTCATGAAGCTGGCGCCGCTGACGCGCGCGCTTGCCGCCGCCGGCTTCGACGTGGTGCTGGTGCACACCGGACAGCACTACGACGACCGCATGTCGGAGTCCTTTTTCCGCGACCTCGGAATTCCCCAGCCCGCGCACCGGCTGGAGGTCGGCTCGGACTCCCACGCCCGTCAGACGGCGCGGATCCTCGAGCGCATGGAGCCCGTGCTGACCGGCGAAGCCCCGGCAGCCCTGGTGGTGGTGGGCGACGTCAATTCCACGGCGGCCTCGGCGCTCGCCGCCGCCAAGCTCGGAATTCCGGTGGTACACGTCGAAGCCGGACTGCGCAGCTTCGACCGGTCGATGCCGGAGGAGATCAACCGCCTCGTCACCGACGCCATCTCCGACCTGTTTCTGATCACCGAGGAGGGCGGCCGCGAGAATCTGCTGCGCGAAGGCGTGCCGGAGCCGCGGCTGGCGGTGGTGGGGAACCTGATGGTCGACACACTGCTCGAGAATCTCGAGCGCGCGCGGCGGCTCCCCTCTCCCTTCGACCCGCCGCCGGAGGCTCCCTACGGCGTCGTGACGCTGCACCGCCCCTCGAACGTCAACGATCCGGCGCTGCTCGACGGCATTCTTTCGGCCCTCGAAATCGTCGCGCGCCATCAACCCCTCTGGTTCCCCGTGCATCCGCGGACCGCCGCGAGGCTCGCGGAGCTGCGCCCGCGGGGAATTCCGTCGGTGCGGGTCGCCGAGCCGCTCGGCTATCTCGATTTCCTGGCGCTGATGAGCGGAGCGGCGGTGGTGCTGACCGACTCCGGCGGCATCCAGGAAGAGACCACCGCGCTCGGCATCCCCTGTCTGACGCTGCGCGAGAACACCGAGCGGCCCGTCACCGTCACCCAGGGCAGCAACCGCCTGGCCGGCGCCACCCGCGAAAGCATCCTGGAGGCCTGGGAGGCGCATCTTCGCGCGCCGAAGACGGGCCGCGTGCCGCCGCTGTGGGACGGGCGCGCCGCCTCCCGATGCGTCGACGCCATCCGCGAATTTCTCGCCGCGGCGCCGGGCCGCGAGCGTAGCGGGACGGTACGCCAACTTCCATGAACTTCCAGGACCGCGTGATTATCGTCACCGGCGCATCCGAAGGGATCGGCGCCCGCCTGCGCCCGAGCCTTTCTCCGCGAAGGGGCGCGGCTGGTGCTCTCCGCCCTTGTGGCGCCGGCCGGCAGCCTGGCGGAAGGCGATCGCGTCGCCCATGCCGTCGGCGACATCGGCGGGGAGGGCGTGCGCCGGCGCATCGTCGAGCTGGCCGTGGAGCGCTTCGGACGCATCGACGTGCTGGTGAACAACGCCGCGGTGGGACTCTACGCGCCGCCTTCGACCGTACCAATCGACCTCACCCGGCGGCTCTTCGACGTCAATGTCGTCGCGCCGCTGGCGCTGGCCCAGCTCGTCATCCCCGTCATGCGGCGGCAGCGCTCGGGCGCGATCGTCAACCTGGGATCGGTGGGCGGCGTGGTGTCGCTGCCCTGGTCGGTGGTCTACTGCGCCTCGAAGTTCGCCATGCACGCCGTCAGCGACTCGCAACGGCGCGAGCTGGCGCGCGACGGCATCCACGTCATGAAGGTGTGCCCGGGCATCGTCGACACGCGCTTTCGCGAGAACGTGCTGGCGGGCGTCGCGCCCGGGGACGTGGCCGCGATCCGGCGGGTGGTCTCTCCCGAGGCCGTCGCCGAGGGCATTCTGCGCGGCCTGCGGTCGCGATCGCGGAACGTCTATGTTCCCGCCATCGGGAAGATTTTCATGACGATGGAGTTTCTCATGCCGCGGCTGATGGACTGGTACATCGCCCGCAAGTGGGGGCGCTAGGGGCTATCGCCCCGCCGCGAACACCACCGCCACCTCGGCCCGCGCCGGCGACAGCCTCCTCCGCAGCCCCTCGGGAAGAAAACCCGGCGCGCCGTTCTCATCGGCCAGCACGTCGATTGCACGCCACCCCGCCGGCAGCCGCTTCGTCAGCGACTCCGCCACGGCGCGCGGCTCGCCCACGCGCACGAAGACGACGCGCCCCGAGCGGATCGCCGGCGCTTCGGCGGCCGTGGGCGCCTCCGGCCGCAGGCATCGGAGAAAGTTGCTCAGGAACGGCCTCGGCGTCGGCGGTTCGAGAATCCGGTGCACGCCGATCCGGAGATCGGCTCGGAATCGATTCAGAAGGATGGCGTCGGCGGCCGACGGGTTGGAGAGCCAGAATTGCTCGCCGGGGTGCGCCGCCACATAGCGCGCCACGGCGCGTTTGGTGGCGATCCGCGACGACGCGTAGCCGGCGTAGATGCACGGCAGCCACGAAAGCACGAGCACGGCGACCGCCGCCGCTCGCCGCCGGCGGTCGAGCTCCCACAGCCAGCGCACCACCAGGAGCACCGCTGCCGGCGCCACTACGCTGTGATATCGCGGATCACGCGGAATCGTGAAGGGCCATTGCAAGGGAACGAACAGCAGCACCAGCGAAACCGAGAGGAAGAGGAGACCCAGTCCGTGTTCGTCCCTGGCTCTCCGAATCGCTTGAACCGCCAGAGGAATCGCCATCAGGAACAGGAGGCCGAACTCTTCGTTCGTGGCGTACATCAGCGCGGCGTCCAGGAAAGTATTCTCGGCCCGGAAGCGTTCAGTCGGGAGGGGTTGAGGAAACCAGGTTCGGGCCTCGGCTGCCGGCAGGGCCGACAACGTCGCTTGGCGCGTCAACAGCCCGCGATACCGGTACAAGAGATCTCCGGTCCGCGCTTTCCAGAACGCCGTTTCCGCCGCCAGGCACATCGCGAACCCGGCGATCACGGGCGCCAGCGCCCACACAACGCCTCGCCGCTGCCTTCTCAGCCACCACCACAACGCCGGAATCCCCAGAATCACGGCGGTTTCCTTCACCAGGTAGGCCGCGCCGATCGCCAGCCCCGCCGCCAGCAGCGTGCGGCGGCGGCCGTTGCGCGCCCCCCGCACGAACAGATACCACGCCAGCGTCGAGAGCAGCGCGATCGAGAGGTCCGGGTACATCCGCGTCGAGTAAAGCAGGTCGAGCGGGAAGAACACGTACAGGAACGCCGCGCCCAGCCCCGCCGCCGCGCCGAAGAAAGCCCGCCCCATCACGGCGGTCAGTAGCGTGCAGCCGGTCGAACCGATCAGCGAGGGAATCGCCAGGCTCGCCTCGGAGCTTCCGAAAAGCTGGAGACTCGCGGCCAGCGGCATCCAGGCGCCGACTCGGCCGATCCAGTTGTCCCGGATGCCGGCGGCGGCGAAGTCGCCGCCCTGGGTGAAGAACCAGGCGTAGGAGATGTAGGTGCGGTCGTCGAAGCCCTGATAGCCGATGAACAGGAACAGCCGCAGCGCCAGCGCGGCCAGCGTGAGAAACCCGACCGCGCACCACCACGCCAGCGGACCGCGCGGCATCGCAGGGATTGTACCACCCGATTCCGGGCTGCGGCCGAGACGGGCGCGGTCCAGTCCAGCTCCTACTGAATCCCCCCGCGCAGGAAACCGCGCAGCCGGCGGCCGGCCGACCCCGCCACATCGAATGTGATCACGAAGTCGGTCGTGTTGGCGTTGTTGGAGCCGTCGATGCAGCGCACGAAGGCGCTGAAGCTGGAGCCGTCGACCAGGCCGGTGACGGTGGCCGTGTGCGAGGCGCCGCCGGTGATGTCGAATACGCGCGGCATCTGCGGAAACGGCGTGTTGGGGATCGGACCGAGTCGGCAGATGGCGGGCTCGTCGGTGCTCATCGTGAGCAGGGCCGTGGTGGTGCCGGAGGGAAGCTGCCCGGAAGGCGCGCCGTTGGATCGCGCCGGCGGGGTGATGTCGGTGCCGCCGGTAAGCGTCCGGAAGGTGAACAGCTGGCGCGTGCCGGGGTCGGCGCTGTCGGTGATGCGGACAAAGTAGGTAGTCGAGGGCGCCAGGCCGGTCAGGTTGACGCCGCCGGTGCCGCCGTCGCTGGGGTCGCCCGAATCGTCCGACGTCGGATGGATGAAGGGCGACACACGCACGCGCGCCGAGCCCGAAGGCGCGCGATAGGCGATCGTCGCCGTCGTCGAGCCTGGGTTCACCACCAGGTCGCGGATCTTCCGGGGCGCGAAGAACCACTTGGGAAAATTCCCGAAGGCGTTGAAGTTGTTGAGCCGCGACCTGTGCGCCAGGTAGGCTGCCTCGGCGGTGCAGCCGTTGGGCGGCACCTCCAAGGGACGGCACCCAATGGAGACCGGGTCGGAAACGTCCATCATGTCGAGCATCGCCAGGAAGCCGTTCCAGTAATATGTGTAGCCGTTGCCCGGCAGTACCCGGTTCGGGCTCAAACAGGTGAAGGTGGTGCACACCTTGGCCGTGGCCCGAAAGGCGTTGAAATAATCGCCGAAGGTCTGGTAGGGCTGAAACGGAGTCGACCTGTCCAGGGTTGGGACGTAATACGATGCCAGCAGGAACGGATTGATGTTGATGTTCAACGCCGCGTTGACGCCGTATTTTGCCACCTCGCGGATTAGCGTCGTTCCGTGCGTCCAGCCGGCACGCTCCATCATGTACCGGCCGACGTAGTAATAGCCGAACTGATAAATGTTGGTCTGCGATGAGGCCACGGCGGCATCCACTTCCGGATTGGCCGCCGGATCTCCGAACGAGAGCATCCACAGGGGATTGGTGCGGTTCAACAGGGTGTGCCCCAGTCCCATGTCGCAGCGTCCCCACAGCCAGGGGTCGTTGGTGGTGGCGTTCGGGTAGCTGACGCAGGAGCTGGTTCGCGGCGGCGGATACTTTCCGTTGGTGATGTTGAAGCGTCCCTCCTCGACCTGGTTGTTCTTGGCGATGATAGCCGCCAGCAGGTGCAGCTCCGGCGTCGAGGCCTCGCCGAACTGCGGCTCGTTCGGCGTCCAGATGAGCGCCTCGATGCTGTGCAGCATCGGCAGCGCCGCGGTGCGGATCAGGCCCGTGGGCGCGAAGAATCCCCAGTGCGCGTGACGACGGACTCCGGCGGCACGCGTGCTGTTGTTGAAGAGCGGTATCGAGTCCGTGCCCGGATTGACCTGGGCCGGCGCCAGCAGACCCCACATTTGCAGATCCCGCAGCCAGTAGTAGTCGCCGGTGATCATGTAGGCCTTGGAAACGTAGTTCTGCTGATGCGCGTAGTCCTGCCCGATCCGGTCGATCGACGTCACCCACGAGGTCCACTTCAGCGACGCCGCGCCGGAACTGGCCCCGGCCCCGGTGGCGTGCACCAGGTCCGCGTTGAACGCCGAGACGCCGGTGTAGGGAAAGCCGTAGTAGCCGTTGGGGTGCACGTGCAGGCTGATCGGCCGCCCGTAGGCCATCTGCTGCGATCCGACGTTGCGCGTGAAGTTCCGGCTGCCCCGGTCGCTGCCGCCCTTCTCGCTCTCGTAGTAGTGGTTGGGCATGTGCGACTGCACCTGCGCCATGCCCGCGCCGCCCGGAACGCTGGTTCCGAAGATCACCTCCCACATCCGGTCCGAGGCCGCCATGGTGCGCAGA
Organism: uncultured Solibacteraceae bacterium; assembly: GCA_964515555.1. Lineage (GTDB taxonomy): Bacteria > Acidobacteriota > Terriglobia > Bryobacterales > Bryobacteraceae > CAZEVY01. The sequence goes on along the minus strand of CAZEVY010000021.1, from coordinate 48,958 downwards.
AACAGACCCGTCCGGTGATTGAGCCAGCCGCCCTCCTCCTGCCGCGCGCCGTTCTGCTGATCGCGCTCCGGATAGTTGCCGCCCGATCCCGGATACAGCTCGCGGTTGCACCAGACGCCCAGCCCCATGATCCGCCAGGTCTCCGGACAGTTGCAGGCCGTGAAAACCGGTAGCCCGTTGGCGGCATGATGATTCCGCGAAGCGCCGATCTCGCCGCGGTCCGACTGCCGGAACCCCAGCCAGGCGTAGTGCAGGTTCTTGCCGGACTCGCTGGTGGTAGTGTCCAGATCGTCCGTCAGGTCGATGGGTAGCGACTCGTCCATTGGCGGCACGGCGCCCGCCGCCACCATGTAGGTCAGGTTGTAGCCGTTGCGCACGCGCAGCGCCCGCTCGCCCGTCAGACACGGATCCTGTCCCGACCCTCCGGCGCAGTACCATTCCGGGTCGCTCCCGCTCCAGAACGTCTTCCGCAGCCGCGAGGCGACGTTCATCCAGAACGGTACCGCCGGCGCCGTCGCGAAGCTCGACACCGGCAGCCCGGTCCTGTACTTGATCGTGCTTGCCGTGGCGCCGTCCCGGATCGTCAGTCCGAACCAGCTTCCGCTGACCCGGTTGCTGGCCGCGTTCTCGATGATGTACTCCACGCGCACGCCGGGCCAGCCGTTCGGGAACGTCAGCACAAACATCGGGTGCAGATTCCGCTGCGTGTCGTCGACCGGATTCTTGCCCTGGAAAAAGGAGACCACGATGGTGCCCGCCGTCCATGCCTTCGCGGGCGTGTTATAAAAGCCGCGCCCGCCCTGCCCGTCGGTGCAGGCGATCAGCAGGTCGAAGCCGGCGTTGGAGGTGTCGATTCCGCACAGCCGCACGTGCTCGTAGAGCGTGTTGGCCGAGGGCGTGTTCTGGGTGGTGATCGACGGCGAGATCGAGATGCGCGCGATCACCGGCGTCGCGAAGTCGACTTCGGCGGCGCCGCCCTTGGCGATCGGAAGCGTCGTCGAGGCGCCGCTCACCACCCCGCCGCTGGCCGTGTAGATGGTCGTATGATCCAGCCACGCCCACCCCATGTCGTAGGGGGGCGCATTGCCCGCCGTCGGGTAACAGTTGTCCTCGACGATCACCTGCGTGACCACCGGTCCCTTCAGCCAGTAGCGAACCCCGCAGTAGCTCTCCAGGCCGTTCCATTGCGATAGGATCGTCCGCGCGTTCGCCGTCAGCGTGCCTGTGGAACCCGCCCGCACCGGCGCCGTAAGCTCCATCAGCCCGTTCCAACCGTTGGCGGCCCCCGCATTGCTCTCGTTGAACGCCAGCATCTGCGCCTTGGTGAGCGACGCCGACCGGCACGCCACGGCGCCGCCCATGTGACAGTAGTCCGGCGTTCCGATGAAATCGACTTTGTGCGACGCTCCCGCGCCCAGGTCCATCTTCAGAGAGATGATGCCGTGCCGCAGGGATCCGTTGGCCGGCCCCGCCAGCAGCGCGTCGCCGGTATAGGTGCACGTCTGTGTGCCCAGGGGGATCGAGAAGCCCGCGTCGTCGCGGTCGGTGATGTGCCAGGTCCCGTTGATCGCCGGACAGCTCGTGCTGCCGAAGATCCTCACCGTCTCGCCGTCGTAGAAGTTATTGGCGAAGGTCACGCGCAGATAGGGTGTATCGCACGGAGGATAGGTCCCGCTGTTGACGCAACGTCCGGCCGGGTTCGGGTTGCTGATGGCCGCCACCAGCTCCGGGAAGGTCTCCGCGTCCCGCCACCAGACCTTGGGATCGCACTGCCATTGCACCGCGTCCAGGCCGTCGACTCTGGGCTTGGCGCAGTGGCCGGCCGTGAACTCTCCCTTGGCGAACCACATGGAAAGGATCGTCGGACGGTTGCTCTGCGGCTGTCCGGTCCGCTCCACCAGGGTGACCGAGTTATCCAACGCCCAGACGCCGGCCGCGGCCGCTGCCAGCAGCGCCCCCGATCTTACCGCCCGTTCCAGGCCTCTCATTCCGATGTACCCAATACGCATACAAACCCGCCCCCGATTCTCACCCCTCGGGCCCTGACCCGTTTTCAAGAACTTCTCATAAGTGTCTCAAATCGTGGCACGCAAAAGGATGTAAACGGGGGTGACTGGCGCCCGGCGCCCCCCTCGACCCCGGGGAGCGCCCGCGAAAACTACGGCGTTCGAACCTCGATCTGCGCCCGAACGGTACCCGTCCAGGCCCCGTATTTCGGTCCGCAGGTGATTCGCACCCGGTAGGCCGATCCCGCCTTCAGCCCCCCCAGCCGAACCTCGCGTTCAGCCCGGGAGCCATTGTCGGATACGGCTGGCGCGGACGCGCCGGCGCCGTCGATCGCCTCGACGCGGCAACGGTCCTCGGTCGGCGCGAGGTATCGGATGACAGCCGAGGTCGCCGATGGTTCCCCTCGCGCCTCGCGAATCTTCAATCGTGGGACGAAGTTCCATTTCGGGTGCGCCGGCAGCCGCTCTTTGAAGCGCATCATCGAATCCACCAGATCGAACGCCGCCTGGCCGGCGCAGCCTCGCGGCGGCCGCTCCAGCGGCGTGCAGCCCGGCGAGGTGTCGTCGGTAAAATCGGTCAACAGCGCCAGCCCGCCGCGCCAGTAGTTCACGTAGCCGGAGCCGATCGCCTCGCGGCTGCCCCCGAAGTCGGAGAAGTTCTTGTACTGGCGCACCTCCGGTGTGTAGCTGGCAGTGACCTCCCGGAAGGTCTGGAAGAACGGATTCCCTGGCTCGCAGCCGATCTCACAGGTCTCCTTGGCGCGGTTGGCCTCGCGATACGCCGCCACGTGCGCCGGGTTGGCGTCCTTGTTCAACACGCGGCCCAGCGCGTACCGCGCCGCCTTGCGCAGCACATGCTCGCCATGCGGAAATCCCAGGAACCGCATGCGGTCCAGCACCGCGTAGTAATACGGATACTGATAGGTGTTGGTGTAGCCGTCCGTTTTCTGGTGAATGATGGTGGTGTCGTTGCCCGGAATCCGCTCGCCGCTGGCCAAAACCGGCAGCTCGTTCTTGAATCCCCGCCCCTGGTCGAGGAAACCCCAGCACGATGGGTCGTTGGTGGTAGCCGCCGCCACGCCCGAACAGTCCGCATTCATCCAGGGGAAGTGGCCGTTGCGAATCCCCAATCTCCCTTCCTCGATTTGAAACTGCCGCGCCAGCTTCGACTGGAAGTAGTGCAGCTCCGGCATCGTAGAGGCGCCGAACTGCGGCACGTTCGGCGTCTGAGCCGCCGCGTCGACCATCGTCAGCAGCGGCCACGTCATCACCCGGATCAGATTGTAGGCCGACTGGTAGCCCCAGTCGCGCCGCCGCCGCGCGCCGATCGGATATCCCCGTGGCGGGCTCCACACCTCCGGATTCTTCCAGGCCAGGTTGGCCGCCGCCCAGAACTGGAGTTCCTCCAGCCAGTAGTAATCGCCCGTGATCGCGTAGACCACGTGCGCGTACAGATGCTGATGCGCCTGGTCGAGCGTCATCCCGTCCATCGACGCTTCGTGATAGCACCAGGCGTTGAAATCCTGCGGGCTGCCGCAGGCCAAGCCGGGACGGTCCGGCGGCTCCGTCATCTCGATGATCCGCGATCGCCCCTGGCTGACGTAAATCGACGGCCGCGCGTCGATGCTCAGCGGTCGCCCGAACGCCCGCCCCGAAGTCGCGGTCGTGAAGGGCCGCAGTCCCCTGCCCCGCACCGCGTCCGTTTCCCGGTAGTGGACCGGGATGTGCGCCGCCGCCGCCGCCAGCCCGCCGCCGCCCGGCACGCTGGTGCCGAACAGGATCTCCCAGCCGTAATCGGAGTTGTCCCAACTGGCCACGAAGCGGGCCAACCGGCGCGGCAGAACCCCGCCTTCCTCCTGCTCCCCACTCGGCATGTCGCGCTCCGGAAATGCGCCGTTGGGCAGTCCCTCGCGATTGTTGTGAAAGTTCGACAGCCCCTGAATCCGCCAGCGATCGCCCGGAAATCCCGGCTGCGGATAATGCCGCGATACGCCGACGTCGCCCCGGTCGCCCGCCAGGAACGCGCGGTACTCGCGCTCCCACACTCCTCCGGTCGGCATCCGCGTGTCAAGGTCGATCGGCGGTAGCAGCCCGGCGGCGATCTTGTACGGAAGATTGTGGTCGATCCGCGTCCGCATCGCGCGCGTCCCGCTCTTGCACGGATCCTGGCCCGAGCCGCCCTCGCAAAACCAGTCCGGATCGCGCCCGTCCCAGAACGTCTTGCGGATCCGCGACGCCGTGTTCATCCAAAATTCCTCGGCGGGCTTCAAGTCCGTCTCGGCCGCCACTCCGGTCTTGAACTTCACCGTGTCGAGCGCCGCCCCCGCCCGCAGCGTCCAGGAGAACCAGGCCCCGCCCAGCCTGGTGATCGAGGTGTTCTCCACGATGTAGTCGATCTTCACGCCCCGCCAGCCGGAGGGAAACGTCAGCATAAAGTAGGGGTGAAGCTGCCGGTTGCCCGGCTCCGGATCCCGGGCCTGGATCGCCGATACAACAATCCCCTGGATCGGAAAGCCCTGCGGCTTGGAGCCCAGATGGCCGCGGCCGCCCTGTCCGTCCTCGCACACCAGCAGCTCGTCGTGCGTCGCCGGGGCCGTGTCAATGCCGCAAACGCGCACCATCTCGTTGGAGGATGCGCCGCGCCGCACGTGCGCCAGCACCGGTTTCTCGAAATTCCAGCCCGTCGCGCGACCCTTCTGCACCCGGATTCTGGTGTCGGTCGCCCGCAGCGGGCCGCTCCCGAGCCACAGCCTCGCCGGCTCTGGGTACTTCCAGCCGAAATCGTACCTCGGCGGATCCCCAAGACATCGATCCTCGACGATCACCTGCGTCGCCACCGGACCCCGCAGCCAGTACCGCACGCCGCACTCCGACTCCACGCCGTTCCAGTCGGCCAGCATCTGCCGCGCCGAGATCGTGTAGCGCGCCCGTGTCGCTCCCGGCGCCAGGATCCCCTCGGCGCCCGCCTCCATCGACGCCCCCCAACCGTCGCCGGCCCCGGCGCGCGACTCGTTGAACGCCAGCATTTGCGCCTTGGTCAGCGCCGCCGCCTCGCACACCCGCTGGCCGCCCAGGTGACAGTACTTCTCCGAGCCGATGAAATCGACCCTGCGCTCGCCGCGCGCCTTCAACGCCGCCGGAAACGCGAAGATCGCGTGACGCAACGACCCGTTGGCCGGCCCCGCCGCCACCCCGCCGCCCGCGTAGGACTTTGCCCGCGCCAGCCCCGCCAGTGAAAACCCGGCGTCGTCGCGGTCGATCACCGTCCAGGTCCCGTTGATCTCGGTGGCCCCGCGCGCGCCGCTGATCGTCACCCGTTCGCCGTCCAGAAACCCGTGCTTCACCACGACCCGCACATAGGGAGTCGGACAGGGCGTCTCGCGGTCGCACCTCGTCGAGACCGGATTGGCCACCGCCGCGATCGCCAGCGGCGCGCTGCGGCCGTCCCGCCACCAGGTCTTGGGCGTGCATTGCCAGACCGCCGCCGGCTCGCCGTCGATGCGGGGCTGGGCGCAGTGTCCGGCAGCGAACTCGCCGGCCATGAACCAGGTCGAGAGAATCACCGGGTGCGCCGGTTGGTCGGCGCCGCTTCGCTCCTGCAGAATGACTCCGTTCTCCAGGGCGAAGGCCACGAAAAGCATCGGCGACAGCAGCACTGCGCGAACCATAAGGCTCAGCGTATCAAAGCCGCGCCACCGCCACCCCCGCCACGCGCCGCCCACCCCGTTACAGAGACCAAAGGGAGCGGACCTCCTTAATTCAACTCCTCCACCATCGCCACCCGCAGCGTCACCGTGTTGGTCGTGGCCGTGCCGCCGAAGGTGATGGCCGGCACGATCGTCAGCGAGCCGTTGGTCGCCAGATTCACAGGCTGCGCCGTCGCGCCGAGGCTGCTGGTCGCCGGCGGCCAGTTGCCCGGCGACACCGAAGACGTCTCCACCGCCACCGACGCGCCCGCCGCCGCCGTCCCCACGATCAGGAACTCCAGCCATGCGTTGCGGGTCGTATTGGCGCCCGGCGTCTGCGCGGCGCCCTGGTCGAACACTGTCGTCGATCCCAGCTTCAGGGCGTAGCGCTGCGACTGCGCCGTCGACCCGGTGGCAAACTCGAACAGGATGCTCACCCGCAGCACCTTCCCGGTGACCAGGTAGTTCGCCGGAATCGTGAAGACGCTCGTGAAGTTCTGCTGCGCCGTGGTCGAGTTGGTGAGCGCCTCCACCGGCCGCGTCACGGTGAGCACCCGCGGGAACGATCCCGTCAAGCCGTTGCCCCCGCCGACCCATTTCTCCTGCGTGCTGTCGTAGCCGATGCTCCCGTCGATGGTCGGCGCGAACCCCGCGGACGCCGGCGCCCGCAGCGACGCCGCCGCGCTCATGTTCTGATCGCCCGTCGTCCAGGTGTTCGCCGAAGCCGTCGACGCCGCGTTGGTGACCTGCGCCGCCGAGTAGTCGCCCGACTGCGCCGTCACCGCGCCCGTGCGCCCGAATACACTCGAGACCGCTCCGCCGCCGCCGCCCGCCAGCGTGTCCTGCCAGGACGCGCCGTCGTAGAACTTCAGCTTGTTGGAATCCCCCGAGTCGATCGCCAGATCCCCCGCCGCCGGCGAGGAGGGCAGGGCCGCCGCCACGATCCGCGCGCCCGCCGTCGCGCCGCTCGCCTGGAAGATCTGCTTCGCCCCCGCCGTGAACGTATTCGTCGACGCCGTCGACGCCGCGTTGGTCACCTGCGCCGCCGTGTAGTCGCCCGCCTGCGCCGTCACCGCGCCCGTTCTCCCGAATACACTCGAGACTGCTCCGCCGCCGCCGCCCGCCAGCGTGTCCTGCCAGGACGCGCCGTCGTAGAACTTCAGCTTGTTGGAATCCCCCGAGTCGATCGCCAGATCCCCTGCCGCCGGCGACGAGGGCAGCGCCGCGGCCGCGATCCGGGCCCCCGCCGTCGTCCCGCTCGCCTGAAAGATCTGCTTCGCCCCCGATGCGAACGTGTTCGCCGACGCCGTCGACGCCGCGTCGGTCACCTGCGCCGCCGTGTAGTCGCCCGCCTGCGCCGTCACCGCGCCCAATCTCCCGAATACGCTCGCGACCGCGTCGGTGTCCCGCCAGGCGCCGCCGTCGTAAAACTTCAGCTTGTTCGAATCCCCGGAGTCGATCGCCAGGTCCCCCGCCGCCGGCGTCGTCGGCAGCGCAGCCGCCGCGATCCGCGCCCCCGCCGTCGTCGTCGACGCCTGAAACGTCTGCTTCGATCCCGCCGTGAATGTGTTCGCCGACGCCGTCGACGCCGCGTTGGTCACCTGCGCCGCCGTGTAGTCGCCCGACTGCGCCGTCACCGCGCCCGTCCGCCCGAACACGCTCAGCACCGCCCCGCCGCCGATGGCATTCTGCCACACCGAGCCGTCGAAAAACTTCAGCTTGTTGGCGTCCCCCGAGTCGATTGCCAGGTCCCCCGCCGACGGCGTCGTCGGCAGTCCCGCCGGACTCACCCGCGCGCCCGCCGTCGTCGTCGAC
>CAZEVY010000021.1:36201-41351 GCA_964515555.1 uncultured Solibacteraceae bacterium | reverse complement strand
CCGCGCGCCCGCCGTCGTCGTCGACGCCTGAAACGTCTGCTTCGATCCCGACCCGAACGTATTCGCCGTCGTCGTCGACGCCGCGTTGGTCACCTGCGACGCCGTATAATCGCCCGACTGCGCGACCACCGTGCCCGTCCGTCCGAACACGCTCGAGACCGTACCGCCGCCGCCGCCCGAGGGCGTCGCCCAGGTCATCACCACGCAGCTCAGCGACGTGCCGGCCGGCGTCGCCGTCGTCCCGCTGGCCGTCGCGACCTGTCCGTTCGCGGGATTGCCCTGCGGCCAGATCACGCACCCGTTGGCGGCCTGCGAATCCGCCGCGTAGATCGCCGTGATGCTGTTGCCGTTCGCCGTCAGCTCCGGCAGCTCCACCCCCGAGGCGATCGTCCCCACCGTGCAGGACAGCCCGCCGCTGGTCGCCTGACACCCCGACGCGATGAGCTGTCCGGACGCGTTGTATACCGTGACGCTGTTCTGCGTCTGCGCGCCGGAGAACAGCACGCACGTCGGGCAGTCGCCCTGCTTGGACCAGGTGTTGGCCGCCGAGCAGCCGTAGAAGTTCTGACCCGCCGGCGCCGTTGTCAGAAAGAAGGTTTCCGGCGGACTGCACGTTCCCGGCAGCACCGCCCCGGACTTGAACGGCTTGGTCGCCGGCGCCGCCGAAAAGTCCACGTTCCGGGTCTGCGTTCGCAGATCCACCGCCGTCTGGGCCACGATCGCGAATCCGGCCGCGACCAGCCCGCAAAAGAATCTGGAGCTTCTCATCGCCCCGATTCTCCGGGGCGGCCGCCTCGCGCCTATCCTCCCGCCGCCTCTACGTCCTTGGAAAACCGCCGCTTGTTCCCCGCCCCCGCCTCGTGACTAACACCTGTCACCTGCCACCGGACACCTTCCTCACGTCCAGCACTTTCCTCCCCGACGCCGCGATCCGCGCCGCGTCCTCCGGCCCCGGCTTCTGCGTCACGATCAGGTACTCGGACCACTGGAGCAGCTCATCGAGATCGGCCGCCATCAGTTGCTCGGGATGTCGCAGTTGCCCCATCAGGAAACTGAGATTGCTCCCGTACAGCGCCTCCACCCGCACGTGCGCGTCGTACACGCGCACTTCCCTGCCCTTGGCGATCAACTGCTCGACGAGCGCCACCACCGGGCTCTCGCGCAGATCGTCGGTGTTCTCCTTGAACGCCAGCCCGTAAATCCCGATCCTCGCCGCGGGCAGCGCCAGCGCCCGCGCGATCGCGCGCTCCAGGTGCCGCTCGTTGCTCGCCAGGATCGCCTCGAGCAGCGGCAGATTCAGATTCATGCGATGCGTCCGGTACGTCATCGCTCTCAGATCTTTGGGGAGACACGATCCGCCGAAGGCGAAGCCCGGCCGCAGGTACGCCGTCGATATGTTCAGCCGCGTGTCCCGGCACAGCGTCGCCATCGCTTCCGCCCCGTCCACTCCCACTTCCGCCGCGATCGTCCCGATCTCGTTGGCGAAGCAAATCTTCAGCGCGTGAAAGGCGTTGCAGGCGTACTTGATCATCTCGGCCGTCCTCAGCGAGACCCGCGCCGGCTCCACGCCCAGCTTCTGGTAGAGCGACGCCACCAGCTCGACGGCCTCTCCATCCTCGCCGCCCACCACCATCAGCGACGGGTCGCGGAAATCTTCCACCGCCGTTCCCTCGCGCAGAAACTCGGGGTTCGAGACGATCTTCACCTTCGCGCCGCCGCCGAACACATCGGCCAGCGCGTCCTCGCAGGTCCCCGGAAACACCGTGCTGCGCACCGCCACCACCAGCGGCCTCCGCCGCGCCTCCACCAGCGGGCGAATCTCGCGGCACACCCGGACGAGCTGCTCGAGATTCAGATTGCCGCTGCTCTCCGACGGCGTTCCCACGCACAGCATGACGACGTCCGCCTCGCGGATTCCCTCGGCCATGTTGGCGGTCGCGCGCAGCCGCCCCGCCTTGCGCGCCTCGGCGATGATCTCCTTCAATCCCGGCTCGTGGAACGGCGCCACGCCCTCTTCGATGCTGCGCACCTTGTGCGCGTCGCGGTCGATTCCGGTCACGTCGTGACCCAGTTCCGCCAGGCACGCAGCCGTCACGCAGCCGACGTAGCCCAGCCCCACCACCGCAATCTGCGTCATTCCTGGTCAGTATCCCACGCTGTTACGAAATACCATTATCCATTGACATGCCGGAAAACCGTGACAAACCGCCCAGTATCCTTTACCCTTGATGGAGATAGAGAATGTCCGATGGAAGTACAACTCACAGACGACCAGAAGGCTTTTATCCGGCAGGCCATTGAAATGGGCCGCTATGCCCGTGAGGATGAGGCGGTGCGGGACGCCCTATCGCTGTGGGAGCAGCGTGAACGCCGCCGCGCTGAAATCCTTGCCGCCGTCGACCAGGCCGAGGCGTCGTTTGCGCGGGGCGAGGGCCGCAAGATTACGACGCCGCAGGAAGCGGCTGATCTCGCTGAGGAAATAAAACGGCGGGGTCTCGCTCGGTTAGGACCCAAACAAACCAACGGTTGACGATGGCAGCATTCCGTCTTCTACCGGAAGCGGAAACCGAGCTGGACGACATCTGGCTTTACGTTGCGCGTGCGAGCGGCAGCATCGAAATCGCCGATCGCCTGCTCGACACGATCTCCGGCTGTTTTTGGATGCTGGCACAGCACCCCCGGATGGGGCGTCGGCGTGATGCTGATTTACGTCCGGAGTTGCGGAGTTTTCCCGTAGGAGAGTACATCGTCATCTACCGCATCGCAGGAGATGAAGTGCTCATCCTTCGTGTCATGCACGGCAGCCGTGACATCGCGGCCCTGCTTGGAGAGTAGGCTTCAAGTCCGGTATTTGTTCAGTCCGGCCTTCGCGCCGTCAGCCCCGGCTCGTGGAACGGCACTACGCCCCTCCTCGATGCTGCGCACCTTGGGCGCTGCGGCGTTTGTAACTATGCATTCCTCGGGACGCCGCGTAGACTACTACAATCGGTGAATCGCACCGCATCGTGACGAACAGCATCCACCGTTGGCGAGGGTATCGGGGGCATCGAAGAACTTCCCGAAAAAACCTGGTGCGCCTGCTGATCCCGTTTCTGACAGCTCCCGCGCTCTTCGCCCATTCCTTCACGGCCACGACCATCGCCGGACGGCCCCGCATCGGCAACGGAGCCGACTCGAGAGCTCCACGGTCGCCTGTCTGGCGGTCGCGCCTTAACCGAACCCACTCCTCGGTGCGGACAGGAGCTGGAGCCGGCTAACGAACCGCCACCGTGAGCCCCGGCTGACTCTGCCGCTCCCCGACCGTCACTTGCACCGCCAGGTTCCCCGATCGCGCACTCGCCGGAATCCGGATGTTCGCCTGAAACACACCGGCCACCAGTCCGAACGCCTGGCCGAAGTAGACGACGTCGGCATTCGCGCCGTCCACGGTCGCCGAGAACGGCAGCACCGGGCGCGTGAGGACAGCGCCCACTTCGCCATCGGTTAACGGCGGATCGTTGAGTCCGCTGCCGGTGCCGAACACCGTGATGATCGAGTTCTTGTCGGCCGGATTGCCGCTCGAATTGATGCTGAAATTCTCATTGACAATCGCGCCCTGACCCGCGCCGCTGGCGTTCGCCGAGAACAGACCCGGAAGCGAAGCAACCACGGGAACCGCAACGGCCGCCGACCGGCGTCCCTCGAACTCCACCACGACGTTCGTGCTCGCCCGGCCCGCGATCGAATAAGGCGCGATCACGCTGGTCTGGCTGCCCAGCGCGTAGATCATCGTTCCCGCCACGTTGTCGAACAGCACGCGCGTGCCGCCGGTGCTCGACGTCACCTTACCCGCCTCAACCTGCAAGAACGCCAGTTGTTGCGGACCCACCAGTCCGGCGACCACCAGCATCTCGCCCGGCGCGATGCCGCCCCCGGCGTAACTGGCCGCATTCGCGACCCCCGCGATTCTCGGCGCCGACGTGGCGAGTACCGCCACCCCGTCCGGCGCCGCTACACCCGCGATTACGTCCGCGCCTCCGTCGCCATTGACGTCACCGACGGCGAGAGAAAACGGGAACCCCCCGGCGAACAGCCTCGCCTCCGTCACGTATGTGCGGCCGTTGCTGATCACCGTCGTGAGGGAACGATCCTGAAGGTTTCCAACGACCACATCCGGGATGGTGTCGTTATTGATGTCGCCGGCGGCGATCGCGACCGGTGTTGCTCCCGTGCCGTAGCTGACCGGCGCAACGAAACCGCCCTTTCCGTCGGCGTACAGGAGCGACACCTGGTTGACGGTCGTATTGGCGACCGCGACGTCGGCGAATCCATCTTTGTTGAAGTCCGCCGAAACGATGCCTGCGGGAGTTTTTCCCGCGTCGTACTTGACGGCGGTTCCGAAAGTCCCGCCGGTGTTCAGGTAAAGGTAGACTCCGTCGGCGGCAGGACTCGACGCCACCAGGTCGGTGGCGCCGTCACCGTTGACGTCCCCCGCGGCGAGGGCAAAGCCCGGGTTGGCAAGCGCCAGAATCTCGCGCACGATCAGGCGCCGGTCGCTCTGAAGGGCGAATGTCGCGATCTCCATGGAGGTCGGCACGGCGACAGTGCTGCGGAGCACGGCCACCTGCTGCTGTGCGTTAGCCGTGAACACCTGGAGGTCGTACACACCACGGGCCGGCCCGACATTCGACGTGGTCACGCTGCCGTTTTGGGGATCGATCACGCTGACGGTCCCGGCGCCGTTGTTTAACGTGAGGACGGCCTTGCCCTGGAGGATCGTCTGGACGATCGCGATGCGGGAGGGCGCCGATCCGGCAGGTAGCGCGACCCGGTTGTCGGCGACACAAGGCGTCTCGGCTGCGGGCGTGCAACTCGCGAAGTCCACTGCGTCGGCTTGCGGGTTCGCGGATACGACGACCGCCGCGGGCTGGCTTCCAGGCGCCGGGGTCGTGAGGCCCTGCGGCTCGACGGCTACGTCTGGGACCAGCCCGCCAGTGGGGACGAAATCGGTGTAAAGGGGGCGGAGCGCACCGGAAACCTTTTTGCTCTTCGCGCTGAACGATTGGAGCATGTCGCCTCCAGCGATCGCGGTGTTGTCACCCGGATCACCCTCAAAGCCTTTGACCCGGAACCTCAGTATCCGTTCTTCGTCTTTCTTAAGGGTCCCAATC
>CAZEVY010000021.1:32236-36101 GCA_964515555.1 uncultured Solibacteraceae bacterium | reverse complement strand
CGGGTCCGGGGCGTCGGCGGTGACGACCGTGGCGATGCCGTGGGAAGTGGTCGCCGTGCATGCCTGGCCCGGCGCACCCGGAGTGATCGTCTGATTGCAGTTATCGGCGCGGCCCGCTACGCCGGCCTGCTGCTTCACGATCTCGCGCACACTCGACGCCGCTCGCAGCGACCCGGGTTGCGCGGCCGGCGTGCCCCGCAGAGTCACGCCCCACAGGACGGTGCCGCGCCCGGCATTGTACACATCGGTCACCCGCGTGAGGTCCGAGGTAAACACGGTAAGGAAGCCGCGCAGGAAAGTGTCGGTGGGGCCGGGATTCGGAAAGGTCGAGACCCCGATGCCGCCGGTGACGTAGACGCCGCCGTTCGAGTCGACACGAATCGCGCTCGCGAAGTCGAGCGCTTCGCCGGTGCCGCCATAGTAGGTCGACGCGATCAGCGCCGTGGCCTGCGGATTCAGCTTGCTGACGAAAACGTGCTGCGAGCCGCAACAACTGGTCGCCTTCACGACGCCGGGAGTGGTCGGGAAGTCCACCGCTTGTGTAAGCCCGGCTGCGTGAATGTTCCCCTGCGAGTCGAGCGCGACTGCGCCGCCCTGCGTAAGGCCCGTCCCGCCGAGGAAAGTGGAGAGGAGCAGGCTCGTGCCCGCCGGATTCAGCTTGGCGGCGAACGCCGACCAGACGCCCGCCGCCCCGCGTTTGGTTGCCTGCAACACACCGGCGGTGGTCGGGAAACTCGCCGAGGTCGTCGAACCCACGATGTATGCCGCACCGGTGCTGTCTACGGTGATGCCGCCCATGGTTTCGTTGTCGGTCCCGCCCACGAGCGTTGAGTAAACGAGCGCGGTACCCGTCGGATTCACCTTGGTGACGAAGGCGTCGCTCACGCCGCCGAGTTGAGTCTTCAGCGCCCCGGCGGTCGTCGGATAATTTCCCGAAGCGGTGCTGCCCGCGACGTAGGCGTTCCCCGCGGCGTCCACCACGATCCTGTTTCCGATGTCCGATCCCGTGCCTCCGAGATAGGTCGAGTAGATCAACGTACCGGTCGGACCGATCTTGGTGGCGTAAGCGTCGCGCATGCCGCCGAACGCCGGCTGGAATGCGCCCGGGGTGACCGGCAGTCCGCCCGCGGAGAATCCCGTGACGTAAGCATTGCCCTGCGCGTCGACGGCGATGCCCGATCCGTTCCCTCCCAGGACACTGTTGGCGTTGCCCAGGTAGGTCACATAAATGTACTGCGTGCCGCTGGCGTTGAGCTTGGCGACGAATCCCGAGGACTCCGTGGCCGGGCGGTTCACAGTCGACGGAAACAAACCCGCCGAGCCGCTGAAGCCGCTCAGGATCAGGTTGCCCGCCGCATCGGCGGCAATATCGTAGACGGTGTCGAAGCCGGTGCCGCCCACGTAGGTGTTGAACACGACGACGGGATCGATGGTCAGTTCGCGCGCGCGGTCGTAGTCGCCGGTGCGAATGCCGAACTCGCGCCGGCCGATGCGAAGGAAGCCGCCGTCGATAGGCGTGTCGCCCTGGTGGAGGACCGGGCGTCGCACGCGGATTTCATTGGAGGCGGAGCGAAGCACCAGGTCGCCCGAGTCCGCAAGGTCGACGCCATCGAAGGAATCGAGTTCGAAGCGGATGCGGGCGGGATCGGCGCCGGGCGCGAGGATAAAATCGAACTCAAATCCCGAAGGCGCGGCGTAGAAGAGCAGGTCGATTCCCGGATAGATGTCGCGGTATCGCACCTTGCCGTAGTGCCCTACGCCTTCGATCCAGCGGGAACGGTCGGGGCCCGGATAGTAGTTGCTGCGCGTCGGAAGAAGATCGACCCCTTCGGCGGCGGCTCGGCGGTTGGCGTTCTTCCAGATGATGCTGCCCGCGCGCACGCCGTGCCAGGAGAATACGAGCCTGTCGCTCAGCATGTGAAGGTTCATGCCGGAAGCGCGGCCGGTGAACCGGACCCGGGGATCGAACTGGCCGCGATTCTCTTCGAAGGTGATGGGCGGATCGAAGGCGGCGCCGTGGACCGCAAACGCGAAAAGAACCGCAGACAGCCAGTGCATCACCGCCACCTCTCCAGGTTCCTATCATCGTATTACGTCGCGCTGGGACGCTCGGATTTCTGGCCCGCGTTACCTCTCTAAATTTGTGATATGCTCATCGCCCCAAAAGGAGATACCCCACATGGCCCTGCTATGGACCTGTATCATCGGCTTGGTCGTCGGCGCCGTCGCCAAGCTCCTCATGCCCGGCAAAGACCCGGGCGGCTGGATCGTCACCGCCGTGCTCGGCATCGCCGGCTCCTTCGTCGGCAGTTTCCTCGGTAAGGCGCTCGGCCTTTACGCCCAGGGCGAAACCGCGGGCTTCATCATGTCCGTCATCGGCGCGATGCTGCTGCTGTTCCTCTATCGCAAGTTCGCGGCCAAGTAACAGCCCGCGCCAGCCGGCGCGGTCTAGGCGAACTTCCTCACAATCGCGCGCTCGAACGCCTCCTTCAACGCCTCCGGCAGCGCCGCCGCCGTCGCCGACCCCCAGCGCCCCCGCGGGGCCACTCGCCCCAGATCGAGCGACGACCGCACTTCGTGGCCCGCCATCACCAGCGCGTGGAACACCTCCGACGCCCGCACGTCGCGCTCGGCGCTGTGTCGGCGGATATGCGCCACCAGCTCGTCGAGCATCCGCATAGTCTCGCCCGACATGTTGAACTGCTTTCGCGGAATGGCGAGCGGACGCCGTACCGGTTCGATCGTGGGCTCGGGCGCGGCGGCCTCCACGGGAACCGGCGCGGCCGGCGCTACCGGAGCCGCTGCCGGAGCCGCCGCCGCCGGAGCGACTCGGGCCGGTGCGGCCTCGTCCAGATAGTCGCCCAACTCCACCGGCGCCGGCGGAAGCTTCAATCCGAAACCCGGCGGCAGCCCGCGTTCGGTCTTAGACATGGGCGGACGCCTCCTTTCCCGCCTCCACCTTGGCGATCACTTCGCGGCTCAGCTCGGCGAACTGGAGCGCGGCCGCCTGCCCGGCGGCGTGCTCGAAGATCGTGCGCCCGTAGACCGGCGCCTCGCGATGCTTCACGCTGCGGCTGATGGTCGAGCGAAACACGCGCTCCTCGCCGAAATTGCGCCGCAGCATTTCGAGAATGTCCGAGTCCAGCCGCGCCGTCGAATCCATGTTGCCCACCACCACCCCGAGCAGCCGCAGCCGGGCGTTGAGCCGCTTCTGCACCTTGCCCGCCGTGATCGTCAGCGTCTCCAGCCCCTTCAGGTCGTAGCCGGAGGGAAACACCGGAATCAGGTAATAGTCGGCCGCGATCAGCGCGCTCGTCATCAGGAAGCCCAGATCCGGCGGCGTGTCGATCAGCACGAAGTCCGCCGACCCCCGCAGGCTCTCCAGCGACAATCCCAGCCGCGCCCGATGCTGATTCCGCAGGTCGTCGGCGTCCAGCTCCGCGGCCCCGTCGTGCGCGATCGCCGCCTGAAGCTCCGCTTCGAGACGCTGCGGCGCCGTCGCCAGCCCGCGATGTCCCGCCACCAGCTTCAAACGCCCCTCGAACCGCTCCCCGAAATCCAGCGCGATCTCCGCCAGCGGCCGTCCCGCCATGTAGGCGTCGGCCACCGTGAACCGCCCTTCGGCCAGCAACGCGTCCCGGTCCAGTCCGAAACTGTCGGTGGCGTTACACTGTGGATCGGTATCCACCAGCACCACCGACTTCCCCGCCCCGGCCAGTCCCGCAGCCACGCTGACCGCAGTGGTCGTCTTGCCGCAGCCGCCCTTCTGATTCGTCAAGGCGATAACCGTGGTGGTCATGTTCCCACCAGTATAACGGCATAGAGGTATCGCAGTCAACCGGCATAACGCTATAGCTGTATACCA
>CAZEVY010000021.1:0-32136 GCA_964515555.1 uncultured Solibacteraceae bacterium | reverse complement strand
TATAACGGCATAGAGGTATCGCAGTCAACCGGCATAACGCTATAGCTGTATACCATTTAACCGTTCTACCTCTACCACTCTTTACCTCTATACCTCCTCCTCGAAGCGATTGAAATCATTGGCGATTGCCATCGTCAGCGCCAGCAGCTTCTCCAGGGCCTGCCGCGGATCCTCGAACTCCACCGTCAGCCGCCCCCGTTCCAGCCGGATCCCCGCCGGCAGATCCTCGAACCCCTGCCGCGCGACCGCCTTCGGCGCCTCCACCAGCAATTGTGGTTTCTCGACCCGGTCCCGCCGCCACCCGGCGATCGCCTCGGCGACCCGCCGCCGCCGCGCGCGCTCATAATGAACCTCGTCGCCCCGAGCGAGCTTCCTCAGCCGCGCCACCAGCGCGTCGCGATCCGCGACCGCGCTCGATCCGACGCGCCCGGTCGCCGCCGGCCCGAGTATCTGCTGCGCCCGGCGCCGTCCGACACCGAGCAGCGTTTCCACCACCGTGCGATCGACGAAAGGGCGGGGAAGCGCCTCCAGCTCGCCGATGATGCGGTCCAGGTCGTTGAACCAGGACGGTTTGGCCGGCATGCTCTTTACATCATGTTAGTGCGCACTCGCGCAACATACAAGCCCACACCCGATCCTATCTGCGTCCATCTGCCTTAATCTGCGGCCCATAACCTCTTCTTTGTTATGCATGATAAAATCTGTTATCTTGCGGACAGACTGGCCTCCCGCCACTCCCTCGACACCGCTGTTACACTGACTCCTTGAAGATCCTCTGGATCAGCCCCTTCCTCCTGCATCCCACCGAGAAAGGCGGACAGATCCGCTCCCTCGGCATTCTCCGCGAACTCCACCGCCGCCACGAAATTCACTTCGCCTCATTCCAGCTCCCCGGCCAACGCCCCGACCGTCTCCCCGAGTACTGCGCGCGATCCTACCTCGTACCGCACATCCTCCCCAGCCGCCGATCCCCCGCCTTCGTCCCCCGCTTCCTCGCCAACACCCTCTCGCCCCTGCCCCTCAGCGTCGCTCTGGACCGCTCCGCCCCCATGCGCCGGCTCCTCACGACCCTGCTCGCCGACCGCTCCTTCGATGTCGCCGTCTGCGACTTTCTCTCCACCGCCGTCAATCTCCCCGATCCCTCGCGCGTCGTCCTGTTCCAGCACAACGTCGAGACCATGATCTGGCGGCGCCTGGCCGGCACTTCCGCCTCACCCCTCAAGCGCTGGTACTTCCATCGCCAGGCTGAGCGCATGTTCCAGTACGAGCGCCGCCTTTGCCGCGCCGCCCGACGTGTCATCGCCGTCTCGGAGGACGACGCCCGCCGCATTCGCGAGATGTTCGGCGCCGATCGCGTCGCCGCCACCCCCACCGGCGTCGACCTTGAGTACTTCGCGCCCCCCGATCCCAGCGCCCAAGCCGGACCCTCCCGCGACCTCATCTTCGCCGGCACCATGGACTGGATTCCCAACATCGATGGCATCCTCTGGTTCGTCCGCGAAGTCCTCCCGCTGATCCGACAACGCCGACCCGATGTCACGCTCACCATCGCTGGCCGCGCGCCTGTCGCCGAGATCGCCGCCCTCGGCAGCCCCGCCATCGCCGTCACCGGCCGGGTGCCCGACATCCGCCCGTATCTGTGGGACGCGCGCGTCTCCATCGTCCCGCTGCTGGCCGGCGGCGGCACGCGGCTGAAGATCTACGAGGCCATGGCCGCCGGCGTCCCGGTGGTCTCCACCACTATCGGCGCCGAGGGACTCGTCTTCGACGACGGCGTGCACCTGCGCCTCGCCGATCGACCCGAGGACTTCGCCGCGCGCTGCCTCCATCTGCTCGAAAACGACGCCGCCCGCGACGCCCAGCGCCAGGCCGCCCTGCGGCTGGCGCGCGAGCGCTTCTCCTGGGAGCGGGTCGCCCGCGACTTCGAGGCGGCGCTCATCGCATGACCGCCCCGCGCATCGCCAGCCTCACCTGCGTCTGGCCCACCGCCGCCGATCCCGGTCACGGCCTCTTCATCCGCCGCCGCCTGCGCCACGTGGCCGCCCTCGCGCCGCTGCGCGTGGTGGCGCCGCTGGCCGCCGTCGACTACGGACACCCCCAGCGCCGATTCTTCGAGAACTGGCGTCTTCCGCGCGCGTGCCACGACGAGGGTCTCGCGGTCGACTTCCCGCGCTTCTTCTATCCGCCCTTCGGCGGCGCGCTCAACGCCGGATGCCTCGCCGCGCGCCTGATTCCGTTCCTCTCCCGGCTCCGCCGCGAATTCCCCTTCGACATCCTCGACGCCCATCACGGCCATCCCGACGGCGTCGCCGCCGCCATCGTGGCCGCGCGGCTCGGCTGTCCCTTCGCCGTCACGCTGCGCGGCAACGAGACGCGCCTCGGCGCCGGCGGACCGCTCCGCGCCGCCCTGCGATGGTCGCTCCGCCGCGCCGCGCGCGTCATCGCCGTCTCGGAGAATCTGCGCCGCTTCGCCATCGAGCTCGGAGTCGACCCCTCGCGCGCCGTCACCATCCCCAACGGCATCGAAGTAGGCGACTTCTACCCGCGCGATCGCGCCGCCGCGCGCGCGCGCCTCGGCATTCCGCCCGGCGCCCTCGTCGTCCTCTCGGCCGGATCGCTGTGCGAGCGCAAGGGACATCACCGCGTCGCCCGGGCCCTCGCCGATCTCGCCGGCGTCCGCCTGGTCGTCGCCGGCGGGCCCGCCAGGGAAGGGAACTACGAACCCGATATCCGCCGCGCCGTCTCCGAGGCCCGCCTCGACGATCGCGTCCACTTCACCGGCCACGTCGACGCCGCCGCGCTGGCCGAGCTGATGTCGGCCGCCGACGTCTTCTGCCTGGCGAGCTCCCGCGAGGGCTGGCCCAACGTCGTGCACGAGGCCATGGCGTGCGGAGCGCCCGTGGTGGCCACCGCCGTCGGCGGCCTTCCGGAGATGATTCCCTCGTCCGACTACGGCGAAGTGGTCCCCGCCGCCGACCCCGTCGCGCTCGCCGCCGCGCTCCACCGCGCCCTCACGCGCTCCTGGGACCGCGACCGCATCCGCGCCCTGGCGCACTCCCGCTCCTGGGAACAGGTCGCGCGCGAGGTGGTGAGCGAGTTGTCGGCGGCCGTGCTGTGATTTTTGTCAAACCCCGTCGCCGGTTACACGGAACAGGCAAGCCCGCGCATGCCCAAGCCTCTCCGCCCGCTTCCGGTGCCGGTCGAACTGATCGAACACAGAATCTACCTGATCCGCGGCCGGAAAGTCATGCTCGATTCGGACTTGGCCGAGCTGTATCAGGGTGCCGACCGGAAGGCTCAACGAAGCCGTCAAGCGTAATTCCAGCCGCTTTCCGGGCGACTTCATGTTTCGGCTGACTCCCCGGGGAAGCCGAATCTTTGAGGTCGCAAATTGCGATCTCAAATCCCGGTGGGCGTCGCTACCTTCCCTACGTTCTCACCGAGCAGGGCGTCGCCATGCTCTCCAGCGTGCTGAAAAGCGAGCGGGCGATTCAGGTCAACATCGCTGTCGTTCGGGGCCTTCGTTCGCCTCCGCGCATACCTCGCGGGCGACAACGGCCTCGCCCGTCAACTTTCGGCGCTCGAGCACACTACTCGCGAGCAGGGCGCCCACATCCGCAGAATCTATTCCGTCATCGAAAAGCTGCTCGAACCGCCTCGCGGGTCTCGGCGGAAGATCGGTTTCCGGGTCGAGGATCCGAACCAGCCCCACTGAAGCGCCGCGCCACCTCGAGTTTCTATCCACGCTGCGATAAAACCGGTCGCGCGCGAGGTGGTGAGAGAGTTGTCGGCGGCAATGCTGTGATTGAGTTATCTCATCACAAGAACCTTGTTCATCTGTGGCTAATCATGTGTTTCCGGATCGGCGGTCACTGCCAGCGCATGCAATGTCATACTAAGTCATAATCCTGGTATGCGCACCTCGAAGGTCTACTCGATCACAATGCCGCCGGAGATGGGGCGCCGGGCGGAGCGTCTGGCCCGGAAAGAGAACCGTACGATGAGCGAGCTGATGCGCGAAGCGTTCCGCCGCTATCAACAGTCGGAGGACACTCGCGCGATTCGCCGCCGCCAGCTTCAGGCGCTGGACGCCGCCGCCGGCAGTTGGAAGGACCAGGATCATCCGGAGCTGAAACGGGGCGCTGCACCCCTGGTGCGGAAGCTCCGGCGGGATTTCGAACGTCGTTTCGCGAGGACAGCCAGCCGCTAGCCCATGGCCGCGCTCCTGCTCGATACCAGCGTCCTTATCGACGTATTGAACGGCAAACGCGGACGCCCCGCGCTGCTGCGGCAGCTCGTGAGCGATGGAAGCGTCATCGGCTGTAGCCCGATTAACATCGCCGAAGTCTACGCAGGCATGCGGTCCGCTGAATCGGCCGCCACGGACCGCCTCCTCTCCAGCCTGGAGCTCTTTCCGGTGAGCCGGCCGGTAGCAAAACTCGCCGGAGATCTCAAACGCGATTACGCCGCCAGGGGAGTCACGCTGAACCTCGCCGACGCCATCATCGCGGCCACGGCCTTGTATAACGATATCCCGCTGCTCACCGATAACGTAAAGGATTTCCCGATGGCCGGGTTGACGTTGCTCCCTCTTCCGTGAAAGCCCGGCGCGCCAAATCGGTTTTCACACGTCCTGTCGCCGAACCTTCATCTCTGTCTTATCTGTGTTCATCTGCGTCCATCTGCGGCCAAATATCTTCCCCCCGCTGCTACGATAAAACCGTGCTCCAGCGACTGGTGGACCACATCGTCCTGTGGACGTTCTATCTCGTCTTCAGCGCCGCCGTCTTCCTGCTGAAGCGCCTCCGGTCCCATGACGCCTGAGCCCCGCAACATCTTCACCGTCGACGTCGAAGATTACTTCCATCCCACCGAAGTCCAGCGCCACGTCCCCATCGATGCCTGGGACTCGGTCCCCTCCCGCGTTGAACAAACCACCCGCCGATTCCTCCGCCTCCTCCACCGCCGCCACACCCGCGCCACCTTCTTCGTCCTCGGCTGGGTGGCCCGTAAATTCCCCGCGCTCGTTCGTGAAATCCAGCGCGACGGCCACGAGATCGCCTGCCACAGCTTCGCCCACCAGCTCGTCTACGCTCTCGGACCCGACGCCTTCCGCCGCGACACACTCGACGCCGTCGACGCCATCGCCTCCGCCTCGGGCGCTCCGCCGCGCGCCTATCGCGCACCGAGTTTCTCCATCACCGCCGATTCTCCCTGGGCGCTCGATACCCTCGTCCAGTGCGGCTTCACCCACGATTCCAGCGTCTTTCCCGTGCGGCACGAGCGCTACGGAATCCCCGGCTTCTCCCGCCGCGCCACCACCGTCGCCACGCCCTCCGGTCCCATCCTCGAAGTGCCGCTCGCCACCGTCGAGCTCCGGCCCGGCGCCGCCGCCCCCGTCGCTGGAGGCGCCTACCTGCGGCTGCTCCCGTATCGGTACACCGCCGCCGGCCTGCGCCGGCTCAATCGCGAAGGCGCGCCCGCCTGCATCTACACCCATCCCTGGGAAATCGACCCCGATCAGCCGCGCCTCGCCCGCGGCTTCGCCTCGCGCCTCCGCACCTACGGCGGACTCTCCGGCATGGAGGCCAAGCTCGACCGCCTCCTCGCCGAATTCTCCTTCGACTCCCTCGGCGCCGTCTTCCCCCGCTCATGACCATCGCCATCCGCGACTACTCGCCCGCCCTGCGGCCCGCCTGGGACGAGTTCGTCGAGCGCCACCCGCACGGAAGCCCCTTCCACCTGATCGCCTGGAAAAACTGCATCGAAGCCACCTTCGGATATCGCCCCTTCTACCGCGCCGCCTTCGCCGGCGACACCCTCCGCGGCCTGCTGCCGCTGTTCCTCAACGACAATTTCATCACCGGCAAAGCGCTCCTCTCCACCCCCTTCGCCGTCTACGGCGGCATCCTCGCCCTCGACGACGAGGCACTCCGCGCGCTCGCCGCCGACGCCCGCGCGCTCGGCGAGTCGCTCGGCGTCCAGTACGTCGAGCTTCGCAATGCCTTCCCCGATCAGTGCGCCGGCTGGTCGCCCGTCGAGCGTTACGTCTCCTTCTCGCGGCCCGTCGAGCATCGCGACCCCGACGCCCTCCTCGCCGCCATCCCCAAGAAGACCCGCAACATGATCCGCAAGGCGCTCAAGACTCCCTTCGAGGTCCGCCGCGTGCGCTCCACGCGCGACTTCGAGCGTCTGCACTCGCTCACCCTGCGGCGTCTCGGCACGCCCAGCTTTCCGCCGCGCCACTTCGAGCGCCTCGTCGGCGAATTCGGCGGCCAGGTCGATGTCTGCGAAGTGCGTCTCGAAGGCGTCTGTGTCGCCGCCAGCATGTGCTTTCTGTTCCGCGGCGAGATGCACATCTACTATGCCGCCTCCGATCCGCGCTACAACGCGCTCGCGCCCAACTACCGCATGTACTTCGATCACCTGCTTTACGCCGCCGAACGCGGCTGCCGCCTGTTCGACTTCGGCCGCTCCAAGCTCGGCACCGGGACCTTCGATTTCAAGAGCCACTGGGACACCGGCCAGCGTCCGCTGCCCTATGAAATCGCCCTCGTGCGCCGCAAGCAGCTTCCCAACTTCTCCCCCGCCAATCCGAAGTTCGATCTCGCCATCCGCGCCTGGCAGCGGCTGCCGCTTCCCATCACCCGCGCCATCGGCCCCTGGTTCGTGCGACTCTTCCCTTGATCCGGAGATGATCCTCGCCGCCGTCTGCCTGTTGATCGCCTGGCCGCTCGCCCTGTATCCTTTGCTTGCCCTCCTGAGCAGCGCCGCTGCACGACGCCGCGTCGCTGGCCCCGCCTCCGACAATCCGCCCACCGTCACCCTCCTCGTCTGCGCCCTCAACGAAGAACGCGTCATTCAAGCCAAGCTCGAAAACTCCCTCGATCTCGACTTTCCCCGCGACCGCCTCCGCCTCGTCTTCGTGTCCGACGGCTCCACCGACTCCACCGCCGCCATCGTCGCCCGCTACCGCGATCGCGGCGTCGAGCTGGTAGACCGCCCCGAGCGCCGCGGCAAGGTCGCCAACCTCAACGGCGTCATCCCGGCGCTGACCTCGGATATTGTCGTGCTCTCCGACGCCAACGTCATCTACGACCGCGCCGCGCTCCGCCATCTCGTCGCCGCGCTCGAGGATCCCGCCATCGGCTGCGCCTCCGGCAAAGTCATCCTCAGGAACACCACCGAAGAATTCTCGTCGTCGGAGGAGAGTTATTACTCGATCGAGTGGGCGCTTCAGGAGTTCGCGTCGTCGATTCACTCCATGCCGGGCGCCGACGGCGCCATGTACGCCTTCCGCCGCGAGCTCTACCTCCCGCCGCCGGACGACACCATCATCGAGGACTTCGTGATTCCCATGTCGATCGTGCGCCAGGGCCGCCGCGTGGTCTTCGTGCCCGAGGCGGTGGCCTGGGAAGACGGCCCCTCGTCGCTCGCCGAGGAGTACCGGCGGAAGGTGCGCATCGCCGCCGGCGCGGCGCAGTCGCTCAAGCGCGGCAACGGCTGGCCGATGGGCGCGCCTCTGGCCTTCTGGTTCGTCTTTGTCTCACACAAGCTGCTGCGATGGATGACGCCGTTGCTCGGGCTGGCCGCGGTGGCGCTCGCCGCCGCCTCGCCATCTCATCCGCTGGCGCCGTTCGTCCTCGCGGCCGCCGCCGCCCTCGCCGCGCTTTCCGCCTTTCGCGCCGTCACCGGCTGGACGACGCCGCTGCTCAACGCGCCGTTTTATTTCCTGCTAGGCCAGACCGCGATGCTCGTCGGCCTCTTCAAGGGCTTCACCGGCCGCCAGTCGGTTCTGTGGAAGAAGGCGGATCGGTGAGGGCGTCCCATCGCAACCGCGACTGAAAAGAGTGCTCCTAAAGGTTTGAAATCCAACTGCGGATCCCCTTCTGTGTGCTTATCTGCGTTAATCTGCGTCCATCTGTGGCCAATCAGCTTTGATCTTTCAGTGATCCGGTGGACGTCACACCGGCACGTCGTGCGACGCGCTCTCGGCCGTCGACCGCCGCCGCTTGTCGTAGATCTGCGTCGTCGTGATGTGCCTGTGCCCGAGCAGCTCCTGCACCTTGCGGATGTCGACCCCGGCGTCGAGCAGCAGCGTCGCCGTCGTCGCCCTTAGCGAGTGCGGCGTGTAGACGCGCCCGCCCGCCCCCGGCAGTCTCTCCAGATATCCGCGCACCAGCCGGTACATCGACGCCTCGTCCATGGCCCGCCCCGCCAGCTTCCTGCTCCGCCCGCCCGCGCGCGCCCGGAACAGCGCCCCCGCCGCGAGGCCCGCCGCCGCGACGTATTCCTGAATCGCCTGCGCCGCCTGGAAGTGCAGCCCGATCGTCCGATGCCTGTCCCCCTTCTCATGCAGGCGCACCGTGGCCTGGTCGCCGTCCTGGTGGAAGTCGCCGACCTCCAGCCTGCACGCCGCTCCCAGCCTCGCCCCCGTGTAGACGAAGAACTTCAGAATCGCCCGGTCGCGGTAGTCGATCACGGATTCGCCCGCGGGCATGCCCAGCAACTGCCGCGCGCGCGTGGCCGAAAGCGCCCGCGTCTCCTGGCGGGCGTCGGCCGATTCGCGCGCGATGAACTGCGCGTGCGCGGGATTGGGAACCGTGATCGGAAGCCGCATCTCGGCGGCCGCCGCGGCCAGATACTTGTAGAAGCTCGATAGCGACGAAATCCGCCGGTTGATCGTCTTGGGCGCCGCGCCGCGCTCCACCAGTTGCTCGCGAAAGGCGAGCACGTCGCCGATGGTGGCCGAAAGCAGCGCGCTGGCCTCGCCGGGCCAGGCCAGGTTCAGGAATCGGATGAACGCCATGGCGTCCTCGCGATAGGCCCGCCGGGTGTGCGGCGACTGCCGCCGCGCGACCCAGGCCTCGAAGATGCCCGACACCGAGGAGCAGAATCCCTCCACCCGCTCGCGCACCGCCGCCGTCTCGCGTCCAGCCAGGATGGGCGGCACGAGCGTCCCTCCGCCGCCGGGATACGGCAAGCTCGCCATGTTGTGACTCATTATCGTACGCGCGGGCCCGGCGTACCGCCCTCTGCTACCAGGCCTCGCCGCAGCCCCCGTTTACGCTGAAGCACACAAACAATCTCGCGGTGTGGCGGCCTATGGCCGTGTGCTTCATCGTAAAACAGCGCTTACGCTCAAACCCACGGCGGCCCTTTGTCGCAAAACTCCTGAAAAGTAAGCATCTTGGCCCTCTTGGCGGCTTCGGCGCGGAGAAGCGATTCGGCGGCCTCGTCCAGCGTATCATTCGGCCACATGGCCGATTCTTCGCAGTCGCTAAGTATCTGCAATGTCAAGACTTTTTTGATCTGCATCATCTCGGGGAAATCCATCGCCAGAATGGCGGCGTCGATCTGACGCCGCCGGTACTCCTCGTAGCGCAGCTCGCGCTCGATCTCGTCCAGGCGCGTGATCCCTTGCTCCATCTCCGCCTCGATTCGGAGCTTGCGGAGGCGGCTGGTCTCGAAGTTGGCGGGCACGACGGCGTTGTTCTCCACCAGCGAGATCAGGAATCCCGGGCGGTTGCGGATGCTGTCCCGCTGCGTGCTGATGAGATACTCGCCGTACTCGATTTGATCGATCACTGGCTGACCGGCGGCCATCTTTTCGACGAACCGCCGCGCGCGCTGTTCCGAGATGCCGCGCCGTGTGAACTCCTCGAGCGCCGGGTCCGGCGGCGCGGCTTCCGGCTCGTTGAGAACGTGCGCTTTCGCCTCGGCCAGCTTGGTTTTGCGCGAGAAGGTGGCGTACTCGGCGCGCGCGCGGGGGCCGGGCGTGTAGCACATCATCCAGTCGGGCTTGCCCTCGGCGTCGGTGGCCGGTTCATACTCCACCTTGCTGACGTAGCCGGAGCGCGTGTGATGGCAGTGCACCTTGTACATCTGCTTTTTGAAGTGATCGTAGTCGTAGTATCGCTGCTGGGCGGAGAAGGTGCAGTAGTCGGAATAGAGCAGGCGCGCCACCGATCCGCCGTTGCGGAAGGCCGCGTAAACACGGAAGCTGATGATCTCGTAGAAGCGCTGGGCGGCGGGCGGGAGCATCTTCAGATAGTCGTAGTTGAGAGGCCGGACCGGCGCACTCTTCAGCACCTCATGGAAGTCGTCGTTGAGCACCAGATAGACGCCGTCGGCCTTGCCGCCGTCCGGCAGACGCTCGCCGTAGAACCGGACGCCGTAGCGCGTGAAACCGGCTTCGAGTGTTCGCTCGCCGCCGTCGAAGGTGCGATAGCTAAGCTTCGCGGTGATGTAGGCGCCGGCGTTCTGGTGAATTGCGTTCTTGACGTCGCGAAGGTTTTTTCCGCTGGCTGAGATTCCGAGTTGCCGGCAGATTTCCGAGAGACTCCCGAGACGAAGCAGCTTCGGCAGCGGACGTCCTTCTTCATCGATCCGCCGGTTTACGACCACCGTGTCGACTTTGTACGCCAGTTGCCGCGGCTGCCCGTACTTCTCGCTGTAGGAGACTTCCCATAGCAGATCCAGCTTGCCCTGGTCGTTCTTCCTGACGACGTGGATCTGTACCTTTCCACGCTTGGCAAGGTTGTGAATCGGAAGCCGAGAGAGTACCGTCTCGGTACGGATAATATTCAGTGGCGCGACAACGACACCACTTTCATCCTTCACCCGATCTACGTTTTCATCCCCAGGAATCATGGACAGGCAGCAACACTTTGTTGTTGAGTGTCTCTTAAGTCTAGTATAGTCTAATACAAAGTCTAGGGACCTCCAAGACTTTTTCCATCAATGGTCTATGGGCGATTCTGTCTCCTCAAAGTACGGTCGTCGTCTCCCGAAAGTTCGGCCTCCGTCTCCCGAAGGTTCGCGAGGCGTCTCCCCAAAGTACCCGGATCGTCTCCTCAAAGTACGGTCATCGTCTCCTCAAAGTACGTGGTCGGTCTCCTCAAAGTACGGTGATAACCTCGCTGGAATCGTGGACGGGGTTGTTGTGTGTCTCCCCAAAGTGCGAGGTGTGGGTTTGACCATAAATCGCTGGCGGCGGCGGTGTGACTCGTGTACAACAGAGAACAAGGTTCGTGAGTGATCAAGAAGCCTTCCACGCTGCTTAGCCTGTCGGTCGAGCAGGAAAATCTGGCGGCGATCCCGTTTGCGATCCTCGAGCGGCGCGTCGGCAAGCGCGTCGGCAAGATAGAAATCAAAGGCATCAAGACGCTTCCCGACGGACGACAGATGCGCGTTGTCTGGCAGGTGCAGGGTAACAACGAGCTGGGACTGCCCACCGAGCAAGACCTCGACATTTTCGTTGCGCTGGGCGTGCTCACCTACCGCCACAACTTCGCCAAGACCGTGACGTTCACCGGACGGGAGCTGGCGCAACTGCTGAATATCGGCAGCGTGCACGGCAAGTTTTACCAGCGTCTGAAGCTCGCCATGGACCGCTTCATCCCGCTGCGATTCCGCGCGCTCAGCTCGACCGACCGCCAGGAAGAGGTCAAGTGGCTGAACGTTTTTCAGGAGATCAGCATCGCCGTCGACCGCGCCAGCGGCAAGCTCACGGGCACGGCCACCTGGACCGATAAGCTCATCCGGGCCATGGACAGCGGGCTGTTCCGCATGCTCGACGCCGGCAAGTACATGGAGCTGGACGGCATCACGGCCAAGCACCTCTACCGTTTTCTGGTGCTGGCTTTCGAGAAGACCGAAACGCTCATCATCGACGCGCGGCAACTGGCCACCGAACATTTGGGGATTCTCACTCTGCCGAAGTACTTCTCGCGGCTGATGCAGACGCTCGAGCCCGCCTTCGATCAACTGAAACGCATCCAGGTGCTGGGATCGTGGCACGTGGTGTCTGCCGACGAATGGCGTGTGGCGCTTCGCAGGCATCCGGCCTACGAGCCGGTGGCCAAGACGCTGGCGCTGGCGGCGGGCGGCGAGGAGCTGACGCGGGCCTACTGCCAGAAGGCGCTCGAAGAGGCCGGCTTCAGCGTGGCGGATTCCATCCGATGGTGCACGCTGGCGCGCGACCGCGGCGAGCTCTACACGCTCGGACGCGCGGCACGACTGGTGGAGGAGATGAAGCGGCTGGAGGCGCCGCCGCCGGCTGCGATCGGCCTGGCGCGGCGGGCCATCGAAACGGGCGGGGAGGCGGGGCGCGACCTGCTCGACCGCATGGCGCTGGGCGTGGAAATCTGTCAGATCCAGCGCAGCTCCGACGAAAACGAGAAGCTGACCGAGCTGCTGCTCCAGATCGCGCGCGACCCGGGGCTCGCGCTGGCGATGCTGGGCATGGACGCCTACGACGCGGCGCGGCGCCGCTTTCGCGAGCTGGAAGAGGCGGCGCTCCGCCGTCACCAGGACGCCGAAGAGCAGCGCCTGGTGGTGGAATACGAGCAGTTCCGTCGCCGACTGGCGCGGGAGCTGTTCGACGAGCTGCCGGCCTCGACGCGCGAGGCGCTGCTGCGCGAGAAACAGACATCGCCGCGCGAGGCCGAGGAGCGGGTGCTGGAGGACCTGGCGGGCAGGGAAGTCCCGCCGTTCGAGAAATGGCGGCTGCGCATGAAGGCGGGGCAGGCGGTGCAGCCGTTCGGAAGCGAAGACGCGCCGTTCAGTGAGGAAGATACTCGCTCAATGGCCCAAAGAACGAGTGGATGAAGGCCAGGGCGGTGCGCTCGGCCTCCTGGATGCCGCCGGGTCCCACGCCCACCACCACGCGCACCAGCGAGGCGTCGCTGCGGCGGTGGCGGATGGAATCGACCACCGTATAAAACTTGGCCCAGTATTCGCTCGCCACGATGCGGTGCGAGGACTGATACCAGTACATGACCAGGCTGCGCGACTCGCCCTTGGCGACCACGTAACGCTGCACCTCGATCGGCTCGGCGCGGCCGGGAATGGCGAATCGATGGATGCCGGATTCGCTCGGCACCCAGCCGGAGCCGGGCAGGCAATTCTTGGGCGAATGCGGCGCCACGCCGGTGGACTGCGACCGGAAAAACGCCACGTAGAGGTTGGCGACGCCGGTGGGACCGGAGTAGTCGCGCAGCAGCGTGTCATCGGCCTTGAGGACGGCCTTGATCTCCTCGTCGAGCTCGGTTTCGCGCGTCATCACCCAGTCGCCGACCTGGGCGGGGAACGCCGCCAGGGGGCGCGCCTCCGGGACGATCTCGGTCTTGGGGAAGGCGTAAAAGGCGGTAATCGCCAGCATCAGGATGAGAGTGACGATGCGCGAAGGCCAGGAGGACAGAAAATTCAGCATGGTTTATCCGGGACTCCCGCGGCGCGCCAGGCGGTTCAGTATCTGGTGGAGCGCCAGCAGAGCCACCATCGCGACCAGGAAGACCATCCAGCCCTCGAAGGTGTGGTAGGCGCCCTCGGCGAACTCCTGCTTCACCTCCGAGAGGATTCCGGTGATGCTGACGCGGGCGGCGTTGGTGGTGACGGCGATGGGGACGGTCGCCAGGAACAGCACGACTCGCACCCAATTGCGGTGGTCGAAGAAATAGCCGTAGACCAGCGAGAGAAAGGCGAGCGACAGCAGCGAGCGGATGCCGCTGCACGCCTCCACGACGGAGAGCTTGCGGCTGGCGAGCTCGAGAACATTACCCTCGCGATAGACGGGGATGCCCACCAGCGTAAGCACCTGCTCGGCGACCCAACTGGCGAGCAACTGCAACGGCAGCGTGATCTCGCCATAGACGATCTGTGGAATGCGGATCATGAATGCCAGCAGAAAGAGCGGAAACATCATCTCGCGGAGGAGCGGAAGGCCGCCGACCGCGATCAGGATTCCGGCCAAGGCGACCAGCAACGCGGTGCGCGCGACGAAATATTCGGCGCCGAGCACGCCGGCGAACATTTGGGCGACGCCGAGCAGCAGGACCAGGTATCCGATCCAGTGGGGGCGCAGCGTCAGGGCGGCGAGGTGCTCGCGGCGCAGCCAGACGACATAGCCGGCGGCGAGGGGGACGAAGAAGCCGTGTCCCATGTCCTCATCGGTGGACCACTCGCCGACCATGGCGGCCAGGACGGGAAAGAAGAGGGCGACCAGGAGCGCGCCGAACCAAGCCACGGGTATCCACGAGACGGACCGGGTCTCGCTGGCTGGCTCGGCGGGAATTGCGTCCGGCGGGGCGGCCATCTGAAGGTTAGTCTAACAGCGATCAGCTATCAGCAGTCAGCTGAAGGAAAGCCGCTCAGAGCCTTAGAAGTTAATCCGCGTGCCCAGATAAAGAATCCGGCTCCCGCCGGCGCCGGTGATGCGACCGAACGTCGTGCTGTTGATATCCGTCGTGGGGTTGTTGAACTGCGGACTGTTGGCCGCGTTGATGGCATCCAGCCGCAGCTCCAGTTGCACGGTCTCGGTGACTTTGAGCCGCTTGATCAGGTTGAAATCCAACCCGAACGAGCCCGGACCCTCGACGAACCGCTGCGACATGGTACCGAGCTGTCCCGGCACCGGGTTCACCATCAGGATGTTGCCGGCAGAGTCCGTGATGGCCTTGAGCGTGCTACGCCCGCGAATCCCCTCGCGGTCCGTGATGCGCGCGATGCCGGGATCGGGTATCTGCGAGTACTCGTCGAAGTAAACCACGGAGTTGCCGGTCTTGCGCAGGTTGCCCGCCGAGTTGGCCAGCGCCGCCAGCGCCACCGGCGTGTTGTCGGTGAACCCGTTAAAGGAGGCCACGCCGGAGCCGAAACCGATCGGCGCGCCCGAGAGCAGGTTGAAGATGAATCCCATCTGCCAGTTCTCGACCAGACGCGAGACCACTCCGCCTCGGCCGCCGAGGAGCCTGCGGCCCGGGCCGAACGGCAGATTCCAGGTGCCGTTGTTGCGGAACACGTGGGTCCGGTGCGATCCGAGCAGCCGCTTGTCGAGCGAACGGTTGCGCTGGGTGCGGTAGCTGTCGAGCAATTCCTGTCCGGAGCCTTCCTCCTCGCCGAGCGCCCGGGACCATGTGTAGTTGCCCTGGAAGGTCCAGCCCGCCGAGAAGCGCCGGATCACCTCCACCTGCATCGAGTGATACGTGGAATTGGCGACGTTGCCCGTGTAGCGCGCCGAGGCGAACTGTGGATTCGCCATGACCCAGTTCTCCGGCAGTCCCGCGCGCCGCAGGAGGCCGCCGCGAACGTTGGTGTACTGGTCGGTGTTGCTCAGAAAGTTCGCCAGCGTCCCCACGTTGCCGGAGACGAAGTATGCCTGCGTGGTGCTGTTCACCCGCAGCAGATCGGAGCCGGTCACCGTTCGCCCGTCGACCACGCCGCGGCCGGCCAGGTTGATCCCCTGGAAGATGCGGTCGAACAAGGGCGCATGGCCGCCCTGCTGGGTGATCAGAAACGCGTCCAGGATGCCGTTTTCGAAGACGTTCATCTCGTTGACATCGGCGCCGCGCAGCAGCCCGGTGCCCTTGTTGCCGACGTAGCGAACATCGAGCGTCAGGTTACGCGTAAGCGACCGCTGGATCGAGAAATTCCAGTTCTGCACGTAGGCGGTACGCAGACCGGAGTCATAAGTCCTCGCCGTCTGCACCCGATCCGTCAGCGGCACCAGGCTGAGCGGCTTGTCGAGCGCCGTCAGCGGAAGCTGCATGTTCGCCAGGCTCAGGTAGTTCGCCGTAGTAAACACGCGCCTTTCGCGGAGACCGGGCTGGTCCCCGGCCAGCACGTCGACCTGGCGCAGCGAATCGCGCTCATAGCCGATGCCGTAGCCGATGCGCAGCACGGTCATCTCCCGCCCCAGCCAGGGCAGCTTCCAGGCGAGGCCGACGGCCGGCGCGAAATTGTTGAAGTCGTCGCCGTAGATCTTGCGGTCCGGATTCGGCGACCTGCCGCCAACCAGCTCGAATTGCGTCAATGACCCCGCCGACCGGCCTGGCTGGAAGATATCGCCGAAGGTGGTCCCGCTGAGACCGAAGATCGACTGCGACCCGCCCACCAGCGCCACCGCGCGGCCGTTGCCGTCCCACGGCACCGAGAACCAGTCATAGCGGACACCCAGGTTGAGGGTAAGGGCAGCAGTGACTTTGTAATCGTCTTTGAAAAAGAATCCGTATTCACGGCTCTTCCAGACTCGCTGCTTGCCTTCTCCCGCGAGGAACGCCGGGTTGGCGCCCCCTGGTGAATTCAGGGCCTGCACCAGGCTGCCCAGTGTTCCGGTGAGGTCATTGAGCAGATTCTGCGCGCCGGTGAGGTTCTGCGCGATGCCAGGGATCGTGTTGATGTTTTGAAACGGCGTGCCGCCGGTGCCGATCACAGCGCGCGGCATCACGTCGAAGGAATTGAAGCCGTTCGTCGAAGCGAAGCGAAGCTCTCCGCCAGCCTTGAAAGCGTGCTTGCCTTTGAGCCAGGTGAGGCTGTCGGAGTACACGTAGACGGGCGTGATGCGGCCCTGCGGGTCGTTGCTGACGTCGATGAGATCGGTGACGGTTCCAAAGTCCGGCACAAAGGGCTGCGTGCCGACGCGCGGCAGAAATTCGGTTCCGGCAAGCTCCCACGGCGCGTTGAATCGCAGCCGCGGGCGGAGCGCGCCGAGACGCAGCTCGTTGAGGAGATTCGACCGCAGCGTTGAAGTGACACCGAGCGAGAAGAGGCTGTCGCGGCTCTTGACGTCGCCACCCTGGCCATTGGGGTACTGCTGCGCGAGGAATCCGTTCGGCTGGGCGCCTTTTTCGTAGTCATAGCTGAAGGTCGCGCGATGCGTTGAATTGAAGTTGTGGTCGATGCGTACGCTGAACTTCTCGAAATTGTTCGAGCTCCGGCGGCGCCAGGTGTAACCGGCCGTGTTCAACCCGTCGCCGAAGCGGAAGTTGTTCGGCAGGGGCATCTGGTCGATGAAGCGTTGAAGCAGTCCGGTGCGGTCGGGCTGGATGCGATTGGGGTCGCGGGCGAAGAGGCTGACCGCCTGCAAGGCTCCGGTGGCGGTCGCCGGGCGAACGGGAGCGCCGGCCAGGTCGACAGTCGGCGCGGCGGCGATGGCGTTGGCGTTCTGAACGCCAGGGAAGAAGCGGAAGATTCCGCGGCGGGCGTTGTCGGTCCACACCGTGGTGGTGACGGCGCCCTTCTGGCGGATGCGCTGTCCTTCGAAAGAGAAATTGAAGAATGTCCGATTGGTGCGAATGGGACCGCCGAGGCGGCCGCCGTACTGGTTGAAGATCAGGTCGTTGCGCGGCGAGATGGGCAGGCCGGTCTCGGGGTCGCGGCCGCGCTGATTGTTGAACCAGGTGTTGGCGTTGAGCACGGTGTTGCGGTGCTGGTGGAACAGGCCCCCGTGAAACTGGTTGGTGCCGCCGCGGGTGACGAACTGGATCTGGCCCGACCCGCGAAACTCGGCGTCGGCCGGCGAGGTGATGACGCGGACCTCCTCGATACGGTCGACGCTGGTGAAGATGGGCGAACTGATGCCGATGTTAATGCGGTTGTCCTGTACGTTGATGCCGTCGACGGTGATGTTGAGCGTCCCGATGCGCGCGCCGCTCACCGTGTCGCCGACCACGCCCGCGTGCAGCGTGACCAGGTTGAGCGCGTTGCGCCCGCCGAGCGGCAGGTCGACCAGTTGCTGCCCGGTGATCACGCCGCCCACCGAGGAGCTGGTGAGCCCCATCACGGTCTCGGTGGTCGCGAGCACCTCGACGACTTCGGCCGAGGTTCCAATTTCAAGCCGGATGTTCAACGTCAGCCGGCTGCCGACTTCGAGCGGAACCTGGTCGAGGATGTGCTTCTTGAAGCCGCGGTGCTCGGCGGTGAGCTGATAGGTCCCCGGCTGGAGCGCGGCGAAGAGATACACGCCCGACTCATTCGCAGTGGTGCGCGTGCTCACACCAGTTTTCAAATTGCGGGCCGTGAGCTCCGCTCCGGGAATCGTGGCGCCGCTGGGGTCGTTGACCTGACCCGAGAGCACGGCGTCGGTACTCTGCGCCAAGCCGAGAGCGGCGAGTGAGAATGCGAGGAAAAAGGCTTTCATGGGCCCCCCGTTAACCTGGATGTTTGAGGCAAGTGTAACAGATGCGGCTCTGGAGCGATCAGCGCTCAGCTGTCAGCGATCAGCTATCAGTTGTTCCGGATTCGGAAGCTGAACGCTGATGGCTGAACGCTAAATGCTGACAGCTTGATATCATCGTTATCGGGCAATGGCGACGGTCGACATTTGGGTTAAGCCGCTGACGGCGGGTGAGCGGATGTCGCGCGAGGAGTTCCTTGGGCGCTGGGACCTGCTGCCGGAGGTGAAACGCGCCGAGTTGATCCACGGGGTGGTGCGCATGTCTTCTCCCCTGAGCGTTTCCCACGGGTCCGCGCATTGCGACGCGATCTGGTGGCTGAAGCAGTACAGCTACGCGACCCCGGGCTGCGAGGTTCTGGCTGAGGCGTCGTGGCTGATCGGCCAGGACGTGCCGCAACCCGACGCGAGTCTGCACATCCCCGTGGAGCTCGGGGGAACCGGCGGACGAAAGGGCGCGTTGGCGGCGGGCGTGCCGGAGCTGGTAGTCGAGGTGTCGGTGAGCTCGGAGTCGTTCGATCTCGGCGAGAAGAGAAAGCTCTACGAGTCGGCCGGAGTGCCGGAGTACATTGTGGTGGTGGCGGATTCGCGGCTGGTGTGGCACAGGCTGGAGGGCGGGCGGTATTTCGAGGTTGCCGCGGGCGGCGATGGGATTCATCGGTCGTCGGGCTTTCCGGGCCTGTGGCTGGATGCGGCGGCCCTGCTCGCGGGTGACGGCGCGCGGCTGCTCGAAGTGTTGAATCGGGGGCTGGCGACGCCGGAGCACGCGGTGTTCGTCGAGAGGCTGGCGGCGCGAAGGCGCTGAGGTCAGCTCCCGGCTATCAGCGGTCAGCTAGTCTCCCTCGCCGACTTCGCGCGGGAAGTCCTGGCGCGAGAAGCACGAGTCGCGGCGGCACCGGCGCCGCACCGCACCGGTCAGGAACTGATCGACGCCTGCGCCAGGATGCAGGGCGCGTTCACCAACGAAGAAATCGATGCGCTTTTCAGCCGCAACGCTTTGCCAGGCCGCCGGGTCGACTGAGCGGCTTCCTGCCGGACACGAATTCCCTTTCCGATTGACGGGCTGTCACGGCGACTCGTAATCTGAGGGCTTGAAGATCTTTCTCACCGGAGGCGCCGGGTTCATCGGGTCGCATCTGGCCGAGCGGCTCCTCGGCGACGGCCACGGCCTGGCGATCGTCGACGATCTGAACGATTTCTACTCTCCGGAGATGAAGCGCGCGAACCTGGAGGCGATCGGGCGCGCGGGCGCGTTCGAATTCCAGGAGGCCGATATCCGCGACACGGCGCGGATGGCGCAGTCGATGGCGGCGTTCCGGCCCGACGCGGTGGTGCACCTGGCGGCGCGCGCCGGCGTCCGGCCGTCGCTCGACGATCCACTGCTCTACGAAGACGTCAACGTGCGGGCGACCATCGGGCTGCTGGAGGCCTGCCGCGCCAACGGATCGCCGAAGTTCGTGTTCGCGTCGTCGAGCTCGATCTACGGGGTCGCCAACACGGTCCCGTTTCGCGAGGACGATTACCGGAACCTGCCCATCTCGCCCTACGGGGCGACGAAGCTGGCCGGCGAACGGATCGCCTTCACCTATTCGCATCTCTACGGGCTGCGCGTGGTGTGCCTGCGGTTCTTCACGGTCTACGGACCGCGGCAGCGGCCCGACCTGGCGATCCGCAAGTTCACCGAAAAGATCGCGCGCGGGGAGCCGATACCGGTGTTCGGCGACGGCTCGAGCGGGCGCGACTACACCTACGTCGACGACACGGTCGCGGGGATCGTGGCGGCGCTGTCGCACGACTGCGCCTACGACGTGTTCAACCTGGGGAACTCGCACCCGGTGACGCTGGCGGAGATGATCCGCACGATCGAATCGAGGGTGGGGCGGAAAGCGGCGATCGACCGGCGGCCGGATCAGCCGGGCGACGTGCCGATTACTTACGCCGACATCGCGAAGGCGCGGCGGGTGCTGGGCTACGATCCGCGGACGCCGTTCGAGGAGGGCGTCGGACGGTTCGTCGACTGGTGGCGCGCGCAGGGCGCCGGACGGTGAACCTGAAAGTCTGTATCGTCGGGTGCGGCAAGATCGCCGACGGCCACGCCGAGGAGATCCGCAAAGCCCGCGGGGCGACGCTGGCGGCGGTGTGCGACATCGAGCCGCTGATGGCCGAGCAACTGGCGGCGCGCTACAAAATCCAGCGGCATTACGGCGACTTCGCGAAGATGCTGGAGACGGAGAAGCCCGACGTGGTGCACATCACCACGCCGCCGGGATCGCACCCGGCGCTGGCGGAGGCGGCCATGTCGGCGGGCGCGCACGTGTACGTGGAAAAGCCGTTCGCGCTGGACCAGGCGGCGGGGCGCCGTATCGTCGAATGCGCGGAGCGCACCGGGCGAAAGCTGACGATCAACTACTGGCCGAACTTCGAGCCTCAGGCGCTGGAGCTGGGCGAACTGGTGGCCGGCGGAGCGCTGGGCGAGATCGTGCACGTGGAGAGTTACTTCGGCTACAGCCTGGCGGGCGACTTCGGGTCGGCGCTTCTGGGGGATTCGGGCCACTGGGTGCACCGGCTGCCGGGGAAGCTGTTTCACAACGTGCTGGACCACATCGTCAACAAGATGACGCCGTTCATCGGCGAGGCGCCGCCGCGGGTGTCGGCGATGGCGTACCGGAGGCGGCCGGCGACGGGCGACGCGGTGATCGACGGGGTGCTCGACGAGCTGCGGTTTCTGGCGGCCGGGGAGAGAGCGTCGGCGACGGGGACGTTTTGCGCGCACGCGCGGCCGGTGGGGCACACGCTGCGGCTGTACGGGACGCAGGGGACGGCGCACGTGGACTACAACATGCGAACGGTGGTGGTGGAGCCGGAGCAGTCGATGCCGAGCGCCTTGGGGCGGCTGTTCCCGGCGTTCGAGACGGCGCGGCGGTACCGTCGGCAGGCGCGGAAGAATCTACGGCGGTTTATAAGGTCGGAGTTCCATTATTTTTCTGGAATGGGGACATTGATCGGCCGGTTTTATGAGTGTATTCGGGATAATACGGCGCCGCCGATCGCTTATGGGGAGATATTACGGGTGTCGGGGATTATGGATGAGATTATCGGGCAGGTGTATGGGAAGACATTATTAGCCGCAGATGAACGCAGATGAACGCAGATAAAAGCAACTCATGAAAGTTGATCACTGAGAGCTGATGGTATTGGTGACGGGGGCCGGGGGGTTTCTCGGCAGGAGAATCGTCGAGGCGCTGCGAGGGCGAGGCGGCGGGGACGTGCGCGCGATGGTGCGGCGCACGCGCGGGGAGCCGTGGGGAGCGGGGGTCGAGGAGATCGTTGGGAATCTGCTGTCGGTCGACGACGCGCGGCGGGCGGTGGAGGGCGCCGACGTCATCGTGCACGCGGCGGCGGCGATGCGGGGGGCGCCGGCGGACCTGTTTCTGAACACGGTGGTCGGCTCGAAAAACCTGCTGGAGGCGCTGGGCGGGGCGCGGCCGCGGATAGTG
The DNA here is from genome assembly GCA_964515555.1 of uncultured Solibacteraceae bacterium. GTDB lineage: Bacteria > Acidobacteriota > Terriglobia > Bryobacterales > Bryobacteraceae > CAZEVY01. Next base: position 10,689 of record CAZEVY010000021.1, on the reverse strand, counting down.
CTGGTGAGCTCGCTGGCGGTGTACGGGACCGGATCGCTGCCGCGCGCGGCGGTGGTGGACGAGAATACGCCGCTGGAGCCGTATCCGGAACGGCGCGACGCCTATACGCAATCGAAGATACGGCAGGAGCGGCTGTTCGCGGAGTACCGGGAGCGGCTGGGTTTCCCGCTGACGACACTGCGCCCGGGAGTGTTGTACGGGCCGGGGGGCGGAGGGGGGCTGTCGTCTCGGGTGGGGGTTTCGATGTTCGGGCTGTTCCTTTCGCTGGGGCGGAGGAATCTGCTGCCGCTCTCGTATGTCGACAACTGCGCGGAGGCGGTCGCGACGGCGGTCGAGAGGCCAGAGGCGGCCGGGGAGGCGTACAACGTCGTCGACGACGATCTGCCGACGTGCGGCGAATATCTCAGGGCATTCGAGAAAAATGTGGGGCGGATGCGGTCGATTCCGGTTCCGTATCCGGCATTGATGGCGATCTCGGGAATCGTGGAGTGGTATCACAATTACTCGAAAGGACAATTGCCGGCGGCGTTCCACCCGTACGAGACGCGGACCTTGTGGGTCGGGAAGAAGTTCGACAACCGGAAGATGAAGGGGCTGGGTTGGAGGCCGCGGGTGCCGGCGCCGGAAGGGATGCGGCGGGCGTTCGAGTATCTGCGGGCGCGGGGTTAAGCGGCCAGCGATCAGCGGTCAGCGATCAGCGGTCAGCTTCAGCGATCGCAGGTAGCGAATCTCGTCGGCGCCGGGGAAGCGGAAGATCAACAACAGAATCGGAAAGGCGGCCAGTTGCGCGCAGCCGGCCAGGAGCTGCTGAGAAAGCGAAGGCCAGCGGTACAGCACGGTGGGGAGCGCGGCCAGGACGGCGGCCAGGGCGATTCGGGCGAGGCGGCCGAGCTCGAACGGGTAGCGCTTGAGGCGCTGGGCGCGGTGGTAGGAGAGCGTCATGAAGAACGCGAAGCTGGAGACCGTGGCGGCGACGGCGCCCCACAGTCCCAGCCACGGAATCAACACGGCGTAGTTGGCCAGGCAGAACAGGGAGGAGAGCAGCGATATGCCGGCCTCGCCGCCGGTGCGCGCTTCGGTCCGGAAGATGGTCCGGAACTGGTCGGCGGCGGCGCGCATAAGGTAGGCGGCGACCAGCGGGGGAATGTACTGGCGGGCGGAGTGGAATTTCGGGTGGACCAGCAGGCCGAGCGCGGGGTCGACGAAGACGACGATGGCAAGTCCGCACAGGGTCAACACCAGCAGCAGGTAGGTGGTGGTGCGAACGTAGAGATGCTCGCCGTCGGCGCGGCGGACCAGGTGGAAGACCTGCGCGCGCCAGTACTGCTCAAAGGAGGCCTGCACATAGCTGATGAGCATTCCGGTTTTGTACGCCAGGGCGTAGATGCCGATGTCGGCGAGCGTGACGACGGGGCGCAGGAAGAAGCGGTCGCCCTGGTGGATCACCATCATGCTGAGGCCGTGGACGATGAGGGGGGCGCCGTAGCGGATCTGTTTCCACAGGGCCGCCGGGTGGAAGGAGATCCCGGCCCGGGAGAAGCAGAACCAGACCATGTAGATCGCCAGCAGTCCGAAGGTGACGATATTGGCCCAGATGAAGGCCTCCACCTTCAGGCCGTAGCCGATCATCAGGGTCATGGTGATGGCGAAGGAGACCATCGGACGGATGGCGGAGAGGAGCACGTAGAGGGCGGTGCGATTGGTGGCCCGCAGATAGCCGAAGCCGACCTCGGTCGGGAAAAGGAACAGGAGGTTTACCAGGCTGAGCCGCATGAGGCCGGCATAATCCCGGCTGCCGAGGACGAGGTCGCTCAACGGGCCGGTAAAGAACTGGCCGGCGGCCATAGCGGCGCCGCCCACCAGCAGCGAGCCAATGATGGGCGCGCTCACGGCGTCGCGTTGTTCGGCGGGGGTCTTGGCCTGGGCGTAGAAGTACAGCAGGGATTCGCCAAAGCGCAGGCCGAACAGCAGGCCCAGGAGAGACAGGGTCATCTCCAGCAGCTCGGCGACGCCGTATTCGGTGGTGGAGAGGTACCGGGTGGATACCGGGACCATCAGCAGCGACAGGGCGCGTCGCGCAAACAGGGCCAATCCGTACGAGCCGGACTGCTTGACTACCTCCTTGAAAAAGGCGGCCCTGGACATGTTTCTCGGCTGTATCGAGAGGTGGCGAGGCCGGAAACCGGGCGGCGGGCCGGAACCGGGAGAGCGGGAGCCGGGTGGCGGACGGACAGATTCGTTTGAGGCTCGGCCGCTGCCTCCGAGGGCTGCTCGGCCATGATCCGGTGGTACAGCGGATAGAACGCGGCGGCCGACAGAAGCACGAAATAGAAGAGCTCGAAGTCGGCGCGCGAGTAGAAGGTGCTGCCGAGGGACCAGGCGATCAGGGAGGTCTGTAATCCGACGCAGTAAGCGTAGCCGTGCCGGTGTCCGATATGGCGCAGCCGGCGGGCGGCGCGGCCGAGCCAGATGATGGTCCCCCAGTTGGCGACCAGGTAGAGAATCAGCGCGAAGATACCGGAGTCGACCAGAGTCTGGACGTAGGTGTTGTGAACGACCAGCTTGGTGAATCGTCCGAGATACTGCGGCGCCAGGGCGGTGAAGTTCTCCTCGCCCCAACCCACGCCGGTGAGTGGATAGTCGGACCACATGCGAAGGGCCGCCATGGCCATCGGCAAGCGGCTATATGCAGAGGCGTCGTCCTCGATATCGCCCAGCGTGGACATGCGTTCGGTGTAGGCCTGGCCGCCCAGGTAGATCGCCGGCGCGGTGAGCACGGCGGCGGCCACGAGCCCGGTGACTTTGTACTTGGTTCGCCAGACGATGACTCCCAGGGCGGCGGCGGCGGCGAGCGTGTTGCCGCGGGAGTGGGTGGAGACGATGACGATCAAGGTCAGGGCCGTCAAGCCGATGAAACCGAGCTTGAGCCAACGCTGCGGGACCAGTTCGCGGCCGTACCAGGCCAGGGGCACGAGCATCGCCATGCCCAGGGCGAGGCCGTTGCTGTCCATCATCATGCCGCCGTATCCGGTGCCGTAGCCCTCCGCCATGTGAACGCCGCCGTGGAGGGCGGAGAACGCGCCGATGCGGGCAGCCATCAACCCGAGCGAACCGACGATCACCATGTACAGACGGAAAAACCAGGTGAGGTCGAGGATGAGCAGCGGGATCAGGGTCGCCATTAACACCGTGCGGATATAGCGCCAGTAGGGGGGCACGGCGAGCTCGGGGCTCACAGCCGCGATGACGGACAACCCGATCGGGACCTGCAGGAACAGCACGGCGAGCACAATGGGGTTTTTGAACAATTCGTTCAGGCGGACCAGGTAGCGGGCGCTGCCCAGAAAAGTGGTGACTGCCAGAAGAAACGAATAGGGCAGGGCGCGCGACCAGGCCCACATGTCCGGCCGCATCAGGGCGAACCAGATATATCCGAGCAGCCCGATCTGCGGAGCGACCAGGGCGGCCAGGGAGCCGGCGCCAACCATGCCGATGAGGAGCAGCTCGCGCATGCGAATCGAGTGCCTTCAGTATAGCAATCGGACCGCTGGACCTAATGAACCGGAAGTCCCGTTTTCTTGGAGTTAGGAGCCCGTGGCGAACGTCCGAAAGGACCGCTCGCTGAGGCGCGCGGCTCTGTTTCCGTCAGCGATTGGCGTAATTGCGCTCGTAATAGAGCTTATAATCGCCCGATCGCACGCGGTCGACCCAGGCACGATTGGCCCGGTACCAGGCGACCGTGCGCTGCAGTCCTTCGTCGAAGGACATGGCCGGGCGCCAGCCGGTTTCGCGAATGAGCCGGCCGCTGGAGAGCGCGTAGCGGCGGTCGTGTCCGGGGCGGTCCGGGACGTAGCGGATGAGTTAGCCGGCGCGGCCGGCGGCGGCGAGGATGCGCCGGACGACTTCGAGATTGGGAAGCGAGCAGGCGCCGCCGATGTTGTAGACCTCGCCTTCGCGCCCCCGGGCGAGCACGGCGCGCAGCGCGGCGCAATGATCATCGACGTAGAGCCAGTCGCGAATCTGCATGCCGTCGCCGTAGACGGGCAAGGGGAGGCCGTCGAGGGCGTTGGAGATCATCAGCGGGATGAGCTTCTCGGGGAACTGGTAGGGTCCGTAATTATTGGACGCGCGCGTGACGACGACCGGGAGTTTGTAGGTGAGGTGATAGGACAGCGCCAGCAGATCGGAGCCGGCCTTGGTGGCCGAATAGGGGCTGCTCGGGCGGAGCGGGAAGGATTCGTCGGCTTCGACAGGAGCGTCGACGCTGCCGTAGACCTCGTCGGTCGAGACATGAAGAAAGCGGGGAACACGATGCACGCGGGCGGCCTCGAGCAGCGTAAAAGTCCCGCGCAGATTGGTTTCGAACACGGGCGCGGGAGAGAGAATGCTGCGGTCGACGTGGGACTCGGCGGCGAAGTGGACGATGGCGTCGAAGGCTTCGGTTGCGGCCAGCTCGTTCACCAAGGCGGAGTCGCAAATGTCGCCGGCTACCAGGCGGTAGCGGGGATCGTCGGCCACTTGCTCGAGGTTGTCGAGGTTGCCGGCGTAGGTGAGCTTGTCGAGGTTGACGAGGGAGACGCCGGGGTCGGCGGCGAGCGTGGTTCGAATGAACGCGGAGCCGATGAAGCCGGCCCCTCCGGTGACGAGCAGTTTCATTTGTGCTGGATTTCCCAGTCGTAGTTGATCCCGGGATGGTCGTGAGGAATGCGGCCTTCGTCCTCGGGATCGTAGATGCAATCGGTGAGGTAGATCAGCATGGCGGCTTGGTCGCCGATGACCTTGTAGCCGTGGCCGACACCCGGCGGAATCAGAATCAGCCAGGGACGCAGGACGCCGGCGTAGACGGTGTTGCGGCGGCCGAAGGTGGGCGAATCGGGTCGAAGGTCCACCAGGGCGACCTGGAACATGGCCGAGGCCGGGGCCCAGAGGTCAGTCTGGCGGCGGTGGAAGTGGAAGGCCTTGATGGTTCCCGGATAGCTGAGCGCCGCCGAGCACTGGGTGGTTTCGGGCGGGAAGGCGGCGGGGAGTCCGCGGCCGAGCCGCGCGACTTCGAGGAAATAGCCGCGGTCGTCGGGCCACAGGGCGTAGGGCTGAATCTTGACGCCGTCGATGAGGTCGGCGGAATCCGGCGCCGCGATCACCTTTCCGATGCCTTTTTCACAGCTCGGGAGAGCGATTTCGGCGGCGGCGGAGCCCCGCGGCGGGGAGACAGTGGAAGCGCTCATCGGACGTGCAGGACTCTCCAGTTCACATCGCGCACAACGCAGCGGGCCGCGAGCGTCGACCTATTTCCAGGAGCGCGCCCCGCGCTGTGCGCTCAGCCATCATAGCAAGGGGTTATGCGGCGGGGCGCGGCCCAAGTCCAGGAAGGTCCAACTAAGCTGGCCGCCGGCCGGCCCGGCCCGGCCCGGCGGCCAGCGGGGGCCACTCTTTTTGTGCCGGACGACCTTTGCCGGAGGGAGCACCCAGCTCGCTGGTATGCCAGCACAGCCAGGGCTCATCGACCACCCGGAAGGGTGCGTTTTCAAACGGCGGCGGGCGAAGGCGCCTGCTATGCTACTGTTGAAGAATGTCGGGGCGGGTGAATGTCTGCCAGGTGGGGTACGGCCATTGGGGCAAGAACCTCGCCCGCAATTTCAGCGACTTGGGAGCGCTTCACGCGATCTGCGAGGCGAGCCCGCAGGCGCTGGCGTCCTGCGTCTCCCAGTACCCCCGGGCGCGCCCCTACACAGACCTGGCGGCAGCGCTCGCGGATCCCGAAATCGACGCGGTGGCCCTGGCCACTCCGGCCGAGCACCACGCTCGCATGGCGCTGGCCGCGCTCGGCGCCGGCAAGGACGTTTTCGTCGAGAAGCCGCTGGCGCTCGAACTCGCCGACGGCGAGCGCATGGTGGAGACCGCCGACCGCCTGGGCCGCGTCCTGATGGTGGGGCACCTGCTGAAGTATCACCCGGCGGTGGTGAAGCTCCAGCAACTGGCGGCCGAAGGGGCGCTGGGGCCGATCGAGTACATCTATTCGAACCGGCTCAGCATGGGCAAAATACGCCGCGAGGAAAACGCGCTGTGGAGCTTCGCGCCGCACGACATCTCCGTCATCCTGGGGCTGACCGGGCGGCTTCCGGTGCAGGCCACGGCGACCGGCGGAGCGTATCTTCAGCCCAACATCGCCGACGTGACGGTTTCGACGCTTCTGTTCGACAACGGCACGCGCGCGCACATCTTCGTGAGCTGGCTGCATCCCTATAAAGAGCAGCGCCTGGTGGTGGTGGGCAAGAAGCAGATGGCGGTGTTCGAGGACACGCGCGCCGACGACAAGCTGGTGCTGTTCGAGAAGCGCATCGAGTGGAAGAACGGCATTCCGGAGGCGGGCAAGGTGCGCGGCGAGCCGGTGACACTGGAAGCCGCCGAGCCGCTACGCGCCGAATGCGAGCACTTTCTCGACTGCGTGCGCACGCGCGCGACGCCGCGAACGCCGGGGAGCGAAGGAGTCGATGTGTTGCAGGTGCTCGAAGCCTGCCAGCGGTCGTTGCAGATGAACGGCGAGCCGGTGCAAGTGCAGTCGCCGCAGAGGATCGGACGCGTCCGGCGATGAGTGGCGAGCCTTCGTACTTCGTGCACCCGTCGAGCTTCGTCGACCAACCCTGCGAGATCGGACCGGGCACGAAGATCTGGCACTTCTCGCACATCATGAAGAACTGCCGCATCGGGGCGGGCTGCAATATCGGCCAGAACGTGGTGGTGTCGCCGGAGGTGGTCATCGGCGCGAACGTGAAGATCCAGAACAACGTGTCGGTTTACACGGGCTGCATTCTGGAAGACGACGTCTTCTGCGGGCCGTCGATGGTCTTCACCAACGTGATCAACCCGCGCAGCCACGTGACGCGGCGCGACGAGTACAAGACCACGCTGGTGCGGCGCGGGGCCTCGCTGGGGGCCAACTCGACCATCGTCTGCGGCGTGACGATCGGCCGCTACGCGTTTATCGGGGCGGGCGCCGTGGTGACGCGCGACGTGCCCGACTACGCTCTCATGCACGGGAATCCGGCGCGCTTTCGGGGATGGATGTGCGCCTGCGGCGTGAAGCTGCCGATGGGAACGGGCGAGGGAGAGGAGAGCGCGGCGTGCGCGGCGTGCGGCGCGTCGTACCGCAGGGAAGGGCGTGCATTGAGAAGAAATGATATGGCCGCAGATGAACGCAGATAGACGCAGATGGGACAGGTCTTTGCAGTGGTATCTGTGTTCGTCGTTAATCCGCTGCGATTCAATTCGCGGCGCTTCACGGTGAGAAGAATGATTTTGCCGCAGATGACCGCAGATAAACGCAGATGGAACAAGGCCTCGTAGTCTTATCTGTGTTCATCTGCGTTCATCTGCGGCCATAACAGTTTGTTCGGTAAGAGGACTCCATTATGGTCGCCGCGAAGCAGATACCGATCCTGGATTTACAGGCGCAACTCCGCGGCATCCGCGAGGAGGTACTGGCCGCGGTCACGCGCGTGATCGACTCGCAGCGCTTCATCATGGGCGAGGAGGTGAAGGCGCTCGAGCGCGAAGTGGCCGCCTACTCGCGCGTGAAGCACGCCATCGGCTGCGCCTCGGGATCGGATGCGGTCTACCTGGCGCTGCTCGCCGCCGGGATCGGCCCGGGCGACGAAGTACTGACGACGCCCTACACCTTCTTTGCGACGGTCGGGTCGATCTGGCGGGTGGGGGCGACGCCGGTATTCGCCGATATCGAGCCGGCGACCTTCAACATGGACATGGCGCAAGCGGTGGAACTCCTCGCGCGGCGTCCCAAGATTCGCGCGGCGATTCCGATCCACCTGTTCGGCGCCTGCGCCGACATGGACCCGCTGATGGAAGCGGCCGCGGGGCGGGACCTGTGCGTGATCGAAGACGCGGCGCAGGCCATCGGCGCCGAGTACAAGGGCCGCCGGGCGGGATCGATCGGGCACGTGGGGTGCCTCAGTTTCTTCCCGAGCAAGAACCTGGGGGCGTACGGCGACGGCGGCATGCTGACGACCAACGAAGACGCGCTCGCCGAGAAGCTGGCCTCGCTGCGCGTGCACGGGGCGGGGAAGCGGAAGTATTATCACGACCATATCGGCGTCAATTCCCGGCTGGACGCGATGCAGGCGGCGGTGCTGCGCGTCAAGCTCCCCTATCTGGATTCGTGGACCGAGGGGCGGCGGCGCAACGCGGCGCGGTATCGAGAGATATTCGGGGCGGCTCCCTGCGGTGGCGTGACGCTCCCCGAGCCGGCGGCGCACACCACTCGCCACATCTACAACCAGTTCGTCATCGCCGGACCGCGGCGCGACCAGTTGCAGGCGCATCTCAAGGAGCGGGGCGTCGGCACGGAAGTCTACTATCCCGTGCCGCTGCACTTGCAGAAGTGCTTCGCCTATCTCGGCCATCGGGAGGGCGAGTTTCCGGTGAGCGAGCGGCTGGCGCGGGAATCGCTGGCGCTACCGGTACACTCGGAGCTGGCGGCCGACGATCTCGAATACATCGGCGAGTCCATCCGGTCTTTCTACGCCTCCTGATCCGCACATGAAGATCGTCTCGATCGTGGGCGCGCGGCCGCAGTTCGTCAAGGCCGCGGTGGTCTGCCGGGCGGCGCGCGCGGCGGGGGCCGGGCACGGGCTGATCCACACCGGCCAGCACTACGACGTCGAGATGAGCCAGGTGTTTTTCGACGAGCTGGAGATTCCGGCGCCCGACCGCAACCTCGAAGTGGGATCGGGAAGCCACGGCGCGCAGACCGGCGAGATGATCCGGCGCCTCGAGCCGGCGCTTGAGGAGATGCGGCCGGACTGGGTGGTGCTCTACGGCGACACGAATTCGACGCTGGCGGGTGCGGTGGTGTCGTCGAAGATGGGAATTCCGACGGCGCATGTCGAGGCGGGGCTGCGCAGCTTCAACCGCCGCATGCCGGAGGAGCTGAATCGCGTCGCCGCCGACCATCTGAGCGACCTGCTGCTGGCGCCGACGCCGGTGGCGGTGCGGAATCTCGAACGGGAGGGGCTGGGGTCGAAAAGCGTCCTGACGGGCGACGTGATGTACGACGCCTCGCTGATCTATTGCGGCGTGGCGCGGGAGCGTCACCCGGAAATCGCCGCGCGCGCGCCGGGTTCGTACGCGCTGGCGACTCTGCATCGCGCCGAGAATACGGACGACCCGGCGCGGCTGGCGGAGATTCTCGAAGGGCTGGAACGGGTGGCGTCGGAGATCTGTCCGGTGGTGCTGCCGCTGCATCCGCGCACGCGCAAGGCGCTCGAGGCGATGGGCTGGGAGCCGAAGGCGGTAGAGGTGCACGGTCCGGTCGGGTATCTCGAGATGCTGCTGCTGGAGAGCGGGGCTCGGGCGATTCTGACGGATTCGGGCGGCGTGCAGAAGGAGGCCTATTTCGCGCGCGTGCCCTGTGTCACGCTGCGCGACGAGACCGAGTGGGAGGAGACGCTCGCGAACCGCTGCAACGTGCTTGCGGGCGCCGACGCCGGGCGGATCGCCGACGCGGTGCGAAACGCGGCTTCGGCCGGCCCGTGGAGCGACTGCTACGGCTCGGGCGACGCGGGCGCGCGCGTGGTGCGGGCGCTGGCGGCGCGGGGCTGACGTGGGTCCGCGATTCCTGCACGTGTTTCCGTCGCTGGAGGCCGGCGGGGCGCAGCTTCGCGTGATCCGTACGATCAACCACATGGGGCCGGGCGCGGGGCACGCGCTGGTGGGCATCGACGGCAACCTGGCGGCGGCGGGGGCGCTCGATCCGGCCTGCGGCGTGGCGGTGCACAAGGGTCCGCCCAAGCGGGGGCCGCTGCAATTCGTCGCGGCGATGCGGCGGCAGATACGCGAGATCGCGCCGCGCGTGCTGATCACCTACAACTGGGGCGCGACCGACGCGGTGATCGCGGCGCGCATCGACGGCCGCCGCCCGGTGATTCACAACGAATGCGGATTCTCGCACGAATACGAGGGCTTCAAGTGGCGGCGGGCGTTCGCGCGCCGGATTCTGCTCGGCGGGGTGGAGCGCACGGTCGTCACGGCGGAGAGCTTGCGGCGGCTGGTGCTGGAGAGCTATCGCGTGCCGCCGGAGAAGGTGCAGTTGATCCGGACGGGAGTGGACGTCGCGCGCTTCCGTCCGCGCGAGAGGGCGGCGGGGGACGCCGTGGTCTTCGGGTACATGGGCGGGCTGCGCGCCAGCAAGAATGTCGCGATGCTGATCCGGGCGTTCGCGGCGACGGGGCGGGGCCAGGATCGGCTGATGCTCTTCGGCGACGGGCCGCTGCGCGGGGAGCTGGAGGCGCTGGCGCGGGAGCTGGGGGTCGGCGGGCGGGTGACGTTCGCCGGGCACGTGGCGGCGGTGGAAGAGGCCTACGGGTCGATCGACGTGTACGTGACGGCGTCGCGCTCGGAGGCGGCGTCGAATTCGTTGCTGGAGGCGATGGCGTGCGGGCTGGCGGCGGTGGTGACGGACATCGCCGATAACGGCGTGCTGCTCGGCGAGGAGCAGCGCGGGTTCGTGGTGGCGGCGACCGACGAGCGCGCCTACACGGAGGCGCTGCGGGCGATGGCGTCGGACGCCGGTCGGCGGCGGGAGCTGGGGCGAGGGAACCGGCGCCGGGCGGAGCGGGAGTATTCGCTGGATCGGATGCTGCGGGAGTACGTCGCGTTGTGGGAGTGGGCGGCGGG
>CAZEVY010000020.1:10144-61701 GCA_964515555.1 uncultured Solibacteraceae bacterium | reverse complement strand
CCTTCGACCCCACCGCGCACGCCGAAGTCGTCGCCATCCGCCGCGCCTGCGAAAAGCTCGGCCTCTTCGAGCTGCGCGGCTGCGATCTCTATTCCAGTTGCGAGCCGTGCCCGATGTGCCTGGGTGCGATCTACTGGGCGCGGCTCGACCGCCTCTTTTTCGCATCCACCCGAGAGGATGCCGCCGCCGCAGGTTTTGACGACTCGATGATCTACGGCGAGGTCGCCGCGCCGATTGCCGCTCGCCGCATCCCAACCGCCGCCTTCCTGCGGGATGAAGCCGCGCGCGCCTTCGTCGAGTGGAGCCGCGCACCGAAGCGGATTCCCTACTGATGGAAGCCGTCCTCGAACTGCGCGGAGTAACGAAACAGTACCCGAACCATCGCGCCGTCGACGACGTTTCGCTTGCCGTCGGCCGCGGTGAGCTGTTCGCCCTGCTCGGTCCGAGCGGTTGCGGCAAGACCACGACGCTGCGGATGGTTGCCGGCTTCGAGCGGCCCACGTCGGGCGAGGTGCTGCTCGGCGGTCGCGCCATCGACCACCTGCCGCCCTATCGGCGGAACGTCAGCACCGTCTTCCAGAGCTACGCGCTCTTCCCGCATCTCACGGTGCGCGCCAACGTCGAGTTCGGACTTCGCCGCCGCGGCATGGGCGACATCGAGCGTCGCATCAACGACGTGCTCGACCTGGTGCGGCTCACCGGCAAGGAAACGCGCCGACCCGCGCAGCTCTCCGGCGGAGAGCGCCAGCGCACGGCGCTCGCGCGATCGCTGGTCGTCGAACCCGAAGTGCTGCTGCTCGACGAGCCGCTCTCGGCGCTCGATCCCAACCTCCGCCAGCAGGTGCGCGCCGAGCTGAAGGCGCTGCAACGGCGCGTCGGCATCACTTTCCTGCTGGTCACGCACGACCAGGAGGAGGCGCTCACGATGTCCGACCGTATCGCCGTGATGAACCGCGGGCGTCTCGAGCAGATCGGCACGCCCGAGGAGATGTACCGGAAGCCGCACACGCGCTTCATCGCCGGATTTTTCGGCGACATCAACTGGATCGGCGACGCCGGCGTGCGCCCCGAGTCGACCCGGCTGTCCTCGACGCCTCCGCATGGCGGCGTGCGGCACGCCCGCGCGACCGTTGCGTCGATTCTGTTCCTCGGCCCGTCGCATCGCGTCGAGGCTCGCCTGGAGAACGGCGTCACCGTCGCCGCCGAGGTGGCGCACGGCGCCGAACTTCCCGCTCCCGGAGCTGCTATCCACGTATGGTGGAGCCCCGCCGACGAGATTCACCTGCCGGAGGGCGCGCGGTGAGGCTGCTCCGATTCCTGTTCCTGGCGCCGGCGCGCGTGTTCCTGTTCGGACTGTTTCTTGCGCCGCTCGCGATCGTGTTGCTCTACAGCTTCCTCACGCGCGGCGCCTATGGCGGGCAGGGGCCGCCGTTCACCGCCGAAAGCTGGGAGCGCCTTGCCGATCCTCTGTATCTGCGCATCGTGGCGCGATCCTTCTGGATCGCGGGCGTGTCGACGGCGCTGTGCGTCGCGCTCGGATTCCCTTTGGCGCTGTTCATCTCGCGCGCCGGAAAGCGCAAGACGCTGTTCCTGAGCCTCGTGATGCTGCCCTTCTGGACGAGCTTTCTCGTCCGCACCTACGCCTGGATGTTCCTGCTGCGAGACACCGGTCTCGTCAACACCGCGCTGCTCGCCTTCGGCGTGATCGCCGACCCGATTCCGCTGCTCTACAACGACGGCGCCGTCGTGCTCGGCCTCGTCTACGGCTACCTGCCCTTCATGGTGCTCCCGGTCTTCGCGGCGCTGGAGCGGCTCGACCCCGCGCTCCTCGAAGCGGCCGCCGACCTCGGCGCGCGGCCCCTGACCGCCACTTGGCGCGTGGTCGTACCGCTGGCGAAACCGGGTATCGTCGCCGGCGTTGTGCTGGTGTTCATCCCGTGCCTGGGCGCCTACCTGACACCCGATCTGCTCGGAGGCGGCAAGAGCGTCATGATCGGCAACCTCGTGCAGAACCAGTTCACGACCGCGCGCGACTGGCCCTTCGGCTCGGCGGTCGCTCTGGCGCTGATGGCGCTGGTGATGCTGTTGCTCGCGATCTTCCTGCGCCGACGCGAAGTGGAGCTGCTGTGAGGAACTCGCGCGCGCTCGCCGTCTACGCTGCCGCGGCCTATGCCTTCCTGCATATCCCCCTCGCCGTCCTGGCCGTGTTCAGCCTCAATTCCTCGCGATTCACCGTGTGGGAAGGGCTCTCGCTCGACTGGTACCGCGCCCTGTGGCGCGACACTCAGATCCTCGACGCCGCCGCCAACAGTCTCATCATCGCCGCCGTCGCCACCGCCGCCGCGACCGCCATCGGCACCCTAGCCGCCTACGCACTCTGGAAGCGCAAGGCGCCCGTTCTCTCGGGGACCCTGTACCTTTCTCTGGTCAGTCCTGAAATCGTCGTCGGCGTCTCGCTGCTCGCGTTCTTCCAGCTTCTGTTCCGCTTCTTCGACATCCGCCTCGGACTCCACACCGTCATCCTGGCGCACGTGACCTTCTCCATCGCCTTCGTGGCGATCGTCGTCCTTGCGCGGCTGCGAACCATGGACGCCGCGCTGGAGGAGGCCGCGCTCGACCTCGGGTCGAACGAGTTCGGCGCTTTCTTCCGCGTCACGCTGCCCGCGCTCGCCCCCGGCGTCGCCGCCGCCGCGCTGCTCGCCTTCGCGATTTCCTTCGACGACTACGTGATCACCAGCCTGGTCGCCGGTGTCGACTCCGAGACGCTGCCCATGGTCATCTACTCGATGGCGCGGCGCGGCGTGAACCCGGCGGTCAACGCCCTCTCGACGCTGATCGTCGTCGCCATCGGCGTCTTTATCGTCGTTGCCGAGAAGCTGCAACACCGATGAGACGGCGGACGTTCCTGTTGGGCGTCAGCGGGGCCGCCGGGTGCGCGCGTGATCCCCGCCCGCGGCTCAATGTCTACAACTGGTCCGACTACATCGCCCCGGAGACAATCGCAGGATTCGAGCGCGAGACCGGCGCGCGCGTGCGCTACGGCACCTTCGAGAGCGCCGACGAGATGCTCTCCAAGGTCTTCACCGGCAACTCCGGCTGGGACATCGTCGCGCCGCCGAACTCCTTCATCCACGCGATGCTTCAGAACGGCTTCCTGGCGACTCTGAGCCACGGCCTTCTCCCCGGCCTCGCGCATCTCGACGCCAATCTTCGCCACCCCGCCTGGGACCCGCAGCTTCGCTGGTCGATTCCCTACATGTGGGGCTCCACCGGCATCGTCTACAACCGCAAACTCGCGCCCCCGCCGCGCGCCTGGCGCGACCTGTGGGAGGAGCGCCTGCGCGGGCGCATCACCATGCTCGACGATGTCGCCGAGGCGTTCGGCGCCGCGCTCAAGAAGCTGGGCCACGCGCTCAATTCCACCGAACCCGAACATCTCCAGCAGGCGCGCGCCGAGCTGGTGCGCCAGAAGCCGCTGGTGCGCGCCTACGTCAACGCCGAGGTTCGCGACCAGCTCATCGCCGGCGACGTGCTCGCCGCGCAGGCCTGGTCGGTGACGGCGCAGCAGGCGATCGCGGGATCGAAGGACCTCGCGTTCGCGCATCCCGCGGAAGGCTTCGCGCTCTACTGCGATTGCGTGGCGATCCTGCGCGAGAGCCGCCGCCTGGAGCTCGCGCACAAGTTCCTCGACTACCTGCTGCGCCCGGAAGTCGCCGCGCGCAACGCGACGGTCGCGAAGACGGCGACTGCCAACGCGGCGGCCCGCCCGCTGCTCGACTCGGCGACGCGCGACAACCCGACCCTCTATCCGCCGCCCGAGACGCTGGCGCGCGGCGAGTGGTTCCAGTCGTTGCCGGCGTCGGCGCACCGGCTGCGCGATCGCCTGTGGACCGAAATCAAGTCGGCGTGACGTCCTCGCTCCATCGGCGGGGCCTCAGGCCTGTTATCCCGACGGCACCTTCGAGATGAATTCCCGCAGTTTCCCTGGCTCCTCCGGTAGCGACTCGACGATCTTCACGTCGATCTCGACGTTGGCGCGCAGCACTTCGCGGACGGCGTTTCGCACCGCGTCCAACGCGTCGTCGGCCCAGGGCCTCCGGCTCGCGAGCGCGAGCGAGAAGCGGTCGAGAGCCTCCTGCGTGACGCGGAACTGATCGATCCCGGCGAAATTCCGAAGCGCGAATCCGAACACGAGCGGCGCAACGACCCGGCCGCCCGCCAAGCGCACGACATCGTTGTCGCGGCCCAGCGGTTTGCGCATCATCGGAAAGTGGCTGCCGCAGGTGCACGAATCGCCGGTCAATTCGATCACGTCGCCGAGCCGGTACCGGATGAAGGGCATGGTGCGATTCCATAGCACGGTGACCACGGCCGTTCCCGGCTCGCCCGCCGCCGCAGGCCGATCGCCGTTCCAGCTCTCCACAACGACGCCGTCGGACTGGATGTGCATGCCGCGCCGCGCGGGGCATTCCGCCGAGATACGGCCCGTCTCGATCGAGCCGTAGAATTGCAGCGGCCTCACTCCGAAATGAGCGGTCACTTCCTCTTCCAGGTTCACGTGAAGCACCTCCGAAGAGCTGATCAACACGCGCGGCCGGACCGATTTCGGCAAGGCGCCGCCGGCGGCGCGCAACACGCCTCGCATCGTGGACGGGTAGAACCACAGCACGTCCGGCGAGATTTGCTCCAGCCGCCGCAACTGCTCCTCGGGGCTCAAGGTTCCCGACACGACGCGAGTGGCGTAGAGACCCAGGCGATCGTTCAGACGCGGGCGCCGGTCGCGCACGGCTCCCAGAACCACCAGCCGGTCGCGCGAACGGAACCCGGTGCTGACGAGATTGCGGAACTCGATCCGCTGGCGCCGCCGGCCGTCGGCGTGCGACATGGTCACCTGGAACGGCCGGCCCGTGGAGCCGCTGGTCGGGAGACGGAGACACTGCGCCGGGTCGACGCCGCGCGCAATCGTGGCCGCGTCGCCGGCGGCCTTCAGCTGCTGCTTGGTGGTGATCGGAACGTGACTCAGATCGTCGACCGTGCGGATGTCCTGCGGCCGAATCCCCGCCGTACGGAACAGTTCCGTGTAATAAGGAACGGACGCGCAGGCGTGGGCGACCAACTCGCGCAGCAGCGCATTCTGCAGATCGCGCAAGCCTTCGGGCGCCAGTGACTTTATCCGCCACGCGCGCACCAGTGCAACAGCCTCTCCGATCATGGCTTCACCTCCGAGATGACCGCCTTTACCTTGCCGTTGGCGCCGGGCGGGATGACCTCGCACCACTCCACGCCGACCTCGGCCGTGGCGTGGACCTTCGAGCGAAAGGCTTCGACCAGCCTCCGTCCGGCCTCATCCGAGGGAGCTCCGGCGCGCAGTACCGCTCGCAGATGAAAGCGATCCAGGTCCCGCTGGATCACCTGGAGCTGGATCACGTCGGGCGACGCGTGGCGAAGGGCGATCAAGGCTACCGCGTGTACCAGCCGCCCGTCCGCGAGCACAATCAGGTCGCTGGAGCGGCCCTGAATTCTCTCGATCACGGGCAGCGATCGCCCGCAGGGGCAAGCTCCGCGTCCGATCGTCACCACATCGCCGAGCTTGTAGTTCAGCAACACCGTGGCCCGATTGGTGAGGTTGGAGATCACGATGTGCCCGGTTTCCCCGGGCCCGGCCGTTTCGCCGTCGTCGCGAATCGCGCGCACCGCCACGCAATCGAGACTGAGGTGCAGGCCCTGCCGGTGTTCGCATTGGAAGGCGATCCGCAGCGCTTCCACTGCCTGGTACACGGAGATCACAGGTACGCCGAACTCGCCCTCGATCCAGGATCGGTCCGAGTCGTCCATCCCGTCGGCGCCGTAGACGATCACCTTGGGCCGCCAGGCGTCGCGGCCGCCGGCCGTGGCGCGGCGGAGCAGGCCGCCGAGATGTGAGCCGTAGCCGATCAGGACCAGGGGCCGGAAATCGTTGAGGGCGGCGATCTGCTCCTCCACCGGCGCATCGATCGGGACGTATTTCCGCCGCAGCTCGACGCCCCGGGGCATCCACGAGTGCGCCTCGTAGAATCGCCGGATCACGTGGGGCGTGCCGCCCGCGCGCCCGAGCAGCATCTCGCGATAGCCGTAGCCGCGCCCGATGAAATGGCCGATCACGGCGCGATGCCGCTGTCCGTTCGCCATGGAGAGGAACAAGGCCGCCGGATCGTACTCGATGTACTTGGAGCGTCCGCTTGTGCCGCTGGACTCCAGCCGCAGCCCGGGCTGCATGCCGCTCGGGCGGAAGAGATCCGGATGGTCGGCCAACACCGTCGAGTCGATCAGCGGAAGCCGCGCGAGATCTTCCGCCGAGGCGATGTCCCGCGGCAGCAGGCCGCGTTCCTTCATCGCGCGCTGATAGAACGGCACACGGTCCCAGGCGTGCTGGATCATCGCGCGCACGCGGCGCCTCTGAATCCCCAGAATCTCCTCGAGCGGGCGAAACGCAAACGCCTTTTCGCCGCGCGCGTGCCAGGCGGTGAACGCACTCCACCGCAGCTTGCGGGCGAGCGATGTCATTTCTCCGCCAGCGCCGCGACGAACGCCCCGGTGCGATACCGCCATCGCGAGTGTTCGAGCTTCTCCGCGGCTTCCAGCCTGCGCCGCACCCACGTCCTGGCGCGCACGCCGCCGAATCGTCCGGCGATGTTCATGGCCAGCGTGGGAACCAGCCGCGGACCGTGCAGAATCGCGGTCCTGTCGACCACGCGCATGCCCGCCGCCTCCAGTTCGCGCACCAGCTCGGCGATGGTGCAGGATCGCCCGAGATAGTACGGCGTCAGCCCCAGCCGCGACGCCGCGCGCAGCAGCGGGTCGAACAGGTTCTGGCGATTATCCATCGTCACGATCATTCGCCCGCCGGGCCGCAGCACCCGCGCCAGCTCGCGCAGGCTCACCCCGATATCGCGGGCGTCGGCGAAGTGATCCAGTGTCGACGTCGACACCACCAGCGCGAACGAGGCGTCGGCGAACGGCAATCGCCGCACATCGGCCGTCAGAATCCGTGCGCCGCCTCCCAGGCGCGCCCTCGCCCGGCGCGCCGTCTCCACCGAAATGTCGAATGCGACCGCGCCCCGCGCCCGCCGCGCCAGGTCGTCGAGCAGCGCGTCGCCTCCGAACGCCTCCTCGAAGGCGTCGGTCTTCAGGCACAGTCCTTCGGCCGGAACGCTCACCCAGCGGTCGAACAAACGCAGGTGCGCCGCGCGCTTGATCTCGGCCAGGGCCGGGTCGAGCCGATACCCCGACGACGCCATCCTGCGCGCGGCTGATTCCCACGCCTCGCCCGTGGCCGGCCCCGTCGTCTTGGACGCGAACCAGCGCAGGAAATACCTGCGGCGTCCCGCGAACTGCCAGTATCCGATTCTTCCCACCACCTTGGTCGCCGGCATGCGACTACTGGCTTTGTCGGGCCGGATGACTCCGATCGTCGCGCGATAACCGAGATGGCGCATGCTTTCCCGCGCCGTTCCGAGCAGCACGCCGCTGATTCCCTGGTGGCGGAACGCCTGGCTCGTGAAATTCTGATACACGTATACTTGGCCGTCTCGAAGGGGAAGCTCGCACTGTAAATATTCGATCCAGCCGGATCGGGGATTCGCCCAGATCTCGCCCGCCATGCGTTCGGCGCTCCACGCGATCCAGCAGAATTGACCTTCCTGCAAACGACGCCGGGCTTCGCTCGCACCGATGTCGGGCCGGAGTTTCTCGTATTCGGCAAGATCGCTCTCGGCGAGTGGCGCGATCCGCACGGGGATGCGCGCCGCCAGTCCCTCCAGCCTTCCGTCGAGGTGTTGATGGTAGATCGCCATCCGCCGGTAGACCGTTTCACCGAGGACTTGAAACCAGAGCACCCTCGGGCCTTCGCCGCGGAGAATCTCGATCGCGCGCCGAACGACTCGCCCGATCGTCCAGTGCGCCGGCGCGCTCGCCCGAGCGGCGGCCGCGGTTGGCAGGGAAACACCCAAGTCGCTCCATTCTACAACCCGCGCCATGTTAGACTCCCATCAACATGCGCAGCAGGTCGTTGCTGGCGCTCGCTCTTTGGCCGATCTCGTACGCTTCCGCCCAGGGCGTCATCGCCACGTTCGCGGGCTCCGAGTGGGTCTTCGGCGCCGACGGGCGGCCGGGCGGCGAGGCGCCGCTTGGCGAGATCACCGGCGTCGCCCTCGACGGCGCCGGCAACGTCTACATCGCCGATCCGCAGAATCACTTGGTCTTCCGCGTCACGCCCGCCGGCGTTCTCTCCATCTTCGCGGGCAGCGGTCTGCCCGGATTCACCGGCGACGGAGGGCCGGCGGCCGGCGCCTCGCTCAACTCCCCCACCGCCGTGGCGCTCGACGCCAGCGGCAACGTCTATATCGCCGACACCAATAATCATCGGGTGCGGCGCGTCAGTGCGCCGGGGATCATCACGACCTTCGCCGGCAACGGACGCCTGGGTTTCCGCGGCGACAACGGACCTGCTACGAGCGCCGAGATGGTTGGTCCGACGTTGCTCGCGGTCGACGCGCAGGGCGGAGTATCCATATACGACTCCGGTAATCAGCGCATCCGGATCGTCGCCCCCAACGGAATCATCAGGACCACCGTCGGCAACGGGCAGCGGGGCTTCGGCGGCGACGGCGGTCCGGCCATACAGGCGACTCTCGGGTTTTTGCGCGGCATCGCCATTCATCCCGACGGCAGCCTGCTAATCTCCGACAGCACCAACAACCGCATCCGACGAGTGTCAGGCGGTGTGATCAACACGGTCGCCGGAACCGGAGTCGCCGGCTTCGGCGGCGACGGCGGCCCCGCGACGGGAGCGATCCTGCGCAGCCCGTCGGGAATCGCCGTTCACCCGGGCGGAGGGATCTTCTTCCTCGACAGCAGCAACGAGCGCATCCGGCGGTTCCCGCTGGGCGGTACCATCGCAACAATCGCCGGAAACGGCGCCGCCACTTTCGGCGGCGACGGCGGCCCTCCCCTGCAAGCGTCGTTCTTCTTGCCGTCGGGAATCGCCATCGACGCCGCCTTCACGATCTTCGTAGCCGACACCGGCAACAGCCGTGTGCGCCGGATCACTCCCACGCTGGTGACGACCTTCGCGGGCAACGGCCGCTATCGCGCGCCGGCCGACGGCGTCCCGGCGACCAGCACCTTCCTGAACCAGCCGCGCGGGGTCGCCGTCGACCCCAACGGGAGCGTGTATATCGCCGACGGCGGCAACTCCGCGATCGACCGCGTGGGCCCCGATGGCATCGTACGCATCTTCGCGCGCGGCAGCTTCAATCCACCCCCCTTTCTCGCAACGCCCGAGGGCATCGCCTGCGACCGTCAGGGCAACGTCTACGTCACAGACGTGTCGGTGGCCGAAGTCAGCCGCCTCTCGCCGGACGGCGTGCGCACTGCGATCGCGGGGACCCGTTCGGGAGGCTTCAGCGGAGACAACGGCCCGGCCACCGCGGCCCAAGTCAATTTCCCGGAGGGCATTGCCGTCGACGCGAATGGCGTCGTCTACCTGGCCGACACCCGGAACCACCGCATCCGGCGGATACAGAATGGAATCATCACCACCATCGCCGGTAACGGTACCGCGGGATTCGCCGGCGATGGCGGGCAGGGACCGGCGGCCTCGCTCAACTCGCCGCGCGGGATTTCCGTCGGCGCCAACGGCAACCTCTACTGGGTCGAGCCCACCAATCGCCGCGTACGCACGCTCGACCGCAACGGCCGCATTACGACGTTCGCGGGAACCGGCGCAACCGGTTCCACTCCCGACGGCGACACGGCTCTCAACACCGTGTTGAACTTTCCACTGGCGACCGCGGTCGATGCCGCCGGCAACGTCTACATCGCGGACGCCGGCAGCTCCACCGTGCGGCGCGTATCCAACGGGATCGTCACCACCATCGCCGGGACGGCGCTGAAGCTCGGCTTCGCCGGCGACGGCGGTCCCGCGACCTCGGCTCAGATCAACACGCCGTCGGGGCTGGCTGTCGACGGCGCCGGCAATGTCTACATCACCGACAACGGGAACCACCGCGTCCGCGTCGTGCTGGCCGCGGCGCAGTCGTTCACAGCTTCGCCCGCGCAGCTATCCTTTACCGCCCGCAGCGGAGGTTCGCCGACCAGCGAGCAATCGATCGCCGTCAACGGTCCCAGCGGCCTGGCCTTTACCGCCGCCGTGAACCCCGCCGCGCAAAGCTGGTTGCGCGTGACTCCCGACCAGGGCGCCATGCCCGCCACTGTGCGCGTCCGCGTCGACCCATCGCAGCTTCCCGCCGGCGCTCGGAACGCGACCATCACCATCACAGCGCCCAACGCCACGCCCGCGACACGGACCGTCGACATCGCCGTCGCCCTCGACCCCGCCGAGCCGCCGCGCCTCGACGTCGACCCGGCGTCGCTCACCTATGCCTTCGCCCGTGGATCGACGGCCACGTCGCAGCAGATCGCCGTCCTCAATCGCGGCGGCGGGAATCTCGATTTCACCGCGTCGGCGGCCACGACGTCGGGCGGCGGCTGGCTCGCGGTCGCACCCACCGCCGGACGCTCCACTCCGTCCTCGCCGGCGACGCTGACGGTGGTGGCGAATCCCGGCACGCTCGCGCCCGGGACTTATTCGGGCCGCGTCGCGGTGGCGAGTCCCGCCACCGGGGAGTCGAAGATCGTCACAGTGACTATGACGATCAGCGCCGTCCAGCAGACGATCCTGCTTTCGCAGACCGGGCTGACGTTCACCGCCGTCGTCAACGGCGGTCAGGTGCTCTCGCAGAACTTCGGCGTGCTCAACATCGGCAGCGGTGTCATGAACTGGACCACGCGCGCCACCACGCTCTCGGGCGGCGCCGGATGGTTGATCGTCAACCCCGCCTCCGGCTCCACCGACGCCTCGTCGCTCTCGGTGCCGCTGGTCGACGTCGCCATCGATGCGGCCGGGCTCGCTCCCGGCGACTACTACGGCCAGATCGAGGTTGCTTCGACCACCGCCGAAAACTCTCCGCAGATCGTCTCGGTGGTCCTCAACGTTCTGGCCGCCGGCGCCAACCCCGGTCCCGTGGTGCGCCCGACCGGGCTGATCTTCACGGCCTTCGCCGGCGGAGATTCGCCGGGCGCGCAGAGCGTGCTGGTCGCCAACGTCACCGCCGCGCCCACGACGTTCGCCTCCGGCCGCCTCACGCTGGATCGCGCCGACTGGTTCCTGCACGCGCCGACCGACGCCACCGTCCCGCCCGGTGCGCCGGTGCGCATCGTCGTGCAGCCGTCCGCCGGCGGCCTCACGCCCGAAATCCGCCGCGGCGTGCTGACACTGCTGTTCGGCGACGGCTCGGTGCGCAACGTCAACCTGCTGTTCGTGCTTGTCTCGGGCGCGCCTGGCGCCGGCGCCCGCGCCGCCGACGGCGACTGCGTCCCAACGCGCCTCCTCCCCGTCTTCACGCAGCTGACCAACGAGTTCAACGTGCCGGCGGCGTGGCCCGCCCCGATCGAAGCGCGCGTGGTCGACGACTGCGGCGTGCCGATGACTTCCGGATCGGTCGTCGCGAGCTTCTCGAATGGCGATCCGCCGCTGGTGCTCGCGCCGCTCAAGGACGGCCGCTGGAGCGGGACCTGGCAGCCGCGCGGCGCCTCGGGCGCGCAGGTGACCGTCACGGTCGGCGCCGAAAGCGGAGCGTTACGGGGGTCGGCGCAGATCACCGGCGGGCTGCGCGCGAATCCGAACCCGCCGGCGATCGGCGCGGGCGCGGTGGTCAGCGCCGCCAGCCAGAGCGCGCAGGCGCCGCCAGCGCCCGGATCGCTGGTGACGATCTACGGATCGCGCCTCTCGGACGCCTTCATGATCGCCCCCAGCCTGCCGCTGAGCACCAGCCTCGGCGGAACGCTGGTGACGCTCGCGGGCCGCCCGCTGCCGCTCGCCTTCGTCAGCGAGAACCAGATCAACGCGCTGCTGCCCTACGATGTGCCCGTGAACACGCGGCTGCAACTTCTGGTGCGGCGCGGGACCAGCTACACAGCGCCCGAGCCGGTGCTGGTCGCTCCCGCGCAGCCCGCGATCTTCTCCTTCGATTTGACCGGCGTGGGCCAGGGTCACATCTATGTGGCCTCCGCCACCGGCGCCCAGACAATGGCGGGACCCGCGGCCCCCGCGCGCGCGGGCGACGTGCTGGTCATCTACTGCGCCGGTCTGGGCGCCGTGAATCCGCCGGTCGGCGCCGGACAACCAGCGCCGTCGTCGCCGCTGGCGCGCACGGCCAGCCCGGTGACCCTCACGATCGGCGGCGTGGAGGCCGAGGTGTTCTTCTCCGGCCTCGCGCCCACTTTCGCCGGACTCTACCAGGTCAACGCGATCGTGCCTCCGGGCGTTGCGCCCGGCGACGCGGTGGCCGCGGTGCTGAACGTCGCCGGACAGTCCAGTCCTCCGGTGACGATGGCGGTTCGATGACGCGTCCGGACCGCGCGACCATAGGGAGCGTACGGCCGCCGCCGCGCTAGAATTAACCGATGCCCGACGACTCCAAACCGACCTTCGAGCAGAGCCTCGACGAGCTCGAATCCGTCGTCAAGCAGCTCGATTCGGGCGACCTCCCCCTCGAGCAGTCCCTGGCCCTGTTCGAGCGTGGCGTCGCGCTCTCCGAGGCCTGCCGCAAGCAGCTCGAAGAAGCCGAAACGCGCGTCGAGATCCTCATGAAGCGCGGGGACAAGGTCGCACCCGCGCCCTTCCAGCCCGAGAAGTAATCCGCATGGACCTCCGCGAATACCTGGCCGCCTGGCAGAAGCTCGTCGACGCCGCGCTCGATCGTTGGACTCCGCCCGAGACCGCGCCTCCGGAGACCATACACCGCGCCATGCGCTACAGCCTCTTCGCCGGCGGCAAGCGCGTCCGCCCGATGCTGGCGATGGCCGCTTCCGAAGCCGTTTCCGGCGAGCGGCCGGGAATCGAAGACCTGGCCTGCACGCTGGAGCTGGTCCACACCTACTCGCTCATCCACGACGACCTCCCGGCGCTCGACGACGACGACCTCCGCCGCGGCCGCCCCACCTGTCACAAGGTCTTCGGCGAAGCCATGGCGATTCTCGCCGGCGACGCGCTGCTCACGCTCGCCTTCCAGGTGCTGGCGCGCCTGCCGGGAATCGCGGGCGGCGTGCGCACGCGCCTTGTCGATGAGCTCTCGACCGCCGCCGGCACCGTGGGCGGAATGATCGGCGGGCAGGTCAACGACCTCGAAGGCGAGGGCCGGGCGCCCGACGCCGCGCTGCTCGAATCGATTCATCGCGCCAAGACCGGCGCCCTGATCCGCGCCAGCGTTCGCATGGGCGCCATCCATGCCGGGGCCGACGACGCGGAGCTCGCGGCGATCTCGTGCTATGGCGAACATATCGGGCTCGCGTTTCAGATCGTCGACGACCTGCTCGACGTCGAACAGACCTCCGAACAGCTCGGGAAGACCGCCGGCAAGGACGCCGCGCAGGGCAAGATCACCTTTCCCGCCGTCTACGGTGTCGAGCGCTCGCGCGCGATGGCCGAACAGGAGCTCGCGAGCGCCCACCGCGCCATCGCGGACTTCGGTGACCGCGCCTGGGCGCTGCGCGCCATCGCCGACCTCATCGTCCGCAGGTCGTCATGACGTACGTCATGACGTGGCGCCGCTCGTCATGACGAAGCGCAGGCTCGACCTGTTGCTCGTCGACCGCGGCCTGGCCGAATCGCGCGAGAAAGCCCAGGCGCTGATCCTCGCCGGCGCGGTGACCGTCGATGGACGTCCCGCAGCCAAGGCCGGCCACGCGGTCGCCGGCGATTGCCGTATCGAGGTGACCGCGCGGCTCCCCTACGTCGGCCGCGGTGGTGTGAAACTGGCCGCCGCGCTCGACTTGTTCGCCATCGACGTGTCCGGCGCCGTATGCCTCGACATTGGAGCCTCCACGGGAGGATTCACCGACTGCCTGCTCCAGCGCGGGGCCGCGCGCGTCTACGCCATCGACACCGGCGCCGGGCAGATCGACTGGCGCTTGCGCAACGACCCACGCGTCGTGCTGCGCGAGAACTGCAATGCGCGCTACCTGAAGCCGGAGGACATCGGCGAGCGCGCGCGCCTGGCGGCGGTCGACGTCAGCTTCATTTCGGCGACCCTCGTCCTTCCGGCGATCGCCCCCCTCGCCGATGCGCTGGTTGTGCTGGTGAAACCGCAGTTCGAGGTGGGCCGCGGCCAGGTCGGCAAAGGCGGCGTGGTGCGCGACCCGGCGCTGCATCGCGCGGCCTGCGATCGCGTGGAGTCGGCGGCGCGGGCGCTCGGCTTCGGGACGGCCATCGTCGAAAGTCCCATCGCCGGCGCGGAAGGCAACCGGGAGTTTCTGTTGCACTGCCGGCGCGCCTGACTGCGGGTGTGTCGGCGCTTGCAAACCGGTCCGCCGAGTCATATCCTTCGAGAGGGGAAACTCACATGCGCAAAGCCATACTCGCCATCGTCGCGGCGCTTACCGTCGCCGCCTTGTTCGCCGAAGATTTTTGGGATAAGAAGAAGTTCACCGACTGGAACGACAAGGAAACCAAGAAGATCCTCAACGGCTCGCCCTGGTCGCAAGCGGTCGAAGTCGCCATGGGCGGCGGAGGCGGCGGGATGGGCGGCGGTGGACGCGGCGGCCGGCGCGGTGGCGGCGGCGGTGGTGGTGGCATGGCCGGCGGTGGTGGCGACGCCGGTGGTGGCGGTGGTGGTGAGGGAATCGGTGGAGGCGGAGGCGCGGGTGGAGGCGGCGGCTTCGGAGGCGGTGGCGGCGGCGGCGAGATGCCCATGACGCCCTCGGCCATCGTGCACATCCGCTGGCACAGCGCGCTCCCGGTCCGGCAGGCGATCGCCAAGATGCGTTTCGGTAACGAAGCGGGAACGTCGCCCGAGGCTCAGAAGATGCTGGCGCGCGAGTTCGACCAGTACGTCGTCGGCATCGCTGGAATCCCGGCGATGATGCTGCGCGGCAACCCGGATCAACTCAAGGGCGCCATCCAGCTCCGGCTGAAAAACAAGCCCGCCATTGCGGCGGCCAACCTGACGGTCGCCGAGAAGACGCCCGACAACAAGCTCAACGTGATCGTCTTCTTCCCGCGCGAGCAGGATGGCAAGCCGCTCATCGAGCTGGCCGACACCGAGGTCGAGTTTTTCGCCAAGGTCGGTCCCACCGAGCTGAAGCGCAAGTTCAAGCTCAAGGACATGGTCTTCGACGGCAAGCTCGAGCTGTAACTTCGGCCCCACAGCCATCCCATAGCACGCCCGCGGGCGTATAGTAGTGCGATGCGGGGCGGACTCGTCATCGTTTTCGCCGCGACGCTCCACGCACAGCCCGGCACGATCACAACCGCCGCCGGCGCCTACCCCTACGGCGAAGGCGTCCCCGCGCGCCAGGGCGTCCTTCTCGGCCCGCGCAACATCGCCCGCGATTCCGCAGGCAACCTCTACATCGCAGACGAGAACGGCGACCGCATCCGCCGAATTTCGCCCGACGGCATTATCTCGACGTTCGCGGGCACCGGTGTCCGCCGCGCGGCCAATTCGCCGACTCCCGACGGACCCGCCGCCTTCATCCCCATCAATCTCCCGCGCGACGTCGCCGTCGACCGCTCCGGCAACGTCTACTTCATCGACTTCGGCCTGATCCGAAAAGTCACGCCGGATGGCCTCGTAACCACCGTCGCCGGACGGACGCCCCTTCCCGGACAAGCCGACCCGCTCTTGGCCGGCGATGGCGGCCCCGCCACGCAGGCGAGTCTCAGCGGACCGCTCGGCCTCGCCGTCGGCGCCGACGGCGCCCTCTACATCAGTGACACCAACAACGGCCGCATCCGCAAGGTCGACGCCAACGGGATCATTACGACGATCGCCGGACGCGGCGGTCCCGGCATCGGCGAGGCCTCCAGCGGCGACGGCGGCCCGGCCCTGAACGCGCAGGTCGCGCCGGAGGACATCGCCGTCGACGCCGCGGGCAACGTCTACTTCGGCGACCGCATCGCCAACTCCATCCGCCGCATCGGACTCGACGGAAATATCAACGCCGTCGTTTCGCAGAATGTCTCCGGACTGACCGCCGTCGCCGTGGACGACGCGGGCGCGCTCTACTTCGTCTCGTCGGGCGTCATTCGGAGGCTCACGCGGGCGGGTGCCAACGAGTTCGTCGCGGGAAACACTGCCGGCACCGCCGCAGATGGAGTGCCCGCGTCGCAGGCCAAGGTGGTGCCTGCGGGCATCGTCGTCGCGCCCGACGGCTCGGTCATCTTCACGAGCGGAACTCAGGTCAGGAGAGTCACCCCGCAGGCAACTGTCGTCACCGTCGGCGGCGCTCCCGCCAATGCCGGCGACGGCGGCCCCGCCGCGTTCTCGCGCGTCAGCAACGGCCTCAACCAGCTTTCCGTCGACTCCTCCGGTGCGATTCTTATCGTCGACTCCTCGGCGTTCCGCATCCGGCGGTTGAGCGCCGACGGCGTCATCACCTCGGTCGCCGGAAACGGATTCGGCGATTTCGCACCCGCGGCCGTCGGCCAGGCGACTTCGCTCGGAATCAGCGGCAACACCATCGGCGTGACCTCGGACGCGCAGGGCAATGTCTTCCTGTTGAACTCCTTCAACTCCCTGATGCGAATCTCGCCCGACGGCGTGATGCGCCTGTTCGCACAGCTCAACGGCAACGGCGGACTGGCGACGGACGCCGCCGGCAACGTCTACGCGGTCGAGCAGAACCAGAGCCGCGTCCGCCGCATCGCGCCCGACGGCACGGTGACCACCTTCGCCGGAACCGGAACCGCGGGCTTCAGCGGCGATGGCGGCCCCGCGGCGCAGGCACAGCTCCGCACGCCCCGCGCCGTCGCCGTGGCGCCCAACGGCGACGTCTACATCGGCGACAACGGCAACAATCGCATTCGCCGAGTCTCTAACGGAATCATCGCCACGGTCGCGGGTGGCGGCCAGATCGGAAGCCCGCACGAGGGACCGGCGCTCCAGTTGTTCCTGAACCCAAGGTGGCTGGGTTTGATGCCAAGGGCAATCTCTACTTCTCCGAAATCCAGCGCGTCAAGAAGCTCACACCGGCGGGCGCGATTTCGGTGATCGCCGGCGGTCCCGGCACCGGATTCTCGGGCGACGGCGGACCCGCCACGCAGGCGCGTTTCGACCGCATCGAGGGCGTCGCCGTCGATCCCAACGGCGCCATCTACCTCGCCGACGCCAACAACCGCCGCGTGCGCCGCATCGAGGGTCCGTCGCCGTTCGCCTTCTCGCCGCGCGCGCTGCTCTACGCCTTCGCCCTCGGTGCGCCGCCCGCGCGCCAGACCCTCACGATCTCCAGCTTCGACGGCGACGCTCGCGCCTTCCGCCTGGAGGCTAACGTCCCGTGGCTCGCCTTCGCGCCCGCCAATGGCAACGTCACCGGACCGCTCGCCATCGGCGTCACCGCGAATCCCGCGGGCCTCGCCAGCGGAACCTACGCCGCGCAGATTCGCATCGTCGACACACGAACCGGCGAATTCACCGTCGTCCCCGTCACCGTGACGATCAGCCGCACCGCGCAGCAGCTCCGCCTCTCGCAGGTCGGACTCACCTTCGCCGCGCGCGCCGGAGGGGCCGCACCGCCCGCGCAGTCGTTCCAGGTGATCAACAGCGGCGTCGGCTCCATGGACTGGGCGGCGACCGTCTCCACTATCGACGGCGGACCCTGGCTCTCGGCCGCGCCCGCGAACGGAACCAGCGTCGCCGGCGGGGCCTCGCCTTCGGTCAACGTGACCATCAATCCGGCGAACCTCGCGGCGGGCGTCTATCACGGACTCGTCACCCTCACCGCGCCGAGCGCCGACAACTCGCCGCAATCGGCCGTCGTGCTGCTCAACGTGCTGCCGGCGAATCAGCAGCCCGGCCCCGTGGCCGACCCGTCGGGTCTCGTCTTCACTGGCGCGCCCGGCGGAGCGAATCCCGCGATCCAACGCATCCAGCTCTCGAACATCAGCGGCCGCGCGATCAACTACAACACCGCCGTCGACCTGCGCGGCGAACCCTCCTGGTTCACGCGCGCGCCTGCGACCGGCGCCATCCAGCCGGGACAGGGCGCCGCTGTTGAGATACGCCCCGCGCTCGGCAATATCGCCGCCGGAGCCTATCCCGCCGAGCTGTCGATCACCTTCACCCCCGATAACATCACCATCCGCGTCGCACTGCTGCTGGTCGTCTCCGCGGGCGCGACGGCGACCGCATCGAAAGAAGCCTCCGCCGACTGCGCCGCCACTCGCCTGCTCCCCGTCTTCCGCTCGCCCAACGGCGGCTACTCGGCGACCGCCGGATGGCCGACGCCCGTCGAAGTGCAAGTGGTCGACGACTGCGGCCAGCCGCTCACCTCCGGCGCTGTCGTCACCGAGTTCTCGAACGGCGACACGGCGCTCGTCTTCGCCGGAACCGGCGCGGGACGTTGGAGCGCGACCTGGGCGGCCCGCGGTGTCGACGCCGGCGTTCGCGTGAAAGCCATCGCGCAGAACAACGCCGGCGTGCGCGGCGAATCCGAAATCACCGTGGGCGTGCGCGACAGCGCCGATCAGCCCGCCGTTTCGCGCGGCGGCGTCGTCAGCGCGGCCAGCTTCCGCACGCTTGAGCCGCTCGCGCCCGGCAGCTACATCTCGATCTCCGGATCGCGCTTCAACGCCGAGGTGCGGCTCGCCGACTCGCTCCCGCTCCCGCTGCAACTGGGCGACACCATCGCCGTGCTGGGCGGGCGCACGCTGCCGCTGAATCTCACCAGCAACGGCCAGGTCAACGCCATCCTTCCCTATAACGTCGCCGACAACACGACCGTCCAGTTGATCGTGCGCCGCGGCCGCGCCTATTCGCTGCCCGAACCGGTGCTGACCGCCACCGCGCAGCCTGCCGTGTTCACCTTCGACGGCACTGGTGGCGGACAGGGACACATCTACGTCTTCACGCCCTCAGGCTACGTGCTCGCCGACGCCGTGCGACCCGCCCGCTCGGGGGATATCCTGCTGCTCTACGTCACCGGCATGGGACCGGTCGACGTGCCCGTGCGCGCCGGCGACCCCGCGCCGTCGGACCCTCTCGCGCGAGTCGCCGGACAGGTGCGCGTGACGATCAAGGGCCGCGAGGCGCGCCTGCTCTTCGCGGGATTGGCTCCAGGATTCGCGGGCGTCTACCAGGTGAACGTAGAGGTTCCCGCGGGCGTCGAGGCCGACCCGTCCGCGCCGCTCGTCGTCGAGGTGAACGGTCAGGCATCCGCGCCGGTCACGCTCGCCACCGGCGAGCGCGTCCTCGAGTAGGCCGCGCTTGTCCCCAGGCCTCGATTCACGTAGACTTCTCACAATAACTTCGTCAAAGGAGCCACGAATGTCCACCCCGTTCACCCGGCGGCATTTCTTCTATGGATCCCTGCTCGCGGGCGCGGTGCCCACCGGCGGCTACGGCACGGTCGCGTCCTTGAAGGCGCTGGGATTCAAATCGCCGAATGAGAAGCTGAATCTGGCGGCGATCGGCGCGGGCGGGCAACCGGCCGCCGATCTGCGTCAGGCGCACGCGGGCGTCGAAAACGTGGTCGCGCTCGCCGACGTCGACTGGAAGCGCGGCCAGGAATCCTTCGAGCGCTATCCGAACGCGGCGAAGTACAAAGACTTCCGCCAGATGCTCGACAAGTCGCGCGACATCGACGCCGTCATCATCGGCACGCCCGATCACATGCACGCCTATTGCGCCATCCTCTGCATGCAGGCCGGCAAGCACGTCTACGTCGAGAAGCCGCTCACGCGCGTGGCCGGCGAATCGCGCATGCTGGCCGCCGCCGCCGAGAAATACAAGGTCGCGACGCAGATGGGCAACCAGGGCTACTCGCACGACGCCACGCGCGTCGCCTGCGAGATCTTCTGGTCCGGCGAGATCGGCGAGGTCCGCGAGGTCCACGCCTGGACGGGCCGGCCGAGCTGGCCGCAGGAGATGCCGAAGGTTGCCGCACCGTCGCCCGTTCCGGATACGCTGGACTGGGACCTCTGGCTCGGCACCGCGCCCGCGCGCCCCTTCACCGCGGGAGACGACGACTACAAGGCGTTCGTCGCCGACCGCAACGCGCGCTCCGGCCGCGGCGGAGGCGGCGGCTTCCCCGGCAGCGCCGACTTCGGCTTCTATCTCCCCTTCAACTGGCGCGGCTTTTACGATTTCGGCAGCAGCCTGATCGGCGACTGGGGCGTCCACATTCTCGGCCCCGCCAACTGGGCGTTGAAGCTCGCTCCCGAGCACCTCATCAGCGTCGAGTGCATCAAGAAGAGCTCGCTGCCCGCGTTCACGTTCCCCGACGAGCTGACGATCAAGTACGAATTCGCCGCGCGGCCCGGCATGCCGCCCGTCACCGTCTACTGGTATCACCACGCGAGCGGGGATGCGTATCTTCCGAGCGGCATGACCGTCGAGCAGGCGCGCAAGGTCCCGGGTTCTGGTCCGCAGGTCGGCCCCGCGCCCGGACAAGGCGGCTTCCAGATGGGCAGCGGTGGAGTCGGCCCCGGCGGTCGCGGCGGTCGTGGTGCGGGCGGTCCGGAAGGCGGACCTCCGGGTGGTCGCGGCGGACGCGGAGGCGGACCGGGCGCGGCCGATCGCTCCGGCTACAATTCGATCTTCGTCGGCTCGAAGGGCTACCTCGGCACCAGCGGACGCGGCGAGGGCGTGGGCCTCCTGCCGGGCGCGCGCTGGGCCGAGTACAAGCTGCCGGCGCCGTATCTCTCGCGATCTCCCGGCGCCAGCACGGGAAGCAATCACTCGGCGCACCTGCGCGACTGGGTGCGCGCCTGCAAGGGCGGCGCGCCGGCCTGCTCGAACTTCTCGATCGCCGCGCCCTACACGGAATGGCTCGTGCTCGGTGCAGCGGCGGTGCACTACGAGGGCAAGCTGATGTGGAATAACGCCAAGGGCGAGTTCTCCAATAACAAGGAAGCCAGCAAATGGGTGAGGCCCGCCTATCGCAAGGGCTGGGAGGTGAAGGTATGATGACGCGTCGCGATCTCGGAAAGGCGGCGCTGGCCGCGCTGCCCGCTTCCGCGCTCCTCGCTAAGCCTAACTCCAAGTTCGGCGGTGTGCAGATCGGGACCATCACCTACAGCTTTCGCACGCTGCTCTCGACCGCCGACGACATTCTGAAATACTGCGTCGAGCTCGGTATCAGCTCCATCGAGCTGATGTCCGACCCCGCCGAGCGATACGCCGGCATGCCCGGCGGCGGCGGCCGCGGATTCGGCGGACCCGGCGGCGGCGGACCTCCTCCAGGCCCCGCCTCCGGTGGTGCGCCCAAAGGCGGCGGCGCACCCAAAGGTGGACGCGGTCGCGGCGCGATGACTCCCGAGCAGCAGGAAGCCATGCGCCTCGCCGCCGAAGAGCGCAAGAAATGGCGCCTCTCGGTCTCGATGGACAAATACAAGGAGCTGCGCAAGAAGTACAACGACGCCGGCGTAAGGATCGACCTCTTCAAACTCCCGCCGACGGCTGCGATGTCCGACGACGAATTCGAGTACATATTCACCGTGACGAGGGCGCTCGGCGCCACGTGCGTCACCATGGAGCTGCCCTCCGACGCCTCGCTCAGCCAGCGCTGCGGCCAGTTCGCCGACAAGCACAAGATCTACGTCGGCTACCACAATCACATGCAGGTCAACCCCAGGAGCTGGGACGCCGCGCTGGCGCAGTCGAAGTACAACAGCATCAACCTCGACGTGGGCCACTTCACCGAAGCCATCAGCGGCTCGCCGATTCCGTTCATCAAAGAGAAAGCCTCGCGAATTTCGAGCTTCCATCTCAAGGACAAGAAATTCGGGAACGCCGGCGGCGGCAATGTCCCCTGGGGCACGGGCCAGACCGGACTCCGCGACATCCTTCAGCTCATGAAGAAGGAAAAGTACCGGTGGCCCGCCAATATCGAGCTCGAATATCAGATTCCCGCCGACTCGTCGGTGCTGGCGGAGATGGCGAAGTGCGTCGCCTTCTGCAAGGACGCGTTGGCGTAGGTACGTCACCGGATTCGCCGCGATGCGCCCGCCCGTCTGGAAGCGCCACAGCGCCCTGCCCGCGCGCGCGTCGAGCGCGAAGGCGTCGCTGAACACCAACCCGCCCCCCGTCGACATCAGGCTCGACGACGGCATCGAGTGCATGCGGAACTCCCACTTCAAGTCGCCCGTCGCCGCCTCCAGGGCGCGAAACGCGCCATAACTCACCTCGCCGGGAATTGGATCGGCGGCGTCATGCTGCATCCGGCGAGAAGGTACGGGACAGACAGACTTACGGTGATACGAAATGACAGGAATGCGGAGGCCGCTTACCGCTTTAATCGCACTGCGGGCGCAAACGCCACCACAGGCGTCACACCCGACCAGAAACGGCGAGTTTACCCCTCTTGTTACATCTTCGCGCACTCGCCGGCGCGGGGATATACTGATCGCTATGTCATTTCGGGGGTACGCTCTCGCGGCGATCCTGACTTCCACCTTGGCCGCGCAAACCTATACCATCCGCTCGATCATCGGGCCCGAGACCAACGGCGACGGCGGCCTCGCCACCGCCGCCTGGCTCGGCACTGCCGGTGGAATCGACTTCGACGACGCGGGCAACCTTCTCATCGCCGAGTCCAGGATGGGCCGCGTCCGGCGCGTCGATGTCTCGAGCGCCATCATCACCACTATCGCCGGCGCCGCTTCACGCGTCTCGGCGGGACTCGGCGGACCTGCCACCGCCGCGGGCCTAGGCACCATCGGCCAGATCGCCGCCGGGCCCGCCGGCAACATTTATCTCAACACCTCCGACGGCATCCATCGCATCCGCCCCGACGGCGTCATCGTCAACATCTCGACCTGCTGCGGCCCCAACAACGGCGACGGCGGACCCGTCGCCCAAGCCCGCGTCAACGCCCGCGGCCTCGACGCCGATGCGACAGGACGCGTCTATATCCTGACCAGCGACAACCTGAGCGTGCGCCGCCTCGAGACCAATGGAATTATCGATGTTTTCTTTAATACCGCGCGATTTCAGGCGGCATTCGGCACAATGCCGTCGTCGATTTCCGACATCTCGCTCGACGAGACCGGCAATCTTTATCTGGTCTACGCCGATCGCATCGCGCGTGTCACGCCGAACGGCGCCGCCACGAGACTCACCAATAGCATGCCCGATTTCCCCTCGGCGGTGGCCGCCCGCGGCGGCAAACTCTACTTCGGAAGTACCCTCGCCGGAGGCCGCGTCTATCGTGTTCAAGCGGGCGCCATCCAGCAGATCGCCGGATGCCTTGCCGGCGGTTGTCCCGAATACGTCGGCCAGCGCGGCCGTGGAACCGATTTCACCCTGCCCAACTTGAACGACCTTGCCGTCGATCCCGAAGGTCACGCCGTCGCTGCTCTGGCCAACAACCTGGTCGTCCACATCGACGACGATGGGACCATCGATCGCTTCGCCGGCCGGTTTCATTTTCAGGGCGACGGCGGCGCCGCCGCACAGGCGCTCGCGAACCTGGCCGACTTCGGCTCGGGACTCGGACAAGCGGGAATCGCCGTCGACAACCAGGGCAGCGTGTTCTTCTCCGACTGGGGCAATCGCCGCGTGAGAAAAATGGACAGCCGCGGGGTCATCTCGACTTTCGCCGGCAACGGCGCCGACTCCGGGCCCGCGGGCGACAACGGCCCCGCCACCGCCGCCGTAGTGCGCGACCCCGGCCCGCTCGCGGCCGACGATCGCGGCAACGTCTTCTTCGCGACGCGAACGACGCGCACCGTCCAGCCCACCACACTGCGCGTGCTCGCAGTCAATGCCGCGGGAACCATCCGCCCATTCGCCGGTGGCGCCGGCGCGCAGTCGACGGGTGACAACGGTGCGGCCACGGCCGCCGGTTTTCTGGTGACGCGCGGCATCGCCGCGGGCCCCGATGGCGCGGTTTTCGTCTTCGACTCCGCGCGGGTGCGCAGAATCGACCCCGCCGGTTTCATCGCCCCCTACGCCGGCGACGGCCGCGCGGGATCGTCGGGCGACGGCGGGCCGGCGACAGCCGCGCAGATCGGCGCCGGGGGCGCGTTGGCGGTCGATCTCGCCGGCACGCTCTACCTCGTCGACGGCAACCGCGTCCGCGCTGTCGGCCGCAACGGTGTCATCCGCACCATCGCCGGCGAGACGCTGGCGGGATTCACGGGCGACGGCGGACCCGCCGCGCAAGCTCGCCTCAATGTCCCCATCGACATCGCCGTGTTCCCTCCGGTCGGATCGGGCGCGCCCGCCGACGGTCCCGTAACGATCTTTATTCTTGAAGGCAGCGGCGCCCGCATCCGCCGCATCCTTCCCGGCGGCGTCATCGATACCATCGCCGGGACCGGTCAGGATTTCGCCGCGGGCGACGGTGGACCGGCGCTGCTCGCGTCGTTCGATTTTCCGTCGTCGCTCGACGTCGACAAGGACGGCAACATTTATGTGACCGAGCGCAACACCTCGCGCATCCGCAAGCTCGAGCCGGTCCTGGGTCCCGTGTTTGCGTCGAACAGCTTCGTGAGCGCGGCGGCGTTCACCGGCGGCCGCTTCGCTTCCGACATGTTCGTGGCGCTGTTCGGAAGCAACCTCGCGTCCGGCTTGATTATCCCCGAGTCGGGACTACCCGCCTCGCTCGGGGGCACGAGCGTCGCCGTGATCGACTCGGCGGGCGTGCGCCGCTCCGCGCGGCTACAGTTTGTCGCGCCGGGACGAATCAATTTCCTGATGCCCTCGGGCTTGGCGCTCGGGACGGCGACCGTCGAAGTCATCAATCACGACGGTCGCAGATACAGCGCCGCCATCCCCATCGAAGTTGTCGCGCCGGGAATGTTCTCCGCCAACGGCGACGGCCGAGGCTCTGCCGCCGCAACCTTCCTGCGTATCGCCGCCGACGGCGCACGCTCAGAGGGATTCACGTTTCAGATCGAAGGTGCACGCCCCAACATTCCGCTCGACCTCGGGCCGGAGGGCGATCAGCTCTACATCATCTTTTTCGGGACCGGATTCCGCGCGCAGACCTCTGTCTCGGCGACGGTGGGAGGAGCGGCCGTGCCCGTTCTGGCAGCGGTCGCGCAGGGCCAGTTCGATGGGCTCGATCAGGTTGCGATTGGCCCGCTGCCGCGTTCACTTGCCGGCCGCGGCGACGTCGACGTGGTGTTTACCTTTAACGGCGTGCTCAGCAACACGGTCACCATCGGAATTCGCTGACCCCCTCCATACAGTCACCCGCCCCGCGTCTCGTCGACCCCCTTCACCCGGCGCGACTTCCGCTGGACTCGCGCCGAGCCGCCGCGCCACTGTCGTTATCATCGTTTGGATAAGATTCGACAGAGCCTCGCGGGTCGGCAAGCGGCCCCCTCGACTTTCGCCACGAGCTGATGCCCCGTTCACGCCGCTCATCCGCGGGCGAACAAAAGGCGCGCGAATTGTGAAAATGGCGAATCGAACCCGATTCGCCGCCCGGCGAACGGCCGCCCTCCCGGAAGCGTATAAAATGTAGATCCTATGGAACTGAAGGGCAAACGCATCGCCCTCCTGGTCGACAACGTGTACCAGGAGCTTGAAGTCTGGTATCCCTACTATCGCCTCAAGGAAGCCGGCGCCGACGTCGTCACCGTGGGCGCGACCGCCGGCGCCACCTACACCAGCAAGCTCGGCTATCCGTGCACCTGCGACAAATCCTACGATCAGGTGAGCGCGCGCGACTTCGATGGCGTCGTCGTACCCGGCGGCTACGCGCCCGATCACATTCGCCGCCACCCGCAGGCCAACCAGCTCGTGCGCGATCTCGATCGCGAGGGCAAGCTCGTCGCCGCCATCTGCCACGCCGGATGGGTGCTCTGCTCGGCGGGGATACTGAAGGGCCGCCGCGCCACCAGCTTCTTCGCGATCAAGGACGACATGACCAACGCGGGCGCGGAGTGGGAGGATTCCGAGGTCGTCGTCGACGGTAACCTCGTCACTTCGCGCAAACCCGACGATCTGCCGGCCTTCTGCGCCGCCTGCATCCGGGTGCTCATCTCCGCTCCGGTGCCCGCGTGAGAGTCGCGATCCTGGCGCTCGCCGCGCTGGCGGCGTCGGCTCAAGACGGCCCCACGAGCGCCGACTGGCCCCACAACCTCGGCACGTATCGCGCCTGGCGCTACAGCGCGCTCGACCAGGTCAACGCCGCGAACGTCCGGCGGCTCGCTCCCGCCTGGGTCTTCCAGACGGGCGACCCCAACGGCGGGTTGCAGTCGACGCCCATCGTGCTCGACGGTGTGATGTATCTCTCCACGTCGCGCAACATCGTCTACGCGCTCGACGCCGCCACCGGTCGCACGATCTGGCGCTACGTCTACCCGATCCCCCGCGACTGGGTGACCTTCTACGGACCTTGGAACCGCGGCGTGGCCGCCGCGGGCGACCGCGTCTTCATGGGCACCATCGACAACCACGTCGTCGCGCTCGACCGCAAGAGCGGGCGCGAGCTCTGGCGCGTCAACGTCGAGGACGGCGTGCAGTGTGGCTGCAACATCACGGCCGCCCCGCTCGTCGTGCGCGACAAGGTGATCGTCGGCGTTACCGGCGGCGACTCGGCGCATCGCGGCTACATCAACGCCTTCGACGCGCGCACCGGCCGCCACCTCTGGCGCTTCTGGACGATTCCGGGGCCGGGCGAGCCGGGGCACGAAACATGGTCCGGCGACAGTTGGAAGTACGGTGGCGGATCGAGCTGGATGACCGGCTCCTACGACGCCGGGCTGAACCTCGTCTACTGGAGCGTCGGTAATCCGGCGGCGGATTTCTACGGCGGCTCGCGCAAAGGCGCGAACCTTTACACCGACAGCGTCGTGGCGCTGAATCCCGACACCGGCAGGCTGGTCTGGCATCACCAGCAGATCCCGCACGACGTCTGGGACTTCGACACCGCCTACGAGAACGTGCTGCTCGATCTGCCCGCCGGCGGCGCGCCGCGCAAGCTGCTGGTCAACGTCAACAAGGGCGGCATCGTGTTCGTCGTCGACCGCGCCACCGGCAAGTTCGTCAGCGCCTGGAATCTCGTGAAGCATCTGACGTGGGTCAAGGGCGTCGACGCGAACGGCAACCTCGTCGGCCGCGATGAGCCGCAGCCCGGCAGGACCATGACGATGTGTCCGTCGATCGGCGGCGGTCGAAGCTGGAACCAGGCGTCGTACTCGCCGCGCACCGGCTTCTTCTACTCGACGGCCATCGAGTGGTGCCAGGAAGTTACCGCCGCGCCCGAGGAGCCGCGCGAGGGGCAGACCTTCTTCGGCGGATCGTTCACGGCGAAGCATCCGCCGGGCGAGCCGGCCTACTCGCACCTCGACGCGCGCGATCCGGTGACCGGCAAGCTGCATTGGTCGTACCGCTCGAAGTACCCGCTGCTGGCGTCGGTGCTCTCCACCGCGGGCGATCTCGTGTTCACCGGCGACCCCGAGGGCTTCTTCTTCGCGCTGCACGCGCGCACCGGCGAGAAGCTGTGGAGCTTTCCGACCGGCAGCGGGCATCGCGGGTCGCCGATCTCGTACGCGGTGCGCGGGCGGCAGTACATCGCGACGCCCTCGGGATGGGGCTCGGCGATCGCCGGATTGATCACGCAGTTCTGGCCGGAGACCGAGGCGTTCCCGGGCGGCTCGACGCTGTTCGTCTTCGCTCTGCCGGAGGAGTCGCGATGATCCTCGCGCTTCTTCTGTTGGCGCAGGCCCCCGCCGCGCCCGACGCCCGGGGCGCGAGAATCTTCGCGCAAAGCTGCGCCGTCGGCTATTGCCACGGCTCCGGCGGATCGGCGGGGCGCGCGCCGCGCGTCACCGGCCGCGGCCTCGATCGCGCCCTCGTCCTCAAGGCCGTGCGCGATGGCGTCGGCGGAACCGGCATGCCCGGCTTTCAGGGCCGCCTCTCCGCCGCCGACATCGACGCCGTCGTCACTTTCGTCACCGGCGTCGCCGGCGCGGCCGCTGTGAAGGAGAAGCCCCTACCGGCGGCCGCGCAGCGCGGACGCGACCTTTTCTTCGACGCCGTGCGCGGCATTCGATGCTCCACCTGCCACGCGGTCGAAGGCCGCGGCATCGCCATCGGCCCCAACGTCGGCGTGCTGGCGCGCGCCAGCGCCGCCGGCATCCGCAAAGCTCCCGCGCCCAACGTGAGAACCGCCGCCGTCGGCGGCGACAGCTTCCCAGCGCTGGTCGTCGACCAGAAACAGGACTGGGTGAAATTGTACGATCTCACCAAGCCCCC
Organism: uncultured Solibacteraceae bacterium; assembly: GCA_964515555.1. GTDB lineage: Bacteria > Acidobacteriota > Terriglobia > Bryobacterales > Bryobacteraceae > CAZEVY01. Next base: position 33,454 of record CAZEVY010000020.1, on the reverse strand, counting down.
GCCGGTGCTGCGCACGGTCGCCGCTTCCGAGACGAAGCTCGCCGACGGCGCCGCCGGATGGTCGCACGCCGCGGTGACCGCCAACTACACCGACGCGGAATTGGCCGCCGTCGCGGAGTATCTGCGGTGGCTGGCGGCCAGGTAGGAAGCGCGAACGGCGCCGCGATCAGCGTTCGCGCGCTGCGCAAGAGCTACGGCGATTTCGAGGCCGTCGCCGGAATCGACTTCGAGGTCGCGCAGGGCGAGGTCTTCGGACTCCTCGGCCCTAACGGCGCCGGCAAGACGACGACCGTCGAGATTCTCGAAGGCCTCCGCGCCCGTTCCTCCGGAGAAGTGCGCGTGCTCGGACTCGACCCGGGCGTCGAGGTGCGCGCCATCAAGGAGCGCATCGGCGTGTGCCTCCAGGCAACCAACCTCGCCGAGAAGATGACGGTCGCCGAGGCCATGGAGTTGTTCGCGTCGCTCTACTCCCGGCAGGTCGACGCGGCCGCGCTGCTGAAGCGCCTCGAAATCTGGGACAAGCGCGCCAGCTACTACGGGACGCTCTCGGGCGGGCAGAAGCAGCGCCTGGCGATCGCGCTCGCGATGATCAACGACCCGCAGCTTCTCTTCCTCGACGAGCCGACCACCGGCCTCGACCCGCAGGCGCGGCACGAGATCCACCGCCTCATCGAGGAGCTGCGCGCCGGACGCCGCACGATTCTCCTGACGACGCACTACATCGAGGAGGCCGAGCGCCTCTGCGACCGCGTGGCCATCGTCGACCACGGACGCATCATCGCGCTCGGCACGCCGCGCGAGATTCAGGCGCGTACGCTCGGCCACGCTCGCATCGAGATTACCTGCGAGTCGCCGCTCACCGACCGCACGCCTCCGCCGATGGACGCCGAGAAGACCGTCATCAGCGACGACGGACTCCAGATCGTCGTCACCGCGCGTCATCCGGCGCGCGCCGTCGTCGAGCTCGTGAAGTGGATCGACCAGCAGGGCGTCGAACTCGCCGACATCCACCTGAAGCGCCCGACGCTCGAAGACGTCTTCATCGAGCTGACGGGAAGGAGACTGAGGGAATGAGGAGGCGGGAGCCGACAAAGTGAAAGCCACGCTCGCCCTCACCCGCGTCTACCTGAGGCTCGCCCTGCGCGAGCGCGGCGTGCTCTTCTTCAACTACGTCTTCCCGCTGATCTTCTTCTTCGGCTTCGGGCAGTTCATGGGCGCACAGCCCGGCGGCGCCATGACGCGCGTCATCTCGATGGTGCTGGTCATCGGCGTCCTCGGCAACGGGCTGTTCGGCGCGGGCCTGCGCGCGGTGATGGAGCGCGAGGCCAACATTCTGCGGCGCTTCAAGGTCACGCCCATCGGACCGCTGCCGATGCTCCTCGCGATGATCATCTCCGGGTGGCTGCTCTACCTGCCCGCCGTCGCGCTGGTGATCGGCCTGGCGCGCGCGGTCTACGGCATGCCGATTCCCGAACGCTGGTTCACGCTGCTGGTGGTGGTGACGGTCGGGTCGTGGGCCTTCCGCGCCATCGGGCTGATCGTCGCCGCCGTCGCCAATTCGATGGCGGAGAGCAACATCCTCATCCAGATTCTCTACATGCCGATGATGTTCATCAGCGGCGCGACCTTCCCGCTCAGCATCCTCCCGGTCGGCGCGCAGATCGTCTCGCAGTTCCTTCCCGCGTCCTATCTCAACGCGGGGATTCAGAAGGTCATGCTGCGATCCGAGGGACTCGACGCCGTCGCCGGCGCGCTGGGCGCCCTGCTGATCTCGACCGTCGTCGCCACCTTCATCGCCATGAAGCTCTTCCGCTGGGAGAAGGACGAGAAGCTCCCGCGCGCCTCCAAGCTCTGGGTGCTGGCGGCGTTCCTGCCGTTCATTCTGCTCGGAGTGCGCGAAGCGTACAGCCGCGGCGAGATCAAGCAGGCCAAGGCGCTCGACCGCGAGATTCGCCGTAGCGTGCCGCGCCTGATCCGCGGCGCGCACATCTTCGTCGGCGACGGGCGCGTCATCGAGAACGGAGCGGTTCTCATCCGCAACGGCAGCATCGCCGAAGTCTACGAGGGAGCCGCGCCCGACCCCAAGACGCTGCGCGCCGACGCCATCGAGGCCGCCGGCAAGACCGTCATCCCCGGACTCATCGACGTGCACGTGCACCTCGGCTCGCCCGGCGGGCTGTTCGAGAATCCCGAGGACTACCAGAAGTGGGGCGGCATCCGGCGCGCGCTCGCCGCCCAGCTTTACGCGGGCGTCACCGCCGTGAAGAGCGCCGGCGACTTCACCGATGAAGCCGTCGCCGTGCGCCGCGAGATCGTGTCGGGTGAGCGCCTGGGCGCCGAGTTCTTCCTGGTCGGACCGCTGTTCACCGCCGAGAAGGGGCATCCGACGCAGATGTTCCGCGAGGCGCCCGAGATGTTCCGGCAGATGGCGGCCGCTCAGTTCACACGGACGCCGGCGACTGCGGCGGAGGCGAAGTCGCAGGTGGAGGCGCTCCAGCGGCTTGGTGTCGACGGCGTCAAGGCGGTGATGGAGGCGGGCGGCGGCAAGATGCTCTTCCAGCGCATGGACGTCGCCGTGCTGCGCGCGATCGGCGAGGCGGCGCGCGCCGTGAAGCTGCCGATGGTGGTCCACACCGGCGATGCGCGCGACATCGCGGACGCTCTCGACGCCGGGGCCGCGGGTATCGAGCACGGGTCGTTTCGCGAGCGCATTCCGGCGGACGTGTTCGCGCGCATGGCGAAGGCGGGCGTGTACTACGACCCGACGCTCTCGGTCGGCGAGGCGTTCTTCGAGATGGCGCAAGGGCGCAACGATCTGCTGGCGCGGTCGCTGGTCGAGCAAGTAGCGCCCGCGGGATTGCTGGCGTCGACTCGGAAGATGATGGGTGCGGCCTCGCGGCGGTTCGGCGGCTACCCGGTGGCGTTCGACACGGCGATGGAGAACCTGCGCGAGGCGTGGAAGGCGGGCGTGCCGCTGGCGGCGGGCAGCGACGCCGGGAATCCGATGGTGGTCCACGGCGCGGCGCTGCATCGCGAGCTTCAGCTTTGGGTGAAGGCGGGACTTCCGCCGGCGGTCGTCTTGCAGGCGGCGACGTACAACGCCGCGCGCCTGGTCGGCGCGTCGCACCGCATCGGGCTTGTGAAGAAGGGCTACGAGGCGACGCTCGTGATCCTCGACGGCGACCCGCTGCGCGACATCTCGACGACCGAGCGCATCTCGACGGTGTTCCTCAAGGGCGAGCGCGTCGATCGCGCGGGGTTGTTCGAGCAGGAATAGCGCTCACTTATACGCCGCCACGCCCGTCACCCGCTCGCCGATCACCAGCGCGTGGATGTGATCCGTTCCCTCGTAGGTCTTCACCGTCTCCAGGTTGCACATGTGGCGCATGATCGGGTACTCGTCCATGATGCCGTTGGCGCCCAGCAGGTCGCGGCTCAGGCGCGCGCATTCGAGCGCCATGGCGACGTTGTTGCGCTTCAGCATCGAGACGTGCGCCGGCTCGAGCTTGCCGGCGTCCTTCAGCCGACCCGCGTGCAGCGCCAGCAACTGCGCTTTGGTGATCTCGGTGATCATCCACGCCAGCTTTTCCTGCACCAGTTGATGCGACGCGATCGGGCGGTCGTCGAACTGCTTGCGGTCGATCGTGTATTGCCGCGCGGTCTCGTAGCAGTCCATGGCCGCGCCGATGACGCCCCATCCGATGCCGAAGCGCGCCTGCGTCAGGCAGCTCAACGGGCCTTTCAGTCCCTTCGCGCCGGGCAGCATCGCCGAATCGGGCACGCGGCAGTCGCAGAGCGAAAGGCTCGACGTCACCGAAGCGCGCATCGAGAGCTTCCCGTGCAGATCCGACGCCGAGAAACCCGGCGTGCCGCGCTCCACCAGGAATCCGCGAATGCCCTCGTCGGCGCGCGCCCACACCAGCGCCACGTCGGCGACTGAGCCGTTGGTGATCCAGGTCTTCTCGCCGTTGAGCACCCAGTGCGAGCCGTCGCGCCGCGCCTTCGTCAGCATGCCCGCGGGGTTCGACCCGAAGCCAGGCTCGGTGAGTCCGAAGCAGCCGATCAGCTCGGCCTTTTGCATCTTCGGAAGGTACTTCGCCTTCTGCTCCTCGGAGCCGTAGGTGAGGATCGGGTACATCACCAGCGCGCCCTGCACGGAGACGAAGCTGCGGACGCCGGAATCGGCGCGCTCCAGCTCCTGCATGATGATGCCGTACTCCACGTTGCTCATCCCCGCACAGCCGTAGCCTTCGAGATTCGCCCCGAAGAATCCCAACTCGGCGATCTTCGGCACGACCTCCTTGGGAAAGCGTCCCTCGCGGAACGCTTCGCGCACCAACGGTGCGACGTTCTCGTCGACGAAGCGGCGCGCGGTCTGCCGCACCAGCAGCTCCTGCTCGGAGAGGAGCGAATCGAAGTGCATGTAGTCGACGCCGCGAAATTGGGGCATACGAAACATCTTAGCGGGTGACGGCCGAGTCGCGAGAATATTCCGGTGCGCCCGGCACTACTCCAGAGGAGAGGTGTCATGAGGACGATCGGCTGGCTGGTGGCCGGCGCGACGCTGGCCTTCGCCCAGGGCGATCCCGCCTACGCGCCTCTCGCCAAAGCGTACGAGCACCTGCGCGCGAAGCAGTACGACGACGCCATCGCACGATTCCGCGACGCCATCGCCGCGGCACCGGCGCGCGCGGCCATTCGCAAGGACTTGGCCTACGCGCTGCTGAAGGTCGGCGAGACCGAGGCTGCGCGCGACCAGTTCGCCGAGGCGTCGCGCCTCGATCCCACCGATCACCATGTCGCGTTGGAGTACGCTTTCCTGTGCTTCGAGACGCGCGAGCGCCAGGAAGCGCGCCGCGTCTTCGATCGCATCCGCAAGTCGGGCGACCCGGCGAGCCGTGCGACCGCCGAGACGGCTTTCGAGAACATCGACCGTCCTCTTGCCGAGGGAATCGCGCGGTGGACGGAGGCCATCGCGCGGGAGCCGGAGAACTTCAGCGCACACCGCGAGCTGGCCGCGCTCGCCGAGCAGCGCGACGATCCCGCCCTCGCGGCGCGACATTACGAGCGCGCTTTTCGACTGAAGCCCGATCAGCGGTCTCTGCTGCTCGATCTCGGGCGCGTGTGGAGGGAGATGAAGCTCGACGAGCAGTCGCACGCGGCGCTGCTGGCGGCCTCGCGCGGGGCCGAGCCTCGCGTCGCCGAGACCGCGCGCGGACTTCTGCCCGAGCGCTATCCGTACGTCTACGAGTTCCGTCGGGCGCTGGAGCTCGATCCAGCCAACACCGGACTACGCCGCGAACTGGCGTTTCTGCTTCTGAGCATGGACCAGAAGCAGGAGGCGGAGACGGAGCTGAAGCGCATCGCCGACCAGTCGCCGGACGACTACATGGCGTCGGCGCAGCTCGGGTTCCTGCTGAAGGCGCGCGGCGAGGCCGCGGCGTCGCGCGTGTACCTGGAGCGCGCGCTCGCGTCCGACGACGAAGACCTGGCCGCGCGGGTGCGTGAATCGCTCGGCATGCCGGAAGCGCTGCGCCGGCGCACGCCGGGGGCACCCGCGCCGCCCGACGACACGCTGCGGATGGCCGACCGCAGCTACGCGGCCGGATACATGAAGGACGCGCTGCGCTACTACGCGTCGGCGCACGAAGCCGATCCCACGGACTTCGGCGTGATCCTCAAGCTCGGCTGGACGCACAACATGCTGCGGCAGGACGATCGCGCGATACGCTGGTTCGACCTGGCGCGCCGCAGTCCGGACCCTAAAGTCGCGGCCGAGGCCGCGCGCGCCTACGGGAATCTGAAGCCGCAGTTCACGCGCTTCCGCGCGACGGCGTGGATGCTGCCGGTCTTTTCCTCACGCTGGAAGGACATGTTCTCTTATGGACAGATTCGCGGCGAGGTGCGCGTGGCGAACCTGCCGTTGCGCCCCTATCTCTCCCTGCGATTCGCCGGCGACGTGCGCGGCGCGACCGGAGGGGTGCAGCCGCAGTATCTCTCCGAGAGCGCCTTCATCGCCGGCGCCGGCGTGGCGACGCGCGCCTGGCGCAGGCTGACGGCGTGGGGCGAGGCGGGGTCGTCGATTCGCTACGCGCGCCGCGAGGGCGATGGCCGCGCCGGTCCCGACTATCGCGGCGGCGTGTCGTATGGGCGCGGCTTCGGACGGCTGCTTGGCGCGGAGTCGGGCGGCGCCTTCGCCGAAACGCACGAGGACGCCGTGTTCCTCAGCCGCTTCGAGAACGACCTGCTGCTTTACTCGCAGAATCGCTTCGGCTACACGCTGGCGCCGATGGGCGCGCTGCGCGCGCAGGTGTGCTGGAACGCCAACATCACCACCGACGCGCGGCGCCTCTACTGGGCCAACTTCGCCGAGACGGGACCTGGTGTGCGATTCCGGTGGGAGAGCATGCCGGCCGGGATGTTCGTCGCCGCCGACGTGCTGCGCGGCGCGCACATGGTGAATGAAGGGAATCCGCGGCGGCCGAATTACTTCGACGTTCGCGTGGGGATCTGGTATGCGTGGTCGCGCTAGGCCCGCGCTGCTGGCGTTCTGCTGTGCGGCATTCGCCGACTCCGGCCCGTGGGAGCGCATACTCTCCTCGGTCGGGCTGACGCCGGGCGAGACGATCCACATCACCCCGCCGGTCGCGGCGTCGACCGTGAAGGACTGGGTCGACCGCGTCGAGCGCGGCGCCTTCGTGATCCTCGAAGGCGATTCGCCGCTCGCGGCCTCGATCGGCATCCAGCGGACCGATCGCCGCGTCGCCGTGCGCAGCATCGAGGACACACACGCGCCGAAGCTCCAGGTCGTCTGGGAGAAGCCGCTCGATCTGCCGGTGTGGCAGATGCCCGCCGCGGCGCGCGTGTTCGCGAAGGAACGGTGGACCGGCGCGCCGATGGCAGCCGGTTTCCGTCACGGCGCGGGCGGCATCCTGTGGGTCGCCGCGCCGCCGGGGGAGGGCGGCCACGAGCGCTTCCCCTACCTGGTGCAGGCGCTCGCCGACCTCGGCCTGGAGCCGCCGCTGCGCGCGCGCCGCCTGTGGGCCTTCTTCGACGCGTCGTACCGCAGCCGCGTCGACCTGGACTACTTCGCCGAGCGCTGGCGACGCGCGGGCATTGCCGCGCTGCACGTCGCCGCCTGGCACTTCTTCGAGCCGAACGAGGAGCGCGACGCCTATCTGCGGCGGCTCATCGAAGCCTGCCACAAGCGCGCGATCCTCGTGTACGCGTGGATCGAGTTCCCGCACGTCAGCGACAAGTTCTGGCAGGACCATCCCGAGTGGCGCGAGAAGACGGCGCTGCTTCAGGACGCGCATCTCGACTGGCGGCGGCTGATGAATCTACAGAATCCCGACTGCCGCCGCGCCGCGTCGGACGGCCTGCGTGCGCTTGCCGGGCGCTTCGACTGGGACGGCCTGAATCTCGCCGAGCTCTACTTCGAGTCGCTGGAGGGTCACGGCAACGCGGCGCGCTTCACGCCGATGAACGCAGACGTCCGCGCCGAGTTCCGCCGCGATGGCGGCTTCGACCCCATCGAGATCTTCGACGCCGCCGGCCCGAGGCACCACTCCCGCGACGCCCGGTCGATCCGCGCTTTCCTCGACTACCGCGCCGACCTCGCGCGACGCATGCAGGCGGAGTGGATCAGCGAGCTCGAGGAGATCCGCAAGGGCGCGCGTCATCTCGACCTGGCGCTCACGCACGTCGACGACCGCTTCGACACGCGCATGCGCGACCTCATCGGCGCCGACGCCGCGCGCCTGCTGCCGCTGCTCAACCACCACGACTTCACGTTCCTGGTGGAAGACCCGGCCACGGTGTGGCACCTGGGCCCGGAGCGCTATCCGCAGATCGCCGCGCGCTACGACCCCATCACGCCGCGGCGCGACAAGCTCGGCATCGACATCAACATCGTCGAACGCTACCAGGACGTCTATCCGACGCGGCAGCAGACCGGCGTCGAGTTCCTGCGGCTGGTGAACGTGGCCGCGCGCGCGTTCCCGCGCGTCGCGCTGTACTTCGAGAGCTCGATCACCGCGCCCGACCTGAAGCTGCTGCCTTCGGCGCAGGCGGTCGTGACGCGCTTCGAGCGGCGGGCGGGGAAGCTGGTGGTCGACTCACCGCACGGCGTCGGCGTCGCCTGGACCGGCCCCGCGCTGGTCGACGGCGCGGTGTGGCCAGCCATGGACGGCGCGACGCTGTGGCTTCCGCCCGGACTGCACACCGTCGAGCGCGGTGAGAAGGCGGCGCCGATGCGGCTGCTCGACTTCAACGGCGACCTGCGGTTGGCGGCAGTCGTGGGCTCGGGTGTCGAGTTCTCGTATCGCAGCTCGTCGCGCGCGCCGGCCGTAGTGGACCGCAGGCCCTCGCGCATGACGCTCGACGGCGAGCCGTACGACGCGCGCGTGCTGGAGTCGCCGGCGGGCTGGACGATCGTGCTGCCGCGCGGACAGCACGTGGTGGGTGTGGAGCCGTAGGCACCACGACTCCCCGACGCGTTGATACCTTGTACGTGAGGGGAAACATTGAGAAGCATTCAGGGAATCTTCTGCTTTCTGCTGCCGGCGGCGGCGATCTGGGCGCAGGGCGGTTACGTTATCAGCACGGTGGCGGGCAACGGCCGGCTGCCGTTCGTGGGACACGGGGGACCGGCGACGAACGCGCTGCTCGTGCAGCCGGAGGCCGTGGTCGCCGACGCGCAGGGCAACTTCTACTTCTGCGATTCCTACTACGAGCGCGTGCTGCGCGTGAGCGCCGCCGGAGTAATCACTGTGTTCGCGGGAAACGGCGTCCTGGGTCCCAGCGGCGACGGTGGCCCGGCGATCGACGCCTCGCTCGGCAGTCCGCGGGCGCTGGCGATCGATGCGGCGGGCAACCTGGTGGTCGCCGATTCGGCCAACGGGCGCATCCGCGTCATCGACACGTCGGGGAACATCCGCACGGTCGCCGGCGGCGGCCTGGTGCAGCCCTTCGACGGGCTGGCCGCGCGTGGCGCCGTCCTCGGGTTCATCACCGCGGTGACCATCGATCCGGCGGGCCGCATCGTTTTCGCCGAAGATGGCGCCGCGCGCGTGTGGGCGATCGAGAGTCCCGGCGTTCTCCGGCTGCTCGCCGGCGGCGGACGCTCCGGATTCGCGGGCGACGGTACGGCGGCCCGCGGCGCGCTGCTCTCGGGTCCGCGCGGGCTGGCGTTCAATCGCAACGGCGACCTGTTTATCGCCGACTCCAACAACTTCCGCATCCGCCGCGTGGACGCGAGCGGCATCATCAACACCTTCGCGGGCAACGGCCAGTTCGGCAACGCGGGCGACGGCGGACAGGCAACCCAGGCGCAGCTCACGTTTCCCACCGGAATGGTGACCGACGCGAACGGCAACCTCTTCTTCTCCGATTTCTCCTTCGGCGCGATCCGGCAGGTGACGCCGGGCGGGATCATTTCGACGGTGGTTCCGGGAACGGCGTCGCGCTTCCTGATCGGCCCCAACGGCATCGCGATCGAACCTTCGGGGAACCTGCTGGTGGCGGTGCTCGGCGGGCGCTCGATTCTGCGCATCACGCCGCAGCGCGTGGTGACTGTCGTCGCCGGAACCTTCTCGACGTCGGCGCCCGGCGAGGGGCAGCCCGCGGTGAGCGCGTACCTGCTGGGTCCGGCGGGAGTGGCGGCCGACGCCGCGCGCAACATCCTCGTCTCCGACTTCGTCGACAACCGCATCAAGCGCGTCACGGCGAGCGACAGCATCCTGCGCACGTTCGCGGGAACCGGGTTCCCGGCGATGGACGGCAACGGCGGCCCGGCGCTTCAGGCGGGCGTCGGCAATCCGCAGGCGCTGTTGCTGACCACCGGAGGCGATCTGCTGTTCTCGTTCTTCTTCGGCGCCGGAATGCGAATCATCCGCGGCGGCGTGGTCAACGCGTTCGCCGGCACGGGGCAGCTCGGCTTCAGCGGCGACAGCGGCAGCGCGCTGGCGGCGACCTTCAACGGAACCGACGGCTTCGCGATGGACGGGCAAGGCAACGTCTATCTGGCGGATCTGTTCAACCATCGGGTCCGGCGCATCAACGCGGCCAACATCGTCACGACTTTCGCGGGAACCGGCGTGGAGGGATACAGCGGCGACGGCGGCCTGGCGACGGCGGCGCAGCTCTCGCAGCCGACCAACGTGGCCGTCGATCGCAACGGAGTGGTCTACATCAGCGACAGCGGAAATCTCGTGATCCGCTGCGTCGACACCTCGGGCCGCATCGCGACGTGTCTCGGCGCGCCCACCACCGGGGTCCAGGGCGATCCGGGTCCGACGGCGTTTACCGGAATGGCGTTCGACGCGCAGAACAACTTCTACACAGTGGCGCAAACGCGGGGGCGGATTCTGCGCGTGACACCGAACCGGGTGGCGTCGGCGATCGCCGGAGACGGTTCCGCGGGATTCTCGGGCGACGGCGGCAACGCGCTGGCGGCGCGATTCCTGACGCCAGGACACCTGACGGTGGCGCCCAACGGCGAGATCTTCTTCAGCGATGGCGGCAACTATCGCGTTCGCGCCCTTACCCCCGTGGAAGTCCTGCCGCCGGCGGCGGTCAACGCCGCGAGCTTCGAAGGCAGCGACGTCGCGCCGGGCGAGATCGCGACAATCTTCGTGGAAGCCGATTCGGGGCCGGCGGCCCTGACGACGGCGGCGCTCGATTCCAACGGCCGCGTCGCCACGCTGCTGGCGGGCACACGCGTGCTCTTCGACGAGACGCCCGCGCCGCTGGTGTACACCTCGCGTCGGCAGATCAGCGCGATCGTGCCGTACAGCGTCGCCGGGAAGGCGCAGGTGCGGCTGCGCATCGAGTTTCAGGGCGCGACGACGGTCACCGGAACGCTTCGCGTGGTCGCCACGGCGCCGGGAATCTTCACGTATCCCGGTGGGCGGCGCGCAGTGGTCGTGAATCAGGACGGCACGTTCAACGCGCCCGACAACCGCTCGGCGATCGATTCGGTGGCGGTGGCATTCGCCACCGGGGAGGGGCAGACTGAACCGGCGGGCCTCGACGGGCAGATCGCGGCGGCGGTGTTTCCCAAGCCCGTGGCACCGGTCGAGGTCCTGGTCGGCGGGGTGCGCGCCGAAATCGTTTACGTGGGCGCGGCGCCCGGCGTGGTCGCGGGCCTGTTGCAGGTGAACTTCCGGATTCCGCGGCTGGTGGCGCCGGGAGCCGCCGTGCCGCTGGTGTTGCGCATCGGCAACGCGGTGAGCCAGGACGGCGTGACGTTCGCGGTGCGGTAGGGCGGCGCGCGCCGATGGGATGCGCCGCTACTCGGCGACGGCGATCAGCTTCGGGGTCGACGACTGGTTGGCGACGCGCAACACCATCTGGACGGCGCCGCCGGCCGGAACGCCCGGCGGCACGATGAGGTCGATGCGATAGAGTCCGATCTCGTTCGGCTGGAGCACCTTCTCTTTCACTTCAGCCTCGACGCCGCCGATCGTCGCCGACACTGGGGCGACCACTTCGGCGGGAGGACTCTGCGGGGCCAGCGTGCCCGGCGGCACTTCGGGCCGCACGGCGCCGAATCCGTAACCGAAGACCGAGATCCGGTCGCCGGCGCGGACCGCCGTGCCATCGGGCAGAAGCTCGCCGCCGGACTCGTTGCGGATGACTCCCACGGTCGGGCGCGCGCGCGCGACGCGAACTTCCTGCGGCGCCGACTGGGAAGTGCCACGGCGGATGATCATCTGAATCGGCACGTCCAGCGACACGTTGAAGGGCACCTGCGCGACGATGCGAGAATCGCTCACCGACCGCAGCGGCATGCGCCGTCCGCCGACGACGACCAGCGTACCGGCCATCTGGAGGGGCAGGCCGCCGGGCGGCGCATTCTCGTCGGTGGGGGCGAGCTTGACGCCCTCGATCTGAATGAGACCTCCGGGGGAGAGCACAGCGTTGCGCCCTTCGAGCGGCGACACACCGTCGGCCATCACCACAGGAGGATCGGAGTTGGCGAAGACTTCGCCGAGCACCTGCTCGGACCATCGGCGCTGTGAGTCCGGCGCGACGGCGTAGGCCGTAATCCGGACGTTGCGATCCGGGAAACGCGGCTGCCAGGTGCCGTGCCAGCGTCCGTCCTTGGTGTCCTTGAGCGAGATCAACTGAAGCGGCGGATCGCCGTTGGAGAACTCCAGCGAGACCGAGCCCTCGGTCATCGGCACGCCGCAGTTGTCGACCACGCGGACCTCCAACTGCCGCGGCCAGCCGAAGCCGGTGCTGAAGCCGCGGCTGATGGATGCGAAGACCGGATACAACTGCTGGCGCTGGCAGTCTCCCTCGGCGGCGCGGACGCCAGTGGCAGTGTTGGCGCGAGGCGGCAGCAGGAAGAGCAGAACGTTGGCGGACAGGACCGTATCGATGCTGTTCTGCTTTCCGACCGCGAAGACGACGTTGGTCGTGTGGAATCCCGGAGGCAGGTTTCCGACCACGGGCTGGACGGCGACCGGCGCGAACTGGCCGGGCTGCAACGGCCCGTTAACCGGCCGGACGTCCAGGAACTTCTGTCCAACGGCGCGCTGCTCGCCGGCGCTGAACTGCACGGCGTCAGCGCTCACGTTGGTGATCACCAGGTTCTTCGGCGGCGGATTACCGGCGCCGACGTTGCCGCTAAATGTCAGCGAGGTCGGGCGCAGCACGGGGCCGATGTCGCTGCCGGCCGAAAGCACGTTGAGCACCACCGAGACGACTTGCGGCGAATTGTCGGCGGTCGGCGACGTCACTTCGATCTGTCCGTAATAGGGACCGGGCGGCAGGTTGGCATGGTCGACGGTGACGGTGACTTCGGGGACGACGGTGGAGTCGCCGTCGGTGGCGCCGGTCCCCGGAGTCGCGCGCAGCCAGTTGACTCCACCGGGCGACGACACCGAGGTCGAAGCCGACCAGTTCATGACGCCTCGGCCGCGATTGAGAATCGCGAAGGTGTCGGAAGGAACCGCGCCGCCGCCGGCCACCGCCGTGAACGTCATGCCCGATTGCGAAAGCAGCAGCCCCTGCTCATTGGCGCTAACGGTCGCAGTCACCGGGATCTCGAGGGCCTGTCCGGTGATGGAGCTGGTCAGCTTAATGATGCCGTTGAAGGTGCCGATGCCGAGCTGCTGCGGATTCGCGATCACGGTGACGATCACCGGGAGCGCGCCGGAGGCCTCGGCGTTCGCGGGGCTCGCCGAGAGCCAGTCGCCTACGCTGATGGCCGCGACGCCGAAAGGCGCCGATCTTTCGCCGAGATTGCTGACGACGAGTCGCCCCGTCGCGGGCGCGCCGCCCTGGAAGAAGGAGAATGCGAGCGACGTGGGGGCGACCGCGAGGCGCGACAGCCCCGGAGGCGCAACGCGCACCTCGACGGGAATCCGGCGCTCCGGCGGCGTCGCCTGAGCGCAGTTGAGAATCACCTCGCCGGTGTAGACTCCCGCGGTAAGAGACGGCGCCGTGACCGAGACCACCACCGTGCCCGGCACCGGTCCGGCGGCGGGCACCACCTTCAGCCAGTCGGGGCCGTTGTTGACACGCGTCGTCGCCGTGAAGCTTACCCCGGGCGACTGGCTCAGCAGCGTGAGGACCTGATCGGGCGGCGCAGGGCCGCTCTCGCGGAAGCTGAACAGCAGGCTCGCGGGCGAGACCGAGTAACTGCGCGCGGCGCCGGACTGCGTCACGTCCACGGTGCGTCCGGCGACCGTCACCCGGCCGCTGCGCGGATTCGGCGAATTGTTCGCCGACGCGGAGAACTCGGCCGTTCCACTGCCGCGGCCGCCCGCGGAGACGATCGACAGGAAGGAGTCGGTGGACGTGGCGGTCCAGTCGCATTCGCTGGTAGTGGTGACGCCCACGCGTCCCGTGCCGCCGCCGGCGGGGAGAATCACTGCCGTCGGCGACACCTGGAAGCTGCACGGCGTGGGCGGGGCCTGTCCGGGCCGCACCGTGAAGGAGATCAGCGGGGATTGCTGTCCGTCGGGATTCGTGACGCGAATGGTCCAGACTCCCGGAGTGTTGAGCGCGGCCAGGATGCGGAACGAATTCGAGTTGATCAACTGGACGGCGACATTCGCGCCGCCGCCGTTGGGGAACCCGATCGCGGCGGTCATACCCTGCTGGAAACCGGTGCCGACGAAGTCGACCGGCTGCGGATCGGTCGCGGCGGTCGGGCTGGGGGCGAACGAGGGGAAGATGTTCGGGCGCGCGCTGATGACCACGGGCGTCCCGGGCTCCACCGATGTCACGCGGAAGCCGTAGTAGGTGAGGCTGGCGTCGGTGACCAGGCGGATCCTCACGGTCGCACCGGGGACGGTGACGGTTCGTCCGGCGAGGTCGGCGCCGTCGAAGGGACTACCGGGGATCGGATTGCCGGCGTTGTCGGTGACGTGGATGAAGTCGAAGCCCGGCTCGGTGTAGGTCTGCGAATCGAAGGTCACGTTAATGGAGCTGGGATTGCCGGTGCGCGTGTAGGCCCACGTGAAGTCGAAGTTGTTGGTGTAGGGATGCGCCGACTCGGGCAGCACCGGCGCGGCCGTTGAGGTCACCACGATGGCGCCGCTGCGCGCGAAATCGTTGGCGGTGTTGGACTGGGTCAGGACGCCGAGCGCGTCGGCGCGCGCCCAGACGTAATAGGTGCCGGGTGTGGTGGCTGCGGGAATGGTGATGGGTAGATTCGACGCCGTCAGCAACTGACCCGGCGCCACGCTGGTGGCGGTAACGCTGACCAGTAACGGGTCGTTGCCGGAATAGGCGTTGGGGTTGGTGCCCAGCCGCAGCCGCGTTGTCGAAGCGGTGGCCGCGGCGTCGCCGAGGTTACGGAGCGAGTGCGTGACGGTCAACGCCCCGCCCGGCTGGATGGTGGCGACGCTCAGTGTGACGTTCAGTGGATTCAGGTCGGGCAGGGGGGTCCCGGGCGCGGGAGTCGCTATCGACACTTCGGCCGTGAAGGCCGAGACTCCCGCGGCGTTCTCGGCGCGAAGCCGATAGGTGTAGGTGACGCCGGCCGTGAGGTTGCCGTCCGTGAATCCCGTTCCGTTGGCGCCGACCATACCGGCCAGCGCGTAAGCGCCCCCGGAGCGTCGCTCGAGGCGGAACGAGGACTCGTTGTTGGAATTATCCGTCCACAAAAGGAACACCTGCGTCGGGGAAAGCGCCCGGGCCTGCAAGCCGGAGGGCGACGCCGGTGGAGTCGCCGACACGCCGCCCGCCACCACGCCGGTGACCCGGAAGCCGTAGTAGGTGACGCTGCCGTCGGTGACGAGACGGATCCTCACGGTGGCACCCGGCACGGTCTTGGTCTGACCGGCGAGCTGATCGCCGCTGAAAGGGCTGCCGGCGATGTTGTTGCCGGAGGCGTCCATGACGTAGATCAGGTCGAAGCGCGGCTCAGTGAAGGTGTCGACATCGAACGACACGTTGATGGAGGCGATCGACGCTCCCGCGAGGGCGTAGGTCCAGGTGTTGTCGAAGTTGTTCGCGTAGGGATGCGCCGACTCGGGGAACTGTCCGCCCGACGTCGACCCTGGCGTGGTGGCGCTGGCCTCGCTGGTGTAGGCCGAGACGCCGGCGGTGTTCTCGGCGCGCACGCGGTAGAAATACGTGGTCCCCGCGGTGAGTCCGGTGTCGATGATCGTGGTTGCGCTGGCCGGGGTGACGAAAATGGCCGCGAACGACCCGCTCCCGGTGCGCCGCTCGACCCGAAACAGCGTCTCGTTGGACGAATTGTCGTTCCAGGCGAGGTCGATGCGGCCGGCGGATGCGGTCGCACGCAGGTTCGAGGGCGCGGCGGGAACGCTCGGTCCGCTCACGGCTCCGCCGGAGACCACGTTGGTCACCTTGAATCCGAAGTCGGTGACGCTGCCGTCGCTGGTCAACCGAATGCGGACGGTCGCGCCGGGGACGACCTTGGTGGCGGCGGCGAGCTGCGTGCCGGTGAACGGGCTGCCCTGGATCGGGTTTCCGTTTCCGTCCATCACGTGGATGAAATCGAATCCCTGCTCGACGGAAGTGCGCGGGTCGAACGTCACGCTGATCGTCGAAATACCTGAGCCGGGCAGCGTATAGGTGAAGGTGTTGTCGTAGTTGTCGAAATACGGGTGCGGCGACTCCGGAAGCGCCAGTGCCGCGCCCGTCGTGGTCGCGGTGGCCTCGGCGGTGTAGGCCGAGGCGCCGCTGCCGTTCTCGGCACGCGCCCGATAGAAGTATGTCGTGCCCGCGGTCAGACCGGAGTCGACGAAGCTCGTCAGGTTGGCCGCCAGCGTGGCGGCGGTAGCGAAGGCGCCCGTGGCGGTGCGCCGCTCCACGCGGAACATGGTCTCGTTGGCGGAGTTGTCGCGGAACGTCAGCAGGACCTGGCTGCTGGAGACGGCGATCGCGAGCAGGTTCGACGGGGCCGCCGGCGCACCGATCACCGCGCCCGCCGTGATGCCAGTGACGCGGAACCCGTAATAGACGATGCTGCCGTCGGTGATCAGTCGGATGCGCACGGTCGCGCCCGGCACGACCTTCGTCTGCCCGGCGAGCTGATTCCCGGTGAACGGGCTACCGGCGATCGGCGTTCCGGCGCCGTCGGTGATGTGGATGAAGTCGTAGTCCGCCTCGGTGAACGTCTGCGAATCGAATACCACGTTGATCGAGGAGGGAGCGCCGGGCAGCGTGTAGGTCCAGGTGTTGTCGTAGTTGTCCGCGTAGGGATGCGGCGACTCGGGCAGCGCGCCGGCGGTGGTGGGAGTGGTAGCGCTGGATTCGATCGTGTACGAGGAATTCCCGGCGGCGTTCTCGGCGCGGACGCGGAAGAAATACGTCGTGCCGGCGGCGAGGCCCGTGTTCTGGTAGGCCGTCACGTTTGCGCCGACGGTCGCGATGGTGGCGAAGGTCCCGGTCGCGGTGCGGCGCTCGATACGGAAGGTGGCTTCGTTGCTGGAGTTGTCGATCCACGAAAGATTGATCTGCGACGTCGAGACGGGTACGGCCGTGAGGTTGGAGGGCGCGGCCGGCGGCGTCGCGCCCGGAGTTCCGCCGGCGACCACGTTGGTCACGCGGAAGCCAAAGGCGGTGACGCTGCCGTCGCTGGTCAGGCGGATGCGGACGGTCGCGCCGGGAACGGTCTTGGCCTGGCCGGCCAGCTGGCCGCCGGTAAACGGACTCCCGGCGATCGGGTTGCCGCTGCCGTCGGTGACGTGGATGTAGTCGAATCCGAACTCGACGCTGGTCAGCGGATCGAAGGTGACGACGATGGAGGTGATGCCGGCGCCGGGTTGCGTATAGGTCCAGGTGTTGTCGTAGTTGTCCGGATAGGGATGCGGCGACTCGGGATACAGTCCCCCGGTGTTGCCCGCCGACGTGGTGGCGCTGGCCTCGGCCGTGTAAGCCGAGAAACCGGCGGCGTTCTCGGCTCGCACGCGGAAGAGGTACTGGGTCGCGGCGGCGAGGCCGGTGCTCTGATACGCCGTGACGTTGGCGCCGACGATGGCGACGGTCGCGTAACTCCCGGTGGCGGTGCGGCGCTCGACGCGGAAGCCGGTCTCGTTGCTCGAATTGTCGGTCCAGCTCAGGTTGATCTGGCTGGTGGAAACGGCGGTCGCCGTCATTCCCGAGGGCGCCGCCGGAGTCTGTCCCGCCGTGCTTCCGGCGACGATGTTCGTCACCCGGTAGCCGAAGTAGGTGACGCTGCCGTCGCTGGTGAGGCGGATGCGCACGGTCGCGCCGGGGACGGTGCGGGTCTGTCCCGCGAGCTGGTTGCCGGTGAAGGGGCTGCCGGGGATGGGCGCGCCGCCGCCGTCGGTGACGTGGATGTAGTCGAAGCCGAACTCCACCAGGGTCTGCGGATCGAAGGTGACATTGATCGACGTGATGCCGGAGCCGATGAGCGTGTAGCTCTGGGTGTTGTCGTAGTTGTCCGGATAGGGATGCGGCGATTCCGGATACGGCCCGCCCGCCGTGCCTGACGTGGTCGCGGAGACCTCGGGTGTGTAGGCCGAGCTGCCGGTATTGTTTTCGGCGCGGATGCGGAAGAAGTACTGCGTGCCGGCGCTCAGCCCCGTGTTCTGGTAGCTGGTGGTGTTGGCCCCCACGGTGGCGATGGTCGCGAAGGCTCCGCCGGCGGTGCGGCGCTCGATGCGGAAGGAGGTTTCGTTATTCGAGTTGTCGGTCCAGGAGAGATTGATCTGCGTCGAGGAGATGGTAAACGCTGCGAGATTCGACGGGGCGCCCGGCGTGGTGGGGGTCGTCGAGGCGGCCACGACGTTGGAGACCTTGAAGCCGTAAGCGACGATGCTGCCGTCAGTGACGAGCCGGATGCGCACGGTCGCGCCGGGGACGGTTTTGGTTTGGCCGGCGAGCTGGTTGCCGCTGAACGGGCTCCCCGGGATGGGGCTGCCGTTGCTCTCCATAATATGGATAAAGTCGCAACACGGCTCGGTAGCGGTCAGCGGGTCGAAGGTCACGTTGATCGAGGAGATGCCCGTACCGGGAAGCGTGTAGGCAAACGTGTTGTCGTAGTTGTCCGGGTAGGGATGCGGCGACTCGGGGAAGACCGAGGCAGTGCCGGTCACGGTGAAGGCCGGCGAGCGGGCGAAGTCGTTGTTCTCGTCGCTCTGTCCGGCGGTCAGGTTGAAGTCGGCCACCACCCAGATGTAATAGGTCCCCGGCGGCGTCGCCGGCGGGATGGTGACGCTGGTGGTGGTTATCGACGAGGCGCCGGCGGTGAGCGCGGAGGTGGTCACTTCCCGCAGTGTGGGGTCGCTGTTCAAGAGGCCGCCCAGGTTCGCGCTGGCGCTAAGTACGAGGCCGGTCATGGTCGCGGGAGCGGCGGTCGTGCCCTGGTTGCGGATCGTGAAGGTGACGGAGAGGTTTCCTCCGGCGGCGACCGAGGCGGCACCGAGCGTGACGTTCTGGGGGATGAGATCGGGAGAGGCGTGAACGGCGGCCGCCGCCAGGAACAGGGCGGTCACGCACGCCGGGCGGGAGAGGCGAGACAAGCGGCTCATACTGTCAAATGCGTAGTGGGAACCGCAAGGGGGCCGCGGCGGCCGAACTCCCGGGACCTACTACGTCGAATGATAACTCACCGAGCGACAGGCGGGGGTCTTGCGCCGAGAGGTGGTCAGCGCACCACCAGTCGAGCGCTCCCGCACCAACACACGGCACAGGTAGATACGATTTCCGGGCCGCGCTCGGATCTTGAGTTATCATGAAATCTCCCGTTGGTCGTCGAGACTCAATACGCCCGGTTCGACTCACTCGGTCTCGACTGCGGCGCCACGCTTGCGCCCGTCGAGGTCGCCTACGAGACTTACGGCGCCTTGAACGCCGCCCGTTCCAACGCCATCCTGATTCTCCACGCCTTCTCTCTGGACGCCCACGCCGGCGGCGTCGACAAAGAAACCGGAAAGCCGGGCTGGTGGGACGACATGATCGGCCCCGGGAAGGCGTTCGACACCGACAAGTACTTTCTGATCTGCTCGAACGTGCTGGGAGGGTGCCGCGGGACCACCGGGCCGTCGTCGATCAATCCGGCGACGGGCTGTCCTTATGGGCTGAAATTCCCGGTCATCACCATCGGCGACATGGTTCGATTGCAGGCGAGGCTGGTCGACCGTTTCCGAATCGAGCGGCTGCTGGCGGTGGCCGGCGGATCGATGGGCGGCATGCAGGCGCTCGAATGGGCGGTGAGCTTTCCCGATCGCGTGGCCTGCTGCATGCCGATCGCGACCACGGCGCGTCACACGGCCATGCAGATCGCCTTCAACGAGGTCGGCCGGCAGGCGATCGTCGCCGACCCGGACTGGAACGGCGGCGATTACTATGCCGGCAAGCCACCGGCGCGCGGACTCGCGGTCGCCCGCATGGTCGGGCACATCACCTACATGAGCGACGAGTCGATGCACGAGAAGTTCGGGCGCCGTCTGCGCGAGAAGGAACAGTTCGGCTTCGATTTCAGCGTCGACTTCGAGGTGGAGAGCTACCTGCGCTATCGCGGCAGCCAGTTCGTCGAGCGCTTCGATGCCAACTCATACCTCTACATCACCAAGGCCGAGGATTACTTCGACCTGAGCCGCGGCTTCCCATCGCTCGGCGCCTCGCTGGCGCGCTCGAAGTGCCGCTTTCTGGTGATCAGCTTCACATCCGACTGGCTGTACCCGAGCTACCAGGCGCTGGAGATCGTCAACCCGCTACGCGGGCTGCTGCGCGACGTCGCCTACTGCGACCTGGAATCGAACTACGGCCACGATGCTTTTCTGGTGGAGGTGGGCGAGCAGAGCGAGATCGTGCGCGGCTTCCTGTCGTCGACGGCGAAGGGCCTGGCGCGATGAGCGCCGCGCCGCCGGCGGCGAGCGACCGCACGAGGGTCCGCGAGATCCTGGGGCGCAGCGACTACGCCATCATCGGCGAGATCATCGAGCCGGGGACCCGGGTGCTCGACCTGGGCTGCGGCGAGGGCGAGCTGCTGGCCTGGCTGGCGGAGAACAAGGGCGTGGAGGCGCGCGGCGTCGAGATCCAGTCGTCGCGCGCGCAGAAGGCGATCGCCCGCGGCGTCTCGGCCTACCAGGGCGATATCGAGGCCAGCCTCTCGCACTATCCGGACCTGGCGTTCGACTACGTGATCCTCAGCCAGACGCTTCAGGAGATGCCGCGGCCGGTGCACGTGCTGCGCGAGATTCTGCGCGTCGGACGATTCGCGGTGGTGGCCTTCCCGAACTTCGGCCACTGGCGCGTGCGATGGTCGCACCTGGTGAGCGGTCGCGCGCCCCGCACGAAGCTGTTTCCCTACTCCTGGCACGACTCGCCCAACATCCACTTCTTCACCATCGACGACTTCCAGGATCTGGCGGCGCGCGAACAGTGGAGGATCGAGAAGAGCTTCTTCCTGGCGGGAGATCGCGGCTTGCGGCTGCGTCCGAACCTGCTGGCGGAGACGGCGGTGTTTCTTCTCCGCCGCTGACGCGCGTCGCGCGCCCGGTTCCGTACGGACGCGCGGGACCGGCGCGCAATAAAAAACGGCCCCGATTTCTCGGGGCCGTGAAAGCTGTGTGTTTTTTTGCTGCCGCCCCCAGCGGGGCGCCCGTTCTGCTACTTCTTCTTCTTCTTCGCAGCGGCCTTCTTGGCCGGGGCCTTCTTGGCAGCCTTCTTGGTTGCAGTCTTCATCGATTGATTCTCCCTAACATCTGAAGTTGGCGATCGTGAGATCGCACTGTGTGATCCATATATAAGGTTATCTGAAGAGAATGTCAAGAGAAAAATTCACAGGCGCGGCGCTCGCGGAAGGCTCCGCGACGCCAAAAACGTTTTTCGATAGAATTGTTCTTTGGCGAAGCGCCTTCTTGCCGCTGTTCTGGCGCTGCTCGCCGTCTCCTGCGGCGGGCGGCGCGCGCGCACACCGGCGCCTCCCTCGATCGGCGGCGTCGAAACCGGAGTCGCGAGCTGGTACGGGGAGCCCTATCATGGACGGCGCGCGGCCAACGGCGAGATCTACGACATGGAGAAGCTCACGGCCGCGCACCGCACGCTGCCGTTCGGAACGCGCGTCGAAGTGGGCAACCTCGACAACGGGATGTCGGTGGAGGTGCGCATCACCGATCGCGGACCGTTCGTCGACGGAAGGATCATCGACCTCTCGCGCGCCGCGGCGCGCGAGATCCGCATGATCGGCCCAGGACTGGCGCGGGTGCGGCTGCGGATCGTCGCGCTGCCGGAGGCGGAGCGCGGCGGGTTCGCCGTGCAGCTGGGCGCCTTCGCCGATCGCGAGAACGCCGAGAGCCTGCGGCGGCGCGTCGGCAACCGGCACGGGAAGGCGCGGATCGTCCGGCGCGACGGGCGCTGGTGCGTTCTGGCCGGCGAAGCGGCGACGGCGGGCGAAGCCCGGCGCCTGGCGGAAGCGCTCGCCCGCGATGGCTTTCCCGGGTTTGTCGCGCGGGCGCGGGAGTAGCGTCCTCTCCGCGAAATCCGCTCATACAATCTCCGCCTTGGCCGATAAGCACCTCGGGAATACCCGATGCGCACCCTGGCGGCCCTGCTCCTATCCTTTCCTCTGATGGCGGGGGCGCCGCTGCGATCCGGCGGACAGCGGCTGTTCGTGAAGGAGGGCAAGCTCACGCTACGCGTAAGCCGGACGGTCTACTTCGGCGACGGCTCGACCGGCGTCGATCCGCGCGAAAGCGCCGCCGGCGTGCATGCCGCCGTCTTCCACGCCGCGCGCGCATGGTCCTCGACCGGCAAGGCCGCCGTCTCGGTCGAGGTCGAGTTCACGGACAACAGCACCGCAACTTTGAACGGAGAGAACGTCGTTTCCTTCAACGACCCGGCGCCGTACGACTCCGGGCTGTGCGACAAGGCCGCCTACGTGGCGTGCACGCTGATCTCCTACGCCGGCGATACGGCCGAGATTCAGGCCGTCGCCATCGCGTTCAATCCGTACATGCGGCACTCGGCGATCGGACTCGGCGAATCGCACGATATCGGCGCGGTGATGCTGCACGAGATCGGCCACGCGCTGGGACTGGACCACAGCCCGGTGATGGACTCCGCGATGGCGTCCTTCATCGAGCTCGCCGGCGGCGCGCCGGACGGACGATTCGTTCCGCGGCGGCTCGCCTCCGACGACCTCTACACGCTCGCCGAAACTTATCCTCATCCCGTGCAGGCCGGCACGCTGGCGCGCCTGGAGGGACGCGTCGCGGTCGACGGCGCCGGGGCCGCGGGCGCGCACGTATTCGCGATCTGCGCGGGTGGCCGCGCGATTCACGGGGCCATCACCGACGCCGAGGGTCGCTGGGAGATGGTGCTCGACCCCGGCGAGTACCGCCTGGTCGCCGAGCCGCTCGATGGGCCTGTCTCGGGCGCCAGCTTCACGCAGGCGCGGCCGGAGTCGCCCGCGTTCGCGACCTCGTTCTGGGTGGCCGATCCGGCCAGGGCCGGCGATGGAGATGCGGTTGTGATCGCACCGGGGGAGATTCGCGGCGGCATCGCGTTCGATCCGCCCGCGGCCGTGCCCAGCAATCTGGAGACGGTCGGCCTGGTCGAAAACGGAATGTACGCCGGTCACGGCCGGGTCGTGGTCGCGCGCGGCGAAGAGTACACACTCGGCTGGACGCGATCGCCGGTCGAGGGCACGCCGTCGCTGGCGATCACGCTTCCCGAGGCGGTGCTCGAAGGCGAGCCGCGCGTCTCCTCGCGCTCACCGCAACTGGTGCGGCAGAAACTGGTGGTGCCGGCCGGCGCCGCGCCAGGCGTCTTCAATCTCCTGTATCGCGACGAGAAGGGCCGCTCTCTGCTGGCCGGTTCGTTCATCGTGGTTCTCAAGCCCGTGGTGGAGTC
>CAZEVY010000020.1:0-10044 GCA_964515555.1 uncultured Solibacteraceae bacterium | reverse complement strand
ACGCAGAGCGCGCCGGTCGCGCTGAAGCTCGCCGTACAATGAGGGCTTGCCGGCCCTCCCGCTGACCGTTCGACTCGCGCTCGGATCGGCGGCGCTCAGCCACTCGGTCTTCTTCCTGCTTCTGTTCGGATGGGGAACCCGCGCCGCTTTCGGGGCGGCCGCGGCGCTGGCGTTACTGGTGGTCCTGCGGGGGCCGCGTCCGAGCGCGGCGCGCGAGCCTGCGGGCCGCGTCACGGTCGCCGTATTCGCGCTGTACGGATCTCTCTACTTCATTCACGCTCTCGCGCCGGAGATCCAGCCCGACGGCTACACGTACCATCTCGCGCTCCCGCGCGAGTACGTGCGGCTGGCCCGCTTTCCCGATCGCATCGGTTTCTACGAGATGCTGCCGCAGGGAATCGAGATGCTCTTCACCGCCGGCTGCGCGTTCGCCGGGCAGGCCGCGGCGAAGCTCATCCATTTCGGCTTTCTGCTGGCGACCGTTCCGCTGATCGTGGCACTCGGCGCGCAGCTCAAGCTCGATCGCGCGGGCGCTCTCCTCGCCGCGCTCCTCTATTTCGCCGCGCCGGTGACCGGAGTCGCGGGCACCAGCGCGTACAACGACGCGGCGCTGGTCTTCTTCGCGCTGGCGTCGCTCCACCTGCTGCTCGCCGATCGCCCGTTACTCCTGGGCGTCACCGCGGGCTTCTGCTACGCCATCAAGCCGACCGGCATCGTGCTGGTGGCCGCGGCGCTGGTATGCCTGGCGGCGCGGCGGCGATGGAAGGGCGCGGCCGTGGCCGCTTTCGGCGCCGCTATCATGATCGCGCCGTGGATGGCGCGCAACTTCGTGCTGACGGGGAACCCGGTCGCGCCGCTCTATAATCGCGCCTTTCCGAATCCGCACTTTCCGCCCGACGTCGAAGAGTCGCTCGCGCAATTCCTGCGCGGGTACGGCGACGTGCCGGCCGCGTCCGTGCCGCTCGAACTGACGGTTCGCGGCGCGGCGCTCCAGGGACTCGCCGGACCCGCGTTTCTCGCCGCTCCACTGGCGCTGCTTGCCCTGCGGCGCCGCGAAGGACGGATCGTACTCCTCGCCGCGGCCGTCGCGGCGACGCCGTGGATCTTCAACCTCGGCGCGAGATTCCTGATGCCCACGCTGGCGCTCGTCGCGATCGCGCTGGCCATCGCGCTGCCGCGGCGCGCTCTGCTGGCGCTCGCCGCCCTGCACGCCGTGACGAGCCTGCCGTGGGCGATGGATTTCTACGCCGCGCCCGGCGCCTGGAGACTCCGCGACCTTCCCTGGCGCGCGGCGTTGCGCATCGAGCCTGAGCGCGACTACCTGCGGCGCTCGCTCGACGAATACCCGATCGCCGAGCTGCTTGCCGGGAAGCTCCCGCCCGGCGAGCCGTTCCTCGACCTGGTCGCCGCGCCGGGCGCGTACTTCGACGCCGTGGGCGTGACGCCCTGGCAATCGGCGCGCGGTGCTCGCGCGGCGGAAGCACTGGAGTTCGCCGCGTTTCCCGAGCGCCGCACGTTCGACACGATGGAGGCGCGGTGGCCGGCGCTCGAGGTCCAGGCGCTGCGCCTGCGTCTCCTCTCCGATGCGCGCGCCTGGAGCATCCAGGAAATCGACCTGGGTATGGCGCCGAATCTCCGCTGGGAGCTGGAGGCGTCGGCGAACCGCTGGGAGATCGCGCGGGTGTTCGACCGCAACCCGCTCTCGCGCTGGTCGGCACGCGAGCCGGCGCGTGGCGGCATGTTCGTCGAGATCGATTTCGGCCGCGCTCAGCGCCTCGCGGGCGCGCGGTGGATCTCGCTGCGCGACGAGCGGGGCGCGGTGGAGGTGCAGGGTCGTGGAGCGGACGGGAACTGGCGCGCACTCGACCGGTCGCCCGCAGCGACCCGGCGCGCACCCCTCAACCTGCGCCGACGCGCGACTGGCCTGGTGCGCCGCGAAGGGTTTCGCTACGTCCTCGCCCGTCCGGGCGGCGAGGGATTCGGCCGCGTGGCCGCCGACCTCATGGTGCGGTCCGGCGATTGGGGAGTCGCGTTGCTCGGCGAGGCGGCGGGCGCGCAACTCTGGAAAATCCGCGACTGACGCGCTACTTCCCGACCGCCTTCCGAAACTCGGCGAACGTCACCGTTCGCCCGTGCAGCGCGGCCACGCGTCCGACGTCGAAGCCGAGCTTCTGGACGTTGTCGAACAGGTTGAGCGCAGCCGGCGCCGGCGGCGGCGGAGCGGCGTTGGGCGCGGCCGGCGAATAGACGTCGACCTCGGAGAGGATCTTCTCCTTGGGCAGCCAGGCCATGAGGATTCCCTCGTGATGCGGGTTCCCGGCGATGTGGTGCAACTCCAGGCTGCGCGTCGCGTCGCCCAGCACGTGCCTGGCGCCGACGCCGATGAACTTCGGTTTTCTGCGCTCGCGCGTCAGGCGGTCCGGGTTGATGGTGCGCTTCGCGGTGAGCGTCTTCTGATAGAACGGCACGTTGATCTGGTGCGTGACGATAGTGGCGCCCTCGGCGACGTAGGCGCGCAGTCCGCCCGAATGATCGAAGTGGTGATGCGTGTTGACCAGGTACCGGATCGGCTTGCCAGGCACGGCCTTCTTCACCTCGGCGATGACAGCGAGCGACCGCTCCTCGTTGAGCGGCGCTTCGACTACGGCGACGTGATCGGCGAACTCGACTACCAGGCTGTGATGGGAGCCGCCGGTGAGGTACCAGACGCCGTCGGCGAGCTTCTCGGGGGCGACCTTGACGGCGGCGGGTGTAAACTGCCGCACGGCATCGGGCACGGCGGCGTTTAGCGCGGCGTTGGGTTGCGCGCCACTGATATTCAGCTCGAGCGACGGGAAGCCGCCCGAAGTTTGCCGGATCTTCGTGGGGAGCTTCACGCCGCCGAAGTCCTTGTAGTCGGAGTACGCGGTTTCGACGAGCATGTCGCCGAGGACGGGGTTGTCGATCCAGGTATCGACGCGCTCGACCAGGTTGTCCGCCGAGATAATGCCGACGTAACGCCGCGGGCCGTCGGCGAACGAGAGCTCGGTCACCTTGCGACCCTCGATCTTACGGGACTTCACGCGCGCGTTGGGGGCGGCCGCGGCGGCGCGAAGGAACCCGTGCGGCGAGACGCGAATCTGCATCTGCCGCTCGGCGACCGTCTGCGGAGCGGGGACGATGTTGCCGTTGGCGGCGCGATTCCAGGCGCGGTCGCCGCTGACAAACGCGACGGGAGTGGGGCCGGCGGCCGATACGCCGGCATTGCTCGAAGACTGCGTCTCGTAGTCGACCGTGCGCGTCAGGCTCTTCAGCTCCTGGCGCGGCCAGGGCGACGTGGGACTGACGTTCTGGCCGACGTTAAAGGTCGCGCCCGTGGCGGTGTACTGGATCGACTTAGGGCTGCCGATGGCTTGCAGGGCGGCGTCGATGGCGCTTTTCGCGTTCTGCGCCGCAAGCGTCGCGGCGGCGGCGAGAGAGAGGACGAGCAGTCGGTACATGGGCTGTGCTCCTTGAGTCGAATGACTACGGCGCGGTGATCGCGACGGTGGCGACGGCGTCGTCCCAGGCGATCTTCAGGACGCCCTTTTCAATTGAGATGGTGTGCTGCTCGAGCGGCGTCGCTGCCTTTTCGAGCTTCATCGCGGTGCGCCCGAAGTCCTGCGACTGTTCGTATTTGAACGCCCCCCACTGCTTGACGGTCTTGTTGAGAATGAGGGTCCACGACTTCGCGTCCGGAATCGTGAACAGCGAGTAGGAGCCGGCGGGGACTTTGAGCGTCCCGATGGTGATGTTCGCCGTGGTCGTGAAGACGGTGGCCTCGTCGGCGCCGGTGCGCCAGACTTTGCCGAGCGGCTCGAGACCGCCGAAAATCTGGCGTCCTTTCTTGTAGGGCCGTCCGTACTCGATGGTGATCTCGGCCGCGCCGACTTTGCCGGTCGCCTTTTCGTGCGGGCTGGCGCGCTGCGCGGGTGCGAGATCGGCCGTGGCCAGGAGAAGGGTTGCAGTGATGAGTGTTCGCATGGGGTGCCTCCCGATATGGTATCTCGCCGGGCGACCCCTCCGGGTCCCTCGAAAGGCGTGGCCTGGAGGCCCTGCGCGGCGCTGGAGCGCCGCCCCACCCGGCCGATGATAACCTGAGGAGCTTATGGCCACGGGCGCGGAACTTTTCGCCGACTCGCTGATCCGGCTCGGCATCGCCGAGATCTTCACCCTCGTCGGCGACCACTTGAACGAAGTCCTCTCCGAGGCCGCGCGCCGCGGGCTGCGCATCGTCGACATGCGTCAGGAGTCCGGCGTCACCCACGCGGCCGACGCCTGGGCGCGACTGCGGCGGGCGCCGGCGGTGTCGCTGGTGACCGGCGGGCCCGGCCACACCAATTCGCTCACCGGCATCGCGACGGCGTTCCAGGCGTGCAGCCCGCTGATCGCCGTCAGCGGCGCTCCTTCGTCAGCGATGGCGGGACGGCAGGTGTTCCAGGTGATCGACCAGGTGGGCATGGCACGGCCGGTCGTGAAGTGGTCGGCGCAGCCAGTGAACGCCGCGCAGATTCCGTACGTGCTGGGGCGCGCCTACGCGGAAGCGTCGTCGGGAAGAATGGGGCCGGTACACCTGACGATTCCGGTCGACCTGTTCGCCGCGAAGGTGGAGTCGGCGCTTCCGATGCCACCGGCTCCGCCGAGGGCCGCCATGCCGCCCGCGCCGCGCGAGGTGGATCGCGCGCTGGCGTTGCTGCGATCGGCGGAACGGCCCGTGGTGATTGCCGGAAGCGGCGTCTGGTGGTCGGACGCGGGCAGGGAGCTGGCGGCGTTCCTGAGGCGCACGCAGCTTCCCTATTACAGCGTGACGATGGCGCGCGGGGTGGTGCCGGACACGTTCCCCACGGCGATGGGCTACGCCGACGGCGCGCTCAACAAGGCCGTGCACAGCACCTTCCGCGAGGCCGACGTGGTGCTGGTGCTCGGAAAGCGCATCGACTACCGGCTGGCGCTGGGCGGGCCGCGGCTGTTCTCGGCGTCGGCGAAGTTCGTTCAGGTCGACGTGCATCCGCAGGAGATTGGGGCGACGCGCGCGGTCGAAGCCGGCATTTGCGCGGATGTGAAGGCGGCGCTGGCCGCGATGGTGGACGCTCTTGGCAAGGAGCGCTGGAAACCGCGGTCGGCGTGGCTTCGCGCGCAGCGGCGCCGGCGCGGCGAATGGCAATCGCGGTTGGCGGAGATCGCGACCGATCGCGGCGCGCCGATTCACCCGGCGGCGATGTTCGCCGAGTTCGCCAAGGCCGCGCCGCCGGACGTGCTGTATTCCTGGGACGGCGGCGACTTCGTGCACTGGGGCCGGGCGATGCTCCCGGCGCTGCACGCGGGTGGATGGCTGCGGCTGGGGCCGCTGGGGACGATCGGCTCGGCGCTGCCGAACTCGATCGCGTTGCAGATGGCGAATCCCGGCCGGCCGGTAGTGATGATCACCGGCGACGGGTCGCTGGGCTTCTACATCGCGGAGCTGGATACGCTGGTGCGCTACGGGCTGCCGGTGGTGATTGTGGTCGGCAACGATGCCGGGTGGGGACTCGAGCGCGAGTTGCAGGGCGAATTGTGCGGGTCGACGGTGGCATGCGAGCTGCGGGCGACGCGCTACGATCTCGTCATGCGCGGTTTTGGCGGCGAGGGTGAGAATATCGAGCGGATCGGCGAGGTAGGGCCGGCTGTGCGAAGGGCGTTCGCCTCGGGGAAGCCGTACTTGTTGAATGTGAACGTGCGCGGGGCGCGGTCGCCGTTCACGGAGTGGCAGATTCAGGGGAAGAAGTAAGGGCGCTGCCTGGCGGTCAGCGGCTCAGTCCCGAGATTCTGCTACGATATCGCTCACCATGACCGCACCTTCCATGGAACCCTCGATCGAGCAGCTTTCCATCAACACCATCCGCACGCTGTCGATGGACGCCGTGCAAAAGGCCAACTCCGGACATCCGGGCACGGCCATGGCGCTCGCGCCGCTGGTCTACACGCTGTGGCAGCGTCACCTGCGATTCGACCCGGACGATCCCATCTGGCCGAACCGCGATCGCTTCGTGCTCTCGATCGGGCACGCCTCGATGCTGCTGTACTCGATTCTGCACCTCACCGGGGTGAAGGCCGTGAATCCGGCCTACGAGCGCCTGGGCGATCTCTCGGTGGCGCTCGACGACATCCGAAACTTCCGCCAGCTCGACAGCCGCTGTCCGGGCCATCCCGAGTACCGCTGGACGAGCGGCGTCGAGACGACCACCGGGCCGCTCGGGCAGGGCGTGGCGACCTCGGTCGGCATGGCGATCGCCGCGCGCTGGATGGCGCGGTATTTCAACCGGCCCGGCTACGAGATGTTCGGCTATCGCACCTACGCGCTGTGCGGCGACGGATGCATGATGGAGGGCGTCTCGAGCGAAGCGGCGTCGCTGGCCGGCCACCTGCGCCTGTCGAATCTCTGCTGGATATACGACAACAACAAGATCACCATCGAGGGGCACACCGAGTGGGCCTTCAGCGAGGACGTCGCCACGCGCTTCATCGCCTACGGCTGGAACGTCACGCGCGTGGGCGACGCCAACGACCTCGACATGCTCGACCGCGCGTTGAACCTCGCCGCCCGCACCGGCGACCGGCCGACGCTGATCATCGTCGACAGCCACATCGCCTGGGGCTCGCCCAACAAGCAGGATACGCACGCCGCGCACGGCGAGCCGCTCGGCGCCGAGGAGATTCGTCTCACCAAGCGCAACTACAAGTGGCCCGAGGAGGAGCACTTCCTGGTGCCCGACGGCGTTCGCGAGCACTTCCGCGGCGGCATCGGCGAGCGCGGCCGCGCCGGCCGCGAGGCCTGGATGGCGTTGTTCCAGCGCTACAAGGCCGAGCATCCCGAGCTCGCCGATCACTTGTATAGGATGCAGCACCGGCGGCTGCCCGACGGATGGGACAGCGCGCTGACCCCGTTTCCCGCCGACGCCAAGGGGCTGGCCGGGCGCGATGCGTCGCAAAAAGTGCTCAACGCCGTGGCGAAGACGGTGCCCTGGCTGATCGGCGGATCGGCCGACCTGGCGCCATCCACCAAGACGCGCCTGACATTCGACGGCGCCGGCGACTTCACGGCGGAAGACTACGGCGGGCGCAACTTCCACTTCGGCGTGCGCGAGCACGCCATGGGCGCGGTGCTCAACGGCATCTCGCTCGCCAAGGCGCGACCCTACGGCTCGGGCTTCCTCATCTTCAGCGACTACGCCCGCCCGGCGATCCGGTTGAGCGCCCTGATGGAGCTGCCGACCCTGCACATCTTCACGCACGATTCGATCGGAGTCGGCGAGGACGGCCCGACTCACCAGCCGGTGGAGCAGCTCGCTTCGCTGCGCGCGATTCCGTGACTGGTGGTGCTGCGGCCGGCCGACGCCAACGAAGTCGTGGAGGCGTGGCGCTTCATCATCGGCCAGCGGCATCGCCCGGTCGCGCTGATTCTCACCCGGCAGGCGCTACCGACCCTCGACCGGACGAAGTACGCATCCGCCGCGGGCCTGGCGCGCGGCGCTTATACGCTCGTCGATGCGCCGCAGGGGCCGCCGCGGGCGCTGCTGATCGCGACGGGAAGCGAGGTGCCGCTCTGCGTGGCGGCGCACGAGCAGTTGCTGGCGCAGGGGATCGCGACGCGGGTCGTCAGCATGCCGTCTTGGGAGCTGTTCGAGGAGCAGGACGCGGCGTATCGGGCCGCGGTCCTGCCGCCGGGCGTCACCGCGCGCGTGACGGTGGAACAGGCGTCGACGATGGGATGGAGCCGTTACGCCGGCGACCGCGGCGTCTCGATCGGCATGACGACGTTCGGCGCGTCGGCTCCGCTGAAGGAGCTGCAAAAGAAGTTCGGCTTCACGCCGGAGAACGTGGTCGCGGCGGTGAAGCAGCAGTTGTGACCGGGGCCCCATGCGAGACCTGATAATTGCCGTTATTGCCGGCGACGGCATCGGACAGGAGGTGGTCCCCGCCGCGCAGCGCGTCGTCGAGCGCGCCGGGGAGCGCTTTGCCTACCGCGTGGAGTGGCGCGAGTTCGACTGGGGATCCGACCACTTCTTCCGCCACGGTAAGATGATGCCTCCGAACGCGCTCGAGCTGCTGGCGGCCTGCGATGCGATTCTGCTCGGGGCGGTCGGCCACCCGGACATTCCCGACAACGTCACCCTCAACGGCCTGCTGCTGCCGATTCGCCGCGGCTTCGACCAGTACGCCAACGTGCGGCCCGCTGTGCTGTATCCCGGGGTCGACTCGCCGCTGGCGAAGCCCGGCGAGATCGACATGGTGGTGGTGCGCGAGAACACCGAGGGCGAGTACGCGCAGGTCGGCGGCTTTGTGCATCATCACACCAGCGAGGAAGTCGCCGTGCAGACCTCGGTCTTCACGCGTCACGGCACCGAGCGCGTCATCCGCTACGCGTTCGACCTGGCGCGGCGGCGCGGGAAGCGCGAGCGCGTCGCGTCAATCACCAAGTCCAACGCGCAGGGCTTCAGCATGGTGCTGTGGGACAGGACATTTCACGCCGTCAAGGCCGACTATCCGGACATCGCCACCGAATCGCTGCTGGTCGACGCCGCGGCCATGAATTTCGTGCGGCGTCCGGCGAGCTTCGACGTGGTGGTCGCTTCGAACCTGTTCGGCGACATTCTGAGCGACCTCTCGGCGATCGTGGCCGGCAGCATCGGGCTCGCCGCCAGCGCGAATCTCGACCCGTCGCGCCGGTTCCCCTCGCTGTTCGAGCCGGTGCACGGCTCGGCGCCGGACATCTTCGGTCGCGGCATCTCGAATCCGCTGGCGACCATGTTCTCGGCGTCGATGATGCTGGAACATCTCGAGATGGAAGAGGCCGCACTGGCGATTGAAGGCGCCGTGCGCAAGGTCCTTGCCGATGGCCGGGCACGCACGCCCGACCTCGGCGGATCGTCGACGACCGGCGAGGTGACAGCCGCCGTGCTCGCGGCGTTAGCATGAAAGAATGTTGCCCGCGCTGCTGGCGATGACGCTCGCCGCCGATCCCGCCTATCTGACGGCGCTCAAGGAATGGCGGCGGCAGCGGGAAGCGTCGCTGGTCGCCGACGACGGATGGACAACGGTGGCCGGCCTGTTCTGGTTGAAGGAAGGCGCGAACAGCTTCGGTTCGGACGCGTCGAACGACCTGGTATTTCCGGCGTCGGCGCCGAAGCGCGCCGGCGTGTTCGAACACGCCAACGGGCGCACGACCGTTCGCATCGGCGGGGGTGCGCCGCGGTCGCTCGCGCCCGACGAACCGGGTCCCGCGACCGTGGTCTCGCTCGGCGACCTGAGCTTCTTCGTCATTCTGCGCAACGGGAAGCATGCCATCCGCCTGCGCGACCGGAACAGCAAGTACCGGCGCGAGTTCACCGGACTCCACTGGTATCCGCCCGACGAGCGCTGGCGAATCGAGGCGCGCTTCACCGCGTACCCGGCGCCGAAGACGCTCTCGATTCCGACGATCCTCGACTATTCGGACAAGATGGAAAGTCCCGGGTTCGTGACGTTCCGAGCCGCGGGCCGCGATCTGCGGCTGGAGCCGGTGACCTCGGGCGACAGGCTGTGGTTCATCTTCCGCGACCGTACGAGCGGCCGCGAGACCTACGGCGGCGGGCGGTTTCTCTATGCCGATCGCGCCAGGAACGGCGTGGTGGTGCTGGACTTCAATCGCGCCTACAATCCGCCGTGCGCCTACACGCCCTACGCGACGTGTCCGCTGCCGCCGCCGCAGAATCGGCTGGACGCGCCGGTGGCGGCGGGCGAGAAGAATTACCACTACAAGGAGTAGGGGACCCCTCCCTCCGGTCGCGGCTCAGTCCGAACGCGATGCGAGCCGCTAGCCGCGGCCGACGAGCGGCATCTTGGTCGCCATAACCGTCATGAACAGGACGTTGGCGTCAAGCGGCAGCCCCGCCATGAATACCACGGCGTCGGCGACGTTCTTCACGTCCATGCGCGGCTCCGTCTTCAGACTGCCGTCGGCCTGCATGACGCCGCGCGTGATGCGCTCGGTCATCTCGGTGGCGGCGT
>CAZEVY010000019.1:36515-70045 GCA_964515555.1 uncultured Solibacteraceae bacterium | reverse complement strand
ATCTGCGCCTTGATCTCCCCGACCTTGTCGGTCAGCAGGGTGGTGTAGTCGACATGGCCGTCGAGGATGGCCTTGCGGGCTTCCGGAACGCACTTGGGGCACAGGGAATCGGTGGAGCGCGGCCAGCCGAGAGGAGGTTTGGTCTTCTGGTACGACTTGAGCATCGGCTTGTCGGACCACTTCGGCGTGAACGCGGGGTTCTGGCGGAACTGGTTCAACGCGTCGAAGACGCGCCAGGCGCCGCGCGCGGCCACCGTCGCCAGCTTCTCGACGTACTTGACGGGCTTGTGCATGTTACCTCATGCCTCCACAAATCATAGATAAAACTACACTTCTCCCAGCCCTGTCAGTATAGCCGCCGGGGGTACGGGGGGACCACTGGAATGAATTAAACTGTCTCTTTTGTTGCTTGTATGGCTGTTTGGCGGGTTGAACGGAGGGCGGCGCCCGGCGAACGGGCGCGGTGACGACCGAATCGGTCGGCCAGATGCGGCGTGGGGACCCGGGGGGCTCCGGGTCGCCCAGCCGGGTCTGGACCCACCCGAGCGGCCGGCCGCGGACGGCCGCGTTCGTCAGCGCCCGTATCGCGCGTAAACGCTCTTTAGTTTTTCCAGGAAATCCCCGCGGTCGGCGATGAAATCGAGTTTAACGGGCTCGTCTCCTTCCGTAAAATGGTCGATGATTTTGTCGAGCAGGTCCGTCTGATCCCCGTCGTCCGCGCCGATCGCCTGGAGATAGCCCACGCGCCGCAGGCGCCGCACCAGCTCCATGAGCGTCAGCCTGCCCTGGAAGGTGCGTCCGCCCGCCTTGTGCGAACGGCTGACCAGGTATTGCAGTATCAGGATTTCGTTGTACAGCGCCGGAGACAGATACAGCCGCCCTGCCTCTTTGTCCCAGCCCTTGTCGCGCTCGCTCGACGGCCGCACCCCGTCCACGGCCGCGAATATCCCGCGCCAGTCCTCTCCCGGCTCGCGCCGCTCCAGCCATCGCCGAGCGACGTCCATCATCCAGCCCTCGGCGTCGAGGTCCAGCTCGCGGCCCATCCACTCCAGAAACTCGAAGAAAATCGCCCGCGTGCTCGACTTTTCCTCGTGCACCTGGAACTGGCCGCCGGTCTTGGGCAGCGACTTGATTAACGCACGGCGCGCCGCGTCGGTGGCCTTGGCGCGCTCGATTCGATACGTAGTCAGTGTGGCGTGGGATCGCTTGGTCGCGCCGCAGTAGGGGCACGGCTCGGCGGCGTCGGCGTGGAAGAACGGCCGCGCCGGCCGATCGCCGGTCAGTTCGGCGACCGTCGGCTGATAGCTCTTCGCCTCGTTGAATGCCGTGCGCGGGGCCAGGCCGAGCTGCTTCGTGTAGGTGTGGAACACGCAACTCAGGCAGATCGACTGCGTGTAGACCCGCAGGTAGCCGCGCGGGATCGCGTTGAAATCCGGCCGTTTCGCCGGCATGCTCACCCCCGTTGTTGGTTTACCATAAACGCGAGGTGCGATTCTTTGCCCCGGGCGCTGCGCGGCAGCGCCTTGCCCCGGCGATGCTGGCCGCCGCCGCGTGGATGCTGTGGTCGGCGCAAGGCCCGCCGCAGCCCTCGCGCGAGGAGCGGCTCGCGCGCCATCGCAGCCTGGGCAAGGCTTTCTACGAGAATCCCACGACTCAACTGCAGGCGGTCGATGAACTGAAGCGCGCCTTCGACCTAGCGCCGGGGTCGGCGCGCGACCGGCTCAACTGGGGGCTGGCGCTGCTGCGCGCCGGCAAGACCGCCGAGGGAGTCGCCGAAATCGAGCGCGTGCAGAAGCAGGACCCCGCGATTCCCCACACGTGGTTCAACCTCGGCGTTCAGTACAAGAAGTCCGGCGACTACGACCGCGCCGCCGCGCAGTTCGAGCGCATGCTGAAACTCGTTCCCGATGAGCCGGTATCGCGCTACCAGCTTGGGACGCTGTACCGTCTCGGCGGCCGGCAGCCCGACGCCATCCGCGAATTCGAGGCCGCCGCGCGGCTCGACCCCTCCTTCGCCGCGCCGCGATTCCAGCTTTACAACATGCACCGCCAGCAGGGCCGCCAGGACGAGGCCGCGCGCCGTCTCGCCGAGTTCCAGGGGATCAAGAAACAGCAGGAGGGCGCGGCGATTCCCGAGGACGTCGAGTGGAGCGAATACGCCGAGCTGCTCGATCCTCCCGTGACGCCGACGTTGCCCATGCCCGCCCCGAAGTTCGCCTCGCGCGTCGTGGCCTCGAAGATCGCCGGCTTCGCGATCCTCGACATCGACGGCGACGCCGCGGCGGATCTTATCGCGTGGTCGCCTGCCGGCATCCGCGCCTGGCGCAATGCCGTCACTCCGATCTCCGATCCCGCCCTGGCATCGTTCACGCGGGTGGTTTCGATCTCGCCGGGCGATTTCAACAACGATGGCCTCGCCGATCTTTGCGTCCTCGGCGATTCCGGCCCGATGCTGCTGCGCAACGTCAAAGGGCGATTTCAGCGGCATGCCGCCGCGCTCCCGGTGGGGCGGTTTCGACAGGCGTACTGGATCGACTACGACCGCGACTACGACCTCGACCTGTTCCTGGCCGGCGACAAACCGGCGCTGATTCGCAACCAGGGCGCCGCCGGCTTTCTCGATCGCACGGCCGCCGATCCGCACCCCGCGCGCCTGCCGGCCCGCGTCGTTGCTGCCGACTTCGGCAACGACGGCCGCGAGGATATCGTCTCGGTCGACGCCTCCGGCGGTCTTGTGGTCCGCACGAATCAAACGCCGTCGACGTGGATACGCGTCACGCTCGCGGGTGTGAAGAACCTGAAGCTCGCGCAGGGCGGTGAGGTCGAGGTGAAGGCCGGACTCCAGTATCAGAAGAGGCCGTACGAAGGCGTGCCGCTGCTGTTCACGTTGAGCCCCACGCGCGAGGTCGACGCCGTGCGCATCACCTGGCCGAACGGACTCATCCAAAACGAGACCCGCCAGCCGACGGGCCGCGGCTACACATATAGAGAAGCGCAGCGGCTCTCCGGCTCGTGCCCGTCGATCTGGACCTGGAACGGACGCGACTTCCAGTTCATCACCGACGTGCTTGGCGTCGCGCCGCTCGGGGCCAGCGCGGGCGACGGCAATTACTTCCCGGTCGACCACGACGAGCATGTCGCCATTCCGGCGGGTGCGCTGGTGCAGCGCGACGGAGCCTACGATGTCCGCATCACCGAAGAACTGGCCGAGGTGACGTATCTCGACGAGGTGAAGCTGATCGCCGTCGATCATCCCGCGGAGATCGACGTCCTGACGAACGACAAGTTCCAGGGACCGCCGTTTCCGCCGTGGAAACTGGTCGGCGTGCGCCGGCGGATCGATCCGGCCGCCGCGCGCGACCATCGGGGCAGCGATGTGCTGGCGCGCGTGCGCCGGCGCGATCGCCGCTACGCCGACACCTTCTCGCGCACTCCGGGCGGCGTGGCTGAGATGCACTCGATCGAGCTGGAGTTTCCCGAGTGGCCGGAGCGCGCGGCTCTCGTTCTCAGCGGCTGGGTCGACTGGGCCGACGGCAGCACCTTCCTCGGCGAGTCGCAGGCGGGCCGCGGTCTGGTGTTTCCACGCCTCGAAATGCGCGGCGATGACGGCGCCTGGCGCACGCTCGTCGAAGACATGGGTCTCCCCGCCGGGAAACCCAAGACGATCGTCGTCGAATTGCCCGCCGATTCTCCGCGCGCACTTCGCATCGTCACCAACCTCGCTGTCTACTGGGACGAGGTATACCTCGCTGAATCGACGGCACCGGAAACCCGAGTTACCAGTCTGACCCCTGCCACCGCCGACCTCCGATTCCGCGGCTTCTCCCGCGTCCGCATCCATCCGGAACGCAAACAGCCGGAAATGTTTTACTACTCCGACCCGCGCCCCGTCTCTATGTGGAACCCGACCCCGGGTTTTTACACGCGTTACGGCGGCGTCGCCGCGCTCACCGCCGCCGTCGACGACCGCCTCGTCATCATGGGCTCGGGCGACGAACTGCGGCTCCTGTTCAATGCCCGCGCTCTGCCGCCAATAAAACCGGGCTGGCGGCGCGATTGCTTCCTCAAGGTCGACGGCTGGGCCAAGGACCGGGATCCCAACACCGCGTTCTCGCAAACGGTGGAGCCGATTCCATTCCACGGCATGAGCCGGTACCCGTATCCTCCGGGCGAGCGTTATCCTTATTCAAAGCGCGACCACGACACGCGCCCTGCACTGAGGCTGCTGCAATGAAGAAGTCCCCGGCGTTCCTTCTGCTCGCGCTGATCGTCAACACCGGATACCTGAAAGCCTTCGCGACGCCGTCGGTCTTCTACATGGCGAACGTGCTGGCGCACATCGCTCTCGGCGTCGCTCTCACGCTGACGCTCGCCTGGTACTGGCGCGACCGCAAGCTCGGCGCGCTGCTCATGCTCCCCGCGGCGTTCTTCGGCGGATACCTGATCGCGCGCGGCGCACTGCGCGAGCACGCCTGGGCGCTTCAGGCGCACGAAATCTCCGGCCTGCTCGCGGTCGTCGTCCTCGTCGTCACCGCCGATTACTGGAAACGCGAGCTACGCATCGCCGCGGTCGCCGCGGCAGCGTTGCCACTCCTGGCCGGCGTCTACAACAAGGCCCGGCCCGACTCCACGCATCGCATCGTGAACCCGAAGGTCGTCCCCGTCGCCATGACCGCCGAGGGCGGCGGACCGAGTTCGCCGTTCTGGCCGTCGTCGGCGAAGACCAACGTGGGCGGCACGATCCCGTCGGACTTCTTCATGGATTCGAAGCTGTGCGGCGAGTGCCATCGCGACATCTACGAGCAGTGGAACAGCTCCGTGCATCACTTCGCGTCGTTCAACAACCAGTTTTACCGGAAGTCGATCGAACACATGCAGGAGCTCTCCGGCACGCAGGGCAGCAAGTGGTGCGCCGGGTGCCACGATCACGCCGTGTTCTTCAACGGCCGCTTCGAGAAGCCCATTAAGGACCAGATCGACACTCCGCAGGCGCACACCGGACTCGGCTGCGTATCGTGCCACTCCATCGTGCACGTCGACTCGACCATGGGCAACGGCGGCTTCACCATCGAATACCCGCCGCTGCACGACCTCGCATCGAGCAAGAACGCCGTCATCCGATGGTTCGACCGCTTCCTCACCTTCACGGAGCCCGAGCCGCATCGCCGCGCGTTCATGAAGCCCTTCATGCGGCTCGACTCCGCCGAGTACTGTTCCACCTGCCACAAGGTCCACCTCGATCAGCCGGTGAACAACTACCGCTGGATGCGCGGCTTCAACGACTACGACGCCTGGCAGGCGAGCGGGATCTCGGGGCAGGGAGCGCGCTCGTTCTACTATCCCGCGCAGTCGATGACCTGCGTCGATTGCCACATGCCGCTCGTCCCGTCGCGCGATCCCGGACGCCACCCCGACGGCAAGGTCCACTCGCACCGCTTCCCGGCGGCGAACATGGCGGTCGCCTACGCCAATCGCGACCGCGAGCAGATGCGCGTCACCGAGGAATTCCTGAAATCGGGCTTCATTTCGGTCGACATTTTCGCGGCGTCGCCCGCCGAGGAGATTCCTCGCGAGACGCCCATGCAGCGGCGCTCCGGCGATGTCCCGCGATTGATGACCGGCTTCGCCACCGGCGAGGAATCCGAGCAGTCGGGCGCGTATTTCATCCGCGAGGTCGGCAAGCTGGCGGCGCCGATCAATCGCGCGGCGACGAAATTCCGCCCCGGCACCACGGTCCGCGTCGACGTGGTGGTGCGCACGCGCAAAATCGGCCATTTCTTCCCGGCCGGCACGGTGGATTCGTTCGACATCTGGGTCGAGCTCATCGCGCGCGACGCCGCGGGCAAGCCGGTCTACTGGAGCGGACGCGTCGAAGACGAAGGCCGCGGACCGGTCGAGAAGGGCGCGCACTTCTACCGCTCGTACCTGCTCGACGCCGCCGGCAATCCCATCGACAAGCGCAACGCCTGGCAGGCGCGTAGTCTCCTGTACGTCCGCCTGATCCCGCCCGGCGCCGCCGACGTCGCGCATTTCCGCGTGAAGCTCCCGCCCGATGTGAAGGGTCCGGTGACGCTCGAGGCCAGGCTGAACTATCGGAAGTTTACGCACTACTACACCAACTACGTCTACGCGGGCAAGGCCGGCGCCGGCGCCGCCGGCAAGGACCACGACAGCAGGGCGTACACCTTCGAAAAAACAAGCATCCCCAAGAATGTTTCGGGCCAAATCAAGGACGAAATCCCCAACCTGCCCATCGTCGTGCTGGCGCGCGCCGAATCGAAGCTCGAACTCGGGGATGCGCGCGGCGAACCGGCGTGGTCGCCCGTGGTGCGCAAGGAGGACCGCGAGCGCTGGAACGACTGGGGCATCGGCCTCCTGCTGCAAGGCGACCTCAAGGGGGCCGAGTACGCCTTCCGCCGCGTCACCGAGGCCGAGCCGGGTTATGCCGACGGGTGGCTCAACGTCGCGCGCGCGCTCATCCAGGAAGGGCAGACCGACGCCGCCAAGCCGTTCCTCGCCAAGGCGCTCGAGCTCGGACCGGAGCTCGGCCGCGTGCACTTCTTCCGCGCCCTCGTTGAGAAGGCCGATGGCGACTACGACGCCGCGCTGGCCTCGCTTCGCAAGGCCGAATCGAAGTATCCGCGCGATCGCGTCGTGCTGAATCAGATCGGCCGCATTCTGTTTTTGAAGCGGCAGTACGGCGACGCCGTCGCCGCGCTGGAAAAGGTACTCGCGGTCGACCCCGAGGACTTGCAGGCGCACTACACGCTGATGCTGGCGTATCGCGGGCTCGGCGACAACGAAAGAGCCGCGCGCGAGGAGACGCTCTTCCGCCGCTTCAAGGCCGACGAGTCGTCGCAGGCGCTCACCGAGAAGCCTCGCCTGTTGAGTCCCGAGGACAACAACGAGCGCCAGATGATCCACGAGCACGAGAGCGTCGAACTCTCTCCGCGCGCTCGACCGCGCCCGGCGCCCGCCGTTCCGGGGACGGCCCCGTGATCGCCCGCGCGCTCCCCGCGCTTCTGTTCGCGTCGATCGCGTCCGCGCAGATCCGGTTCACCGACGTCACCGCGCAGGCGGGTGTGCGAT
Source organism: uncultured Solibacteraceae bacterium (assembly GCA_964515555.1). Lineage (GTDB taxonomy): Bacteria > Acidobacteriota > Terriglobia > Bryobacterales > Bryobacteraceae > CAZEVY01. Next base: position 62,956 of record CAZEVY010000019.1, on the reverse strand, counting down.
TCACCCACAACGCGGGCAAGTCCGGCAAGAAGTGGCTCCCCGAGACCATGGGCGCCGGCTGCGCCTACTTCGACGCCGACGGCGACGGCTGGCTCGACATCCTGCTCATCAACGGGAAGGACTGGACACCGCGCAGCCGGGCCTTTCCAGGCCTCTTCCGCAATAACAGAAACGGTACATTTACCAACGTCACCGCCGCGAGCGGCCTCGACGTCGAGGGCTACGGCATGGGCGTCGCCATCGCCGACTACGACAACGACGGACGCGCCGACATCTACATCACCTTCCTCGAAGGCGACCGCCTGTTCCACAACGAGGGCGGCTTCCAGTTCCGCGACGCGACCGCAGCCGCCGGCATCCGCAACGCGAATTTCGGGACCAGCGCCGCCTGGGTCGACTACGATCGCGACGGCCGCGCCGATCTGTTCGTGGCGAACTACGTCCAGTGGTCCGCCAAGAACGACCTGTGGTGCTCGCTCGACGGCGCGACCAAGTCGTACTGCACGCCCGAGTCGTACAAAGGAACCGCGTCGAAGCTCTACCGCAATCTCGGCGGCGGCAAGTTCGAGGACGCCAGCGTCCGCGCCGGCGTCGCCGACCCCACCAGCAAGTCGCTCGGCGTCGCCGTACTCGACTACGACGGCGACGGCTGGCCCGACCTGTTCGTCGCCAACGACACGCAGCCGAACAAGCTCTACCGCAACAACCGCAACGGCACCTTCACGGAGCGCGGCCTTGCCGCCGGGGTGGCGTTCGGCGAGGACGGCGTGGCGCGCGGCGCCATGGGAGTCGACGCGGCGGATTACGACCGCTCGGGCCGCCCGCATCTCCTCGTCGGCAACTTCAGCAACCAGATGCTGGCGCTCTATCGCAATGAAGGCAACGGCCTGTTCGTCGACGAGGCGCCGCGGTCGTCGGTGGGACGCGCGAGCCTGCTGAGCCTCACCTTCGGCGCGTTCTTCTTCGACTACGACCTCGACGGGAATCTCGATCTCTTCTCCGCCAACGGCCACATCGAGGAGGAAATCTCGCGCGTGCAGCCCAAGGTGACCTTCGCGCAGTCGCCGCTGGTGTTCCGGAATCTCGGCAAGGGGCGATTCGAGGAATCGGCGAAGTCGCTCGGCGACATCCAGCGTGCGATTGTCGCGCGCGGCGCCGCCTACGGCGACTACGATCGCGACGGCGACCTCGACGTGCTGGTGACTACGAATCACGGACCGGCGTATCTCTATCGCAACGACGGCGGCAACAAGTCGACCTGGCTGCGCGTCGAGCTGGTGGGCGCCAGGTCGAACCGCAGCGCGCTGGGCGCCGTGGTGCGCGTCGAGAGCGCGTCCGGGAGGCAATGGCAGATGGTGCGCAGTGGGTCGAGCTACTGCTCGCAAAGCGACCTGGCGCTGACGTTCGGCCTCGGAAAGGATACCCTGGTCAATGCGCTGGAAATCGAGTGGCCGAGCGGCGCGAAGCAGCGCCTGGAAAAGGTCGCCGTGAATCGACACCTGCGCATCGAGGAGAAATGATTCGATGACCCCGAAGTTTCCCATCGCCGCCATCACCGACGAGTTCTCGCCGCAACTGGAGCTGGCGCTCGACCCGATGGTCGAGATCGGCATGACGGGCGCCGAGCTGCGCGTGCTGTGGGGCAAGAACATCCTGAATCTCTCCGACGAGGAACTCGACCGCGCCCGGAAGCTGCTCGACGCGCGCGGACTCAAGGTGATGTCGATCGCGTCGCCGGTGTTGAAATGCGTCCTCCCCGGCGGCCCGCCGACCGACGAGCGCTTCCAGCACGACATCTTCGCCTCGACGCACACCTTCGACGACCAGCCGCGCCTGGCCGCGCGCGCCTTCGAGATCGCGCACAAGATGGGGGCGCAGATCGTCCGTGTGTTCTCCTACTGGCGCACGGTCGACCCGTCGAAGTGCTTCCAGCCTGCCGTCGACGCGCTGGGCGATCTCGCCGCGAAGGCCGCGCGCGAGGACCTCATCATCGGCCTGGAGAACGAGCACGCCTGCAACTTCGCCACCGCCGCCGAGACCGCGCGCGCGCTTGACGCGGTAAAACATCCCAACCTGAAAATGGTTTGGGACCCGGCCAACGCCCTGTGCGCCGGCGAGAACCCGTTCCCGCACGGCTACTCGCTGCTGCCGAGAGGCCGCATCGTCCACGTGCACGTCAAGGACTGCCACATCGAGAACCACAAGCCCGTCTGGGGACCGCTCGGCACGCGCGCGATCGACTGGAAGGGGCAGATCGCCGCGCTGCTCGCTGACGGCTATCGCGGGTACTTGAGTCTCGAGACACACTGGACCGGCCCCGGCGGCGACAAGCTGCGCGCGAGCACTATCTGCGGATGGAACCTGCGCGGCCTTGCGGCCGGCTAGGGTCCGGTGACCTGGGGAGGTCCCAGCCTTCCGTGAAGAATCCTGTGTTCACCACCTTGCCGTCAGCCTTGTCGATGATCGCCCAGTCTCCAAGCCGCGGATAGAGCAGCGCGTTGGTGCCGCGGAAGTCGGCTTCGCCGAAAGTGTGCCCCGATCCCAACACGACGTAGTTGCGCAGGTTTCTTGGATTCGGAGAGATCATCGCCAACCGGTAGTACGCCGTTGGATACTGTTTGGCTGTCGACCGCGGACCCATCTGGATGACGTTCTTCCCCCACACGATCCGCAAGTGCGGCGCGACGCGCGCCATCGCCCGATTGTTCGTCGGCTCGCCGAACAGCACCAGCGTTCGCCGCATATCGGCCTCGGTGACGAGCACGTCGTCCTTCACCGGGAGATCGGCGCGCATGAACTTCGCCCAGTTGCGCGAGAACTTCTCCAGTTCCGGATCGGGCGGGCCGCTCGGGCGAACACAAAGGAAGCTATCCAGAAAGGCGTCGTCGATCGGCCCTTGTAGAGCGTGACGTTTCCCCTCGAGGCCGCTCGGCGATTTCGCCGGTCCCCTCGCGTCGATTCCGTCGACCACCACCTCGCCGTCGAAGTCCACCTTCACTCGCGCGACGTTCTTCGTCGTAACAACCACGCGCGCGCCCTCGCGCCGCGCGTCGACCTCGGCGCGCTCGAACTGCCGCACGAGTTTCTCCACGGTGATCCAGTGGCACTTGTTGTAGCCCGTCGTGTAGGTGACGAACCGGATGTGATCCGGCACGCGACGCCCGCGCGCCGCGGCCTCATCAAGGAACTTATTCGACTCGGCCAGGCTCTCCGGATGCCAACGGTGACCCGTCTTCGGCCCGACCAGGAACAGCATCCGCATGTCGGCCAGCTTCAGTCCCTCCGTCGCAAGGCGATCGCGGATGTTCACCGATGCCTGAAGCTGCGGGTCGTCCTCGCCGCCGTAGCCGACCATCGGAACGTTCCACGCGTTCAGCGAGTAATCGGCGGCGTCGTAGATGCGCAGCGTTTTCTCCACGTGCGGCGGGACCTCGGGGAGCCGCGCGTAGCGCCGCGTCTCGGTGAAACCCGCTCCGGCCTCGACCGCGGCCCACATGTCGGGATAATGCAGCCCGATGTGCCACGCTCCGGCGCCACCCATCGAGAAACCGCGCAGCACGATGCGGTCGGCGTCGATGTTGTAGCGCGCGCGCACGCTCGCGAGCGCCTCGAACACGTCGGTCTCGCCGGCCCATCGATAGGCGTTGTTGGTGCGCCCGAACACGTGGAGCTGCATGTGCGGCGTATCGGGCGATGGCGGCCGCGGCCCTTCGTGCTGCGCGATGAAGCTGACTTCGTTGAGCGTCGCGCCGCGCCCGTGGAGCACCACGTCGAGCCGGATCGGCCGCGCCGGGTCGTACGATTCCGGCACGAAGACGGCATAGGGCTGCACGCTTCCATCGACCCGCGAACGATAGGCCCGGATCACGCGCCCGCGGCGCGACGGCCACGCGGGCTTGCCGGCCTCGATCGCCGCGGCGCGTTGCATGCCTTTCTCGATCGCCGCCAGCGTGTGGGCGACGTACTCCTTCGTGTAGAACTCCTCGGGGAAGCGCACGATCCAGCGCGCGGCCTTGAGGAAGACTTCGGCGTCGGCGATGAGGGCCGCGTCCCCCCGCAGCGACGCGATGCGGCGGTCGAGGTGTGCGACGCCCGCGTCGATTCGGGCCAGTTCCTCCTGAGTCGCCCGATAGGGTGGGTTTGTCTGCGCGGTGAGTGCGGCGCAGACGGACCACAGCAGAGTTCGTCGTCGCATTTGCCTTCCACTGTATAATCGCCGCATGATGTCCCGCACGCCGCTCCTGTTGGTCGCGCTCGCGCTCCCGGCGCAGACTGTAGACTTCGCGGCCTGGAACAAGCCGGTCGATCCCGTGAAGATCGCCGGCAATATCTACTACGTCGGCGCGGCCGGCATCTCGAGCTTCCTGATTACGACTTCGGAGGGCCACATTCTGCTCGACAGCGGCACCGAAGAAACGGTCGCCGTCATCCGCGCCGGTGTCGAGAAGCTCGGGTTCCGATTCCGGGACGTTAAGGTTCTCCTCGCGAGCCACGCGCACATCGATCACGTGGGCGGGCACGCGCTGGTGAAAGAACTCACTGCCGCGCGCATCATGGCGATGTCGGGCGACGCCGCGGTCATCGAAGGCGGCGGCAAGGGCGACTTCCGTTACGAGGGCGAGTATTCCTGGAAGCCCATCAAAGTCGACCGCGTGCTGTACGACGGCGACGCCGTCACGCTCGGCGGCGTCACGATGAAGGCGCACCTGACTCCCGGCCACACCAAGGGATGCACGACCTGGACGATGCAGACCCGCGAGGACGGCCGGACGCTGAACGTGGTATTTATCGGCGGAACCTCGATCAATGCCGGCGTGCGCGTGACGGGAATGCCGAAATTCCCGGATATCGGCGATGCATATCGGCGAACATTTCGGGTGCTCGAATCGCTCGCCCCCGATATTTACCTGGCGCAGCACCCCTTCCAGTTCGGATTCGACGAAAAAGCCCGGCGTGTGCGCGAGGGCGCGCGGCCGAATCCGTTCATCGACCCGGAGGGTTATCGCGCCGCGGTCGCCGCAGCCGGACAGCGCTTCGAGCGCGCCCTGGAGCGCGATCGGGCCGCCGGGAAGCAGTGATAGAATGAATGCATCATGACGCCGGAAGAGCGTTTCGAATACCACGAACAGTGGTTGCACTCGATGGAGAGCAACCTCCAGAAGCTGGCGGAAGACGTCCAGCGTCTAACCGAGGGCCAGCAGAAACTGACAGACGATCTGCAAAGGCTCTCGCAAGACGTTCAGGTTCTGGCCGACAATCAGCGGAAGCTTAACGACGCCTTCCTCGGGCTCGTCTCCGTCGTCGGCAGCCTCACTGCTTCGGTTAGAGAGCTTTCGGACGTGACTCGCCAGAACACCGAGCAGATCCGGCACCTCGCGAAGCTCCTCGAGCAAGACATCCGCTCCCGCGGCAACGGCAGCCAGCCCAACTGAGATGACGGTCCGGGTCGCCGTCGTGCAGGCCGCGTCGGCGCCCTTCGACCGCGACCGCTCCCTCGATAAAGTCGCCGACTTCTCCGCAAAAGCCGCCGCCGATGGCGCGAAACTTGTTCTTTTTCCCGAGGCGTTCGTCAGCGGATACCCGAAGGGTGTCGATTTCGGCGCCCGCATCGGCGGGCGGACCCCCGAGGGCCGCCGATGGTTCCGCCGATACTTCGAGAGCGCCGTCGACGTTCCCGGCCCCGCCGTCGACCGCCTGTCCTCGATCGCGCGCGAGAACGCGATCCACCTCGTCGTCGGCGTCATCGAGCGCGACGGCGGCACGCTCTATTGCACGGTGCTGTTCTTCGCGCCCGACGGCGCATTCCTCGGCAAGCACCGCAAGCTCATGCCGACCGCCATGGAGCGCCTCATATGGGGATTCGGCGACGGCTCGACAATGCCCGTCATCGCCACGCCGATCGGCCGCGTCGGCGCCGTCATCTGCTGGGAGAACTACATGCCCCTGCTCCGCATGAGCATGTACGCCAAGGGCGTCCAGATCTACTGCGCGCCCACCGCCGACGACCGCGACACCTGGGTCGCCACCATGCAACATGTCGCCCTCGAAGGACGCTGCTTCGTCCTCTCGGCCTGTCAGTTCATCCGCCGGGCGGCCTTTTCCGCCGACTACGCTCCCGTGCAGGGCGACAACCCCGAGACGGTGCTCATGCGCGGCGGCAGCCTCATCGTGAGTCCGCTCGGCAAGCTGCTCGCCGGTCCCTGTTACGACGGCGAGTGCGTGCTCTCGGCCGAAATCGATTTGGACGAGATCACCGAAGGCAAGTACGACCTTGACGTCGCCGGCCACTACGCGCGGCCCGACGTGTTCCGCCTGATCGTCAACGAACGGCCCGCGCCGCCTGCGTCGTTCGAGGGCGGGGAGGACCTGTCGTGAGTATCGTCCTGTCCGATGTCGAGGCGCGCGTCCTCGGCGCGCTCATCGAAAAAGATATGGCGACGCCGGAGTATTACCCGATGTCGCTCAACGCGCTCGTCAACGCCTGTAACCAGAAGTCGAACCGCGAACCCCTCGTGAACTACGGCGAGGAGACGGTGAACGCGGCCTTCGACAGCCTTCGCGGCAAGAAGCTCGCGACGCTCATTACCGGCGGCGACAATCGCGTCCCCAAGCACGCACACCGCGCCTCCGAGACGCTGAATCTCGGCAACCGGGAGCTGGCGATCGTGGCCGTGCTCCTGCTGCGCGGCGCGCAGACCGTCAATGAGCTGAAGACTCGCACCGAGCGGCTGCACGCCTTCGACGATCTGGACGCCCTGGAGAACACTTTGCGAAAGCTGGCCGAGCGGGAGCCCGAGCCGCTCGCCGTCCTGCTTCCGCGGCAGCCGGGAATGCGCGAGGTGCGTTGGACGCACCTGTTGTGCGGCGCTCCCGCGATCGTCGAGCCGGCGCCCGCCACGTCCGGCCACAGGCCCGACCGGGTGGCGGAACTGGAGTCGCGTGTGGCAGCGCTCGAAGGCGAGATCGCCGGGCTCCGGGCGGAGATGAAGGACTTCCGCCGCCAGTTCGAATAGCCGGGTCAATTCGCCTCCGACTTCGCCCTGGGATCGCATCCGCCGGAACATACTTTGATTTGACAAAACAATATACCTGGGATAGCATGAAAGGTGCAGCGCCATGCGATCCGCCGCCTGCTCGACCTGTATCCGCGCATCTTCCTTGCCTGCCACCTGCGGCACGTCCGCGACCCCGCCACCCGCCGTGAGATCAGCGCTCACCAGGCCAGCATCCTCGACCATCTCGACGACCGGGAGCCGACCGGCGTGATGGACCTGGCGGCGCACATGGGAGTCACGGCGTCCACGATGTCGTTGACCGTCGACCGGCTGGTTCGCGGCGGGTATGTCGTGCGGCGGCGCGATTCCGGCGACGGCCGGCGCGTGGGACTGCTGCTGACGGCCGCGGGACTGCGCATCAAGCGCACCGATAAGGTCCTCGATACCGCGCGCGTGCGCTCGATGCTGGCTCGGCTGTCGCGCTCCGAGCTCGAGGCGGGACTGCGAGGGCTGGAGCTGCTGGCGGGAGCGGCGAATCGCGAGATTGAGGCGCGAAGCAGAGTGGCGAAAGGAAGGTCGAAGTCGTGAAGTGGGCGCTGATTGTAGTGGGTGGACTGGCCGGGTTGGCGGCCCTGGCGTTTATCGCCGGGTCGATGCTGCCGAAGGGACACGTGGCGTCGCGGACGCTGCGCCTGAAGCAGCCTCCCGAGGCGGTCTGGAAGGCGATCACCGACTACGAGTCGATGACATCGTGGCGCGCGGACCTGACGGCCATCGCTCGCATGCCCGACCGCGCGGGACGCGCGGTGTGGAAGGAGACCATGGGCGGGATGGAGATTCCGCTGGCCGACGCAGTCGTAGAACCGCCGCGCAAGCTGGTGCGGGAGATCGCCGACGCCTCGCTGCCGTTCGGCGGTACGTGGACCTACGAGCTCGCGGCGGAGGCCGATGGCTGCACCCTAAGGATCACCGAAGACGGCTTCGTCACCAACCCGCTGTTCCGGCTCATTTCGCGAATGACCGATCAATCGTCCACGATCACGAAGTTTCTCACCTCGCTCGCGGCGAAGTTCGGCGAGCCGCCCCGGATAGAATGAAACGGTGAATCCATTTCCAGTGGTGAAGACCTCCTGGTCGCCGGGCGATACGCGCGAGGTGGAGGACTGGCGCATTGACCGCCAGGAAGGGATCGACTACGATTCCTACCGCCGCGTATACATCGCCGACCGGCACGAGTGGACCATCGCGGGTCAAATCGTGAAGGACGAAAAAAAGTACTACATCCTGGAGTGCGTCGAGTAGCCGGTCTGGGCTGTTCCCGCGGCGTCGTCTTGCTTTCGGCCGCACTGCGCGGCCACGGTATAATCGCTGGACGCGAAGAGTATGTCGCTGAGCCTGCTGCGCTCGGTGATCGTCACCGATCCGCTGATTATTCTGGCGACGGTCGTAATGGGATCGTGGTCGGTGGTGTGTTCGTTTTTCGATCCCAACGGAAGACGCCAGCACGCCACCTCGCGGGCGTGGGCGAAAATGCTGCTCGCCATCAGCCGCGTGCGCGTGCGCATCCGCGGGCTCGAGCGGATCGATCCGCGCCGCAGTTACGTTTTCGTCGGCAATCACCTGAGCCTGATGGACACGCCCGTGGTGCTCGCGACCATCCCGCATCAGTTCCTGTTCCTGGTTAATGTGCGCTTCGTGCGGCTGCCGTTTCTGGGCACGCATCTGCGCCGCGGCGGCCACTTCGCCGTGGATTCCGACAACGTAAAGTCGTCGATGAAAGTGATGACCGAGGCTGCGCGGCACGTGCGTGAGCGCGGCCGCTCGATCCTGCTGTTTCCCGAAGGCAGCCGCGCTACCGGCGAGATGGGCGCATTCAAGGAAGGCGCCGCCTACATCGCGATCAAGGCGGGCGTGCCGGTGGTCCCCTTCGCGCTGCGCGGCACCAGGGAGGTGCTACCGGTCGGGAGCTTCCACATTCGCGGCGGCGCCGTCGATTTCGTGATCGGCGAGCCGATTCCGACCGAGAACTGGACGTTGAAGGACCGCGAGGAGCTCACCGCGTTGATGCGCGAGCGCGTCGCCGAGCTGCTCGAGCAGGCGCCCCGTCTCGAATCCCACGCGGCCCAGGCCGTGCCGTGAGAGGTCGCGCTCTCGCCCGCCTGCGGCGGGAACAGTTCGACGTTCTCGTCATCGGGGGCGGCGTCAACGGTGCAGGCATCGCTCGCGACCTGGCCTTGCGGGCGCGGGGAAGTCTGCGCATCGCGCTGGTGGAGCAGCGGCATTTCGCTAGCGGAACCAGCGGCCGCAACTCGCAGCTCCTGCACGGTGGCCTGCGCTATCTCGAAGGCCTGCACTTCGGCCTGGTGCGCGAGGCGCTGCACGAGCGCGTCACGCTGGCGCGCATCGCGCCGCACCTGGTCGACCCGATTCCGTTTCTCATCCCCTTCTACGGCTGGTTTCCACGGCGCTACTACGGAGCCGGGCTCTGGTTCTACGACCTGCTGGCAGGCGCGAGCAGCATCGGTCGCCGGCGATTCCTCTCCCGCGCCGCGACGTTGCTGGAGGAACCGGGCCTGGCGGCCAGCGGACTCCACTCGTCGGGAATTTACTGGGACTGCCGCGTCAACGCGGCGCGGCTGGTGCTGGAGAACATCTTCGAGGCGATCGCCAACGGCGCCGTCGTCGCCAACTACGTGCGCGCGGGCGCACCCGATTCAATCACCGGCGGCGGTTGCCCCGTCGAGGCCACCGATGTTTTCACCGGAGAGCGGTTCCGGATCTGCGCCAGAAAGATCGTGGACGCACGCGGGCCGTGGGACGACGGCGGCGGCGTGCGACTGGTCCGCGGCTCGCATCTCGTGCTGCCGCGCGTGGCCTCCGGCGCGCACGCCATCGCGCACTTTCACAGCGACGGCCGCATCATTTTCGTTATTCCCTGGGGACCGGACGATTCGCTATCGCTGGTCGGGACTACCGACGTCGATCACTCCGACGGGCCCGATCGCGTCGCCATCGGGGGCGATGAGGTGCGCTACCTGCAAGGCATTCTGCGAGGGCTGTTCCCCGGCGCTTCGATCGGGGAGCCGATCGCGGCCTATAGTTCGTTGCGGCCGCTGGCGGACTCGGGCGGATCGGCGACGTCGGCCTCCCGCGCGCACCGCATTTTCTGGGACGCCGACGTGCTGCGGGTCACCGGCGGGAAATACACCACCTATCGCGCGATGAGCCAGGAGGCAGTCGACAGGATCGCGCCCGAGCTGCGCGGCAAGTGCACGACGGCGTCGACGCCCTTGAACGGCAACTCGGCGCGCGCCGTCGAGGACCTGCGCGCGCGCGCGGGATCGCTGGCGGACCGGTACGGCGTGGAGACGCGCGCGGTGGAGTCGCTCATCCGCACGCACGGCCTGAGCGCCGAGAACGTGCTTGGATGGCTCCCCGAAGCGGGGTCGCTCGACGGCGCGATCATGCGCCACGCGATCGAACAGGAGATGGCGCTGCGGCTCCCCGATCTGCTGTTCGTCTCGACCTACTGGGGCTTCGAGCGCCGCGCCGACTGGCTCGCCATGGCCCGCGCGATGGGCGGGCTGCTCGGATGGGATGATCGGAGAATGGAGGAAGAGGCGGAACTGGCGGCGCGAATCGCCGCGCTGCCCGCCGGATAACATGGACCACGTACACGGCTTCGCGACGCGCGCGCTGCACGCCGGACAGCGCCCCGACGCATCCACAGGCGCGCGCGCCGTCCCCATCTACCAGACGACCTCCTACGTTTTCGAGGACACCGCGCACGCCGCCGAGCTGTTCAACCTCCAGCGCTTCGGCAACATCTACACGCGCATCATGAACCCGACGACCGCTGTCTTCGAGGAGCGCATGGCGGCGCTCGAGCGCGGGGTCGGCGCGCTGGCGGTCTCGAGCGGTCAGGCCGCGCAGTTCATCGCGATCGCGAGCCTCCTCCAGGCGGGCGACCACATCGTCGCCGCCAAAACCCTCTACGGCGGCACTTACACGCAGTTCGACATCAGCTTCCGCCGCCTCGGCATCGAGACCACGTTCGTCGACCCCGACGATCCGGAATGCTTCCGTAACGCCATTACACCGCAGACGCGGCTGCTCTACGGCGAGACCATCGGCAACCCGCGCATGAACGTGCTCGACATAGCCGCCGTGGCCGCCATCGCCCACGAACACAACCTGCCCCTGGTGGTCGACAACACCTTCGCCTCGCCCTACCTGTGCCGCCCCATCGAGCACGGCGCCGACATCGTGGTGCATTCGGCGACCAAGTTCATCGGCGGCCACGGCACCTCGATCGGTGGCGTCATCGTCGACAGCGGAAAGTTTCCTTGGGACAAGGGGCGCTTTCCGCAGTTGCTCGAACCGAGCAAGGGTTACCACGGCATCCGGTTCTACGAGACGTTCGGCGACTTCGCTTACATCATGAAGGCGCGCGTCGAGGGCCTGCGCGACTTCGGCCCCGCGCTCAGCCCGTTCAACTCGTTTCTGTTCCTGCAAGGACTGGAGACGCTGAAGCTGCGCATGGAGTGCCACTCCTCGAACGCGCTGGCGGTCGCGCAGTTCCTCGCCGGCCGCCCCGAGGTGAGCTGGGTGAACTACCCGGGATTGCCGGCGAGTCCCTATCAATCGCTCGCGTCGCGATATCTGCCCCGCGGTGCGGGCGGGATTCTGACCTTCGGCATTCGGGGCGGGCTCGACGCCGGACGCCGTTTCATCGAATCCGTCGAGCTGTTCTCGCACCTCGCCAACGTGGGCGACGCCAAGAGCCTCGTGATTCATCCGGCGTCGACTACGCACCAGCAGCTCACCGCCGAGGAGAAGCTCGCCGGCGGCATCGGCGACGACCTGATCCGCCTCTCGGTAGGCATCGAAGAGATCGAGGACATCCTTTGGGATCTGCAGCAAGCCTTGGAGGCCTCGCAGAAATGACAGCCTGCATCTTCAACCTCGCCGACGGCGTCGGCGGCGCCTCCGTCGTCAACACCGGCCGTTTCGCGACCACCGGGGCGCAGCGTCTGCGAATCCTCGAACAGCACCGCCGCATCGCGATGGTGGGCCTCTCGTCGAATCCGTTCCGCCCGTCGCACTTCGCGGCCATCTACATGTTGTCGCAGGGCTACGACGTCGTGCCGGTGAATCCGCGCGAGTCCGTGGTGCTCGGACAGAAGAGCTACGCGAGCCTGCGCGACGTGCCGGGTGAGGTCGGCATCGTGGACATCTTCCGCGAGCCCGCGGCCGTGCCGGCGATCGTCGAGGACGCCATCGCTGCTGGCGCGAAGGTCGTCTGGATGCAGTTGGGCGTGGTGCACGAGGAGGCGGCGGCGCGCGCGCGCGCCGCGGGACTGGAGGTCGTCATGGACCGCTGCGTGAAGATCGAGCATGCGCGCTTCTTCGGCGGTCTGACGACCATCGGCATGAACACCGGCGTCATTTCCTCGCGACGGGCCGCTTCCGGCCGACGCCGGTCGTCTTAATTGTGGTTGTCGGCTGGCCGCCCGTGCCTTTCTCACAACCGGCGATGGCCGCGCGGAGGTAGCGCTTCAGCAACGGGCGTTTCAGATCGGCGGCGCTCTCCACCTTGATGTGCCGAATCGCCTTGCCGGTTCCCTCCATCACGCCGTCGGGATCGGGAAGCAGCGCGCCGCGCTGGAACCCGAGGTTGACGTGCTTAGGGTACACGGCGATGTGGCAGGGTCCATCGCGCCAGTCGGAGGTGAACGAGAATCCGACGGCCACGACGTAAGTGCGGTATACGAGCTCGTTGAGTCCGGGCGCGGTGGCGAGCACGAGATCTCGTAGGGCCAGCGCGACCGCCTGGATCTCGCGGTGGTAGGGCGCGAGGAATTCGAGGAGCTTCGGATGTGGGGGCCTTTGCATCTTCACACGCGCGACATCACTGCCTCTTCCAGCGCATCCAGTGCGCCGGAGAAGAAGTGGTCGCCCGCCTCGACCCACGTCATCGTCTTCGGACCCGACGCTTGGTCGAAGAAACGCTGCATCTTCTCGCGAGGACCGTATTCGTCGTTGGTGCTCTGAATGAAGTCGCGCGGAACGGCGCTCGTCCGGTACTCACCCCCGTCGGACAGCCTTGTCGGCAGCCCCACCGCGATCACACGCGCGACCGGCTCGCGATCCGACAAACGCAACACTACGCGCGCGCCGAACGAGAATCCCGCGAGCACCACGGGCACCTCGGGATACCGCTCGCGCAGCCACGCCAGCGCCACGGCTGCGTCATCGACCTCGCCTTCGCCGTGGTCGTGATCGCCCTCACTCAGGTTCACGCCGCGAAAATTGAAGCGGAGCACGACAGCGCCCGCGCGCCGCAGTCCCCGCGCCACACGGTGCACGACCTTGTTGTGCATCGTCCCGCCGTGCAGCGGATGCGGGTGGCAGACAACCGCGGCGAGCCGCGGCTCGCCCTCCTCGGGCTCTTCGAGGAGCGCCTCCAGCCGTCCGGCCGGACCCGCGAGGTAGTGGCTCTCGATGCGCCGCGCCATCGCTCAGCGCTCATCCTCCACCAGCTCCGACGTCGCGCCGCCGAGATCCTCGATTCGCACGCGCAGCCGCTTGCGGCCGTCCAGCACCGCCACGGGCGCCTCGAATCGTGCCGCGATCATACGGTCCAGCGACTGCCGCGCGCCGATCTTCGTGCGCGCGATCAGCGAGTCGTTGTACTTCTGCCCGAGCAGAGGATTGTACTGGAAAACGCGCCGCGCATCCGGCTCGCTGATGGTATCGCCCTCGATTTCCTTTCCGTCCTTGGTCTCGACGATCACCGTCACGGCCTTCACCACGAACAGCACGTCGGAAGGATTCACGAAACGGAAGTCGACCGCCGCGATCGACACCTTGTCTTCCACGTGCAGCGTGCGCACCTTGAGAATCGATCCGGTGAGCTCCAGGTGCGCCCCGCGCGTGATGTAGAGCGCGGCCCCGATCATCGCGGCCACCGCGGCCAGGCCCACGCCGATGAAGCCGAGCAGGCGCGCGTTCATCAGGTCGTCGAGACGGACCGCAGCATCTCGCGCATGGAGTCGTGCGCCGCCTTGATGAGCTCGTCGCCGCGGCCGAGGTGGGTCTCCAACCCGATGCAGCCTTTGTAGCCGTCGCGGGCCAGCCGCGCGAAAATCGGCGCCCAGTCGATTCGGTCGGGTCCTGGCAGAAGATTGCGGCCCTTCACTTGGACATTCCAGATGCGCTTGGCGGGCAGCGCTTCGTAGCCTTCGGGAAACGTCCTTTCGCGGCGCGATCCGTTGTCGGAGTCCCAATTCACTCCGAGGGCGCGGGAAGGCAGCAGTTTCAGCAACTGCGCCACCTCCGAGCAGGTGCCCGCGTTCTGCGATGCTTCATTCTCCACCAGCAGCTTTACCTTCTCCTTTTCGGCGACGCGGCACATCTCGCCGATCACCTCGGCGATGCGCGGGTAGAGCGCCGCTGGTTCGGCCGTTCGGGTGAAGGTGAAGATGCGAAGCTTGTCCGTTCCGAAAATGTGCGCGGCCTCGATGGCGCGCTTCAGCTCCTCCATGCGCTTCTCGAAGCGCGGCGACGTCCGCGGCGCGCGCGGATTGGCCGGCTCGGTCCCGGGCAGCGTGTACTTGAGCATGCTGGTGTTGAGGAACGAGACGCGCAGGCCCGCCCCGGCGAACTGCTTGGCAGCCTCGCGCAGATCGGCCTCGGCCTGCGCGAAGTACTCGCGCCGACCGCCGGGGCCAGGCACCCCGCGCAGCTCGATCCACTTCAGCTCGTACTGACGCGCGAAGGCGAGCGCCTCTTCGGGCGTTCGGCCGATCTCATCGGTGATGGCGCTGAACGCCGAGCGGTCGATTCGTCGCGCGGCCGCCAGCGGCGACGCCGCCAGCGCGGCCAACATTACTCGTCGGGTCATCGGATCAGTCTCCCAGAAGCTTCCCGTAGGGCTGTAAGTCGGACACATTGTCGCACACGGCCTTGATACCCGCCGTGATCGGAATGGCGAAGACCAGCCCGAGCGCACCCCAGAGCGTGCCCCAGAACATCAGCGCGATCGTCACCACCAGTGGATTCAAATGGACGCGCGAGCCGACCAGCTTCGGATACAGAAGGTTCAGCGCCAGCAGGTGCAGGAACGCGACCACTGTGCCGATCACCAGGTACGGCGCCAGCTTGTCGTGCACCGGCAGCGCCGCGAAAAAGGGCGGCACGATCGCCAGCGGCAGCCCGATGTACGGTACCAGGCTCAGGAATCCGCTCAGCGGGCCGATGAGTGGAAAATACGGCAGGTTGACCGACCAGAAGAACAGCGTGCTCACCGCCGACAGCAGCACGCCCAGCACGAAATTTCCCACGACGTACGCGCGCGCCATCACCGCGATGCCCTGCCAGCTTCGGCCAGCGGCGTGGCGGTCGGCCCCGTGAAACAGTTCGAGGAAAGAGCGCCGCACGTGGTCGCGCCAGCTCAGCATGAAGTACACCAGGAACGGGACGAACGACGCCAGCAGCAAGCCCGAGTAGAAGCTGTCGAAATTGTCGTACAGGTAGTTGAAAAGCGGCGACCCCTCATTTTGTATGCGAACCTCTTGCACCGTTGGCGCCGCCGGTTTTACTTCTGTGGGGCGACGGGTAGCGCGGCCCGCCTTCGGCGGCGCCGGCAACGGCTCCGGCGGCCGCATCCGCTTCGGCACCACGATTTCCAACACGGCCTTCTCGGCGTCCTCCAGGCGTGCTGCCACCGAGTCCACCAGTTGGTTGATGCGTTGGCTGTAACGCGGCAGATCGTCCACCAGCCCGGCGACCTGCGTGTACAGGCCGAGGCCCGCCAGGTAGAGCAAGGCCAGTGCGATCGCGCACACGAAGAAGCTGGCCATGGCGCGCGGCAGCCGCAGCTTCATGAACAGCGCCACGAAGGGATCGAGCAGGAATGAAATCGTGATGGCTGTCACCAGCGTCACCAGCAGGTCACGGCCGAAGTGAAGCAGCGCGATCAGAATTCCAAAGGCGAGGACCGCGCTGGCGAGGTTCTTCTGCTTGTGTTCCGTGAATGGAGGGGTCAGGACGGCCACCGCACACTCTCTCCCTGGATTAACACAGTATACGCCTTGGCAGCTATCAGCAATCAGCGATCAGCCTTCAGCTATCAGCAGGGCATGAGCCGTCATAGGCGAGACGGAGGGCCCCCTGAACGCTGAACGCTGACAGCTTCTTCGCGTGGCATCATAGTCGGGATGGATTTTCTGGCGGGCCATATCGGCTGGATCGAGATGATCTGCGGTCCGATGTTTTCGGGAAAGAGCGAAGAGCTGATCCGCCGGCTGCGGCGGGCGATGTATGCCCGCAAGCGCGTGCAGGTCTTCAAGCCCGTGATCGACGTGCGCTACTCGGCCGACGAAATCGTCTCGCACGCCGACTCGCGCATGAAGTCGGAGGTGGTCGAAAACGCCGGCGAGATTCTCTCGCGCCTGGATTGGCGCACGCAGGTGATCGGCGTCGATGAGGCCCACTTCTTCGGACCCGAACTGACGGGAGTCGTCAGCCGCCTCGCCGATAGCGGCAAGCAGGTGATCGTCGCTGGACTGGACACCGATTACCTGGGACGGCCGTTTGCTCCGGTGCCCGAGCTGCTGGCGCTGGCCGAGTCGATCACCAAGACGCTGGCGATCTGCATCCGCTGCGGCGCGCCCGCCAAGCACACGCAGCGCCTGGTCGAGTCCGAGGACCTGATCGTCGTCGGCGCCGCCGGCATGTACGAAGCTCGCTGCCGGCGCTGCTTCGAGCCGGGCGTGCCGAAGCAGGAGCTGCTCGACTTCGCGCGGCCGAACGGTCCACGCAATCCGGCGCCGTGACGGGGCGGCATGTATGTCGCAGAGGAGCCGCTTGTCGACGGGCTCGCGGCGGAATCCGTGGGTATGATTGTAGACATGACCGTGCGAATCGCCGGCGACCTTGAGGCGCAACTGCTATCGAGGGCGAAGGCGGAAGGAATCTCGGCGGATGAATACGTGGCACGCCTGATTCGCGAGGACGGGGAGTGGGGCGAGATCGGCGAAGCGCCTCTCGACGACACGGATCGGCAGTTCGCCGACATTCGAATCGCGGTCGAGGAAGGCATTCAGCAGGCGGAGCTTCGAGAAAGCCGTCCGGCCGGGGACGTCTTCGGCGACTTGCGGGACAGGCTTGGAATACCGCGTTGAACTGACGTCGCGGGCGTCGAAGGATCTGGAAGAGATTTACGCCTGGGTAGTGGCCAACGCTCCGCTTCGCGGCCCCCTGTGGTTTAACCGCTTCGAGCAGTCGATTCTGTCCCTTCGGATTTTTCCGGAACGTTGTCCGCTGGAACCAAGCCTCTCCACGCGGCGCCACGAGGTGCGGAAACTCCTGTTCGGACGGCGTCACGACGTTTACCGGATCTACTTCACGGTGATCGGCGGCGTGGTCCACGTGCTTCACATCCGGCACGGCGCCCGCAAGCTTCCGCCGAAGGTCTGAAGGTGCACGCCGAAAGGCAGGAACAAGGCTCATGCCGGCCAGTGCGGCCGATGATCATTTCCTACTCGATCCGACGCCACTTGCGGCCGTCGCGGCCCAGCAGCTCGTCGGCCTCCTTGGGACCCCACGACGCCGCCGCGTAATTGGG
This sequence comes from uncultured Solibacteraceae bacterium, assembly GCA_964515555.1. Classification (GTDB taxonomy): domain Bacteria; phylum Acidobacteriota; class Terriglobia; order Bryobacterales; family Bryobacteraceae; genus CAZEVY01. The sequence continues at coordinate 45,331 of CAZEVY010000019.1, read as the reverse complement.
GTATCGCGGGGCGAGCGCGTGCCACACTTCCTGCACCGGCTTGACGACGCTCCACGACGCCTCCACCATGTCGGCGCGCTGGAACAGCGTCGGGTCGCCGCACATGCAGTCGTACAGCAGCCGTTCGTAGCCGGTGGCGGCGCTCTCGCGGAAATAGTGGGAATAATCGAAATTCATGTCGACGCTCCCGAGCCGCAACAGCGGACCCGGAATCTTGGCGCCGAAACGCAGCGAAATTCCCTCGGTCGGCTGGATGTGCAGCACCAGGTGATTCGCGTCCAGGTGATCCACCGGCGTCTTTCGAAACAGGATGAACGGCGCGCGACGGAAGCGGATCGCGATTTCGGTCACCCGCTTCGGCATGCGCTTGCCCGTGCGCAGGTAGAACGGCACGTCGGCCCAGCGCCAGTTGTCGATGGCGAGCTTCATCGCGACGTAGGTCTCGGTCTTCGAATCGGCGGGCACGCGCGGCTCCGTGCGGTAGCCGGCGAGCTTCTTGCCGTCGGCCTCGCCTTCGCCGTACTGCCCGCGCACGGTCCGCGTGAGCACTTCCTCGGGCGTGATCGGCTGAATGGCGCGCAGCACCTTCACCTGTTCGTCGCGCACGGCGTCAGCCTCGAATGACGTCGGCGTCTCCATGGCCGTCAGCGTGATGAGCTGCATGATGTGGTTAGGCACCATGTCGCGCATAGCGCCCGAGGTGTCGTAGTAGCCGCCGCGTTGCTCCACGCCGACCGTTTCGGCGACGGTGATCTGCACCGAATCGACGTAGCGGCGGTTCCACACCGGCTCGAAGATGCCGTTGGCGAAGCGGAACACCAATATGTTCTGTACGGTCTCCTTCCCGAGGTAGTGATCGATCCGATAAATCTGGCGTTCGGGCAATACGCTCAGCAGCTCGCGATTCAGCTCGCGCGCCGACTCCAGGTCGCGGCCGAACGGCTTCTCGATGATGACGCGCCGCCAGCGGCCGCCTTCCTCGCGCACCAGCCCCGCCGCGTCCAGCTCGCGCACCACTACCGAGAAGAACTCGGGTGACGTCGCCAGATAATAGAGATAGTTTCCGCCCGTCGAGTGTTTGGCGTCGATCTCCTCCAGCGTCGCGCGCAGCTTCGCGAACGCCTCCTTGTCGTCGAAGTTGCCCGCCACGTAGTAGAGCCGCTCGACGATCCAGTCGACCAGCTTGTCGTCCAGCTTCTCCGTCGCGAACTGTAGGATGTCCTGGCGGGTCTTCGCGCGAAAGGCCTCCGTGTCGAGCGGCGTGCGCGCGAAGCCGACGATGGCGAAGTTCGCCGGCAGCAGTCCGCCACGCGCCAGATTGCAGAGCGCGGGGATCAGCTTGCGCTTGGTCAGGTCGCCGGCGGCGCCGAAGATGACCGCCACCGAGGGGCCGGCGTTGCTCTCCGTCATCGCCGTTACCTCAACGCCGCGCGGACCAGCCCGTCGAGCGCCGCGAGTCCCGACGCGACATCGCGCAGGTGCAGGCGCAAGGCCCGCCGCCCGCGCGAGGTCAGCACCTCGAAATCGCCGCGCGCCTGTGCCGCCTTGACGACCCCGAAGGTGTACTTCTGCCCGGGGATCGGCAGGTCGGCCTTGTCGTCGCAGGTGATCTGAAGGAACACGCCGGTGTTCGACCCGCCCTTGTACGCCTGTCCCGTCGAGTGGAGAAAGCGCGGGCCGAATCCGAGGCAGGTCGCCACGCGCCGCGCGTCGCGCACCGCCATGCGGATCGCCTGCAACGCCCGTTCGTTGGCGTCGTTCATTTCGATGTAGGCGAGCAGCGCGAAGTAGTCGCCCGCGCCGAGACGCGCCAGATGCTTCTTCACAACGTTCGCGAGCGAACCGTTCCCGACGGCAGCGGCATTCGCGGCGTCGGTGAACACGGCGATGCCGCTCTCCTCCAGAATCGCCGACTCCGGCGGAAGCGAGCCGGTCTCCTCGTACTGGCTCGTCAGCTTGCGTGTCTCGATCTTGCTGGCCTCGACGTCGGGCTGATTGAACGGGTTGATCTTCATGATCGACCCCGCCACCGCCGTCGCAATCTCCCAGCGGAAGAACTCCTGGCCGAGGTCGTACTTGTCGTCGATCGAGATGCGCACCACGGGGTGGCCCGCCTTCTCCAGCGCGTCGACCGCTGCGTCCTGCGCGGCGTCGGGCGCGGGCGTGAATCGCAAATATACGAACACGCGGTCGCCGCCGTAGACCTCGGGCCCGCCCGGCGTCTCGCGGTCCACCGGTACGATCGCCTTACCGTCCTTGCCGGTCGACTCGGCGACGAGCTGTTCCAGCCACGCGCCAAGGTCGAAGATCGCCGGCGACGCCACCACGGTCAGCTTGTCGCGGCCGTTGTTGGCGAGCACGCCGAGAATCGCGCCCAGCACGACCCCCGGGTTCTGGTCGACCGGCAGGCACGCCGAGCACGAAACCGCCATCTCGTCGGCGCGGTCGATGAAGCGGTTGGCGTCCAGGCCCATGACCGCCGCGGGCACGGCGCCGAAGTCCGAGAGCGCCGAGTAGCGACCGCCGATCGACGGCACGCCGTGGAAGACTTCGCGGAACCCTTCGCTCTCGGCGACCTTCTCGACTTTCGAGCCGGGATCGGTGATGGCGATGAAATGATCGCCGGCCTTCTCGGCGCCGACCGCCAGCCGCACGCGCTCGTAGAAGTACTGCTTGAAGACGTTGGGCTCGAGCGTCGCCCCCGACTTGCTGGCCACGATGAACAGCGTCTTCGAAGGGTCGATCTTCGACTCTACCGTGCGCACCTGCGCCGGGTCGGTGGAATCGAGAACGTGCAATTCCGGAAATCCCTCGATCTTCCCGAAAGTCATCTTGAGGACCTCCGGACACAGGCTCGATCCGCCCATGCCGAGCAGCACCGCGTCGCGGAAGCCCGCGCTCTTCACGTCGTCGGCGATCTCCTGGAGGTGGTGCGCGTGCGCCAGTTGGTCCTCGGTGATGCCGAGCCAGCCGAGCCAGGCGCCTTCGTCCGAGCCGGTCCACAAGGTCGCGTCGCGCGACCACAGGCGCCGCACCTTGCCCTGAATGCGCCAGTCGTCGATGGTCGATTTCACCTGCGCGGCGATCGCGGCCGGCAGGCTGTAGGTCTGCTGATTGATCTTCGCGCCAATCGCCACGCGGCAGCGCGTGTCGAGCGCGTTGAGCAGCTTGTCGAAGGCTTCGGCGAAGAGCTTCACGCCGTCGGTGACTAGCCCCGCGGTGACTTCCTGCATCGAGATGCCGACGTGCGCCAGCGTCTCCATGGTGTCCTGCGCGGCTTCGAGGTCCTCGTCCAGGCTGGCGCGCGGCTTGCCGTGGTCGCGGAAGGCGTCGAAGGTCGCGGGCGGGATGGTGTTGACGGTGTCGGCGCCGATCAGCTCCTCAACGTAGATCACGTCGCGATAGTTGGGATTCTTGGTGCTGGTCGAAGCCCACAGAAGCCGCTGCGTCGCCGCTCCGCGCGCGGCGAGCGCCTGCCAGCGCGGTCCGCTGAATATGCTCTTGTAGCTTAGGTACGCCAGCTTGGCGTTGGCGATCGCCACCTTCCCGGCGATGCTGCGCAGTAGCGCGCGCTCGGTGGCCGCCGCCGACGCCTTGAGTCGCTTGGCGATCATGCCGTCGATGGTAGCGTCGATGCGGCTGACAAAGAAGCTCGCCACGCTGTGGACGCGGCTCGCGTCGCCTCCGGCCGCGGCGTGCTTCTCCAGCCCCGCGACAAAGGCGTGCGCGACCTTCTCGTAGACCGCCTGCTCGAACAGCAGCGTCACGTTGATGCTGATGCCTTCCGAGAGAAGCTGTTCGATGGCCGGGATGCCCTCGGCCGTGCCCGGCACCTTCACCATCAGGTTGTCGCGTCCGACGGCCTTGGACAATCGCCGCGCCTCCTCGATGGTCCGCTGCGTGTCGTGCGCGAGGAACGGCGATACCTCGAGACTCACGTAGCCGTCCCGCCTCGCGGTCGAGTCGTAGACCGGCCGCAGGATGTCGGCGGCGTCCTGAATGTCGCGGATGGCGAGCTCTTCATAGAGTGCCATGGGTCCGAGGTCGCGCTTCTGACGCAGGGTGTCGAGGAAGTCGGAGTAGTCGGTCGAGCCGGTGATGGCCTTCTCGAAGATGGCGGGGTTGGAGGTGACGCCGGCGAGACCGTCGTCGTCGATGAGCCGCGCCAGTTCGCCGCCGGTGATTAGGCTGCGGCGGATGTAGTCGAGCCAGACGGACTGGCCGTAGGTTTTCAGCGATTTCAATGGGTTCATGATGGAGCGTGCCGTCTATGAAGTATGCCATTTTCGCGGGCGCGCGGCGCGTGATAGATTGGCCGCAAGGATCACTCCAGTCGAGAGGTTGTCCATGAAGCGCGCCATTGTCCTGCTGCTGCTCTCCGCCGGGGTCGCGCCAGCCGTCGAGGTCTTGATGTGGCCCGGGCGCCATCCTTGTGAAATCCGGGTGAGAATCACACACCCGTTCTGGGGGACGCTGGGCTACGTCACCTGAAGGACGAGGACTTCAAGGATGTCATTCTTGGGGGGCTCAAGCAGATCGCCTTCGAGGTCGGCGTGGATCCCCAGGACGTGAAGAAGCGGTTCGACGAGCTGACCAAGCTCTGCAAGGGCAAGATGCACGAACCGGAATATCGCGATCCGAATTTCCTCCAGGGCGTGCCGCCCGTGCGCGCCGCCATCACGCTGCCCTCGAACATATTGCGGCCCGCCAACCAGTGGGTGGTCGCCGATTTCACCGGCGACGGCCGCGGCGACAGCCTCATGCTCAGTTCCAACAACTACGTCCTCCAAGCCCGCCGCTCCCGCACCAGGGAACGTTCGACGAGATGATCCTTTCGATGACGCCCGCGGACTTCGACCGCGATGGCAAGATCGACCTGCTGGTCGCGAGCTGCTGCGGCACGACCACGGCGACCACCTACTTCTACGGCAACGGGGACGGGACGTTCTCCAATCCCCGGAGGCTGCGCACCGGCGAGGACTCGAAGCAGGTGTGGCTGGCCGACACCACCGGCGACGGAAACCCCGAAGTCATCGCCTTGACGGCGACAGGCGTCTCGATCACGCCGCTCGATCCGGAAAATCTGCGCCGTGTCGTAAACGTGTCGGCGGCCAGCGGCGTCGGACCGGTTGTGGCGGGGAATTCGATCGTCTCGGCTTACGGCGCGCGTCTCGCGACTTCCAATGAGACCGCCGCTGCCGCCGATCAGACGACGCTCGCCGGGACCAGTGTTACGGTGGTCGACAGTCGGGGCCGCGTCGGAGCCGCGCCCCTGTTCTTCGTCTCGCCGGGACAGGTGAACTTCCTGCTGCCGGCGGGATTCGCGGCCGGCCCAGGCTATGTCACGATCGCGTCGGCCGGCGGCACGATCGCCGAAGGTGACATTACCATCGACCGCATCGCGCCCGGCCTTTTCGTCCTGAATGCATCGGGACTCGTCGCGGCCAACGTAATCCGGGTGAAGCCGGACGGCGCGCAAATCGCCGAAGATGTGTTTCGGGTCGAGGGCGGACAGGTGGTCGCGCGGCCGGTCAGTATCGGGCCGGAGGGCGACACACTGGTGTTGGTACTCTATGGCACGGGAATTCGCGGACGCACGAATCTCAACACGGTCAGCGCGACCGTCGGCGACGTCGCGGCGGCGGTGGCGTTCGCCGGCGCGCAGGGCGAGTTCCCGGGACTCGACCAGGTCAAGGTGACGCTGCCGCGCTCGCTCGCCGGGCGGGGGCGGGTCGAGGTGGCGCTCACGGTGGAGGGGAAGCGAAGCAACGTCGCCTACCTGGTGTTCGAGTAGATAGGGGAACTCGCATGCGAAGCAATATGCCGCGATGGATACTGCCGGTCGCGGTGGTTTGGATATTGGCCGCCGGCCAGGGCGTTACCGGAACCTGCAAGCCGACCTACGGTTGGACCTGGGTTCTTTTCATTCCCGTCCAGATTCAGACAGGCATCCGGATCTACAACGGAGACGAACTCATTCTGGAAGCCAGTTTCAACCGGCCCTGGTACTCGACGATGTGGGACATCACGTCGGGAACCAATAAGGTGCAACTTACCCAGGCCCAGTACGGCCAGCTCCTGACGGATTGCTTCGCCCAGCAGAACTCCGTTTCGGACTGGGCCAGCATCGCCGCCTACGCGAACAAGGCGTCACTCGTGCCCGGCTCGGTGGCGACCGCTTCGCGCGGCTTCGACGCCGGCGATCTCAACGGGGACGGCAACAGCGACATCGTGGGCGTCCGGTTCCCATCGGGAGTGAACGTAAGCGTGGCCACCAGCGATATCGCCTTCCGCACACCGGTGCGCTACGACACCGCTCCGGGCGCCACGTCGGTCCGTCTCGCCGACTTGAATAGCGACGGCTTCCTGGATGCCGTGGTCGCCAACTTAGGCAACTTCACCTCCGACTCCGGGAAGATTTCGATCCTGCTCGGCAATGCCGATGCCACGTTTCGCGCCGCCGTCCACTACAACGCCGGCGTGGCGCCGAACTCGGTCGCGGTAGCCGATTTCAACGGCGATGGGAGACTGGACGTCGCGGTCGCCAACGGAGGCTCTAGCGGCGCCCCTGCATTGCCCGTCAACACCGGCGACGTCTCGATCCTGTTGGGCAACGGCGATGGCACTCTGCGCGCGGCAACGAGAGTGGCCGCAGGCTTGGGTCCGGTCTCCGTCCTGGCGGCCGATTTCAACAAGGACGGCAGGCTCGACCTGGCCGTCGCCAACCGGGACTCCGGAACGGTATCGCTGCTGTTCGGCAACGGCGATGGATCGTTTCAGGCGGCGATCAGCACCGAGGTGGGAGCGCAGCCGTCGTATTTAGGAGCGGCCGATTTCAATGGCGACGGGAACCGCGACCTCGCTGTCCTCTACAGCAGCACCTCAACGATCGGCATCTGGCTCGCGCGCGATGGCGGCCGTTTCGAGAGCGCCGGCCGGTACCTGACCGGCGCGCGCATCAAGTCCTTCGACATCGCGTTTGCCGCCGAGGACGAGCGGCCGACCATTTTCACAGCGGACGCTTCGGGGAACAGGACCCTGATGTTTGGCGTCAATCGGAACGGCACACTGGTCGCGCCGCCCGCCTACCCGGTGGGAGCCGACCCGACTACGCTGGCGGTGGCCGACTTCAATGGCGACCGGCGGCCCGACGTCGTCGTCAGCGGCCGCGGCGGGCTGATGCTGCTCACCGGGCGGGGCGGCGCGGAGCTGAACGCGGGGACGCTGATTCCGATCGCCGGAATCACCTTCGCCGCATCGATCGCCCCCGGAGACTATAACGGAGACGGCCGCCAGGACCTCGCCGTCGCCAACGGGACCGACCGCGTCGCCATCCTCAACGGAAACGGCGACGGGACCTTTCAGGTCGCCGCCGGCCTCGCGACATCCCGGCCGCGCTTCGTGGCTCGGGTCGACCTGAACGGCGACAGCCGCCAGGACCTGGTCGTGATCAACGAAGGCACGCCGACCGGCAGCGGCACCATCTCCGTTTTTCTCGGCAACGGCAACGGAACCTTCCAGACGCCGGCGAGCTACCCGGTCGGAGCCGCCGCCCGCTCCCTGCTCACCGGCGATTTCAACGGCGACGGCCGGCCCGATGTCGCCGTAGTCAACTCGGGCATCACGACGATGACTCGCGGCGGCATCAGCCTGTTTCTGACCAACGCCAACGGCAGCCTGCAAGCGGCCCGCAACATCGACGCCGGCGAGACTCCGGACTCGGCGGCAGCCGCCGATTTCAACGGCGACGGCCGGCTGGATCTCGCTTTCGTCGGAATCGCCACGTCGAGCCCCAATTATCTCTTTCGAGTCACCGTGCTGCCGGGCAACGGCGACGGAACGTTTCAGGCCGGGCGGCACCATCCGACGGACCTGGAGAGCGGGTTCCTTGTGGCAGCCGACTTCAACCGCGACGGACGGCAGGACCTGATGTTGGCGGCCTCCGACCTGATGGAGCTCCTCGGCAACGGCGATGGCACCTTCCGGGAATCGCATTTCCCCAGCGGCAACGGCACCTCCGTGCTCGCCCTGGCCGACTTCAACGACGACGCCAGGGTGGACCTGGCGCTGCTCAACTTCTCCAACGGAACGCCGCACGGCGTGTCTTCCGTGCTGCTCAACCAGCACCTGCAAATGCAAGTCGTCTCGGCCGCCAGCAACCTGGTGGGAAATGTCGTCGCGCGCGACTCGATCGTCTCGGCCTATGGAACCCGGCTCGCAAACGCCACCGAAGCGACCACGACCGCCGATTGGCCCGCGACGCTTGGCGGGGCCACCGTCAAAGTGCGCGACGAGAAGGGTGTCGAACGCTCCGCGCGGATCGCCTTTGCGTCGCCGAACCAGGTGAACTTTCTCATCCCCGCCGACACCGAGCCGGGAATCGTGACCATCACGATCACCTCGGGCGACGGGCAGGTGACGGTCGCGCAGACGCGGGTGCGCCGCGCATCGCCGGGGGTCTTCACGGCGGGCGCGACCGAACTGGCCGCGGCGCTCATCGTTCGCGTGCGCGCCAACGGCGACCAGGTGGTCGAGCAGGTGGTGCAGCTCAACGCGGCCGGACAACTGGTCGCCGCGCCCATCGATTTCGGGGAGGAGTCCGACCAGTTGATCCTGCTGCTGTTCGGCACCGGCATCCGCAACCGCAACAGCCTCGACCAGGTGAAGGCGGCCGTCGGCGGAGTCGGCGCGACGGTGCTCTACGCCGGTCCGCAGGGCGAGTTCCCAGGACTCGACCAGGTCAACGTGGCGCTGTCTCGCAGCCTGCGCGGCCGCGGGCTGGTGGATGTCTTGCTGACCGTCGAGGGCAGCGACGC
>CAZEVY010000019.1:0-36415 GCA_964515555.1 uncultured Solibacteraceae bacterium | reverse complement strand
TTCACCGCCTCGCGCCAGTTCAGCACCACCGTAATCGGCGACTCGGCCGACTCCCCGAGCAAGCTGTTGATCAGGAATCGCTTGCCGTCGAGCGACGGGCTATAACGGTACAAGTAAGCCGTGGCGGCGTTCGTCGTGCGGGTCTGGAACAGAACCTTGGGGACCGTGGCTTCGAACTTCGGCGCCGTGCGGATCTCCGAGGACATCAGCTTGCGGTCCGCGGACAGAAAGAACAGCTCCTTGCCGTCGCGACGCCAGCGCGGCTGGAAGCCGCCTCCCGACGAGATCTGCCGTTTTCCGCCCGAGTTCGGGAACGGGTTCACGTACACCTCAAAGCGGCCCGATTCGTCGGAGATATAGGCCATCCACTTCCCGTCCGGCGAAAACTGCGGCTGGCTTTCGTTGAACGGCGTGATTAGGTAGGGTTCCGGTTTGCGCTCCGCGCCGGCGGCCATCGGCAGCACCCAGAGGTCGAGCCTGGTTTGGGAACCGGCATTGGTGAACGCGAGGTACCGCCCGTCGCGCGACCAGTTGTACGGCCGCTTCTGTTCACTGCCCTTCAGGAGCACTTCGTCGACGCCGGAGCCGTTGGCGGCCTTCAAATAGATCGCCATTGGCCCGTCGCGGGCGGACCCGAAGACGATTCGGTTCATGTCGGGGGACCACACCGGGTGCCAGTCCGCCGAGGGATGAAATGTGAATCGCGTCGGGATGTCGCGCGTCAAATCGTGCAGCCAGATATCGCCTCGGTTTTGCGCATCGACGCGGGTCACGGCGACCTGAGTTCCGTCCGGCGAAAGCGTGGTGTCGTAGATGACACCGGGATCGCCCGCGGTCCCGGTTTCCCTGCCGTCGCGATCGAACCAGGCCAGTTGGCTGAGACTCCCGGCGCCGCTCCGGTAAGCCAAGGCGCCGGTTGCGGAAACCGAGAAAAACGAGGTACTGAAGAAGGAGTCCACCTGCTCGGCTACCGGGAACGGATCGCCGCTCAGTTCGGCCCTGGCGGCGTCGAATGGCTGCGCCATCAGCGTCCCATCGCGCAAAAACAGGAGATGACCGAGCGAATAAGCTGCGGCGCCTTCGCTTCCCATCAACCTTCGGGGAGTCTTCGAATCGAGACTTAGCAAGAAGATCGCGCTGCGTTCGCGCTGGTTGTGGAGGCCAACATAGATAAAGTGACGGCCGTCGGGCAGGAATTGCGGAACCGATAGCCCGGTCTCGTCCGGCGACGGAGTCGTCAGGTTAACGCGTGGTCCACCGCCCGCCGGAGCGCGGAACAAGCCGGTGCCCGTCGACGAGAACACGATGACTCCGTCCTGGCTCCAGGTTCCATACGAGAACGGGGGTGCATCGCACAGGGTCTGGGGAGGGCCGCCCGTGACCTCGACTTTCTTCAGCTTCGAGCCGTCGAAGTAACCGACATAGCGGCTGTCCGGCGACCAGAAGGGCGCCGTCGCGCCGTCGGTCCCGGTCATCCGGCGCGGTTCCAGGGCGTCGACGGCGCGCACCCAAAGCGAACTCGCGGCGCCACTCGTCGCGAAGGCCACCCATCGGCCGTTGGGCGAGATGGCCGGAGCGCTGGTGCTGTGGAAGTTGGTCTTCTCCGGCACCGGGATTTGAAACCTGACGGCCTGCTTTTCGGGCGGACTCTCCAGAAAACGCATCAGACCGGCCGTCGCGGCAACACCCAGAACGAGCCCGGCGGCGATCCACGGAAGTCGCGACCTTGGCTTCGCCGGCGGCGCAGCGGGCGCGACCGCGGCCGCAACCGGCTCCTCGGCTTTGCCCGCGAGAATGTCCTCGATCGCGAGACGCGCTTCGCCGATCGCCTGCAACCTCCGGCGCGGGTCTTTGTCGAGGCATCGGCGAAGGAGCCTCGCGACGGCGGGCGGAGCGTCCGGAATCACCGGCGATTCCTTGATGACCGAGGCCAGCGTCTCGGCGACCGTCTCGCCCGAGTACATCTGCTTCCCGGCGATCATCTCGGCGAGCACCACGCCGAAGGCCCAGATGTCGGCCCGCCGGTCGGCGGGCTTGCCCTTGGCCTGCTCGGGCGACATGTAGCCCGCCGTCCCGAGAATCACGCCGGCGCGCGTGGCGGCGATGCTGAGCGTCGGCGAATTGTGCACGCTGGACGGACCGGGCGCGTCGTCGAGCGCTTTCGCGAGTCCGAAGTCGAGCACCTTGACCGCGCCCTCGAGCGTCAGCTTGATGTTGGCGGGCTTCAGGTCGCGATGCACGATGCCGCGGTCGTGCGCGTACTCGAGTGCGTCGGCGATCTGGCGGGCGAGTTGAAGCGCCTCATCGAGGGGAATCGGACCGCCGGAAATGCGCTCCGCCAGCGTCGGCCCCTCGACCAGCTCCATTACCAGCGCGCGGATGTCGCCTGCGTCCTCGATGCCGTGCAGCACGGCGATGTGCGGATGATTCATCGAGGCCAGCACGCGGGCCTCGCGCTCGAAGCGCGCCATGCGTTCGGAGTCGCCGGTGAAGGCCGCGGGCAGGACTTTGAGCGCGACGTCGCGGTCGAGCTTGGTGTCGCGGGCGCGGTAGACTTCGCCCATTCCGCCGGCGCCCAGTTTCGGGCCGATCTGATAGTGCGCCAGTTCACTGCCAACCGTCATGCCTGACCCTGACACTTGAAACCTACCTCCTCAGCGACTCGCGCCAGTTCAGCACCACCGTGATCGGCGATTCGGCTCTGTCTTCGAGGGAGCTGTTCATCAGGAACCGCTTGCCATCGGCGGAAGGGCTATAGCGATGGACGTAATTGGTGCCGGTGAAGCCAATTCGGGTCTGAAACAACACTTTCGGGACCGTCGCTTCGAACTTCGGCGTCGTCCGGATTTCCGCCGACAACAGCTTGCCGTCGGCGGACAGAAAGAACAACTCCTTGCCGTCACGCCGCCAGCGCGGCTGGTAGCCGCCTCCCGACGAAATCTGCCGCTTTCCTCCCGTGTTCGGAAAAGGGTTCACATACACTTCCATGCGGCCCGACTCGTTCGAGATGTAGGCGATCCACTTCCCGTCCGGCGAAAACTGCGGCTGGCTCTCGTCGAACTGCGTCACCAGGTAGGGCTCCGGCTTGCGCTCCGCGCCGGGCCCCATCGGCAACACCCATAGATCGATTCTGGTCTTCGCATCGAGGTTGGTGAACGCGAGGTACCGCCCGTCCCGCGACCAGTCATGCGGCCGTTTCGCGTCGGCCCCCTTTAGCACCAGTTCATCGACGCCTGAGCCGTTAGCGGCTTTCGAATAGATGGCATTCGATCCGTCGCGACCCGTGGCAAACACAATCCGCGTCATGTCGGGGGACCAGACGGCGTGCCATTCCTGCGACGAGTGAAACGTGAACCGCGTCGGGATGTCGCGCGCCAGGTCGTGCAACCAGATGTCGTTATTACTCTGTGCGTCGGCTCGAGTCACGGCAACCTGGGTTCCGTCGGGCGAAAGCTCGACGTTGTTGATGTTGCCCGGAGCGCCCGCGGCGCCCGCGGGCTTGCCGTCGCGATCGAACCAAGTGAGCTGGCTGGAACTCCCGCCGGCGGTCCGGTAAGCCAAGGCGCCGCTCGAGGATGTCGAGAAAAACGGAGTGGAGAAAAACGACCCGACCTGCTCGGCGACGGGAAACGGATCGCCGCTCAGCTCCGCCGGGCCGGCGTCGAAAGGCTGCGCCATCAGGGTCCCATCGCGCAGAAACAGAAGATGACCCAGTGAATAGTATGCCGGGTATTCGTTTCCCAGCAGCCGCCTGGAATCCTTCGAATCGAGACTCCGCACGAAAACCGTGCTGCGTTGGCGCTGGCCGGCGATGACAAGATAGACGAGCTGGCGCCCGCCGGGCAGGAACTGTGGATACGCGTGCCCGTTCTCACCCGGCGCAGGAGTCGTCAACCGAACGGGTGGTCCACCGGCCGCTGGAACGCGGAATAAGCCCGATCTCCCGGCCGCGAACACGATGACTCCCTCCTGATTCCACGTACCCGATGAGAACTGAGGTGCATCGCACAAGGTCTGCGGAGGCCCGCCCGTGACCTCGACTTTCTTCAGCTTCGTCCCGTCGAAGTAGCCGATAAAGCGGCTGTCGGGCGACCAGAATGAGTTAACGGCGCCGTCCGTTCCGGGCATGCGTCGCGGCTCCAGGGAATCGACCGCTCGAACCCAGAGCGACGATGGTCCGCCACTGGCTGTGTTAAAGGCCACCCATCGGCCGTTCGGCGAGAGAGTGGGAGCGCTATTGCCGAAATTGGTCTTCTCCGGCGCCGGGATATGGAATCTGACGACCTGCCGTTCGGGTGGGTTCTCCAGCAGGCGCATCACTCCGATGCCCCCGGCGACGCCTACGATGAGCGCGGCGGCGATCCAGGGCGGGCGCGACTTCGCCTTCGGCGGCGGCGCAGCGGCAACGGCCGTGGAGGCGACCGGCTCCTCGGATTTGCCCGCGAGAATATCCTCGATCGCCAGACGCGCTTCGCCGATCGCCTGCAACCTCCGGCGCGGGTCTTTGTCGAGGCATCGGCGAAGGAGCCTCGCGACGGCGGGCGGAGCGTCCGGAATCACCGGCGATTCCTTGATGACCGAGGCCAGCGTCTCGGCGACCGTCTCGCCCGAGTACATCTGCTTCCCGGCGATCATCTCGGCGAGCACCACGCCGAAGGCCCAGATGTCGGCCCGCCGGTCGGCGGGCTTGCCCTTGGCCTGCTCGGGCGACATGTAGCCCGCCGTCCCGAGAATCACGCCGGCGCGCGTGGCGGCGATGCTGAGCGTCGGCGAATTGTGCACGCTGGACGGACCGGGCGCGTCGTCGAGCGCTTTCGCGAGTCCGAAGTCGAGCACCTTGACCGCGCCCTCGAGCGTCAGCTTGATGTTGGCGGGCTTCAGGTCGCGATGCACGATGCCGCGGTCGTGCGCGTACTCGAGTGCGTCGGCGATCTGGCGGGCGAGTTGAAGCGCCTCATCGAGGGGAATCGGACCGCCGGAAATGCGCTCCGCCAGCGTCGGCCCCTCGACCAGCTCCATTACCAGCGCGCGGATGTCGCCTGCGTCCTCGATGCCGTGCAGCACGGCGATGTGCGGATGATTCATCGAGGCCAGCACGCGGGCCTCGCGCTCGAAGCGCGCCATGCGTTCGGAGTCGCCGGTGAAGGCCGCGGGCAGGACTTTGAGCGCGACGTCGCGGTCGAGCTTGGTGTCGCGGGCGCGGTAGACTTCGCCCATTCCGCCGGCGCCCAGTTTCGGGCCGATCTGATAGTGTCCGAGCGAGCTTCCCGATTCCATTCTCGATCCGTTGAGTATATACTCACCAGCATGTTGACGATGACACGACGAAGCGCCATCGGCGCGGCGGCGGCTGGGCTGACGACGGTTCTGCGCGGCGCGCCCCTGGGCATCCCGGTCGGATTCCAGATCTACCCGATTCGCGACGCGATCCCCACGGACTTCGAGGGCCTGCTGCGGCGCATGGCCTCGGCCGGCTACCAGGCCGTCGAGATGTGCTCGCCGAAGGGCTATCGCGGCCCCTTCGCGCCGCTCGCCGAAATGAAGCCCGCCGACCTGCGGCGAACGCTCCACACCATCGGCCTGCGCTGCGAGAGCTGCCACTTCCAGTTCCGCGAGTTCAACAAGGAAAGCCTTCCCGAGACGATCGCCTGGGCCAAGGAGCTCGGCCTGCGGCAGATGATTATCGCGAGCTACGGCGTGCGGCCCGACGCTCCCATGGACGAGTGGCGGCGCGTCGCCGACGAATCGAACAAGATCGGCGAAGAGACCCTGAAGGCCGGCCTCCAGCTCGGCTTCCACAATCATGCCGGCGAGTTCAAGGAGATCGACGGCGTGCTGATCTACGACGAGCTGCTGCGGCGCACGGAAACGAAGCTCCTCAAGATGCAGTTCCAGGTGTCGGTGGTCAGCCTCGGGTTTCACGCCGCGACGTACTTCGACAGGCACCCGGGGCGTTTCATCTCGATGCATCTTCAGGACTGGTCGGCGGAGACCAAGCGTACCGTGGCGATCGGCAAGGGCTCGATCGACTGGAAGAAGACCTTCTCCGCCGCCAAGACCGGTGGCGTGAAGAATTACTACGTGGAGGTGAGTCCCGACCTGATGCTCGAAAGCGTCGGGTTCCTCCGCGATCTGACGGTGTAAATCCTACCGAGCCGCGGCCAGAGGGAGCGGACGATGGAGGTCGGCATGAATCGACGCGAGTTCATCGCGCCCGCCGCGGGCGCCGCCATGCTCGTGCAGAGAAGCGTCCTCGGCCAGGGGCAGACGCCTCCCAGCGACAAGCTCAACCTCGCCTACATCGGCTGCGGCACGCAGGGCCTGCGCGAGATGCTGCGCCTGCTCGCGAATCCGCAGGTGCAGATCGTCGCCGTCTGCGACCCCGAGCGCGACAACACCAACTACGTCGACTGGAACCAGAACGGGCTGCGCGACTCGATCCGCCAGGCGCTCGAAGACCCGTCCTGGGGCGGCAACTATACCGGCATCCGATGCGGGCGCGACGTCGCCAGGGACATCATCGAGAAGTACTACGCGAAGAAGCGCGGCACGGAGAAGTTCTCGGGCGTGGCCTCCTACGAAGACTTCCGCGAGCTGCTCGAAAAAGAGCGCACCATCGACGCCGTCAAGATCATGACGCCCGACCATCTGCACGCCACCATCGCCCTCGCCGCGATGAAAAAGAAGAAGCACGTCGCCGTGCACAAGCCGGTCGCCAACAAGATGGCGGAGCTGCGGCTGGTGCTCGAAACGCAGCGCCAGACCGGCGTGCGCACGCATCTGCTCGCCTACCAGGCCAACACCTTCGCCTCGATGCTCGACGTGAAGCGCATGATCCTCGACGGCGCCATCGGCACGCTGCGCGAGATCCACAACTGGACCGATCGCCCCTTCTGGCCGCATTACACCTCGCTGCCGATCGAGCGCGTCGCCGTCCCGAAGAGCTTCAACTGGGACCTGTGGCTCGGGCCGGTGCCGGATCGCCCCTACTCGCCGCAATACACGCACGCCGTATTTCGCGGCTGGTACGAGTTCGGCGGCGGCTCCATCGCCGACATGGGCAACTACAGCATGTGGCCGATCTACTCGGCCTTCGACCTGCCGGCCCCCACGACCGTCCAGGCCGACGTGTCGGCCCACTGCGCGGTCGATTCGGGCGGCGTCAGCCGCGTTCAGCCCAACGACTTCTCGTTCCCGCAGTGCAACAAGATCCGCTTCACGTTCGCCGCGCACGGCGCCTGGGGACCGCTGACGCTCTTCTGGTACGACGGCGGCGTGCGGCCGAATCTGCCCGAGGAGTTGGCCGCCGAAGGCCGCGGACTTCCCGGCACCGGGCGGATGTTCGTCGGCGACAAGGGCATTATTCTCGATAGCGCCTTGATTCCCGAGAAAAGGATGCGGGACTACCAGCAAGCGAAGGGAATCAAGCCGGCCGAGCCGCAGCAGGGCGCTCGCCGCGGCGGCGGGGGTGGTGGCGGCGGCATGGGCGACGCCTGGGTGACCTCGTTCCTCAAGAACGAAGAGTCGCCCGGCGATTTCCAGAGGGCCGCCAACGTCACCGAAGGGCTGAATCTTGCTTCGATCGCCTCGCGCGTCAGCCGCAAGGCCTTTGCCGGCGGCGGCGGTCGCAACCTGCCGATGCTCGCCTGGGACTCGACCGGCATGAAGTTCACCAACTCCAACGACGCCAACCAATACCTCGCGCGCGAGTATCGGGAGGGTTGGAAGCTCTGAAGCGGGCCACTGCCCTCGCACTCTTCGCCGGACTCCTCGCCGCGCAGCCCCGCGCCACGCCACGCACCGGCTACCGCGACTGGGGCATCTACGGCGGCGCCGCCGACGGCATCCGCTACTCCGCTCTCACCCAGATCAATCGCGACAACGTCAAGCGGCTCACACTCGCCTGGCGCTGGGATTCCGGCGACGAGTTCCGCGGCTCCGAGATGCAGTGCAATCCCATCGTCGTCGCCGGCGTCCTCTACGCGACCACACCTAAGCTCCGCGTCGTCGCCCTCGACGCCGCCACCGGCAAGCCGATCTGGAGCTTCAACCCCGTCGAGGGCCAGCCGCCCAGGAAGTACCGCAACCGCGGCGTCGTTCACCGGCAGGGCCGAATCTACATCACGGCGCGCGAGCGCCTCATCGCGCTCGATGCCAGGACCGGCCGGCCCGTCGCCGGATTCGGCGTCAACGGCAGCGTGGATCTCCGCAAGGGACTCGGCCGCGATCCGCAGACACTCAACCTCTCGATGACCACGCCGCCCGCCGTCTATCGCGACCTGCTCATCACCTCCAACGTCTCCGGCGAAGATCTTCCTTCCGCGCCCGGCGACATCCGCGCTTACGACGCGCGCACCGGCGCCCTGCGCTGGAGCTTCCACACCATCCCGCATCCCGGCGAGTTCGGCCACGACACCTGGCCGCCGGGCGCCTGGAAGTACAGCGGCTCGGCGAACTCCTGGGCCGGCATGACCGTCGACCTCAAGCGCGGCATAGTGTTCGCCTCCACCGGTTCGGCGGCGTTCGACTTCTATGGCGCCAACCGCCACGGCGACAACCTCTTCGCCAACTCCGTCGTCGCGCTCGACGCCGCGACCGGAAAACGGCGCTGGCACTTCCAGGTGGTCAAGCACGACGTCTGGGACCGCGATCTTCCGATCCAGCCGATCCTGGTCACCGTGCGCCGCGACGGCAAGCTCGTCGACGCTGTGGCGCAGGTCACCAAGTCGGGTCACGTGTTTGTCTTCGAGCGCGAGACCGGCAAGCCGCTGTTCCCGATCGAGTACCATCCGGCGCCGCGATCCGACGTCGACGGCGAGCTGCTGGCGGCCTCGCAGCCGCTTCCCGTGAAGCCCGCGCCCTTCGCGCGCCAGGAGATCACCGAGGCGATACTGACAAAACGCACGCCTGAGGCGCACAAGGCGGTGCTCGATATCTTTCGCAGGACTCGCAGTGGACCCCAGTTCACGCCGCCGGGCTTCGAGGGGACCTTCGTGTTTCCCGGCTTCGACGGCGGCGGCGAGTGGGGCGGACAGTCCTTCGACCCCGCCACGGGACTGTTCTACGTCAACTCCAACGAGATGGCCTGGATCTTGCGGCTCGTCCCGCGCGCGCGCCAGACGACCACGGCGCGGCAGCTCTACCGCCGCCAGTGCGCCGGCTGTCATCGCGACGACGGCAAGGGCACGCCGCCCGATTTCCCCGCCGTGGTCGGACTCGCCGCGAGATTTTCCGTCGAATCGATGCGCGACCTGATCCTCAAGGGCAGCGGCCGCATGCCGGCGGCGGCGTTTCTCGGCGAGCGCGGCGCGTCTGCCATCGCGCGCTTCCTGCTCTCGGGCGACGATGCGCGCATCGAAGGCGTCGCGCAGCTTCCGCCCGAGATGGATTCGAAATACACCATCGACGGCTACAACAAGTTCCTCGACCCGGACGGCTACCCGGCCATCGAGCCGCCATGGGGCACGCTGAACGCGATCAATCTCGACACCGGCGAGTACGCCTGGCGCATCCCGTTCGGCGAGTTCCCCGAGCTGGCCGCCAAGGGACTGCGCAACACCGGGACCGAGAATTACGGCGGTCCCGTCGCCACCGCCGGCGGCCTGCTGTTCATCGGCGCCACCAACCACGACCGCAAGTTCCGCGCCTACGACAAGTCGACCGGCGAGCTGCTCTGGGAGACGACGCTGCCGTTCGCCGGCAACGCCACGCCGGCCGTGTACGAGGCGGGCGGCCGTCAGTTCGTGGTGATCGGCGCCGGGGGAGGGAAGTCGGGCGCGCCGTCGGGCGGGTCGTACCTGGCGTTCGCGCTGCCGCGCGAGTGACTGTGTTCCGCCGCCGTCGCTGAGGCGGAGTTACTTCCCCAATCGCCGCGACCCATGCTCGGCTTCTCTTGATCGCCCCGATATCCGCGACTGGTAAACTCGATGTGCGGTGGCGGAGAAACGGAGAGTCTACCTGGAGACCAGCGTACTGAGCTATCTGGCCGCCCGACCGAGCAGAGATCCGGTTACGTTAGGCCGTCAGCTAGTCACCCGGCGCCGGTGGGACACCGAGCGTCAACAGTTCCGCCTGGTGATTTCACAGTTGGTCGAGACAGAGTGCGAGCGCGGAGATCCGGAGCTCGTCGGGCGGCGGCGGACGCTGCTCCAGGAGGCGTCATTATTCCCGCTCGAAAGCGAGATACTGAAGGTGGCGAAACTGCTCGTGGTTCCAGGCGGAGTACCGGAGCGTCTGGGCCGGATGCGGTGCACATCGCGGCGGCAGCGGTCAGCCAATGCGACTATCTTCTGACCTGGAACTTCCGTCATATTGCGAACGTCAAGATCCGATCGCACGTGGAAGGATTCTCGAACGCCATGGCTACACGAAAACGCGAATCTGCACGCCCGAACAACTCATGTCGTAAGGAGTCGGACCAGGTGTTGGCCGAGGTGTACGCGGTCCGTGACCGGTACGCCGCCGAGCATGGATACGACTTGGATCGGCTGTTCGCCGATTTGAAACGTCGGGAAGCGGAAGCCGCGTCCTCCAGGCCACGCAAGGCGCGATAAGAGCCCGCTACTTCCCCAACCGCCGCGTCCAGTCGACCACCACGGTCATCGGCGCCAGCTCATTCGCCAGCGTATTGACCAGGAACCGCTGCCCGTCGCGGGCCACGTCGTAGTTCATCCCCACCGCCAGAGCCGACTGGAAGGGCGTGTTCGTGCGGAACAGCGCGCGCGGCGCGCCCGCCTCCAGCCGCTCCCCCAACTTCACGTCGACCGCCATCAGCGTCCCGTCCGGAGAGATGAAGTACATCTCGCGGCCGTCCCGCCGCCAGCGCGGCTGCGTGCCGCCGCCCGCCGAGATCCTCGCCTTGTCGCCGCCGGCCGGAAAGCGCTGCACATAGACCTCGGGGCGTCCCGAATCGTTGGACGCATACGCCACCCACTTTCCGTCCGGCGAAAATTTCGCCTCCGCTTCCATGAATTCCGTCTGCACGAACGGCTTCTCCACGCGTTCGGGCAGCGCCAGCGAGAGCACGTCGAACGACGACGTGGGCGAGAGCGACGAGTAGAGAATGTGCCGCCCGTCGGGCGACCAGTCACTCGGAATCCGCGTCTCCCGCGGCTTCAGGAGAAACTCGCCGTCGCCCGGGCCCCGCAGCGGAATCAACATGAGATTCGGAGGACCCGCGCGGACCGCGCCGACCACAATGCTCGCTCCATCGGGCGACCACGTCGGCATCGCCTCGACGAGCGGATGCGAGGTCAGCCGCGTGATGGCGTCGCGGCCGGTCTCCGCCAGCCATATGTCCTGGTTGATCGCCGCGGCGTCCTCCTGCCACATCGCCGCCGAACGTTGATCCGGCGACAGATTCACCGAGAGCCAGGACGCCGCCGGGCCCACCGTGCCGACCGGTTTGCCCTCGCGGCTGAACCAGGTCAGCTGAGTCGCCGGAAAGCCTGTGGAGCCGTAGGCGAGCACGCCGTTGGCCGAGAGCGAATAATTCGCAGTCCCCATGCTGGAGAGAAATCCGACGTCGGCCACCGCGAGCGCCGGCCCCTCGACGCGCTTGCGATCGGGCTCGAAAACCTGCGCGACGAGTTGCCGGCCGCGCGCGTACACCAGGTAGCCCGGGCGCCCGCCGGCCGGCGGTGCGTACATCGCCTTCAGGCCCGGCGAGATCATCGTCATCTCGCCGGGCGCCTCGAGCGAACCTAGAAAGATGCCGGTCGTCTGCGGCGACGTCGTTCGCAGATTCACGACGAAGCGTTTCCCGTCGGGTAGGAAGTGCGGCCAGCGATGCCCCAGCTCGCCACGCTCCCGATTCACTTTGCCGAACGACTCGGGTCTCCCCCCGGATGCCGCCACGCGATGCAGCACGCCGCCGGGCCCGCCGAAGCTGAAGATGATGACGCCCGTGGGACTCCAGGCCGCGCCGCGTCCTTCCCCTGCGTCGCAGATAACCTCCGGCGTCCCCACCGATCCGCTCAAGTCCAGCTTCTTCATCTTGTTTTCGGTGAAGAAGCCGACGAAGCGGCTGTCGGGCGACCAGAACGGATAATAGGCCCCGTCGGTCTGCGGCAGCTCGCGCGCATCGAGTGAATCGAGCCGTCGCAGCCACAGCGACGCCTTGCCGCCCTTGTTGCCGACGAACGCCAGCGTGCGCCCGTCCGGCGATATCGCGCTGCCGCCGGAGTTGGTTCCGAACACGAAGCTCGCGCCCGCCGGCGGCAGCACCGCGAACTCGTAGGCCGTGGCCGCACCCGCCGATCCGCGCCGCAGCCCGAACACCCAGCCGGCGACCGCCGCGATCAGCAGCACCGCCGCCGCGATCCACGGCATTCGCGACGGCGGCCTCGCCGTTGCGGCGGCCTGCTCCTCGCGCGCCTCGCCGATCCACTCCAGCTCGATCGCCAGGTCGCGCGCCGACTGCCACCGCTGCTCCGGGTCCTTCTTCAGACACCGGCGGATCAGCCGGTCGAGCGCCGCCGGCGCGACCACCTGCATCGCCGAAAACGGCGGCGGCTCGGAGTCGAGAATCGCCGCGATCACGCTGGCGGGCGTCGACGCGGCGAAGGCCGCGCGTCCTGAGATCATCTCGTAGAGCAACGCACCGAACGAGAAGATGTCGCTGCGCGCGTCGGTCTCCTTGCCGTGCAGTTGCTCGGGCGCCATGTATTGCAGCGTCCCGGCGATGGTCCCCTCGGCGGTGAGCACCGTCTGCGTCGCGAGCACGTTGTCGCCCGACGCCGCGCGCGGCTTGGCGAGCCCGAAGTCGAGGAGCTTCGCCCCCGCGCGCGTCAGCATCACGTTGGCGGGCTTCAGGTCGCGATGCGTGAACCCGGCGCGATGCGCGTGATCCAGCGCGTCGGCGATCCGGACGGCGTGGCGCAGGGCGTCAGCCAACGGCATCGGGCCTTTCTGGAGGCGCGCCTGCACAGTCTCGCCCTCCAGGTACTCCATGACGAGGTAGTCGAGGTCGTGCTCGCGCCCGACGTCGTAAAGGGCGCAGATGTTCGGATGATTCAGGCTGGAGACGGCGCGCGCTTCGCGCTCGAAGCGCTGCCGCAAGTCGGAGCGCTGCTCGGAGAGGACTTTGATGGCGACGGTGCGGTCGAGCCGTGTGTCGCGGGCGCGGTAGACCTCGCCCATGCCCCCGGCGCCGAGCGCTCCGGTGATCTCGTAGGGGCCGAATCGGAATCCCGGCTCGAGTGGCACGGGTTTAGCGCAGGATGGGCCCGTCCAGCACCATCAGCCCGTACAGCACCGGCAGGTAGACAATCGACGTCATCAGCACGCCGCGCGCCCGCACGAGCGTCTTCTCGCTCGCCACGCGCCAACCCGCGTAGAGGAACGCCACTCCCAGCGTCAGCGCGCCGATCGCGTAGATCCAGCCGCTCATGTTCAGAATCGACGGCAGGAGGCTTACCGGAATCAACACCACCGACGCGGCCAGAATCTGCCGGGCCGTCGACGCCCCGTCCGGCTCCACCACCGGCAGCATGCGGATGCCCGCTCGCGCGTAGTCGTCGCGGTACATCCAGGCGATCGACTGGAAGTGCGGGAACTGCCACAGGAACAGAATCGCGAACAGCACGAAGGCCTCGGCAGTCAGTGTGCCGCTCGCGGCCGCGTAGCCGATCAGCGGCGGCATCGCCCCCGGCACCGCGCCGATGGTGGTCGCGTGCGGCGACCGGCTCTTGAGCGGCGTGTATATGAACAGGTAGCTCGCCAGCGTGAACAGCCCCAGCAGTCCGGTGAGCGGATTCACCGCCAGCGCCAGCTCCGCGAACCCGAGAGCGGCGATGGCCGCGCCGAACGCCAGCGCGCGCGAGGGCGTCACGCGGCCCGACGGGATCGGCCTCGCCAGCGTCCGCCGCATCAGCGCGTCCGAACGCCACTCGGCCCACTGGTTCAGCGCCGCCGTGCCCGAGGCGATCAGTCCCGTGCCGATCAGCGTGTGCAGAATCAGGAGCCAGTTCCAGGAGCCGCCCGCGCCGAACACGTACCCGACGCCGGTGCTCATCAGGATGAGCCAGGTGATGCTTGGCTTGGTGAGCTCGAGGTAGGCGTTCATGTGACTGCGTATCGCGCCGGCCGCACGTGGCGCGCGGCCTGGAGTCCGAAAACAACGCCGGAGGCCAGCGTCAGACCGCCCATCGCCACGTGGGCAACAGTCAACATTACCATGGACGGCATCGGCTGGGGCGCGCCCGCCGTCGCCACGCGCGTCATGTAGGCGCCGATGCCCAGGAACACCTGCGCCATCGTCACCGCGACCATCGTCAGCGTCGCGCGCCGCAGCGGCGCATGAGAGGCGTGCCGCGTGATCGCGTGATACGCCGCCGACAGCACGGCTCCCGCGGCTGCCACGCCGCCGAGGATATGCGGGACCAGGTCGATCGCCTTGTGCCGGTACGCGGCGCCGAGCGCGATCTGCACGAACAGCACCGCGGGAACCGCGATCGCCATCCAGAGGAGTCCTTCCGCGCCCGGCTCAGGACCGGTTTCCGAGCCGCGACCGTCGCTTTGCGACCCGCGACCGTCAGGGAGCGGTCCTCCGCGCCACTCACGCGAGGTGAACAACGCGATCGCCACCGTCGTCGAGAAGAACAACTGCGCCAGGCAGGCGTGCGAGATGCTGACCGGCTTCGGCAGCAGGAACAGCACCGTCATCCCGCCCAGCACGCCCTGCACGACGACCGCCGCCAGCGCCGCGAAGCCCAGCCGCTTCATCCACGGCCGATCGTCGGCGCGCCAGATCCAGATCGCCAGGATAATCGTCAGGAATCCGACCGTCGACGCCACCATGCGGTGGCCGTGCTCGTAGAAGATGCCGCCCGTCATCTCCGGCATCACTTTGCCGTACGACAGCGGCCAGTCGGGGACCGAGAGGCCGGCCTCGTTGCTGGTCACGAGGCCGCCTGCGATCAATAGGAACAGCGTCGCCGCCGCTACGACGATCGCGTAGCGGTGGAGCCAGGGCGAAGGTTGCACCAGTCTCTCCAGTCAGAACCGCGCACAACGCAGCGGAGCGCGAGCGATGACTGACATCGTGGAGCGCGCCCCGCGCGTTCGTGACTAGCCCTTGTAGGAGAAGTCGGCGGTCGCAGCCCCCTTGGGATCGACCTTCACCTTGATCTCCTGCTTGCCGTACTTCTCGTGCACGGCCTCGACGGTGTATTCACCCGGCGGAACGCCCTTGATCGTGAACGATCCGTCGTCGCCCGTGATGGCGAAGTACGGATGCCGAACCACGCCAACGTACGAGCGCATCCACGGGTGCACGTTGCACTTCACGGCGATCAGGACTTCCTCGCGCGGGAACGACTTGCGCTTGGGGTCGCTCTTGGGCGCCTGCGACTCGTTCCACTCGCGGTTGATGGTCGGCAGCGGGTGGACGTTGTGGTTGGTGTCGTCGCTGTTGCGGATCTCGATCTCCTGCCCGACCATCACGCCGATGACGTGGGGCTGGTAGATGCAGGTGTGCTGATCGAGCACCACCGGCGTCGACGGCGGCGCGAATTCCCTCTCCGGCACTCCGCCCTTGAGCCACACGAAGACGTTCTTCAGCGTTCCGTTGGCGTTGATGATCACCTCCTCCGATTTCTGCGGCGTCGAATGCTGCCGCGCGCAGGCCGGGGTGGCGTCCATGCTGATGTTCTTGATGACGGGCTTGTCGCCGGTGAAGGCGACCTTGCCGGCGATGGAGCCGGCGTCGGCCGCTTCGGCGGCGGGTGCTGCGGCCGGGGCGGCCGCGGGCGTTTCCTTCTTGGCCTCGTTGCTGGACCCGCCGCAGGCGGCGAGGAACAGGGCCGGGATCAAGATAATCGCTGCGATGACTCTCATTGTTCTCCTTTTGAGTGCGCTCCGGGATCGGGCGCGAAGAACAATTATATATCCGGAAACGGGCGGATGGGCGTCAGTGTCTGGCGGCAGCGGCGCCCCGCACCTGAATCCTCTGCGCGGCGCCGTCCGAGGAGAACGGCATCGAGTGGTGTCGCCAACCTCCCGGATCGCGTCGCGCTGCGATCCGGACCGGGCTCGCGCAGTGGCTTGCCGTTTCCGAGCCGCGAGCGCGAGCGAGCGGTCTTGGCAAGGTACAGGTATTTTCGATGACAGTACACCGCGGTCTTATCGACCATCGGTAGATCGGAAGAGTAAGTATTCACGGGCGTCGGCGCCTGCTGAAGAGGCCGATAGCGACCAGGCCGATTCCGACCAACGCGAGGGTACCCGCCTCGGGTACTTTCAGGGTGGGGGCGATCGTCCCGAAGCTCGACGGCATCCTTAGCGCACTGCTTTCAGAAAAATCAATTAAGCCGCTGATTATACTGTTATTATTCGACTCTGGAGCGTCGCTCGCTCCTGGCTGCAAAGCTCCGCCCTCCACGATACCGGCACCGGGGTACATCGGCGAGGCAATGACCGGCAACGCGATCAGTGCCAGCATTAAAAACCCACTCTGACCCAAACGCATCGGAAACCTCCGTTCTCCTCTGCGACCGCTTTGGTGTCCCCAATAATAAGCCCGTTTCCCCAAAATCGCAATTGTTTTCTGGTGAACATTCTGTTGCAGACCACCGCTCTGCTGTAGAATTGGGGTTCCTGGGGGGACCATGAGGCTTGCCGTCGCCGCCTTCGCCGCGACCCTGGCGCTGGCGCAAACGCAACCGCCCGCGGAGACGCCGCGGCGAGGGTCGCGCGAGCCGTCTCGGCGGCCGCTCATCCGGGGCCGTCACTTCGGCGCCGCGTCGATGCACCCGCTGGCGGCACAGGCCGCGCAGCAGATTCTCGAGGCCGGGGGCAACGCCTTCGACGCCGCTGTCGGCGGACAGGCGGTGCTCGGAGTGGTGCAGCCCGCATCGAACGGAATCGGCGGCGACGCCATGGTGCTGGTGTACGAAGCCGGCGCGAAAAAAGTCTGGTCGGTGAACGCCGCCGGAACCGCGCCGCAGCTCGCCACAATCGACTGGTACCGCCGGAATCACGAAGGCAAGCTCCCGGTCGACGAAGGACTCCTGGCCGCCACCACCCCGGGCGTCGTCGACGCCTGGTACCGGATGCTCGACCGCTGGGGCACGATGACCTTCGGCCGCGCCCTCGAAAAGGCGATCGACCTCGCCGATAGCGGCTTCCCGCTCGACGGCCCCATGCCGGGAGGCGGAAACTCCGCCGAGCGCTACCGCCGCTATCCGACGACGTTGCGCGTGCTCCTGCCGCTCGGGCGTCCGCTCGAAGCCGGCGAAATCTACCGGAATCCCGACCTGGCGCGCACGCTGCGCCGTCTCGTCGACGCCGAGCGGGCCGCATCCAAGGACGGCCGCGCCGCCGGACTGCGCGCCGCCCGCGACGAATTCTACAAGGGGGCAATCGCGCGCGAGATGGCGGCCTTCTCGGAGGCCAACGGCGGACTGTTCCGCTACGGCGACTTCGCCCGATACGAAGCCTCAGTCGAAGAGGCGGTCTCCACCGATTACCGCGGCTATCGTGTCTGGAAGAATCCGTCGGCGTCGCAGGGGCCGGCCGAGCTGATCGCGCTGAACCTGCTGGAGGGCTACGACCTTCGCGCTCTGCGCCTTAATAGCGCCGACTACATTCACACTTCGGTCGAGGCCGTCAAGCTCGCCATGGCCGACCGCGACAAGTATCTCGGCGATGCCGCCTTCGTCCGCATACCCTATGAGGGCCTGCTCTCGAAGGAGTACGCCCGCGAGCGCCGCGCGCTCATCGACGCCGCGCGCGCCTCGGAAGACTTGCGGCCGGGCGCGCCGGAGAAATACGCACCCGGATTCGAGCCGCTCGACCGGCCCATCGACGTGACCCTCACCGGCCCCGGCGATCACGAGGGCGACACCAGCTACCTTGTGGTGGTCGACAGGAACCGTAACATGGTGTCGATGACGCCGAGTCTGCACTCGGGCTTCGGCACGAAAGTCGTCATGGGCCATCTTGGCTTCAGCTTCAACTGCCGCGGCGACTACTATTCGCTGGTCGAGGGCGCCGCCAACGCCCTAGCACCCGGCAAGCGGCCCCGCGTCACCCTGCAAGGCACCATCGTCACCCGCGGCGGCGAGCCGTTCCTCGCCACCGGCAGTCCCGGCGGCGACGACCAGTGCATGCGCACCATGCAGACCCTCATCAACGTGGTCGATTTCGGCATGGACATCCAGCGGGCCATCGAGGCGCCGCGCTGGTCGACGCGCAGCTTCCCGTCGTCGCCCTTCCCGCACCGCATGTATCCGGGCGAGATCACGGTGGAGGACCGCATCGACGCCGGTGTGCGCGAGGCGCTGGCGGCGCGCGGCC
Source organism: uncultured Solibacteraceae bacterium (assembly GCA_964515555.1). Lineage (GTDB taxonomy): Bacteria > Acidobacteriota > Terriglobia > Bryobacterales > Bryobacteraceae > CAZEVY01. The sequence continues at coordinate 18,118 of CAZEVY010000019.1, read as the reverse complement.
ACAAGGTGCGCACGCAGGGCGGCTGGTCGATGAACATGTCGGCGGGCGTGCTGGTGGATTCGAAGAACGGTGCCATCACGGTCGGCGCCGATCCGCGTACGCGCGCTTACGCAGTCGCTTGGTAGATTTGGTCGCGCGCCGGCGGTTTGCCTGCGCCGAACGCCGCGCCGCATAATAGGCTGGTGTCCCGCATCGTCCGCTGCGCCCTCATCCAGACCACCGGCGAAGCGGCGCCCGGCGCCTCGCTCGACCAGATCAAGCAGGCCATGATCGGCCGCCACCTCGGCTACATCGCCGAGGCCGCCGCGCAGGGCGCGCGCATCGTCTGCCTTCAGGAGCTCTTCAACGGCCCCTACTTCTGCGCCGAGCAGAACGCGCGCTGGTACGACTTCACCGAGCCCGTCCCCGAGGGGCCCACCATCCGGCTCATGCAGGACACCGCGCGCAAGCACAACGTCGCGCTGATCGTGCCGGTCTATGAAATCGAGCACGAGGGCGTCTTCTACAACACCGCCGCCGTGATCGCCGGCGACGGATCGTATCTGGGCAAGTACCGCAAGACGCACATCCCGCACGTCGCCCCGGGATTCTGGGAGAAGTTTTACTTCCGCCCCGGCAACCTTGGCTATCCGATATTCGATCTCGGCTTCGCCCGCATCGGCGTCTACATCTGCTACGACCGCCACTTTCCCGAAGGCGCGCGCGCTCGCGGCCTCGCCGGCGCCGAGATCGTCTTCAACCCCTCGGCGACCGTCGCCGGACTCAGCGAGTACCTCTGGAAGCTCGAGCAGCCGGCGCACGCCGTCGCCAACGGATACTTCGTCGGCGCCATCAATCGCGTCGGCCGTGAGGCGCCCTGGAACATCGGCGAATTCTACGGATCGAGCTACTTCTGCGACCCGCGCGGGCAGATCGTCGCGCAGGCCTCGCGCGACCGCGACGAAGTGCTGGTCGCCGACCTGGACCTCGACCTCATCGCCGAGGTCCGCCGCACCTGGCAGTTCTTCCGCGACCGTCGGCCGGATCTCTACGAGCCGCTGGTCAAAGCATGAACAACCCCGTCCCCCCTCTCGACGTCCGCGACTTCGCCGCGCGATTCGCCGAGATTCATCCGCCGCTCGGCGCGCAGGAGGCCGCCGTCGAGGCCAATCGCTGCCTGTTCTGCTTCGATGCGCCCTGCACCAACGCCTGCCCGACGCACATCGACGTGCCGCGCTTCATTAAGAAGATCGCCGCGGGAAATCTGGCCGGATCGGCGCGCGCGATCCTCGAGGCCAACGTCCTGGCGCTGAGCTGCTCGCGAGTGTGTCCGGTCGACGTGTTGTGCGAGGGCGCCTGCGTGCTGCATCGCTACAACAAGCAGCCCATCGAGATCGGGCGGCTCCAGCGTCATGCGATGGATCATTTCTATGCGAACGAGGGCCGGCTCACGGCGGGCGCGGCGCGCGCGGGCCGCGTCGCCTGTATCGGCGCGGGACCGGCGTCGCTGGCCTGTGCGGCGAGGCTGCGGGAAAGAGGCGTCGCGGTGACCGTCTTTGACGCGCGCCCTCTCGCCGGCGGGCTGAACACCTATGGCGTCGCCGAGTACAAGTTCCGCCCGCTCGATAGCGCCCGCGAGGTCGAGCTGGTGCGCGCCCTCGGCGTCGAGTTCCGACTCGGTGTCGAAGTCGGTTCCTTCGACGATCTGGAGCGCCACTACGACATCGTCTTCGTCGGCGTCGGCCTGGGTGCAACCCGCCGCCTGGGAATCCCCGGCGAAGACCTGCCCGGCGTGGTCGAGGCATTGCGCTTCATCGCGGCCTACAAGACCAATGGCGGCGCCCGCGTCGGCCGAAGCGTGGTCGTGGTCGGATGCGGCAACACCGCCATCGACGCGGCGGTGGCGGCCCGGCGGCTGGGCGCCGAACAGGTGCACGTCGTCTATCGGCGCGGCGAGTCCGACATGTCGGCCTTCCGCTTCGAGTACGAGCACGCGCTCGGCGATGGCGTCGTGTTCCACTGGCGCGCGCAGCCCGTTGCGATCCACGGTGAGCGTGCCGTGGAAGGCGTGGAATGCAAACGCGAGGGCGGCGCGTCGCTGGTCATCGCCTGCGACATGGTGATCCCGTCGATCGGCCAGTCGAAGCTCGTGGAGCTGCTGGCCCTGGCGCGCGGCGTCGAGCTCCGCGATGGCTGTGTCGTGGCGGACCCGGCCACCGGGCGCACGGCGAACCCGCGCTATTACGCCGGCGGCGACTGCGTCAACGGCGGCCGCGAAGTCGTGGACGCCGTGGCCGACGGCCAGCGCGCCGCGGCGGCGATCGCCCGTCGGCTGGAGGAGCTTCATGGCTGACCTCACGACGCGCTTCGCGGGCCGCATCGAATCGCCGAATCCCTTCTGGCTTGCCAGCGGCCCGCCCGCCAACTGCGGCGAGCAGGTGATGCGCGCCTTCGACTCCGGCTGGGGCGGCGCCGTTTGGAAAACCATCGGCGAGCCTATCGTCAATGTCTCCTCACGCTACTCCTCGGTCGACTGGAACGGTCAGCGGATGATGGGCCTGAATAACATCGAGCTCATCAGCGACCGTCCCATCGAAGACAATTTCCGCGAAATCGCCGAGGTCAAGAAACGATATCCGAAGCACGCCGTGCTGGCGTCCCTAATGGTCGAGTCGCGCCGCGAAGCCTGGCACGATATCGTCCGGCGCGCCGAGGACGCCGGCTCCGACGGCCTGGAGCTGAACTTCGGCTGCCCGCACGGAATGTCCGAGCGCGGGATGGGCAGCGCCGTCGGCCAGGTGCCCGAGTACACGCAGATGATCACCGAGTGGGTCAAGGAAGTCGCGCGCACGCCCGTGCTCGTCAAGCTGACCCCGAACATCTCCGATATCCGCACCGTGGCGCGCGCGGCCCGCCGCGGCGGCGCCGACGGCCTCTCGGCGATCAACACCATCAACTCCATCACCGGCGTCGACCTCGACACCTTCACGCCGCGCCCCGACGTCGGCGGCCTGTCGTCGCACGGAGGCTACTGCGGACCGGCCGTCAAGCCGATCGCGCTGCACCTGGTGCAGCAGGTGACCTCCGACTCCGAGATCGGCATTCCCGTATCGGGCATCGGCGGGATCTCCGGCTGGCGCGAGGCCGCCGAGTTCATCCTGCTCGGATGCCAGAGCGTGCAGGTGTGCACCGCGGCCATGCACTACGGCTTCCGCATCGTCGAGGACATGATCGACGGCCTCTCGCAGTGGATGGACGGGAAGGGCTTCGCCACGATCGACGATTTCCGGGGTAAAAGCGTTCCGCGCGTCACCGAATGGAAGCATCTCGACCTGAATTACAAGATAATCGCCCGCATTCATCCGGATAAGTGCATTGGATGCCAGCTTTGCTACGTGGCCTGCTGGGACGGCGCGCACCAGTGCATCCACATGAATGGCGACCACCGCCCGCCCGCCGAAGTTCTCGCCGAAAGCCGCGCCCGCATCGCCCGCACGCCCGCCGTCACCGCCGTGAACACCGCCGTCACGCCGCCCGAGCGCATCCCCTGGGTCGATGAAAAGGAGTGCGTCGGCTGCAATCTCTGCTGGCTGGTCTGCCCGGTGGAGCACTGCATCACGATGGATCGCGTAGACAACGGCCTCGCGCCGCAATCCTGGGAGCAGCGCACCGGAGCCGCCAAATGCTGACCCTCATCCGTGGCGGCACGCTGGTCACGTCGGTCAAGACCTGGCCCGCCGACATTCTCGTCGACGGCGAGACGATCCGCGACATCGCGCCGTCGATTCCCGTCGAGCAGGCCGCGCGCGTCATCGACGCCGCAGGAATGCTCGTCCTGCCCGGCGGCATTGACGTGCACACGCACCTCGACATGCCCTTCGGCGGCACCACCTCTTCCGACGATTTCGAGACCGGCACCATCGCGGCGGCTTACGGCGGCACCACCACGCTCATCGACTTCGCGATTCAGGCGCGCGGCACCACCATGCGGCAGGCGATCGACACCTGGTGGAAGAAGGGCGAGAACCGCGCCGCCATCGACTACGGACTCCACATGATCGTCACCGACCTCTACGAGGCCGGCCTGGACGACATGAACGCCATGGTGGCCGAAGGCGTATCGAGCTTCAAGCTCTTCATGGCCTATCCGGGCGTGCTGATGGTCGACGACGCGACCATCTTCAAGATGTTCCGCCAGTCGGCCGAAAACGGCGCGCTCATCTGCATGCACGCCGAGAACGGCGGGGTCATCGACGTCATTGTCAAGCGCGCGCTGGCCGAAGGGAAGACCGCGCCCATCCACCACGCGCTCACCCGGCCCGTGACCGCCGAGGCTGAGGCCGTGCATCGCGCCATCGCCATGGCGGAGATGGCAGGCGCGCCGGTCTACATCGTGCACCTCTCGTCGGAGGACGCGCTGAACCAGGTGCGCGAGGCGCGCGACCGCGGCCTGCCGGCCTTCGCCGAGACCTGCCCACAGTACCTGCTGCTGACGGTCGAGGAACTGGCGCGGCCGAACTTCGAGGGCGCCAAGTATGTATTCACGCCGCCGCTGCGCGAAAAACATCATCCCCCGAAATTGTGGGACGGCCTGAAGCAGGATCATCTTCAAGTCGTCTCGACCGATCACTGCCCGTTCTGCTTCGAGGACCAGAAAGTTCTCGGCAGGGACGATTTCACGAAGATTCCCAACGGCGGCCCGGGCGTCGAGAACCGCTTGCATCTCCTCTTTCATCACGGCGTCAACGAAGGCCGGCTCGGGCCTTCTTCTTACACGCGCACAACGGAGCGCCGCGGCGCCGGAGAACCCCGTGAGGAGGCCGCGGCGCCCTGTGCGCTCAACCGCTTTGTCGAGCTGGTCTCGACGACGCCGGCGAAGCTCTTCGGCCTCTACCCGCGCAAGGGCGAACTGGCCGTGGGCAGCGACGCCGACATCGTCGTCTGGGATCCGAATCGCGAGCACACCATCAGCGCGGCGACGCATCACATGCGGGTCGACTACTCGATGTTCGAGGGCTTCCGCGTGAAGGGCGCGGCACGCACGGTGATGAGCCGCGGCGAGGTGGTGATCGACGGGGAGCGGTTCGTGGGACGCGCTGGTCGAGGGCGTTTTCTGAAGCGCGAAGCGCGCGGCGGCGCGTGGAAGTAAGTTAGCGCGCGAGGTCGATTACGATCTTCCGGTCCAAACTGGCCTCTACGACGCGCGTATGGAGCACCTTGGCGCCATCGAGAACCAGCAGGACGTAGCGATCGATGTCGAGGCCAGCGATCAGAAACTGACCGCCTGACCGAACCGGCGCTTCACCGCCCTCGACGCCGTGCAACGTGACGGCCTTCACCCAAAGGCGGCTGACATCAGGTATGGATTGAATCGTTCCCTCGATACTTGGGTGCTCGAAGCACTCGCTTGCGACCCGAGACATCGTTCGCACCGTCACCACCGGTTGAAGGACGCGGAGATTCCGCTCAACGTGCTTGAACCCCGGGGCCTGAACACGGAGAATGTATTCGCCGTACGGAATCCTCAGCGCGGTCGATCCGCGAAAGTTCGACCTGAAACTCTTCCGGCTCCCAACTTCAATGAGGTCGATAAAGGCATCCTGAAGCTGCCCGACTATCATGTGAGGGTATACTTCCACGGTCGCGAACTGCTGTGGCCTGTTGTCCACGCACTCGCCGGCGCAGAGACAGACTATCGAGAGCAAGGTCAGCCATTTCCGCCACATCCTCCCATGATAGCGCCGCGTCGCGCTGTTGTATCCTGAGCCTCATCCATGGACATCCGATCCAGCCCGCTCTATAACGACGACCTCGCGCCCGTCCCGCAAGAGAAACGCACCTGGGGCATCTACAGCTTCGCGTCGCTATGGGTCGGCATGAGCGTCTGCATCCCGACCTACATGCTGGCCGCGGGACTCATCGCCGGCGGCATGAACTGGCGGCAGGCGATCGGCACCATCCTGCTCGGCAACCTCATCGTGCTCGTCCCCATGCTCCTCAACGCGCACGCCGGGACCAAGTACGGCATTCCGTTCCCGGTCTTCGTGCGCGCGTCGTTCGGCGTGCTCGGGGCGAACGTGCCCGCGGTGCTGCGCGCGCTGGTCGCCTGCGGATGGTTCGGCATTCAGACCTGGATCGGCGGACAGGCCATCGATTCGATGATGAAGATCCTCTGGCCCGCATGGGCGGCCTTCGCGCTCGGACCCTGGGCGTGCTTCCTGCTGTTCTGGACCATCAACATGTACGTCATATGGCGGGGACTGGAGACCATCAAGTTCCTCGAAGGCGTGAGCGCGCCCTTCATGCTCGCTGTCGGCGTGTTGCTCCTGTGGTGGGTCTACGGCAAGGCCGGCGGATTCGGCCCGATGCTGGCGGCGCCGTCGAAATTCCAAAGCGACTGGGAGTTCTTCCGGTTCTTTGTGCCCGCGCTGACAGGGATGGTTGGCTTCTGGGCGACGGTGGCGCTCAACATCCCCGACTTCACCCGCTACGCGACCTCGCAGAAGGCGCAGATGCTCGGACAGGCGCTCGGCCTGCCCGCCGCGATGACGCTGTACTCGTTCATCGGGGTCGCGGTGACGTCGGCCTCGGTGGTGCTGTTCGGCGAGGCCATCTGGGACCCGGTGGTGCTGCTCGGGAAGTTCAACCAGCCGTTCGTCGCTTTTCTTTCCCTGATCACGCTGCTCCTCGCGACGCTGACCACCAACGTCGCCGCCAACGTCGTCTCGCCGTCGAACGACTTCTCGAATCTGAGCCCGCGGCGGATCTCGTTTCGCACCGGCGGCCTCATCACCGGCGTGCTCGGCATCGCGATGATGCCGTGGAAGCTGCTGAGCGACTACAGCGCCTACATCTTCGGCTGGCTCGTCGGCTACTCGGGACTGCTGGGGCCGATCGCCGGCGTGATGATCGTCGATTACTTCGTGGTGCGGCGCGCGCGCCTCGCGGTCGACGACCTCTACCTGCGCGGTGGCGCATACGAGTACTCGCGCGGCTTCAACTGGCGTGCGATGGCGGCGTTGGCGGCAGGCATCGGCGTGGCGCTGGTGGGACTGGTGGTCGCTCCGCTGCGCTGGCTCTACGACTACTCCTGGTTCGTGGGATTCGTCGTTTCCGGCGCGGCGCAGTGGCTGGGTTCGCGTTCAGGCTCGGCGGCTTCGCGGCGCCGGTGAGGCGTAGGTTATCGGGTCGCGCGGCTCAGCGGGTTCGACCACCTCACTCCCGCGAATCGCGCGAAATCCGCGTCGGCGGTGTGAACGGCGCCCTGGAACTCCTGCGATAGCGCGGCGATGTGGGCGTCCGTGGTCAGGTTGCCCGCCGCACCTAGGCGTTCGAGATGCTGGAAGACCAACGCCGAATGAATCCGAGCGCCACGGCCCAGGGTAGACCGACAGGCTCGGCTCCCGAAAGGCAAGCCTCCCACCAGCGCCGGGCCGCCGCGTGATGCCGCGAGTCCCGCGTGTAGGCGTAGATGAGGAGATTCACATCGGGAAGAATCATTTCGACCGTGCCAGCTTCGTTGCCGCCGCCTCGATCTCCATTTCATCGGCCAACTGATTGAAGCGCGCCTCGTCGAGGCCGGCCGGAGGCGGCCGTCGTGGGGCTGGACGCGAAAGCGCTTGGGACGGGTTTGCCGGACTGCCCGAGAGCCTTCCGAAGGGCATCGTTGAGAACGGCCTTGAATGGAGCGCGGCGTTGGTGGGTCATTTCCCGAATCTGTTTGGCGACATCGTCGTCCAGGGTGACCGTGCTCCTCACGTTGACATCATGATGCGCCCCCGGAGCGATGTCAAGATGAGCCGGCGTCGCGGGGCGGTGGAGCGGCGCCGCTGCCTTGACACGCCGGACAAACCTCCCAGAACGGGACCGTTTCGCCGTGCAACTCCTTCGCCCGTTCGACTTCCTCCGGGCTCGCGGGCATTCGCCAGCCGGCCATTCGCGTTCCATGGCCCATGCAATCGACACATAGGCCGTGTGCAGCGTAGAAGTCGTCGAGGCCGTCCGGTCGCCCGGCGTCGTGCGCGGCTTCGCGCCACTCGTCGACCTGTTGAAAGGTGTAGGGCCGGTCGCGATGCGGCACGGGCTCCTTCAAGCCCCGGATCATGCGCCGCTCCGCCATCGCCGCTACTTCTTCCGCCGCCGCGGCGTGCGAGGCTTCGGTGGACGCGTCCGCGCGAGGATCTTCTCTATGTCGGCTGCGATCTCCGGCGTCTCCAGCACCTCGGCGATATCGCGGACCCAGCGCAGAATCAGCTTATGATCGAGATCCGGGTGCGCGTCGACGACGCCCTCGATGTCCTTCATGTCGCGGTCGCGGTGCGCCACCGCCTTCAAAATGATCAGATACTCCGGGCGTGGGATGCGAATCGAAACGCCTTCGAAATCCGCCGCGCTCGACTCGCGCATCATGTCGAACTCGAGCGGCAGTGCGCCAAACGAGAGGTCAAGGTCGACTTCAGTCGCGGTGTGCCGCATGAGAAGGAGCCGGTTCCTTCGTGCAAACAGCATTGGATCGGCGACGCGCGTCGTGAACCCGAGCGCCTTGCCGGTCTCGATGAACGATTCCCAGCCGTCCGGGTCGACGAAGACCACGGCGTCGACGTCGCGCGTGGTCCGGGGCCGGCCAAGCAATCCCGCTGCGACCCCGCCGATCACCAACCCCTCGGCTTGCGACGCCGCGAGCCAGCGGTTCAGATCGCGGAGCACCTTGGCGAGCGACTCAGGTGTGACGCTTTCGGGCATAGTGCTGGCGCAATCGACGAAAGCGTCGGCGCACCTCGGCGTCTTCGGCCGCGGTTCCTTCGAGCCAGCCGAGCGCGCGTGCCGAGTTCATCAGCGTCGATAGCTGGCGGAACTTCGTTGCCATCGGCGTCGCTCGCAACTCCTCGCGCTCGAAGGCGTTCACACGCTCCCAGCGCGCCTTCCACGCCTTCGCCTCGCGCTTGGTCATCACACGCCTGCGACGAGGTTTAGCTTCCATTGCACGCACTCCCGACGATAATTATAGCGTCGGCCTTTCATCGCACCAGCGCGAGGTACCAAGGTAGTACCGAGCAGAACCGCCGGCCTGCGCCCGCGGCTCGGAATCGCCGGCATTCCTCACCCGCCCCCGACGAAATGCACCACCTCGACGCGCGCCCCCTCGGCCAACGCCGTCGACTCCCACTCCTCGCGCTTCACGATGCGGCGGTCCAGCTCGACGGCGACGCGTTCGGCGGGGATAGCCAGCGCATCGACCAGCCCGGACACGGTGGTGCCGATCTCCACACGGTGCGGCTCGCCGTTGACGACGATTCCGATGTGTCTGCGCTCGTTTGACACGCGCTCCCGAGGCTAATTATAGTCAAACATAAGGCTTCGGAACCCGGTTCAGTTTCGATGTTCTTTCGATGCCCCAATCGCCCCTCGAAGTCTGGTTTCCCGTCCTGCTGCAGGCGCTGATCGCGCTCGCCATTGCCACCGGAATCGTCGTGGCTTCGGGGTTGCTCGGCAGGAAAGTCCGCAACCGCGTAAAGGACTCGCCCTACGAATGCGGCATCGCGCCTACCGGCGACGCCCGCCACCGGTTCAGCGTCAAGTTCTACCTCGTGGGGATGCTGTTCATCCTGTTCGATATCGAGGCCGTGTTCCTGTACCCGTGGGCGGTGGTCTACCGCGACCTGAAGATGTTCGCGTTTTTCGAGATGCTCGTGTTCGTGGTCCTCATTCTGGCGGGCTTCTTCTACATCTGGAAGAAAGGCGTGCTGGACTGGGGACCGTCGCCGCGGGCGGCTAAGAAATCCTAGATGCTCTCCGAACCGTTTCAACTGATCGCCGCGGCGTCGGCGCTGGAGTCGTGGGACGCCTCGGCGATCGAGGATGCGAAGTTCGACCGCGGCCAGCCCATCCTATATATAGCCCCGGCGCGCATCGCCGCCGTCTGCGGCTTTCTCAAGGAGCAGTTCGACTTCGTCCGCCTCAGCGCCGTCACTGCCGTCGACCGCTACCCGAACGAGCCGCGCTTCGAGATCGTCTACCAGCTCCATTCCCTGGCTCGCAACCAGCGCCTGCGGCTCAAGTGCCGCCTCCCGGGCGAGGCCCCCGAAATCGACTCGGTCACCTCCGTATGGCGCGCCGCCGACTGGTATGAGCGCGAAGTCTACGACCTGTTCGGCGTTGCCTTCCGCGGCCACCCCAATCTCAAGCGCATCCTGATGCCCGAGGACTGGCAGGGCCACCCGCTGCGCAAGGACTATCCGGTCCACGGCTACAAGTACAGCTACGCCGAGGAATCATGAGCGATCTCGCCACCGCGCCCACCGAATCCTCCACGCGCACTTCGATGACGCTCAACATGGGGCCGCAGCACCCCTCCACGCACGGCGTGCTGCGCGTAGTGCTGGAGCTCGATGGCGAGACCATCGTCACCGCGCGCCCCGACATCGGCTATCTCCACACCGGCATCGAGAAGCAGTTCGAGGCGCTCACCTGGCAGCAGGGTGTTCCCCTGACCGATCGCGTCGACTACCTGGCGAATCTCTCGAACAATCTCTGCTACTGTCTGGCGGTCGAAAAGCTGCTCGGCGTCGAGATCCCGCCGCGCGCGCAGTGGATGCGCGTGATGCTCGCCGAGTTGACGCGGCTGAACTCGCACCTGGTGTGGCTCGGGACGCACGCCATCGACATCGGCGCGATGTCGGTGTTCCTCTACTGCTTCCGCGAGCGCGAGGACATTCTCCGTATCTTTGAAATGTTCTCCGGCCAGCGCATGATGACGAGCTACTTCCGCATCGGCGGCCTCGCGCTTGAAGCGCCGCGCGGCTGGCAGGACGCAGTAGGCAAGTTCATTCGAGCGTTTCCCGGCAACGTCGACGAGTACGAGGATCTGCTGACGAAGAACCCGATCTGGACGCGGCGCACCCAGGGCGTCGGCTACGCGCCCGTCGCCGATCTGCTCGACCTCGGCGTTACCGGTCCGCTGATCCGCGCCGCCGGCATCGCCTGGGACATCCGCAAGGACGAGCCCTACTCGTCGTACGACAAGTTCGACTTCGTCGTGCCGACGCGCACGGCCGGCGACGTCTTCGCGCGTTACCAGGTACGGCTGGAAGAGATGCGCCAGAGCGCGCGAATCATTACTCAGGCGCTCGAAGGCATGCCCGAAGGCCCGTACCAGGCCGACGCGCCGCACGTGGTGCTGCCCGATCGCGAAAAGATGAAAACGCAGATGGAGGCGCTCATCTATCACTTCAAGATCGTCACCGAGGGCGTGACGGTGCCGGCCGGCGAAGCCTATGCCGCGGTCGAGTCGCCGCGCGGCGAGCTTGCCCATTACGTGGTGAGCGACGGCACGTCGCGTCCCTATCGCGTGCACATGCGCACGCCGAGCTTCGGCAATCTCCAGGCGCTCCCGGTGTTGGTGGAAGGGCGCATGATCGCCGACTGCATCGCTTCGATGGGAAGCCTCGACTTCGTGCTGGGGGACGTCGACCGATGACGTTCTCGCCCGCGCTCGAAGAGCGCTTCTCGGAGATGATCGAGCGCTACCCGGAGGGCCGCCAGCGCGCGGCGCTCATTCCGATGCTGATGTACGCCCAGGACGAGGTCGGCGCCATCACCGCCGAGGTCGCCGAAGAGATCGCCGGACGGCTCGGCATCGCGACGCTGCAAGTCGACGAGGTGCTCGGCTATTATTCAATGCTGCGCAAGCGGCCGCTCGGCCGGCATCACGTGCAGATTTGCACCAACGTGAGCTGCATGCTGAGGGGCGGCGAGGAGCTGTGGGAGCGGGCCTGTGGAAAGCTCGGCATCGGCAACAAGCAGGTGACCGGCGACGGCCGCGTCTCTCTCGAAGAGGTCGAGTGCATCGGCGCCTGTTCCTGGGCGCCCGCCATACAGGTGAACTACGAGTTCCACCACAACGTCACACCCGAGAAGCTGGACGAGTTGATCGATGCTCTTTAACCCTCCCCATCCTCTCGAAGTGAAGGTCCTCACGCGGCGCTTCGCGCTCGACAATCCGCAGTCGCTCGACACCTATCTCGCCAACGACGGCTACCAGGCCTTCCGGAAGGCCGCCGCCATGCAGCCCTCGCAGATCATCGACGAGGTGAAGGCGTCCAACCTCCGCGGGCGCGGCGGCGCGGGTTTCCCCACCGGCATGAAGTGGGGCTTCGTCCCGCGCCAATCGCCCAAGCCGAAGTACATCGTCGTCAACGCCGACGAGAGCGAGCCCGGCACCTGCAAGGACCGCCTGCTGATCGAGAACGACCCGCACCAGTTGATCGAGGGCATGCTCATCGCCGGCCTCGCCGTTGACGCCCACCGCGGCTGGATCTACATCCGCGGCGAGTATCGCTACCTGATCGACATCATGGACCGCGCCATCGAAGAAGCGCGCGCGCGCGGCTATCTCGGCAGGAACATCCTCGGAACCGGGTTCGACTTCGAGGCCTACACGCACACCGGCGCCGGCGCCTATGAGTGCGGCGAGGAGTCGGCGCTGCTCGAATCGCTCGAAGGCAAGCGCGGCATTCCGCGCATTCGGCCGCCGTTCCCCGCCGTCAGCGGCGCTTTCCAGTGTCCGACGGTGCTCAACAACGTCGAGACCTATTGCGCCGTGCCCTCGATTCTTCTCAACGGCGGCGCCTGGTTCGCCGGACTCGGCACGCCGAAGAACGGCGGTACGCGCCTCTACTGCCTCTCGGGCCACGTGAATCGTCCCGGCGTCTACGAGCTGCCGATGGGATTCAACCTGATGCGCATGATCGAGGAGATCGGCGGCGGCATGTCGCGCGGCAAGAAGCTGAAGGCGGTGATCCCCGGCGGATCGTCTTGCCCGATTCTGCGTGCCGAGGAGTGCGATCTGCCGATGGATTTCGATTCGCTCGCCAAGGCGAAGAGCATGCTCGGCTCGGGCGGCGTGATCGTCATGGACGAGGGAACCGACATGGTCGCGGTCGCGCTGCGCATCATGCGCTTCTATCAGCATGAGAGCTGCGGCTGGTGCATCCCCTGCCGCGAAGGCACGCTGTGGCTGAAGAAACTGCTCGGCCGTCTCAACGAGGGAATCGGCTCGGCCAACGACATCGACATGGTCGGCGAGCTTTCCAAGAACATGCTCGGGCGCACCTTCTGTCCGCTCGGCGACGCGGCTGCCATGCCGACCATCTCGATCGTCGAGAAGTTCCGCGGCGAATTCGAGGCCAAGCTGCTGGCGAGTGAACTGGTGGCGGTGGGCTGATGGCCGATCTCGTCAACTTCACCGTCGACGGCCGCGCGTTGCAGGCCGCGCCGAACACGCTCGTCATCGACGCCGCCCGGCGCGCCGGCATCGAGATCCCCGCGTTCTGCTATTACGAAGGGCTCTCGCTCCAGGCCGCCTGCCGCATGTGTCTGGTCGAGGTCGAGAAGGCGCCGAAGCTCCTGGCCTCGTGCACGCTTCCGGTCGCCGAAGGCATGGTGGTGCGGACGGAGTCGCCGGCGGTGGTCGCCGCGCGCAAGTACATGCTGGAGTTCCTGCTGACGAATCACCCGCTCGATTGCCCGGTGTGCGACAAGGGCGGCGAGTGCGAGCTCCAGGACATGGTGTTCCGCTACGGCGCCGGCGAGAGCCGCTTCACCGAGGTGAAGCATCACGTCGAGGAAAAGCAGTGGTCGCCGGTGGTCTACTTCGACGCGCCGCGCTGCATCCTCTGCTATCGCTGCGTGCGCATCTGCAACGAGGGGCTGGGCGTCAACGCGCTCGGCGTCACCAATCGCGGCGCCTATTCGGAGATCACGCCCAACAAGGGCGACCACCTGGAGTGCGACGAGTGCGGCGCCTGCATCGACATCTGTCCGGTCGGCGCGCTCACCAGCGGCATCTACCGCTACCAGACGCGGCCCTGGGAGATGCAGCACGTCGGCACCATCTGCACGCACTGCGCCGACGGCTGCAAGACGACGCTCGGGGTGCGCGACAACAGGATCATCCGCGGCAACAATCGCGACCGCTCGGGAATCAACGGCGAGTTCCTGTGCATCAAGGGACGCTACGCGTTCGACTTCGTCGAGCACACCGAGCGTCTGCAATCGCCGCTGGTCCGCACGGCGGGAAAGCTGGAGCCGGTGTCGTGGTCCAGGGCCCTCGCTGTGGTGGGCGAAAAGTTCCGCGATGCGAAGGCACGCGCCGCGACGTTCGGAGTCATCGGCTCCACGCACACAACGAACGAGGAGAACTTCTATCTTCAGAAGCTCGCGCGCGAGGGCCTCGGAACAAACAATATCGATCACCGGCGCTCCGGCGACCTGGTCACGCTGCTCGATGCCCTCAGCGGCCGCTCGAACGCGCTCGCCACCGTCGCCGACCTCTATACGACGAAGGCGGCGCTGGTCGTCGGCGCCGACCTCGCGCAGCAGCATCCGCTGCTCGCGTTCCAGTTGCGAGCCAACTGGCGGCATCACCAGGCGCGCGTCTACACGGTGGCCGAAGGGCCTGTGCGCGAGGATCTCTACGCCGCCGCTTCGCTACGTGCTCGCGCGGGCGAGGAAACGGCCGCGGTCGAATCGCTCGCGGAGAAACTGAAGGCGGAATCGGAGCTCGTGATTCTCTTCGGCGACGCGGTGCGCGGCGACGGCGTGCGAAGCCTGGTCGCATTCGGCGACTCGCTCGGCATCCCTGTGAAATACGTCTGCCTGCTCGACGACTCGAATTCGCGCGGCGCGCTCGACATGGGCCTGGCGCCCGAGCTGCTGCCCGGCTATCGCGCGGCGCCGGCGCCGGGGCTGGGCATCGCCGAAATGCTGGCGGCGAATCTCGACGTGCTTTGGGTCGTCGGGGCGAATCCGCTGAAGGACGCCAGCTCCTCGCCGGGGTTCCTCGTCGTCGAGGACATGTTCCTCACCGAAACCGCCACGCGCGCCGACGTGGTGCTGCCCTCGGCATCGGCCTACGAGAAGTCGGGTACGGTCACCAACGTCACCGGCGAAGTGCAGAAACTCAGGAAAGCCCTCGAAGTCATGGGCGCCAAGCCCGACCTCGACATCTTCGGGCTGATCGCGCGCGAGCTGCGCGTAGACCTCGGGCCGGCGCGCGCCGACGCGGTGTTCGACGAGATTTGCCGAACGGTGCCGGGCTACCCGCGAGGGATTGCGCTGAACGGCCGGATTCCCGTGGATGCGCGGCCGGACCGCATTCGTCCGGCGCGCGATACGCTGTTCACGTCGGGGACGCTCGGACGATACTCGAAGGCGCTCCAGGCCGTCGCCGAAGCGCCGGGTGCTCTCTACACGGGTGCTCTCTATAGGAACTTGAGCGGCACAACGGAGCCTGGCGCGGCCGAATCGTCGCAAGTTTCCGAAAGGAGCGCGGGCCGCGCCGGCCCTGTGCCGCTCGACAAATGAACTTCTTCGTTCTGACGCTGCTGAAGGCCGGGATCGTCGCGGCGGTGCTGCTGACGACGCTGGCCTACCTGCAATGGGTGGAGCGCAAGGTGATCGCGCACATCCAGTTGCGTATGGGCCCGTCGCGTGTCGGTCCGCACGGGTTGTTGCAGCCGCTGGCCGACGTCGTGAAACTCCTCACCAAGGAAGACCTGCTGCCGCCGCACGTCAACCGCTTCTTCTACCTGCTGGCGCCGATCCTCGCGGTGGCGCTCGCGCTGACCTCGATTTCGGTGATTCCCTTCGGGCCGAAGATCGAGATCGGCGGCGTCGAGACGGACATGGGACTGGCCGACATCAACATCGGCGTGCTGTTTCTGCTCGCGATTTCGTCGATCGGCGTTTACGGCATCGCGCTGGCGGGCTGGGCGTCGAACAACAAGTACGCGCTGCTCGGGGCGCTGCGATCGTCGGCGCAGATGATCAGCTACGAGCTGCCCCTGGCGCTG
This sequence comes from uncultured Solibacteraceae bacterium, assembly GCA_964515555.1. Classification (GTDB taxonomy): domain Bacteria; phylum Acidobacteriota; class Terriglobia; order Bryobacterales; family Bryobacteraceae; genus CAZEVY01. The sequence goes on along the minus strand of CAZEVY010000019.1, from coordinate 2,288 downwards.
GCGATCGCCTCGCCGCTGCTGATGCTGAACACGCTCAGCCTGCGCGAGATCGTCGGCGGGCAGGAAGGGTACCTGCTCGGCTTCCTGCCGCGCTGGTCGATCTTCCAGATGCCGATGCCGCAGGTGATCGCTTTCGGTCTGTTCCTGATCGCCGGGTTCGCCGAGACCAACCGCATTCCGTTCGATCTGCCCGAGGCCGAGAACGAGCTGGTCGCCGGATTCCACACCGAGTATTCGAGCATGAAGTTCGCCTCGTTCTTCATGGCCGAGTACGCCAACATGGTGACCATGTGCGCCGTGGCGACGACGCTCTTCCTCGGCGGTTGGACGCCGCCGTTTCCGGCCGAACTCGGCTCGAAGTACATTCCGTCGCTGGTGTTCCTGGGGGGCGCGGCCATCATGCTCTATCACGGCGTGCGCCCGGCGCGGCGGCTCGACCGGCTGACGCTGCCCGCCTTCGCGCTGGTCTTTGCCGGAATCGGCGTGGTGCTGCTGGTTCCCGCCTTGCAGCCCTACCTGGTCCCGCTGTTCTGGTTCGGTGCGAAAACGGGATTCCTGCTTTTTGTTTTTATCTGGGTGCGTGGCACGCTGCCGCGCTTCCGCTACGACCAGCTCATGCAGTTCGCCTGGACGCGCATGTTTCCCCTCGGCATCGTGAACCTGTTCGCGACGGGCCTGGCGGTGGCGCTCGCATAGACGATGGACGCCGGACTGTTCCTCCTGTTCGCCGCGATCGCGGTGGTCTGCGGCGTCAACGTCGTGGTGCAGACGCATCCGATTAAGAGCGCGCTCTCACTGGTCGGCGTTATGGGAGCGCTGGCGGTGCTCTACCTGCTTCTTGGCGCCGAGTTCATCGCAGCCGTGCAGGTGGTGGTCTACGCCGGGGCGATCATGGTGCTGTTCGTCTTCGTCATCATGCTGCTCAACGCGGGTGGCGAGACGGGACGCGGCGGTCCTCGGCTTGCCCGATGGCTGGGCGCCCCGCTGCTGGTCGCGCTGCTCGGCATGATCAGCTACCTGATTCAGCGCGAGCTGCCGAGTTCACCGCCCGTGAAGTTCGGCCAATTCACCGGCGGCGGCGCGCGCGAGGCCGGCAAGCTCCTCTTCACCGAGTACCTGCTGCCGTTCGAGGCGACCAGCGTGCTCATCCTGATCGCGATCCTCGGGGCCGTCGTGCTCGCTCGCAAGGAGATCGAGTGATGGCTCAGGTCCCGCTCTCCTGGTACCTGATCCTTTCGGCGGTGCTGTTCACGCTCGGCGTCGCGGGATTCCTGTTCCGCCGCAGCATCATCACGGTATTCATGTCGATCGAGCTGATGCTCAATGCGGTGAACCTCAGCTTCGTCGCCTTCGCCTACCAGTGGAAACAGGCCGACGGCCACCTGTTCGCCTTCTTTGTGATGGTGGTGGCGGCGGCCGAGGCGGCGGTCGGCCTGGCGATCATTCTCACGGTGTACAGGAACCGGCAGACGCTCCAGATCGACGACATCGCCTCGATGAAGAACTGACGATGCAGCAACTCTGGCTCATTCCGGCGCTTCCGCTCGCGGGCTTCCTCGTCAACGGGCTCGCCGGGAGAAGACTGCCGAAGGCGGCCATCAACGCTGTCGCCTGCGGCTCGGTGCTGCTCGCCTTTCTCTGGACGCTGAAGACGCTGGTGGCGCTCGGCGCCCTGGAGACGCCGCATGTCGAACGCTATTTCACCTGGATCGCGAGCGGCGCGCTGAACGTCGGCTTCGACCTCGCGGTCGACCGGCTCTCGGCGGTGATGCTGCTGGTGGTCACCGGCGTCGGCTTTCTCATCCACGTCTACGCCACCGGCTACATGGCACACGAAGGCGGCTACTACCGTTTCTTCGCGTACCTGAACCTGTTCATGTTCTTCATGCTGATCCTGGTGCTGGCGTCGAACTACCTGCTGCTGTTTGTCGGCTGGGAGGGCGTGGGACTGTGCAGCTACCTGCTGATCGGCTTCTACTTCCTCAAGCACAGCGCCTCGACGGCCGCCAATAAGGCGTTCATCGTGAACAGCCTCGGTGACCTCGGGTTTTCGCTGGCGCTGTTTCTCATCTTCATCAAGTTCGGCTCGCTCGATTTCGGCCCGGTGTTCCAGAGCGCCGCCAAGCTCTCGCCCGAAGCCACCGCAGGGTGGATCACGGCCATCTGTCTGCTGCTGATGGTGGGCGCGGCGGGGAAGTCGGCGCAGGTTCCCCTTTACGTCTGGCTGCCCGACGCGATGGAAGGTCCGACGCCGGTTTCTGCGTTGATTCATGCGGCGACGATGGTGA
>CAZEVY010000018.1:0-71013 GCA_964515555.1 uncultured Solibacteraceae bacterium | reverse complement strand
GGGACGCGGCTGGAATTCTCGAGGCTGCAGTCGCCGCATTGGCATGTCGTAGCGACTGACTTCACGATCCTGATCGGACATGAAGGCGGCATTCCCTTGTGTGCCGCGAGTGACCGGCCGTTGGCGTCCCTTAAGGGCTCTGCACTGCGCCCGAAACCGTGTTATCGCGCGGTTTGAGGCTCGGACTCGGTCAAAGTAGAGGGTAGGGCAGGCGGAAGGACTTGCCTGTTCGAAGCCACAAAGCCCGATGGGGCCGCCCGCCTTCTGCTCGGGTCCAGAAGCCCGTATCTTCCTCCGGCCGCTGGAGCGCCGAATCTCCTCGAAAAGCGCGTGTTTCTCGGCGAACCCCATTGCTTCAAGCCGGCATTTGTGTTAGACTGAAGTTTCGTGGATTGATTTAGGCTCGACCGCGCAAGCGGGCGGGTCGGCTAATTGCAACCACGCTAAAAAAAGTGCTAAAGGCGAGTCGGCAACCCGAAACCGGCCACCCCGCTCTTTAGCGGGGTTTGTTGTTTTTGGACCACTCGCGGGAGGAGTACCACCGTGTGGTCCGTCGGGTTATCCGATTCACCCCTGCTTGCCTCGAACGAAGGCGAGCTCCAGTCCTTGCGAATCTCCCTCGACCCCCGGCATCTCGAAGACTTGCTCGAGACGCTGGCGGAGCTGTCGTTCCCGATCAATCCGGAAATCCGGCATCAGACGGCGGGCGTCGATCGCCCGGTAACGGTCGTGGAGTTTCCCGCCTATTCCAGCAAGGTCGGGGAAGTGCGCCGAGCGGTGGCGAGCTGCGGGCTCGCTCCGGAATCGCTGACGGCGTCCGGCGTGTTCGCCGGCTGACCTTCAGTCGGTGACGTTGCGTCGCTTCAGCGTCGGCTTCTCGTCGGACTCCTCGGCGCGTTCCTTCTCCTCGCCCTCGATCTTGCCGGAATTGCGCCGCCGAAGTGTCGGCTTACCGGGATCCTCGGGCTGCTTTACACGCGCCTGAAGCTGGTCGAGGCGGGCCTTCATGTCGACGAACTCGCTGGAGGAGATGGCGTACTCGGGGCGATCCGGCAGGTACTCGCGGATCGCGGTCTGCACGTTCTTGATGCGGCTCGAAATCTGCGGGTGAGTGCTGAAGGCCTTCCCGAGAGTGCCCTTCTTCTTTTTCTCCTGGGCCTCCAGGCGCTCGAAGAACGAGATCATCTCGGTGGGGTCGTAGCCGGCCTTGTAGAGGTACTGGACGCCCAGCAGATCGGCTTCGTTCTCGAAACCGCGCGAGAACTTCAGGAACGTGAGAGGCAGTCCGAAATTGGCCGCTTGCTGCGCGCCGTAGGCGCCCCATCCGCCGCCGAGGAAGATGAGCGGAATCGTCGCCCAGCTGGCGACCTGCGCGCGCGACGCCTGCCGCGTCCCGTGACGCGCGTTGACGTGCGCGATCTCGTGCGCCATGACGCCGGCCAGTTCCGCGTCGGTCTGCGCCAGGCGTATCAGTCCGCTGTTGATGAAGAAGAAGCCGCCCGGCAGCGCGAAGGCGTTGATCTCCTCGGAGTCGACCACCTTAATAGTGAACGGCACCTTGGCGTCGGAGTTTCGCACGAGGTTCTGCCCGAGCCGGTTCACGAACTCGCTGACGACCGGATCGGTGAGGATCTTCGCGGTTTTTTCGACCTCGTCGGCCATCTGCTTCCCGAGCTTCATCTCGGACTCCAGCGAGTAGAGGTTGACCCCCTTGGAGACGTCGCGCTCGCCGATGGCCTCGACATCCTTCTTGGGGTCCTTGGGCTTCTGTTTCTCGTCCTTGGCCGACACGGAGAGCGCCAGCATCGCCGCCACCATCCAGGACGCACTTGTCCATCGCATGGGTCTCTGCACCTCTGGAATGTTGGATGTGGCGGGCCGCGCGCCGGTTGCGGGGGGAGGTAATTTCTACTTGATGAGCGACGCCGCGTCCGGGTTCCCCGGACCGAAGTGCTTCAGCATCACCAGGTCCTCTTTATCGCTCCGGTTGACGACCACCACGCCACGCGCGGCCGCCTCGGCTGTCACGAACAGCTCGTCCTTGGTCATCTGCCCGTACCGGATGAGCGACGGCGTCTCCACGTCGAGCCTTCCGACCGATCCCCAGCCCTGCACGACGATCAGCCCGTACGCCGCCGCGTCCGCGATCGTCGCCGACCGGCCGGGCAGCACCGTGAGCTCCTTCGCCGAGTAGTGCGGCGTCGAATACACCACCCAGCGCTCGATGTAGCCGGACTCGGCCATGTATGCCGGATCGCGCGCCGGCGCCGGATCGAACAGCCGGTGCTCGGCGAACTCGGGATCGGTGTTGGCGTCCCAGTCCAGCATGTCGAGGATGTAGTCGAGATCGTGGTGATGCTCCGGCGGCACGTCCTTCACCAGCAAATCCCACGGCACCGCCCGGCCCTCGACCATCGACTGGTACATCGCGAACACGTCGGAGTTCACCTGCGGCTCGTAGGTCACCAGCGACCCCGGCGCGTGCAGAATCCCGGCGTCGATCTGCCATCCCGTGCCGGGCTTCAGCTTGTAGGCCTTCGAGTGATAAAGGATACCGTTGTCTCCGTCGTTCCAGCGCTCGAGACACTGGCGCACGTCGTCGCGCGTCGTGCCGGGCTCCAGTCCCATGAACGTGTACGGGAAATTGTTGTCCTTGAAGTTGTACTGCGGCGGGAAATAGTAGGCCTCCGGCTTCCCCTTGCGGCCGACCCGGCGGGCGAACTCGTCGGTCTGATGAAGATGGTGCGGAATCGGGCCGAGGTTGTCAAAGAACTTGCACAACAGGTTCCAGCCGCCGTGCTCGCGCATCACCCCTGCGCCGAGCAGATCGTCGCCCATCTCGGCGACCGCCTCGCGGAGCTGGATGCGTTTTCCGTCGATCGAGATATAGCTGAGGCCCTCGTCGTCCGGCGTGCCGGGACCGTTGTCGGCGCGCGTGGTCGAGGCGAACCAGCGCTCGTCGATGCCGCCGCGGTGCGCGCCCAGACAATACAGGTCGCGCGGATCGAGCTTCAGCCGTCCGCCCGGCATCAGGAAAGCCCGCGGCACCCAGCAGGGCGCCAGCCGCAAGATGCCGTCGCCGGCGGCCAGCGCGGCGCGGACCAACGCGAGGTTCGGCATCGCTCAGCCCTTGACCTGGACGCCGGCGATGTCCTCGAGGACCTTGATCGTCGAGCAGATATCGTCGTCGCCGAAGCCGCGCGCGATGGCGGCCCGGAAGACCTGCTGCGTCAGGCTCGTCAGCGGCAGGGGCACCTGGAGGTCCTGGGCGGATTCGAGCATCAGCGCGATGTCCTTCTGCATCCACTTCACGGAAAAGTTGGTCTGGAAATCGCGCTTGAAAACGTAAGGCGCCTTGAAGGCGATCAATCCGCTCTTGGCCGCCGAGTTGTTCAGGATCTCGAGCATCAGGTTGGGGTCGACTCCGGCCTTGGTGCTGAGCACCAGGCCCTCGTTGAACGCCTGAAGCAGGTTGCACAGGATCAGGTTCTGCGTCAGTTTGGCGTGCAGCCCCATTCCGGGGCCGCCGCAATAGTAGAGCTGCTTGCCCATCGGCTCCAGCCAAGGTTTCACGCGTTCGAACAGCGCCTGGTCGCCGCCGATCATGAAAGTCAGCGTGCCGCCCTCGGCGCCGGGACGCGATCCCGTGCAGGGAGCGCCCAGGAATCCAACGCCCTTCGCGGCCAGCGCTTCGGTGACCTTGAGGCTGCTCGCCACCGACACGGTACTGGCGTCGACGATCGCCGATCCCGCCTTGGCGCCCTCCGCCAGGCCGTTCGCGCCGAGGATCACCTCCTCCGACATGCGCGTGTCGCCCACGCACAGAAACGTGCACTCGGCGTGCGCCGCGACCTCGCGTGGAGTCGCGCAGGGGATGGCGTTCACTTCCCCGGCGAGCTTGTTCCTCTTCGATGCCGTGTGCGACCAGACGGCCACCTCGTGACCGGCGCGCGCCAGGTTGCGCGCCATCGGGTAGCCCATGATGCCAAGTCCCGCGAAGCCGAGTTTTGCCATGCGATCACCGATTGTACGACGGCGCCCGCACGCCGTGCAGGCACGCTCGCCCCCCGCGGCTGTGTTGTGCGCTGGTTCCCCCGAGAGCCGCGCGCTATTCGTACGCCCGCGTCAACCACTCGGCGACAAGCGCCGGCTTGCTCCCGCCTTCGACTTCCACCACCACGTTCCAGGCCGTCTGCCAGCCGCCGGCGACACGCTCGATCGCCGCCAGCGTGAATCGCGCGCGAATGCGCGAGCCCGCCGGCACGGGTGCGGCGAATCGCAGCCGGTTCAGCCCGTAGTTGATGCGCATCTTGAAATCGCCGGCCACCTCCATCGCGTCGCGGCTCAGGCTGCTGAGCAGCGCCAGCGTGAGGAATCCGTGCGCGATCGTCCCCCCGAAGGGCGTCTCGGCCCGCGCCCGTGCGGCGTCGACGTGAATCCACTGGTGGTCGCCGGTGGCCTCGGCAAAGCGGTCGATCGTCTCCTGCGTGACCGTCGTCCAATCGCTGGCGGCGACCTCCTGGCCGGTCATGCGCGTCAGTTCTTCCATTGTCACCGTGCGAGGCATGGCCGCATACTTTACCATACGGACTATGCGAAAGATGCTGCTTGTGATCGCCTCCGCCGCGGCCGTGTTCGCGCAACCGTCCTACGACCTGGTGCTCAAAGGCGGCCACGTCATCGATCCGCGCAACAACATCGACCGGGTGATGGACGTCGCGGTCAGCGGCGGGAAGATCGCGGCCGTCGCCGCCAACATTCCGCCGGCCCAGGCGCGCCTGGTCATCGACGCCGTCGGACTCTACGTCACTCCCGGCCTCATCGACCTGCACGTGCACGTCTTCCACTCCACTGGAATCAAGGGTGCCTGGGCGGGCGACCTGAGCGTGCAGCCCGACGCCTTCAGCTTTCGCACCGGCGTCACCACCATGGTCGACGCCGGCAGTTCCGGCTGGCGTAACTTCGAGACCTTTCGCCACACAGTGATCGATCGGGTCCGCACGCGCGTGCTGGCCCTCATCAACATCGCCGGCTTCGGCATGATCACCGACATCGTCGAGCAGGGCGACTTCAGCGCCCAGGAGGTGGCGCGCCTGGCCGCGAAGCATAAGGACGTCGTCGTGGGCGTCAAGTCGGCTCATTACCAGAAGCCCGACTGGGATTCGGTCGACCAGGCCATCGCCGCCGGGAAGGCCGCCGGCATTCCGATGATGGTCGACTTCGGATACTTCCTTCCCCAGAGGCCTTACTGGCAGCTCGTCACCGAGCGGCTGCGGCCCGGCGACATCAGCACGCACTGCTTCCGCGGTCCGGTGCCGTGGATCGACGAGCAGGGGAGGCTGTATTCCTACCTCCGCGAGGCGCGAAAGCGCGGCGTGATCTTCGATGTCGGACACGGCGGCGGCAGCTTCGTGTTCCGCAACGCCGCGCCGGCCATCGCTCAGGGCTTCGCGCCCGACACCATTTCGACCGATCTGCACGACGGCAGCATGAACGCCGGCATGATCGACATGCCGACCACCATGTCGAAGTGCCTCGCCATGAACATGACGCTGGCCGATGTCATTCGCGCCTCCACATGGAAGCCGGCCCAGGTTATCCGCCGCGAGGATTTGGGCCACCTGAGCGTAGGCGCGGTCGCCGACGTCGCCGCCTGGCGCATGATGGAAGGCGATTTCGGATTCCTCGACGCATCGGGCGCGGCCCTGCGCGGCCGCCGGCGCCTGGTGTGCGATCTGACGCTCGCCGCCGGACGCATCGCCTGGAATTGGAGCGGCCGCGGCGCGGGCGACTACAAGTCGCAGGGGCCGACGTACGGAGTGCGGCAGGGCGTCGACCACGTCATCCCGCCGCCGAAGAAGTAACGCGGGGCGTCGGCGCCGCCCTAAACATAGGGCGTCGGCACCGCCCTAGACAAGGAGATCGCACATGCGTAGACGACGCTTCCTTCAGTCCCTCGCCGGCGCCGCCGGCGCGACTCTTTTGAGACCGCGGCCCTCGGAGGCCGCGCTTCCGAAGGCCAAGATCACCCGCGTGCGCATTTACGAGCCCCCGAACGTGCAGCGCCTGGTGAACCAGAGCAATATGCTGGCGACCGTCGAAACCGATATCGGAATCACCGGCATCGGCGAAGGCGGTTCCAGGGACATGCTGGAGCAGTGCGCCGGCAGCCTCATCGGAAAGAATCCGTTTCAGATCGAGCGCATCTGGCAGCACATGTACATCGACTGGTTCTATCCGCCGGGGCGCGAGAAGGTCCACGCCCTGGGCGCCATGGATCTGGCGCTGTGGGACATCAAGGGCAAGGCCCTCAAGGTCCCCGTGCACGAGCTGCTCGGCGGGGTCGTGCGGAACCATTGCGAATGCTACTCGCCGGGGGGCGGCGGGGGCGGTCCGGCCGCGCAGGCCGACCCGTTGGCGCGCATCCGCGACAGCGCGCGCCAGGTCATCGAGCAGGGCTTCCGGGCCTACCGCATCGGCGGCGGCGATGGTGGCGGCGCCGTCACCGGCGGGGTCTTCAACACCCATGAGCGCGTGCGCCAGATCGCGCGCGTGTCCAAGGCGATTCGCGAGGGCGTCGGCGAGAACGGCGACTGGATGATCGACCTCCACCAGCGCTTCGACTACGCCGACGCGCTGCGCGCCTGCCGTCTCATGGAGGAGTTCGAGCCGTACACCGTCGAGGACCCCGGCGCGACGAGCACGCCCACCAGGACATCCCCAAGCTGCGCATGATGACCACCGTGCCGCTCTGTCACGGCGAGGAGTGGGGCCAGCGCTACGACTTCAACAAGCTGGTGGAGAACCACGACATCGACTACATCCGTGCCACGCTCCCCAACGTCGGCGGCATCACCGAGATGATCAAGATCATGGGCATCTGCGAGACCCACGCCGTCGGCATCATTCCGCACTTCACCGGACCCGTGGCGACCGCGGCGATCTGCAACGTACTCTCCACCTTCTCGGGGCCCGTGATGGTGGAAGGCGCGCAGCGGCCCGCCCCGTCGTATCTGCCCGAGTGCCACGACTTCAAGAACGGCAAGCTGTGGCCGAACGATCGCTCCGGCCTCGGCGTCACGCTCGACCTCAAGGCCGTGCAGATGGTCGCCGAAGTCACGACTCCGGGCCGCTCCAACGTCTACTTCCGCCCCGATGGGTCGCTCACTCATTGGTGAGACGGCTATCCGAAGCAGGGGTATTTCACCCGCTTGCCGCCGCTAAACCGTTTAGAACCGGTTGGCCCGATACGTGCCTTCGAGTCATCCGGGTCTATGCGTGTTCTCATTTCTTTACTGCTCGGCGGCCTTGTCCTGGCCCAGACCGATCCCCCGGCGCCAGCCGACGCTCTCTTCGACCGCTCCGTGCTCCACGAAATCCGGCTCTACGTCCATCCCTCCGACTGGACCAAGCTCAAGCAGAACTTCCTCGATAACACCTATTACCCGGCAGCGATGTTGTGGCGCGGCGAGTACATCGACGACATCGCCGTGCGCTCGCGCGGACGCGGCAGCCGCTCGCCGGTCAAACCCGGACTGCGCGTCGACTTCGACCGCTACGCGCCCGAGCAGCGCTTCCGCGGTCTGAAGTCGATCGTGCTCGACAACCTCTGGCAGGACCCGCCCATGGCGCGCGAGCGCCTGGCGATGCTGCTGTTCGAGCGCATGGGGATCGCCGCTCCGCGCGTCACCCACACGCGCCTTTATGTGAACGACGAGTACACCGGCGTCTACGCCATCGTCGAGTCCATCGACAAGAACTTCCTGCGCCGCGCCCTGCGCGACGACGCCGGCTACCTCTACGAATACAAGTGGAGTGACGACTGGAACCTCTCCGTCCGCGGCGACGCCTCGAAGTACGTGCCCTTGCCGTTCGACCCCAAGACCCACGAGAAGTCGCCGCAACCGGAAGCCATCGCCGATTTCATCCGCGCCATCAACGAGACCCCCGGCGACGATTTCGAGCGGGTCCTCGGCGAGTATCTCGACTGGCGTCACTTCCTGACGTATCTCGCCGTCGAGACCTTCGCAGGCGAACGCGACGGCCTGCTCCGCGAAGGCGGCGTGAACAATTTCTACCTGTACCGTTTCGACGAATCGAAGCGTTTCCAGTTCATCCCCTGGGATAAGGACGCGACCTTCATCTGGATGGAGCAACCGCTGATGGAGGGTGTCGAAGGCAACCTGCTGGTTCGCCGCGCCCTGGCGATTCCGGCGCTCAAGCGGCAATTCCTCGCCGCCGTCGACGCCTGCGCCGAAGTCGCCGCGGCGGACGACTGGCTGGCGCAGGAGGCCGACCGCATCCTCGGCCTGATCTATGGCGCCGTCGACGGCGACCCCAACCGGCGCGACGCGATGGATATCTATGACGGCGCCGCCGGGGACCTGCGCTACTTCATCCGCGGCCGCGCCCGCTTCGTCCGCGAAGAGGTCGCCGCCCTAATGCCGGTGGAGTAACGTCCGGCGTTTCGCATCCGCATCGCCTCCGCTCCCGTACGGTCCCGGCTCAGTTACGGAGCCGCGCGCGTGAGCAAGCGGTCATCGTGCGCCTCCTCACTCGGAGAATCGCTGCGCGATGGGGATTCGCCGGCCCATGCCAAAGGCCTTGGTGGTGACCTTCAGCCCCGGCGCGGCCTGCTGGCGCTTGTACTCGTTGCGGTCCACCTTGTTGACGATGTCCCGCACCAGCTCGATCGGCAGGCTCAGGCGCGTGGCGATCTCCTCCGGTGTCCAGGTGTCCTCGACGAAGGCGCGCAGGATGGGGTCGAGCACGTCGTAGGGGGGCAGGGAATCGGTGTCCTTCTGATCGGGCCGCAGCTCGGCCGAGGGCGGCTTCTCGAAGACGCTCTCGGGAATCGCGCCCGGATGCCGCTTGTTGGCCACGCGCGAGAGACGGTACACCAGCGTCTTCGGCACGTCGGAGATCACCGCAAGGCCGCCGCACATGTCGCCATACAACGTGCAGTAGCCGACCGCGAGCTCGCTCTTGTTGCCCGTCGTCAGCACCAGTGCGCCCCACTTGTTCGAGAGCGCCATCAGCGTCACGCCGCGCAGCCGCGCCTGCAGATTCTCCTCGGTGACGTCGCGCGGCACCGCCCCGAAGACCGGGTCGAGCGCGCGCAGAAACTCGTGATAGGCCCCGCCGATCGGCGCCACCTCGAAGCGGACGCCGAGGTTCTCCGCCAGCGCGCGCGCGTCGGTGAGACTGTGGTCCGATGAGTACGGCCCCGGCATGCCGACGCCGGTGACGTTCTCGCGTCCCACGGCGTCGACGGCCACGGCCGCGGTGAGCGAGCTGTCGATGCCGCCGCTCAGTCCGATCAACACGCGGTGGAAGCCGCACTTGCGGATGTAGTCGCGCGTGCCGACCACGAGCGCCTCGTAGACGGCCTCGCACTCGTCGGCGAGGTCGGCGTGATGGTCGCCCGCGCCGGGGCCGGCCAAGGGCTCGCAAAAGACCAGGTCCTCGGCGAAAGAGCACGCCGTGGCGATCTCGCGCCCTTCGGCGTTCATGGCGAAGCTGGAGCCGTCGAAGACGAGCTGATCGTTGCCGCCCACCAGGTTGACGTAGACGATCGGGATCTTGTGGCGCCGGGCGGCGGCGGCGAAGATTTCGCGGCGCTGGGCGCGCTTGCCCATGTGGTAGGGCGAGGCGTTGATGCTGATGAGAATGCGGCTGCCGGCGGCGGCCAGCTCTTCGACCGGATCGCGCAGGTAGAGCGGGCGCTCCCAGTACTGCTTATCGTTCCAGGCGTCCTCGCACACGGTGACGGCCGTCGCAACGCCCGCGATCTCGGTGGGCGTCTGGCGGTCGCCCGGCACGAAGTAGCGGCCCTCGTCGAAGACGTCATAGGTGGGCAGCAGCATCTTCACCTGCCGGAAGACGACCGCGCCGCGATGCACCACGGCCGCGACGTTCAGGACGCGCTTTCCGGTTTCCGAATGCGATGGCAGAATGGCGCCGGCGATGAGGTGGGCGGGGATGTCGGCGGATTCGGCGGCGAAGCGCTGTAGCGCCTCCTCGGCGCGCGCGACAAAGGCGGGCTTCTCCACCAGGTCGCGGGGCGGGTAGCCGGTGACGGCCAGCTCCGGGAAGACGACGACTGTGGCGCCGGAATCGGCGGCGCGGCGGGAGGTCGCGAGCATGCGGTCGACGTTCCCGCGCATGTCTCCGACGGTGGTGTTGATCTGGGCGAGCGCGACGCGCATGAATGGGCGGGAGGCCTTCTTTTATTGTAGCCGGTGCGCCCGGCGCTATAATGGTCGCGCCGCGGGGGGGCATCGAATGGCGACCAATATCGAAGCCGGCAAAGGCGCGCCCGCCTGGAATTTCGACGACTTGGCGGCGTCGCTCGACGCGCTCCTGAAGTACGTCGAGGGGGCGGCGCTGCGCTCGATCCAATGGTACATGGATGCCAAGCGCTTCAAACGGCTTCTCTCGCGGACGATTCAGCTCTCGGCGATCGTGCTGACGGCGCTGGCCGGCATCTATCCGATCGCCCAGGAACTGATGGGCGCGGAGGGCGCACGGTCCAGTCCGCTGTGGCCCTCGGTGTTCGTGGGCGTGGCCGCGGCGCTGATCGGCGTCGACAAGACCTTCGGGTTCTCGACGGGCTGGGCGCGCTACGTGCTGGTGGCCACCACGCTGCGGAAGGCGCTCGAGGAGTTCCGGCTGGACTGGACGACGCTGCGCTTCCATGCCGGACCGGCGCCGTCGGACGAGGCGGTGACGGCGCTGATACAGAGGGCGCGCGAGTTTGCCTCGACGGTCGAGGGCCAGGTGCTTCAGGAAACCAAGGAATGGGTGGTCGAATTCCAGAGTAATTTCGCGCAACTGGAGAAGGACGTCAAAGCGCAGCTCGAAAGCCTCAAGGCGGACCTTGAGAAATCCGAGACAACCCGAGCCGCGGCCGCGCGGCGCGGATCGATCGAACTGACGGTGGCCGACGCCGACAAGGCCGAGGGATTCACGTTCCAGGTGACGCTCGCGGGCGTCGACAAGACCATGGGCGGCACGGTGACGGGCGCGAAGCGATGGGTGCAGCTCAACGTAGCGCCGGGCGACTATAGTCTCACGGTGGCCGCCACCGGCGCGGGCGGGCGGCGCGTCTCCGATACGCGGGTGGTGACGGTTAAGCCCGGCGAGGTATCGAAGCCCGAAATCCAGCTGGGCCTGTGACTCAATACATCGACGGATATGCCGTCCGCATCTGGGCGGCCGTCTCCACCGCGCCGCCGATCTGAATCAGCGGCCCCTGCCCGATGCCCGGGCAGTACCGCGCCGTACGCCGCCACGCTGCGCGGTTCTCCACCAACTCCGGCCAGAACGGGAACAGGCGGCATTGAGTCGGCTTGGCGGGGTGGATCGAGCATCCGCCGCCGCTCAGAAAATGGCACTGTGACCCGCGCGGCTTGCGCAGCCGGTGGAGGTGTCGCGTGCGATACACATAACGCCGCGCAAAGGCGCGTCGCGTCATCCCGAGAAACGCCGCCGCGCGATCGACGTCGGACGAGCTGAGGTAGACGTAACCGGTCTGGTCGCAGCAGTTGGTGCAGCCCGGGACGCACGTGAAACGGAGTCCGTCTAGGCCGGGCATCACGGCTCCAGCGCGGCGCTGTAGTGCATGAGGAACTGCAGGAAATTCAACGCCTCCGGCGTGTCGCGTGCGACGAATCGAATGGAGTGAGAGTCGGGCCGCTCGACGATTCTCAAGTACGAGAACACCTCCGACGGCAGGTAGCTCTTGAAGGTCACGTCCACCGTCACCGGAGTCGCCACGCGATAGGGCTTGAAGTCCTTCAGCCGCCCGAGCGCCGCCCGCACCTTCTCGCCGATCAGCGCCCGCGCCGCCTCGGGTGTCAGTGTGTTCGCCGAGTGGAACCCGAGGCTGCGCTTCACTTCTGCCGCCTCGATGGGGCCGACGGCGGCACGCACCTCGGCGATGGCGGCGTCGTCGCCCGAAATCATCACCACCGGCACGCCGAAGTGTCCGGCGATGGCGGCGTTCATGGCGCCCTCGGAAACGACGGCGCCGTTGTAGGCGATGCGCGTCAGGCGCGCGCTCGATATCGTGTGAGCCCGAACGCCCGCCGGATTGTTGGTCGACGAGTGATACGCCAGGAAGATGGCGGCGTCGAAGGTCGAGTCGATGCCGGCCATCATGCCGAGGCGCCGCGGCCAGGAGCGAATGACGCGCACGTCGGCGGGAAGCTGGTCGATGAGCAGGTTCTGCCCGTTGCCGTGCGAATCGGCGACGAGAATCTCCGTCGCGCCGGCCTGGCGCGCGGCCTCGATGGCGGCGATCGCCTCGCGCGTCATGAAGCCGCGGAAGCGCTCGTACTCGAAGCCGCCGGGCGCGAGCTGGTCGCCGGTGACGACGCCGGCGACGCCCTCCATGTCGACCGAGATGTGAACTTTCAGCTTTCGCGGCTGTGCCGCCGCCAGCATGGCCGCGGCGAGAACGAGCGGGAGTATCGGGCGCACGTCTCATGATACCCGCGCTGCCATGACCTACAATGGAACATGGCAAGCGACTACTCCGGAATCGACTTCCAGCACTTCTGGCGGCGGCTCCAGCAGATCGGTCTCAATGCCTACGAGGCGCGCACCTACATGGTGCTGATCGGCCACCCGCGCTTCAAGGCGCTCGAGCTGGCGGCCCGCGCCGACGTCCCGCGGCAGAAGATTTACGAAGTCCTCGACAGCCTGCTCGAAAAGGGATTCGCGCAGGTGGTGCAGGAGAAGACCAAGCTGTTTTCCGCCATCGAGCCGGCGCTGGCGCTGCCGCACTACATCGAGCACCGGCAGCGCATCATCGACAAGGAGCGCGTCGAGCAGGGCCGGCTGGCCTCGGCGCTGGTCGAGGATCTCAGCACGGCCTACTCGCACGGCAATCGCGAGCGCACCACGCTCGACTTTCTCCGAATCGTCAACGAACCGGGTCAGACGGCGGCGACCTATCGACGAATGCTCACCGAGGTCCGCTCCGAGTATCTGGAGTTCTCCCGACCGCCGTATGCGGTCGATCCCCTCGAAGAGCAGCTCGTCCGCGAAGCGCGGTCGCGCGGCGCCGACTGCCGGCTGATTCTCGAATCGGCGCCCATCGACGCCGAACATCGAAGCCGCCTGCACGACTACGTGGCGTCGGGCATTCAGGTGCGGCTGCTCGAATCGCTGCCGATGAAGCTGGCGCTGTTCGACGGCGCGCAGGGCATGATCGCGCTGCTCGACCCAGTCATCACGCGGCCGGCGTGGACCGCGATCGTCTTCGATCATCTGGGAATGGGGCAGGCCATGAAAGGACTGTTCGAGGACCACTGGCGGCGCGCCGGGCGCCTGTGAGTCAATCCGTGAACCCCGCTCTTCGCTTGAGGCTCCCGCCCTCGACGCTGCCGGGCTTCCGCGGCTTCCGCGGCACGACGATGTCGCGATAGTCCTCCCAGTTGGCGATTACCACCCACAGCCCGAACGTCGCCGCGCTGGCGCCCATGAGAAATACCGCGCCGATCGACAGGTAGTGCAGCCAGGCGAACCTCGGGTCCGGCTCGAAAAACCATTTGGCGAAGCCGCCGCCGAAGTTCATCCCGAAAAATCCCGTGATCATGGCACCCGCGCCGAGGATCAGGCTCAACATCGCGAGGCGGTTCACGGCCTCCGTGTTGCGGAACTGGAAGTAGCTGTGCAGCGACGCGTTCAGTTTTTCGATCTCGCCCTCGATCTCGCTCTTGGTGGAGGCGATGCGGTACTCGCGGCATTGCAACGAGAAGTGCTCCACCTCCTCGTCCTTGTTGGCCAGCTCGTCGAAGTGCCAGTAGTTGGAAAAGAACAGGAACTCCGAGCGTAATTCGTTGGCGATCTGGATGCTCTCCTGGGAGAACTTTCCGTCCTCCTGGTCGAGGAACAGGCGCTTGGAGACCAGCGCCGTGCGTTCGGCGAAGTCGAGCAGCGTCGCGCGGTAGAACAGCGCCACCAGAGCCATCAGGTAGTAGCGCGTATGGAACATGCGATGAACCAGGAAGCCTTCGCCGAGCTCGTGCTCGTCGCAGTCGTGCGCGCCCAGCGCGATGGTGATGTTGCTGTAGCTGGTGAAGCCGTACCAGGTGCCTTCGTGCGACCAGCGGCCGTAGAGCTGTTCGCGCATCTGTGAGCGCGTGAAGTCGCGCTCGTAGCGGTAATCGGGGCCTTCGCGGTCGACATACAGGAACCGGCTCAGCAGGACCTGGTAGTCCTCGGAGTGGATGTAGTCGCCGGGTACGCTGGCCGGGTCGACCGTGGCGAACGTGTAGACGATCATGCGCTCGTCGAGCACCGGCTCGAACTCCTGACGCTGGTAGTCGGCGAAATAGAGCAGCGAAGTGATCGTGTTCGCGAGCGGCGGCAGGAATCCTCGGATCTCGCCTTTCTCGAAGCGCTCCTCGACCATCGTCTCGCGCTCCCCGTCGCGCTCCACGACGAAAGCGACCCGGTTGGTCGTACGTCCCTCGCGGATCTGGCGGCCGCTCGAGGGATACACCTTGCGCAGCGACTCGTTGATCCACAGGGCGTCCCTGGCCGTCAGGTCGAAGGCCTCCACGCCGATCGAGAGTATGCCGATCCCGTTGGCGAACATCAGCAGGCGTAGATCGGTGGCCTCGACCGATGCGCTGCGGCCCTTGGCGTCGCCGGCCTCGAACCACAGCTTCACGCCGGGCGGCACGGGCAGCTCGTAGCAGTGCAGCAGGGACTCGGCCTCCGAGCGAGTGTCCACGGTCTCGCCGATGTCGAAGAAGATGCGCCGCACGAACGGGTGGAAGAACACCATGTCCTGGTAGGCGCGCGAATTCATGTCGAAGCTGTGATACGCCGCCCGCCGCCATGGCCCGAGCTTCTCCACCACGGCGGAACTGGCCCGCGTCTTGTGCGCGGCGATCCAGGCGTCCAGTCCGTCAATCCAGCGGCTGTACTTCGACCACAGCTCGCAGTGGTCCTCCATCACCGCCTGCTTGTCGATGGAAAACGGAAACAGGAAGTGCGTGTGCAGGTGCTGGATCTTCGTAGGCATCTCAGAAGTACGTCAGCGCGTTGAACAGCAGCTTGAAGGTCCGGTAGCTCTGCGCGCGATACTGCGGCCGCATGCCGAACAGGATCACGCGGCCCTTCCCCACCGGCGCGTCGACCAGGGCCGCACGCCCCGCGATCATTCTCTCGCCGAGCAGCCAGCCCGACGCCAGCACCGAAGTCTGCGGATACCGCGCCACGATCCGCGCACCCGATCCCGGCGCGAGCTCCCAGGCCGGGCTGCGCTCGGACCACACCGCCAGCTCCGCCGGCAGCCCCCGCGCCAGCGGATGGGAGGCGTCGAGGGACACGTTCAGCAGCGAGCCGGGACAATAGAAATCGCGGTTCGACGCGCCGTGCAGCACGTTCTTCACCGGGAGCGAAAACTGCTCGACGGCGTACTCGGTCGATTCGTTCAGGAACACCAAGGTGCCGCCTTCGGCGAGAAACTGACGCAGCGCCTCGGCGCCCTCGCGCCCCAGTCCACCGGCGTACTCGGGGGGCATGGCTCCTTCGGCGTAGCCGCGAGCTATGACCGCGGCCGACTGGTCGGGGAACAGCAGCACGTCGAACTTCTCGCGCAGGCCTCCTCTACGGATGTCGGCGTTGCGCGGGCTGGTGTAGGCGAAGCCGAACTGTTCGAGAATCCATCGCGTCCAGCCCTCGTCCATGCTGGGCATGTGGCTGCGGTACACGCCGATTCGCGGCGCTCGAACCAACTGCCCGCCTGGAAACTGCGCGGTGTGAAAGCTGCCCAGGCGATCCCGCCACACGCCGCCGCCCGAGCGCCAGGCGCGATTGACCGCCTTCCAGGAATCGACGTCGGAGGCCGGCAGCACGCCGCGCGGAACCGGCGTGAGCGCCAGCGCCGGAAAACTCGCCGCGCGGTCCGCGCGCGCCGTGAACGGCTGATCCACCGCCGCCACGTCGACCCCCATCAGCAGCGGCAGCGTGTGCGCCGTGACGTCGTACGGCCGCTTCGGCGGCCCGCCGGGGTACATGCGCAGATCGGGATAATCCTGGCGTTCGAGCAGCGTCTTGGCGAAGGCGCTGTAGGGCTGCTGCATCCTGATGATGTAGGAGCCCGCCGGAAACACACGCCCGCCCGCCTGGAAGCTGTCGCGCGACCGGTCGATTTCCACCTGCCCGAACGCCAGGGTCTCGAGCATTTTGCGCGTCGCGCCGGGATCGAGCTGACGCGAGGGCACGACAAAGGCGTGCGGCTCGGCGCGCTTCACCGCGCGCTCGCCGATGCGGTAGAAGTTCTGCAGCAGATCGTCGCGCCGCGTCGCCGCCTGGTAGAGGACGCTCTCGAACGCGATGAGCTGGTAGTCGACGATGTCGCGCACGCGCCACTCGCCGCCGAGCCAAGGCTCCAGGTGATTCCAGCTCGGTTCGCGCGGATTGTAGCCCGGCGCCGTCTGCTGGATCTGGTCGGGCCGCACCGTGATGGGCGTGGCCAGCCGCGCGCTGGCCGATTCCGTCAGGATGCGCAGGCCGCCGTGGTAGGCCTGGTAGTGCCGCGCCGGAGTCCAGAAATCGTAGATCGCGTTGACGGCGACGCCGGTCTTGCCCGCTGCCGTGAGGTCGGCGGCGATGCCCATCCCGACCCAGTTGCAGAACTGCGCTATGCGCGGGTCGATGTTGGGGTCGATGGGATCCATCCACGGCGGCACGAACATGCGCGAGGCGAACGGCCCCTGCTGATGGACGTCGTAGACGATCTGCGGATGCCAGGCGTTGTGCAGTTGCGTCACCGTATGCCGCGTCTCCGGCTGGCTGAAGATGTACCAGTCGCGATTATTGTCGTGGCCGACATAGCGGTGATACAACTCCGGCGGCGTCGTCCCTTCGTAGGGCGTGCCGAGGGTCTTGCGGTACCACTCGGCGACGATATTCACGCCGTCGGGGTTCAGCGACGGAACCAGGATCAGGATCACGTTGTCGAGGATGGCGCGGAAGCGCGGCTTTTCTTCGGCGAGCAGCCGCCAGGCGAACTCGACCGCCGTCATCGTCGAGGCCACCTCGGTGGAATGCACCGAGCAGGTGATCATGACGATCGCTTTGCCGTCGATGACCAGTCGTGCAGCTTCCTCTTCGGGCGTGCGGCGCGGATCGGCGAGGCGGCGCTGTATCAGTTGATACCGGTCGAGTTGGCGCAGCGTCGCCGGAGAGGAGATGAAGGCGGCCAGGAACGGCTTGCCGTCAACCGTTTTGCCGAGCACGCGCGTGCGGAGACGATCGCTCGATTTCTCGAGCGCCTGGAAGTACGAGACCACCTTGTCCCAATCGACCAGCTTGCGGTCCTCGCCCATGCGATGTCCGAAGTGGCTTTCGGGAGTGGGGACGGCGGCGCCCGCGGGCGCGAGGACCAGCAGCAGCGCGAGGATCAGGCGCATGGACGATTCAGCTCCGTCCACATCGCACGGTACCACCGCAGAAAACGCTCCGGCTCCTTACTTTCCTGTGCCTCGCACAGCGCGTAGCGTTCGTACTTCGCCTGGCGCAGCAGCCCGAACAGCTCGCGCCACGGATAGGCGGGATTGGCAAGCTCGTTGATGTGGACGCTCTTGATCCAGGGCCTCAGCAGCTCGAAGCTCTGTTTCACGCTGCCATTGACGACATCGGTGGGGTTCGAGTTCCAGCACACGCCGACGCTGTCGTGCTTCGTCGCCCGCATCAGGTCGGCCATGAAAGCCGGCTCCTGCGAATCGCGGCCGTGCACTTCCACCCAGATCTCGACTCCCATGCCGGCGCCCTTTTCGCCGAGCTCGCGGAGGCAGGCGGCGATATTCCCGATGGTGGTCGCGCGCGGCACCCCCGCCGGCACGCCGTTCGGACGCACCTTGACGCCCCAGGCGCCGGTGTCGTGCGCCAGCTCGATCCACTGCTTGCCGATCTCGACGTGCTTGCGGCGCTCGGCGGCGTCGGGCGAATGGAACTCGCAAACCGACCCGTAACTGACCAAACGCACTTTGCTGCGCGCGAAGCGGGCCTTCACGGCGGCGCGCTCGGCCGCCGTCAGCGAGGGCTCCACGCCGTGCTTATGGGTGGTCCGCAGCTCGACCGCCTCGAAGCGGGCCTCTTCGAGCTTGGTGATGAGCGTCTCCAGATCCCAGTCCTTACAGACGTTGTAGGTGACCGCGCCGAGCAGCATGACGACCTCCGTGGAAAGGTCATTGTAACTCCCGCCGATGCGCCCGGCGCGCGACGATCCCGCCGTAAACCGAACGGATGCCGTTCTTGTCACCAGCTCGCGCAAAACCGCGCTGCCCGGCTGCGCAACGGGCGATACTGCTCACCGGCCTCCGCCGGCCACGCCGTCCCGCCTGCGTGTCACCCGCGGCGGCGCCACGCGGCCCTTCGCGATTCTCCGAACACCTCACCCCGCAAATGTTTGCGCAGCCAGCCCACTGACCGGGCGTCATCTTATCGGCAAGATCACAAAAAGTAACGCCAAGTACTTGCCGCTTCGCGCTCCTTAAAGCGACCGTCATTTCTAAACCCTTCGGAACAAAGCGCCGAGTTTGGCATCCCGGTTGCCTTCCCAGATGCGTGACGCAGCGCGTGGCCTCCAACCTCGAACGGTACATGGACCTGCTCAGCACCCTGCAGAAGATCGCGGCGTCCAATGCCGCCCATGCCGGGACGTCCAATCGCCTGGTGAGATAGCATGCTGAATCGAATCGTCCCCAACGCGCCCCCGTCGGTCGACTTCCCAGGTCTGCCGCCCTTGACATCCGCCGGTTCCGGCGACACCTTCCCGAAGGTAATCAACGACGCCATCAGCCGCGTTGAGAACCACCGCGCGGGCGCCGGGCAGTCCATCGACCGGTTCGTCCCCGGCGAGCAGGAGGACGTGCACAGGGTCGCGCTCACCACGCAGCAGGCCGGGATCGCCTTCGAGACTTTCCTTCAGGTGAAGAACAAAGTCGTGGAGGCCTACCAGGAAATCATGAGGATGCAGCTCTAGGCCGACACCCCGCATGGATCAACTTCGCCGCCTCTTCCTCAGTCTCTCGGTTCGCCAGACGATCACGCTGGCCGCGGCCGCCGCCGCCGTCGCCGGCGGACTGGTGTACTTTCAGCGCTGGAACAACGAGCGGAGCTTCCACCCCATTTACAGCGGCCTGGCGGCGGAAGACGCGTCCGGTGTCGTCGCCAAGCTGCGCGAGGGCGGCGTCGAGTACCGGCTCACCTCCGACGGCGGTACAGTCCTGGTCCGCTCCGACAAGATCGCCGACCTGCGGCTGTTGCTCGCCTCCGCCGGCCTGCCCAAGAGCGGGCGCATCGGCTTCGAGCTGTTCGACAAGACCAACTTCGGCGCCACCGACTTCGTCGAGCAGGTGAACTATCATCGCGCCCTCGAGGGCGAGTTGGAACGCTCCGTCATGTCGATCGCCGAAGTGGAGCGCGCGCGCGTGCACATCACGCGCCCCAAGCAATCCGTCTTCCTCGAGAGCCGCCAGCCCGCGAAAGCCAGCGTGCTGCTGAAGCTCCGCCTCGGCGCCAGGCTCGCGCCGGCGAATGTGCTGTCGATCGCGCACCTGGTCGCAAGCGCCGTCGAGGGACTCGCCCCCGAGCGGGTGTCGATCATGGACATGCGCGGCAACCTCCTCAGCCGCCCCCGTCCGCAGCTCAACTCCGACGGCAGCGAGCCTTCGGGCGCCATGATCGAGTACCGCCAGTCGATCGAGCGCGACCTGCTCGCCAAGATCTCCAACACCGTCGAGCCGCTTCTGGGATCCGACAAGTTCCGAGCCGGCGTCTCGGTCGAGTGCGACTTCACCAGCGGCGAGAAAAGCGAAGAGACCTTCGACCCCGAGCGCTCCGAGATGGCGTGGTCGCGGCGCACCGGGAACATCTCGTACCAGGCGAGCCGCACCGTGCGGCACACCAAACTGCCGCAAGGCTCCGTCCAGCGCATCTCCGTGTCGCTGCTGGTCGACCACGCCGTTCGTTTCGAGGGCGAGGACGCCAGGCAGAAGCGCATCGTCGAACCGATCCCCGCCGAGCGCCTGAAAGCCATCAAGGACCTCGTCGCCGGCGCTGTGGGACTCAAGCCCGACCGCGGCGACCAGATCGTGGTCGAGAGCCTGCTGTTCGAATCCACCGCGACCTGGGCGCCGTCGTTCGCCTCCCCGGTGACGGCCGCGCCGGTCGCCACACTGGCCGCGCCGAAGTGGCTCAGCGACGCCATCGGGAGGAAGGATTACGTCATTCTCGGCGCTCTCGCCGGCCGTGTGCTGGCCGTGGCGATCGCGACGTTCACGCTTATCCTGATGGTCCGCGGCCGCAAGAAGAAGATCGCGGTCTCAGTCGCCATGCAGCCCGCCATCGCCGGCGCCGCGCCCGCGGCGGGCAACGAGAACGCACTTCTGGAGAAGGCCGAGGCCACGCTCGATCTGCCGGAGTCGCTCACCGAGCCGCTGGCGGCCACCAGGAAAGGACAGCTGCTCTCCCAGCATCTCAACGGGAAAGCGGCAGAGAACCCCGGCTTCGACACGCTCCAGAAGGCCGACCCCCAGCAGCTCGCCAAGTTCATTCACTCCGAGCATCCGCAGACCATCGCACTGGTGCTCTCGCACCTGAACCCCTCGCGGGCCGCCGCGTTGCTGTTCTCGCTGCCCTCGGAGCTGCGCGCCGAAGCCGCTCTCCGCATGGCGCACCTTGACCAGATTTCACCCGACGTCATCACCCGCATCGCCGGCATCATCGGCACGAAACTGAAGGCGCTCGGCGAGTTCAGCCGCGAGTCCTACGGTGGCGTGAAGGCCGTCTCGGAGATGTTCAATCGCCTCGACTCCAGCGCCAGCAAGGAGCTTCTCGAGGACATCGAGAAGGCAGATCCGGCCCTCGTCGAACACATTCGTCACCTGATGTTCGTCTTCGAGGACCTCCTGCTGATCGACGCCAACGCCATCAAGGAAATCCTCGCCAGAGTGGACCGCAAAGTGCTCACCATCGCTCTGAAAGGCGCCAGCGACCAGTTGAAGCAGCACTTCCTCTCCAACATGTCCCAGCGCGGCGCCGAGATGACGCGCCAGGACATGGTCGCCCTCGGCCCCATCACGAGCAAGGAAGTCGAGGGATCGCAGCAGCAGATCGTAGCCGTCGTCCGCCAACTTGAGGGAGAGGGCGTCATCAGTCTCGACGCAACCGTGGGCGAACAGTATGTCGTGTAGACGCGTCGTCGGCGGCGACGCCGAGGGCGCCGCGCCCATCGCCTGGAGGCGGGTCGGACTGGCCGCGCAGTCTGCCGCCCTCCACACCGCGCAGCTTGCCCCGCGCCTGGCGCTCCCTCACGGCCGCATACCCAATCTCGCCGAAACCTTCGAGTCTCGCATGAAGGAAATGGAGGCCGACGCCGTGGTGCGCGAGCAGGCCGCCCGCCAGCAGGGATTCCAGCAAGGCGAGGCCGCCGCCACCGCCAAAGTGGCGGCCCAGGTCGACCAGATGAACGGGCGCGCGGCCGCCGCCGTCCGCGACCTCATGGGTGTCGAGCGTCAGATGCGCCGCAACATGGAGCAGGACCTCGCCAAGCTTGCCACCATGGTGGCCCGGCGCATCCTGCACCGCGAGATCACGGTCGATTCCGAAGCGCTGCTCGGCATTGTCCGTGCCGCGCTGGCGCGCCTGGATGCTCGCGATGTGCACCGCGTCCGCGTCTATCCGCGCGAAGCCCCCGTGGTCGAAAAGCACCTGGCCGCGATGCACCTGCCGCAGCGCATGGAAGTCGTAGCCGACCCCACGCTCGAGCGCGGCGCGCTGCTGATCGAAACGCAGCGCGGCCAACTCGACGCTTCCGTGGAAACGCAACTGGAGGAAATCGACCGCGGCTTCGCGGATCTGATGCGCCGGCGAACATGACCGCCTCCAACGCCACATCGTTCTGGGATCTCGGCGCCTATGCGGGCGCCCTCGACCGAATCGACTCGCTGCGCTGGATGGGCCGCGTGGTCGAGACCGCCGGACTTCTCATCGTCTCCGAAGGCCCCTCCACCGCGCTCGGCGATTTCTGCGAAATCCGCACCGCCTCCGGACGCCTCATCCGCACCCAGGTGATCGGCTTCCGCGACGGCAGAGTCCTCAGCCTACCGCTGGAGGAGACCGGCGGTCTCGTGGCCGGCGACCCCATCGCCGCCCGCAGTGAAGATGCCCGCGTCGCCGTCGGCACGGGGCTTCTCGGCCGCGTCATCGACGGCTTCGGGCAGCCCATGGACGGCGGTCCCGCCATCACCGCCGAGGCCATGTATGACCTCTTCCAGCCGCCTCGGGGTCCGCTCGAGCGCCTCCCCATTGACGAGCCGCTCACCACTGGCATCCGCGTGATCGACAGCCTTCTGCCCTGCGGCAAAGGGCAGCGTATCGGCATCTTCGGCGGCTCTGGCGTCGGCAAGAGCACGCTGCTCGGGTCAATGGCCCGGCACAATTCCGCCGACGTGACGGTAATCGCGCTCATCGGCGAGCGCAATCGCGAGGTGCGTGAATTCATCGAGAACGAGCTTGGCCCCGAGGGAATGAAACGCGCCGTGCTGGTCGTGGCGACATCCGATCGCCCCGCGCCGCTGCGCGTGCGCGCCTGCTTTGTGGCCATGGCGATTGCCGAGTTCTTCCGGGACCGGGGCGCCGGCGTCCTGATGATGATGGATTCAGTGACGCGTCTGGCGATGGCCCAGCGCGAGATCGGACTCACCGCCGGCGAGCCTCCCAGCCAGAAGGGTTACACGCCCTCGGTGTTCAACCTGCTGCCGCGGATCTTTGAGCGCGCCGGGCGCTTCCGCGCCGCCTCGATCACGGGATACTTCACGGTGCTGGTGGAGGGCGACGACATGAACGAGCCCATCGCCGACGCCGTGCGCGCCAGCCTCGACGGCCACTACGTGCTGTCGCGCTCGCTCGGCTCGGCCGGTCACTACCCGGCCATCGACGTTCTGCAATCGGTCAGCCGCCTGGCGCCGAAGATCTCCACTCCGGAGCAGAAGGCGGCCGCGAGCCGCCTCCGCGATGCGCTGGCGACCTACCAGCACTCCGAGGATCTCATCAATCTCGGCGCCTACGCCGCCGGGTCGAACCCGCAACTGGACGCCGCCATCCGCGTGCGCCCGAAACTGCTGGACTTCCTGCGCCAGACGCCGGAAGAGAAGTCTACGTTCTCCGAAACTTTATCCAAAATGGAGGCCCTGCTTTCGTCATGAAGCGCTTCAGCTTTTCCCTTGAGAAGGTTCGCGACTGGAGAGAACTCCAGGAGGAGACCGAGCGCGCTCGCCTCGAGGTTCTCCTGGCCGGTCAGCGCCGCCTGATCCGCGAGCTCGTCGAAATCGACCAGGACCGCGACGACGCCGACCTGGCCGCCCTGGTCTCGGCCGACCCGCTCCAGATCGGAATCCTCGACCGGTACCGCGATTTCCTCGACCGGCGCAAGATCAAGCTCGAGCGCGAGTGTACGGACATCAACGCCCGTATCGACCAACAGCGTTCGCGCCTCACCGGCGCCCGCCGCAACGTCGAGCTGCTCGACCGCCTCAAGGGCAAGGCGCTGGAGAAGTGGCAGTATCAGTTCAACCGCGAGATCGAGGAGCAGGCCGCCGACTCCGCGCTCACCGGCTGGCGCCAACGCAACGCCGCATAATCCAGGCGGGGGCCTCCAGACCTCGCAACTTTCGCTGCCGCCGCGTCATCCAAGCAGGCATGCCGCATCTACTCGACGGAAAAGTCGGCCTCGTGACCGGCGCATCGCGGGGCATTGGAGCCGCCATCGCTCGGCGACTCGCCCGCGACGGCGCCGCTGTCGCCATCACCTACGCCACCGGTCGCGATAAAGCCGCCGAAGTAGTCAAATCCATCGAAGCCGCCGGCGGACGCGCCCTCGCCATCCTCGCCGATTCCGCCGACCCCGCCGCCGTGCGCAACGCCGTCGACCAGGCCGCGCGTGCCTTCGGCCGCCTCGACATTCTCGTGAACAACGCCGGCATCGCGAAACTCATCCCGCTCGCCGATTTCCCGGTCGACGAGTTCGACCGCATGGTGGCCGTCAACGTCCGCGCCGTTTTCGTCGCCGCGCAAGCGGCCGCTCGCCACATGGGCGCCGGCGGCCGCATCATTACGATCGGCAGCGTCAACGCCGACCGCATGACCTTCGCCGGCGGCGCCGTCTACGCGATGACGAAATCGGCCGTCGCCGGACTCACCCGCGGACTGGCGCGCGATCTCGGTCCCCGCGCCATCACCGTGAACAACGTGCAGCCTGGCCCCGTCGACACCGACATGAACCCCGACTCCGGAGATTTCGCCGACGTCCTGAAGAGCCAGCTTGCGATACCCCGCTACGCGCATGCCGATGAAGTCGCCGCCATGGTGGCGTATCTCGCGGGTCCCGAAGCCGGCTACGTCACTGGAGCGAGCCTGACCATCGACGGTGGTTACGCGGCCTGACGCGGCTTCTGCCGGCGGGGAAGGGTGTCTACTGGGCGCAGCAGGACTGCGATCCCGCCAGTGCAATCGGGGCTCCGGAGCGCGCGAAGTATTGTTGTCCCGATAGCCGCCGGTAGACATCGCCGGCGACGCCCGCCGCGGTCGGCCCGTTGACGCGGCTGCCGCCGGTCAGCAGCACCACGACCACCAGCTTGTTGCGCTCGACGTCGTTGAAGCTGCCGAACCAGCCCAGGTGCGTCGGCGTGGCGCGGTCTGTGCAGGTGCCGGTTTTTCCGAGGATGGGCTCGTTGGCGTCGTAGTGGGCGCGCCTGGCGGTACCGTACTCCACTGCCGCCATCATGCCGGGCTTCACCTCGGAGAGCCAGGGCTGCACGTCGAGCCGGCGCTTCACGCGCGGCGCGAAGGCCGCGACCTCGTCCTGGCCGCGCGGGTGTTGGAGGTAGTAGAGGGTCCCGCCGTTGGCGATCGCCGAGAGGGCCGCCGCCAGTTGCAGCGGCGTCAGCGTGATCCCCTCGCCGAAGCTCGACATCATGCCCACGCCGCCGTGCTTGGGCTCGATCGGCGGGAGTCCGCCCGGGCGCTCGTTCTCCAGATCGAGCGACGCCTTTTCGCCGAGTCCGAGGAGCTTCGCGTAGTAGCTCACGCGGTCGAACCCGAGCTTGCGTCCTAGAATCGCAAAGTAGGGGTTGTCCGAAACCGCCAGCGCCTGCGTCATGTCGAGGCGCTTTCGCCGCGTGAGGCTCACCGGCGTGGTGCGCTCGACGATACCCTCGCTTAAGGCCGCCAGCCCGACCACGATCTTGATGGTCGAGCAGGGCTGAAATCCGCTCTTCAGCGCCAGCTTCTGGTTGACCATTGTCAGGATGCGCCCGCTCGACGGGTCGACCACGACGACCGTGCCGTTATAGCGTCCCAGCGCATCGACCGCCGCCGCGCGGACCGTAGGGTCGTCGCCGGCGGGATTGTCGCCCAGGGTCGAGTCGGCGTAGTTGGGTTCGCGCCAGGGGCTGTAGGTGCGCCGCACGGGCTTTTTTGCCGCGCGAACACTGGCCGCCGGGCGCGCGCTCCGCAGCTTCTTCGACGACGTGGCGGAGGAGCGCCTGGGCGCGGCGGGAGACGCCTGCCAGCTCAGAGCCAGTAGCAACAGAAGGGGGAGGTTGTGTTTCCGGATGCTCACTGACGGTACTCTGCTATTTTTAAGGATCGGCATGACGCACGTCAAGCGATAGCCGAGGTGGGGGACCCGGGTGAAACTGTTGCGATTCGTTTACCGAGGCGCGCGCCATGCAGGCGTACTCTCCGCGGAGGGCGTCGCTCCGGTGACCGAGATCAACGCGTGCCGCGGCACCCGCGCCGCCGACGACGTGCTGGAGATCATCCGCTCCGGCGCCGCCGGCGAGCTCGCCGACACCCGCGGCGTGCCGGCGATTCCTCTCACCGAGGTCGCGCCGATTCTCCCCTACGACGTGCCGCCCAAGATCTGGTGCATCGGGCTGAACTACCATTCGCACGCGGTCGACATTCAGGCGGTGCAGCCCGAGGAGCCGGGCAGCTTCATGAAGCCCGCGTCGTGCATGTTCGAGCCGGGCGGCGAGATCGTGTTGCCGCCCGCCGACATCACCAATGAAGTCGACGCCGAAGGAGAGCTGGGCGTCGTCATGGGGAAGACGTGCAAGTACGTCCCGGCCGGCGACGTCCCCGGCGTCATCTTCGGCTACACGACCACGCTCGACCTGACCGCGCTTGATGTGTTGCGGCGCAATCCACGTTATCTGACGCGCGCCAAGAGCTTCGATACCTTCTTCAGCTTCGGCCCCGTGATCGTCACCGCCGACGAGGTCGCCGACGTTGGCGCGCTGGAGGTGGTCACCGGGCACAACGGCGGCGTGTGTTCGCGCGACTTCGTGCGCAACATGAAGCACGGGCCGTTCGAGCTGGTGCGCTTTCACAGCGAGGTGATGACGCTGCACCCGGGCGATCTGATCTCAACCGGGTGCCCGAAGGGCGCGCGAATCCGCCCCGGCGACCGCGTGCGGGCGTATATCGAGGGTGTCGGCGAGTTGACCGCCACCGTCCGTCAGGGAGTCCGCCAGCCAGCGGTTGATACTCGTCAGCTGACCGCTGACCGCTGAAAGCTGACCGCTACCACGTTAGCTTCAGCGCCATCTGCGTCGTGCGCGGCAGGTTCGACTGCCCGGTGATCCTCGCGAAATTCGAGTTCGTCGGGTCCAGGTTCGGCCCGTTAAACGTCACGTGGTTGAAGAAGTTGAAGAACTCGGTGCGGAACTGGAGCCGCACGCTCTCGGTGATGTCGAAGTTCTTCAGTATGGAGGCGTCCACGTTGTTGACGCCGTCATTTCGCAGATTCGCGAAGCGTTGCGGGAACACGCGGATGTTGGAGCCCAGCGCCGAGGCAGAGGCCGCCGACGCCGACCAGGTCGTCACCGTGGCCGTCTTGGTGATGAACGGATCGCGGTTGAAGGTGTTGTCGATGTTCTTCGGGTCCCAGTTGAGGTCGCCGCCGAGGTAGATGACGTTGCCCCAGTCGCCGGCCGGAGGGCCCGGCTGGTAGGTGTAGATGCCGTTGAGGATCCAGCCGCCGATGATCTGCCGCACCACCGGGTGCGCCGCGGCGCCATAAGGCTTGCCCTTGCCGAACGGCAGATCGTAGCTGGCCGAGAAGACGATCCGGTGCGGCCGGTCGTCGGCCGAGATGCGCTTGTGCAGGTCGCTGAACGTGTTGAGACGGGTGCGCTGCTCGATGAGCTTGGAGAACTGGAAATTGGTCAGGAACTGGAGTCCGTTCGAGTAGCGCTTCTCGAGGCGTACCTGGAGCATATGGAAAAACGAAGTGCCGTCGCTGAGATCGGACACCGACACTCCCGTGAAATGCGGGTACTGCACCAGCAGGTTGGACCGCGCGAAGGTCGCGCCGTTAAGATTCGTGCCGGGCAGCAGGCCGGCGAAAGGATTCGGCACCAGCGCCGAGAGCCTGTCGATCACGGGCTGGTCGCGGAACGGCGATGTGCTCAGGAACTCAGGCGGGACGAACCGGATGGACTGCGAGTCGCCCATGCGCAGGTGCACGGAGTGGTTGCCGATGTAGCCGATCTCGAACACCAGATTCCTGCCGAGTTCGCGCTGGATGTCGAGCGTCCAGCGGATCGAGTAGGGATTGACGCGGTCGCGGCCGACGACGGTGATGCCCTGACCCAGGAACGTCGCGATGCCGAGCGAAGCGCCCGTCGGCTGCTGAATGCCCGGCGGCGGGAAGGCGTTGCTCAGGGTGGCGTTCGGCGTCAGGAAGCTGTTGAGAGTCGGCACGATGTTGGTGGTCTGGCTGAAGCCCGGCTGCTGGAGGCTGGGATCGAGCGGACCCAGGAACAGGCCGACGCCGCCGCGCACCGAGGTGCGCTTGACGAATCCCGGCGTCCAGGCGAAGCCGAACCTCGGGCTGACGTAGCCGTTGGTGTCGTAGACGCTCCGCTGGCTCGACGATGCGAACAGCATTCCGCCGACCGCCTTGAAGTTGGCGACCGGCACTTCCGCAATCGGGCTGCGCGCGTAGGCGGCGCGCGCCGCGGCGTCGACCGGGCTGGCGACGTTCGGGTCGAAGCCGACGGTGGTGCGGTTGAAGCGCTCCGTGGTCGGCACGTCGCGCTCATAGCGGATGCCGAGATTCAGGGTCAGGTTGGAGCGAACGCGGTAGTCGTCCTGGACGAAGAAGGCGTAGCTGCCGTACTGACCGGTGCGCGAGGCGTTGATCTGCCAGTTGCCGCCGGTCGGC
The DNA here is from genome assembly GCA_964515555.1 of uncultured Solibacteraceae bacterium. Classification (GTDB taxonomy): domain Bacteria; phylum Acidobacteriota; class Terriglobia; order Bryobacterales; family Bryobacteraceae; genus CAZEVY01. The sequence continues at coordinate 42,755 of CAZEVY010000018.1, read as the reverse complement.
AGGCCGAGCAGGAAGGAGGCGAACTCCTGCGCGAAGGGCGCTCCGGTCGAGTTGTCGAGCGGGCCGCGCACCCAATTGGTGCCGAAATCGTACGCGCCGCTGGAGTTGCCGAAGCCGTTCGAGCTCTCGCGCTGCAAGCGCAGGTCGGTTCCGATCTTGAGGCTGTGCTTGCCGTGAATCTTGGTGAGGTTCACGAAAATCTGGAAAATGTCGAAGGGCGTGTTGTCGCCGCCGGAATCGCCGAGCGAGTTGATGCCGCCGACGTTGACCCGCGGCATCACGTTCTTCGCGGAGAAGCCCTGCAACGACTGCGGGAACCCCAGCGTGGTGAAGTCGAAGCCGTCGCTGGCCCGGGTGTTGCCCTCGGTGAACCGCGTCCAGTTGAAGCGGGTGTTGAGCAGCGTGGTGGGGCTGAAGGTGTACACGTCGTCGATCATAGTGCCCCAGTTGACGCGCGCCAGGTAGTTGCCCGTGCCGATGTTGAAGAAACGGTTGCCGCGATCCTCAAGGCGTTCGTTGTGGCGGAAGTTGTAGAAGAATTTGTGTCTGTCGGAGAGGTTGAAATCCAGCCGCCCGATCTGGCTGTTGTAGTCGTCGGCGCGGACCGAAGGCGACAGGAAGTTGTCGCGGCCGTCGGCCTGGCCGCCCTGGTTGGGAGCGGGCCAGTACGGGAAGTAGTTTCTGGCAATGGCATTGATGCGGTTGGCGGGGATGGTGTTGTTTCCGAACGGAGTCCGACGGATGCGTGCGCCCTCGACGACCCCCGTGGTCGGATCGTAGATGGTGTAGTTGGCGCCGATGCGCGTCAAAGCCGAAAAATCGCCGTTGCGGAAGGCGTCACTCGGCACCGACGTGGTGATCGGTTCCGGGAACGAGTCCTTGATGCCCTCGTAGGCGAAGTACCAGAACACTTTGTTGCGGCCGTCGTAGAGCTTCGGAATGTACATCGGGCCGCCGGCGTTGGCGCCGTACTGGTTGTATCGTGTCACCGACTTCTTCTGCCCGGCGCGATTGGTGAAGAAATTCGTGGCCGCCAGCTTCGAGACCTGGTTAAAGTTGTAGGCCGAGCCGTGGACCTGGTTGGTCCCGCCCTTCATCACGACGTTCACCGTTCCGCCGGCGGTGTGGCCGTAGGCTGCGTCGGCCATGAAGGTCTCCACCTTCACCTCGGCGACGCCGTCGACCGGCGGGTTATACGCAACGCGCATGTTGCGCGTGGTGTCGGGCGCGCCATCGAGCAGGAGCTCGTTGGTCTGCGCGGGGGCGCCGCCCATCGAGAACCCGGAGGGCCCGGCGTTATCGAACGGACGGGCGAAGCGCGGGTCGGCGGCGGGCGTCACGCCGAAGGCGAGCTGGGCCAGCACCAGCGGCGTGCGGCCGTTCATCGGCATGTTCTCGATCTGCCGCGCGGTGATGACTTGTCCCACCGACGCATTCGAGGTTTCGAGCAGCGACGTCTCGGCGCTCACCGTCACCGTCTCGGCGATCTGGCCGATCTCGAGGTTGATGTCGAGCGCGCGGCGCTCGTTGGTCACCATCTGCACCTTCTCGCGCACGTAGCGCTTGAAGCCCTGGGCCTCGGCGCTGATGTTGTAGGCGCCCGGCGGCAGGAAAGGCACGGTGTACTGGCCCTCGGCGCCCGCCACTGTTTCGTAGCGCGCGCCGGTTTCGACGGCCACGAGGGTGATTTTGGCGCCCGGTACGACGGCCTGCTGCGCGTCGAGGACGCGCCCACTGAGCGTGCTGCGATACTCCTGGGCAGGCGCGGCGGCGGCGATTAGGAGAACGACGAGAGAGAAGATCAACGCAGTTCTGAGGTGCATGGCGGAAACTCCCTTTCCGAGACTGCTAATCTGAAACATACTAACACACGCATGCGTCTTGCTATCGTTAACATCCGGTAAACTCCGATCTGCAAATATGACCTCGACCACACGACGCCGATTCCTCGCCAACGCGGTCGCAGGCCCGTGGATCGGGCGTTCGGCGCAACTCGCTCCGTCGCGCCCGAATGTCGTATTCGTCATGACGGACGACCACGGCGCCTGGGCGCAAGGCGCGGCGGGATGCGCCGACATCCGCACGCCCGCGCTCGACCGCCTGGCCGCCGGAGGCGTGCGCTTCACCAACGCCTTCGCCGCCACCCCGGTGTGCTCGCCGAGCCGCATGACGTATCTCACCGGCCGCATGCCGTCGACACACGGCGTCCAGGACTACCTGCGCCCCGCCGACACCTTCGGTCCGCGATCGCGGCGCTGGCTCGACGGTCATCCGACGTTCACCGAGATTCTGGCGAAGAGCGGCTACACGCTCGGCATGTGCGGCAAGTGGCATATGGGACACGACGACCAGCCGCAGGCGGGCTTCTCCTACTGGGCCACAATTCCCGGCGGCGGCGGCACCTATCGCGACCCCGAGATCGTCCGCAATGGCGCGCGCGTGAAGACCCAGGGCTACAAGACCGACGTCGTCACCGACTGCGCGCTGGAGTTCCTCGACCAGTCGCGCGGCAAGCCCTTCTTCCTCTACCTGCCGCATTACGCGCCGCACACACCCTACGACCATCAGCCCGAGGAGCATCGCGAGCTTTACTATCGCAACGGCGGCGGCGCCTGCTTCCCGGACGAGGAACCGCACCCGTGGGCCAACCGCGATCTCCGGCAGCACATGGGAAACACGCAGAGCCGCATCGCCTACGCCGCGCTGGTGACCGGTCTCGACGCCAGCCTGGCGCGCGTCGAGAAGAAGCTCGAGGAACTGGGCGTGCGCGAGAACACGCTCATCGTCTTCACCGCCGACCAGGGATGGAACGCGGGCCATCACGGCTTCTGGGGCAAGGGCAACGGCACTTGGCCCTTCAATATGTACGAGGAGTCGATTCGCGTGCCGATGATCTGGAATCATCCGGCGCGCCTGCGGGGCGGCCGTACCGAGCGGGCGCTGGTCGCGTCCTACGATTTCTTCCCGACCATCCTCGACTACCTGGGAATCGCCGCGCCGCCCGATGCCAGGCGGCCCGGCCGCAGCTACGCCGGGTTCCTCGCCGGCGATCCGCCCAAGTGGCGCGAGCGCTGGCTCTTCTTCGAGTACTGCTTCGTGCGCGCCATCCGAACGGATCGCTGGAAGTTCATCGAGCGCGGCGGCGGCTTTCCGAGCGAGTTCTTCGACCTGGACCGCGACCCCGGCGAGTCGCAGGATCTGTTCCACTCCAATTCGCACCGTGGGCGCCGCGAGGAGTTGCGGGCCGACCTGGGAAAGTTCTTCGACCGCATCGGCGCGCCCCCCATCGACCAGTGGCTCTCGACGACGAAGCAGGAGCTGACGCGGTACAGCCGGTGAGCGGGCAGCGCCGTCCCGACGCGACCGGCGCGAGTGCCTGACCGACAGGGTTAGGATAAGTGTTTATGCGCTTCCGACCCCTGCTCCCGGCCATCGCCGCCCTCTCCGCCCTCGCGCAACCGTCCCCTGAAAAATTCGCGGTGATCAAGCGCATGGACGCCTCCACGCAGGCCTGGGGCGACGTCTCGCGGCGCATCTGGGAATTCGCCGAAGTCGGCTACAAGGAAACCCAGAGCGCCGACCTTCTCAAGGCGCGCCTGAAGGAGTACGGCTTCCAGATCCAGGACCGCATCGGGGGCATTCCGACCGCCTTCACCGCCTCGTGGGGACAGGGCCGCCCCGTCATCGCCATCCTCGGCGAATACGACGCGCTGCCCGGCCTTTCGCAGCAGGACACGCCCGAGAAGCGCCCGCGCGGCGCCGCCGGCGCACCCGGCCACGGCTGCGGACACAACCTGCTCGGCACGGCCTCGGCGTTCGCGGCCGTGGCGGTGAAAGAATGGCTCTCCGAGCGCAAACTCCCCGGCACCATCCGATTCTTCGGCACGCCCGCGGAAGAAGGCGGCGGCGGGAAGATCTACATGGCGCGCGCCGGCGCCTTCGAAGGAGTCGACATCGCGCTGACCTGGCACCCCGGCAGCGAGAATCGCGCCAGCAAGCGCAGCACGCTCGCCAACATCACCGGCAAGTTCCGTTACCAGGGCCGCGCGGCGCACGCGGCGGCGTCGCCGGAAGCCGGACGCTCGGCGCTCGACGCCTTGCAGCTCGCCAACCACTGCGTCGAGCTGCTGCGCGAACACGTGCCGTCGTCGGCGCGCATCCACTACATCATCACGGCGGGCGGCGCGGCCCCCAACGTCGTGCCCGATTTCACGGAAGGTTATTACTACGCGCGCCATCCCGGCATGCCGACGCTCGACAACGTCTGGAGCCGCATGGTGAAGTGCGCCGAGGCGGGCGCGCTCGGCACGGAGACCAAGCTCGAGGTCGAGGTGGTCAACAGCGTCTACAACGTGCTGCCGAACGACGCCCTCAGCGCGCTGCTCGACCGCAATCTGCGGGCCGTCGGCGGCATCAAGTACTCGCCCCAGGAGCAGATCTTCGCCGAGGCGCTGCGCAAGACGCTCGACCTGGAGGACCGCCAGCCGCTGGGAGCGCAGGAGCAGGTGCTGCCGATGGACGAGGGTCCGGGCACGGGGTCCACCGACGTCGGCGATGTGAGCTGGATGCTGCCGACGGCGCAATTCACCACGGCGACCTACGTGCCGGGAACGCCGGGCCATAGCTGGCAGTCGGCCGCCTGTTCGGGCATGTCGATCGGCCGCAAAGGGATGTTGACGGCCGCCAAAACGCTGGCGCTTACGGCCATCGATATCTTCGCCGATCCGCGGCAGTTGGAGCTGGCGCGGGAGAGCTTCCGGCGGCGTAAGGGAACATTCGAGTACAAGTCGCGGATTCCGGCGGATCGGAAGCCGCCGCTCGATTACCGCGATCGGCGATAGGGGCCCGCAACCCTGACGGAGCCGCGACCGTGGGGAGCGGTCATCGGCGGGCCGTCGCGGCGCCTCAGCCCTGCGGGCGGTAGAGAAAACACAGGTACAGAACGTACGCGCTCACGGCCATCGCGTAAACGCCCGCGCCGATTTCGATGCGCCGCGGACTCATCCCGTCTTCGACGCCAGTTTCGGCGTCAGGAACCAGCGCAGCACGCCGCGCGGCTTCACGCCGAACTGTTCCATGTCGACCCGCACCAGCGCGCCCTTCTTGAAATCGATCAGCAACCCCGGCGTGCCGAGCAGGTAACCGGCCAGTTGCCCGAGCAGCGGCTCGTGGCCCACCAACAGGATCTCCTGCGCGTCCTTGTGCACGCGAATCTCCTCCCAGACGTCCTCGGCGTTGGAGCCCGGCAGCAATGCCTTGGTGGATAGCGGTGATTCCGTGAACCCCAGGTAGGTGGCCGCGTACTCGGCGGTTTCCATCGCGCGCCGGTAGGGGCTCGTCAGGATCAGCGTGGGCGCGAGGCCGGCAGCCTTGGCGACGCGAAGCACTTCGCGCAGTCTTTTCTTTCCGTCCGGCGTGACGGCGCGGTCGGCGTCCGGCTCGCCGGGCTTGGCCGGATCGGCGATGGCGTGCCGCAGGATGTGAATCTCCACGGGAACCATTCTGGCATACTGAGATACGTCCATGAGCGGCGCCCAAAAACATTTTCAGCGGGCGGCGTTTTATTTGACGATCCTCTCGCTGGCGGCCTCGCTGTTCTCGATCGCCGTCTGCCACGCGACGCTGGCGCTGGCGGTGGCCGCGCTGCTGGCCTCGGGCGAGAAGATGCGTCTTCCGCCCGCGGCTCTGCCGGCCGGCGTGTTCATGATCCTCACGCTGATCTCGCTGGCGCTCTCTCCGGACCCGGCCGCGGGGCGCCCGCAGATCCGCAAGTTCTTCGTCTTCCTGACACTGCTGGTGGTGGCGAGCGCGCTGCGGAAGATCGAGCACGCGCGCACCGTCGCGCTGCTGTGGGCGGGCGTGGCGACCCTGTCGTCGCTCGCCGCGCTGGTCCAGTTTCAGCGCAAGCTCGAGGCGGCCCGCACCGCCGGGCGGCCATTCTACGAGTACTACGTCGGCGAGCGCATCACGGGCTTCATGAGCCACTGGATGACGTTCGCCGGCGAGATGACGATCGTCCTGCTGATGCTGGGGGCGCTGTTGTTCTTCTACAAAGGCCCGCGCGCACATCGCGCCGAATTGGCGGCCTGCGGCGCCGTCATCTCCCTTGCGATCGTCGCGAGCTTCACGCGCAGCGTCTGGCCGGCGGCGGCGGCCGGCGGCGTATACCTGTTGTGGCACTGGCGTCGATGGACGATCCTCGCCCTTCCCCTGCTCGCCGCGATCGGATTTTTCGCCGCGCCCGCGCCCCTGCGCTCCCGCATTGAATCGGCCTGGCAGCCCAAGGGAGAGCTCGACTCGAACCGCCATCGCGCTGTGCTGCGCGCCACCGGCGTCGCTATGATTCAGGCGCATCCGTTCTTCGGCGTCGGCCCGATGATGGTCGAGCGGCGCTTCGACGAGTTCCTCCCGCCGGGCGTCGAGAAGCCGGTGCCGAGCGCCTGGTGGTACGGTCATCTCCACAACGTGTACCTGCACTACGCGGCCGAGCGCGGCATCCCGGCGATGCTCGCGCTGGTGTGGCTGATGGGCAAGGCGCTCTGGGATTTTTCGCGAGCGGCGGTGCGCGCCGGGCCGGCCGAGTGGGTGCTGCGCGGCGCCGTCGCGGTGATCGTCGCCGTGCTGGTCGGTGGCGTCTGGGAGCACAACCTGGGCGACAGCGAGGTGCTCCAGATGTTTCTCGCCGTGGTGTGTCTGGGGTATAACGCTATCGAGGAAGGACGTGCCTGATTCGCTCGAGGCGAGGACGATCCTGCTGGCCGGGGGCTCCGGCGGCCTGGGCTCGGCGACCGCCACGCTGCTGGCCGAAGCGGGCGCGCGTCTCGTCGTGAGTTATCGCGGGAATCGCGAGCGCGCCGAGCGGCTGGCGGGCATCGCCGCGATCGCGCAGGCCGACCTCACCCGCGCCGCCGATCGCGCGCGCCTTCTCGACGCCTGCGCCGATCTCTACGGCCTCGTCGTCTTTGCCGGCGACCCGGCGCGCGTCGCCGACCCGGCCGCCTACGAAGACGCGCTGCGCCGCTCGACCGCGATCAACTACGAAGGTCCGTTCCTGTTGGCGCGCGAGGCCGCGGCGCGTATGCGGTCGTCGGAGACGCCCGGAGCGATCGTGCTGTTCTCGACGATGCAGGCGACGGCGCTGTTCGCCGGCTCGTCGGCCTATGCCGGGGCGAAGGCGGCGCTGGCGCACGCCGCGCGCGTGCTCGCCAAGGAGTGCCGTGCGGCGAATATCCGCGTCAACGTGATCGCGCCGGGAGTGACGGCGGCGGGGATGGCCGAAGCCTCGATCGCGAGCGGCAAGTACGACCGCTATATAAAGGACGGCTCGGTGGCGCGCTTCGGCCGCGCGGTGGACGTGGCGCGCGCCGTTCGGTTCTTCCTGGAGCCGGACAATTACGTGACGGGGCAGGTGCTGGCGGTCGACGGCGGGCTGACGCTATAGGACGCCGTCCTCGGGGATTTCCTCGGGCGGAACGCAGACGACCTTGCCGTCCTTCCAGATGTAGATGGGGTGGCCCAGGCGCTTGTGGCGCAGCATCGCCTGGTGTCCGGCGCGGATCACAGCTCGATCGATCGCCAGGCCGTCGCGGAACTTCTCAGCGATCCTGCCGTTGACCTCGTCCTGATGCGTATTGCCGTTCGATCGTGTGCCAGATCTCATCGTGGACATGAGTGACGCCTTCCGCGAATTCCGCGAGCAATCGTCTACCGACGGAATTATCGTAGAATCTCCAGGATAACGCAAGCGGTCGATAGAGCGTGAAGAAGTTCCGCAGCCCGGACTCGTATCGCCTCCGCACCACCTCCTCCGGGACGAAGTGTCCGCCCATCCGTGCCCGCACCGTGACGCGGGCCATGCAAAGGTCGGGGGAGGGGAGCCAGAGGAAAACGAGGTGAAACTTATAGCCCTCGCCGATCAATTCGCGGAGCCACGCGGCGAAAGTGCGGCTCGCGAGCGTTGTCTCAAACGCGAAGCTAGCGCGTGAGAGAGCGAGCTCCCGCAGTCGAGCGAGCATCAGCCGTCCTGCATCGATGGCCACTGACTCGGGAGCGAAGGCGCTCAGCCCCTGCGCGATCACATCTGCATTGACAAACTCTTCAACCGCCAGCTCTTCGCGCAGCAACGAGGTCGCGGTTGTCGATTTTCCCGCTCCATTCGGACCCGCCAGCAGCACCACATTCGGCGACGCCATCGCATTTCCATTGAACCACGCGCCACTCCGTTAACACGCCTTCACATTGACAATCCGGTGAACGGGCGTTATACCTGTATTCATAGAGTCTCGTAGGAGGTTAGTCCACATGTGTAAACGCGCGTACTTCGCGTGCTTCGTCCTCATTACGCTTCTGGCCGGCGCGGCCGGAGCGCAAACCATCAGCGGGTCCATCACCGGGACGGTCACCGACCCGACCGGCGCCGTCGTCGTCAACGCCAAGGTGACCGCCGTCAACGCCGGCACCGGCGTCTCGAACAACGCCACCACCAACGAATCCGGCGTCTACCGCCTGCTTTTCCTTCCCGTCGGCGCCTACACCGTGTCGATCGAAGGGTCGGGCTTCAAGAAATACTCGGTCGGCCCGGTGCGGCTGGAAGTCAACCAGATCGCCCGCGTCGACGCCAAGCTCGAGCTCGGCGACACCGCGCAGACCATCGAGGTCTCCGCCGCCGCGGCGATTCTGCAAACCGAATCCACCACCACCGGCGACACCATCACGTCGACCAAACTGACCGCCCTCCCGCTCAACGGCCGCAACTTCGCGTCGCTGACGCTGCTCATCCCGGGCGCCATTTCGACCAGCCCCGGCGCCATGAACACCTCGGCCCGATTCCAGGGCTCCGGTTCCCGCCCGCAGGTCAACGGCAACCGCGAGCAGACCAACAACTTCATGCTCGACGGCGTGGACGTGAACGACTCCATCGACAACCGCATCGGCTATCAGCCCAACGTCGACGCGCTCGAAGAGGTGAAGGTGCTCACCGGAAACGCCGCCGGCGAGTTCGGCAACGTCGGCGGCGCCACCGTGATCATGACGATCAAGAGCGGCACCAACGAGTTTCACGGGAACCTGTTCGAGTTCCTGCGCAACGACAAGCTGGACGCCAACGGATTCTTCGCCAATCGCGCCAGCACCCAGCGCAGCGCACTTCGCCGCAATATCTTCGGCGGGACGCTGGGCGGCCCGATCAAGGAGAACAAGCTGTTCTTCTTCATCGACTACGAGGGCACCGAGCAGCGCACCTCGACGTCGACCGGCACCGCCAGCCTGGCCCCGGCCGCCTGGCGCACGGGCGACCTCTCGGACTTCCTGCGGATCTCCAACCTGGTCGTTCGCGACCCGCGCACGGGTCCGACTTCGGCCACGCGAACGCCGTTTCCGGGCAATATCATCCCGGGCAACCGCATCACCAACCCGGTGGCGCGCTATCTCTTTTCGAACCCCTCGATTTATCCGCTGCCCAATCGCGCCGGAACCGGAACGCTGGGAGTCGGCTCGAATTACCTGAGCGTGGGCGGCGCTGGCAAGATCCGGAATCACCAGGCCGACGCGAAGATCGACTGGCGTCCGAACGACAAGGACAGCATCTCGGGCCGCTGGTCGATCGGTCGTTACGAAAGCGCCACCAGCCGCGCGGTACTTCCGACGACAATGACCGGCGGCAACTACGGCCCGACTACGAGCGCCGTCGTCAACTGGGTCCGCGCATTCACCCCACGGCTGGTCAACGACGCGCGCGTGTCTTACAGCTTCGTCGGCATTGACGATAACGTCCTCGACTGGTCCGGACTGCTCGGCGCCGACGGCAACGCCAAGTTCGGCATTCCGGGTGGCCAGTTCATCCCCGGGTTGAGCGGCGTCGGTTTGGACGCAAACCTTACCGGCATCGGCGCGGGGGCGTCGATCGGTTCGACCGCGGACCACAAGTACATGATCGGAACGAACATGACCTACCAGGCTGGATCGCACCTGGTGAAGTTCGGCGGGCAGCTCTTCCGCATCCAGCAGAACCGCTACTACGCCGGCAACAACGGCGCGCTGGGATCGTTCGGATACTCGGGCACCTACTCGGGCGTCGGATTCGGCGACTTTCTGCTCGACGCGCTGGCCAGCAAGGGCCGCGGCGCGGTCAGCGGTAAGTGGGGCCATCGTCACTGGCGCAACGCTTTGTTCCTCCAGGACGACTACAAACTGCGTCCCAACTTCACGCTGAATCTCGGGATGCGGTGGGAGTACATCACGCCCATCTACGAGGTCGCCGACCGCCAGGTGAATATCGACGTCTTCACCGGCGCGCTCCGCTATCCCGGCCGCGACGGCAACAACCGCGCGCTCTACGAGCCCTACCGCAAGCAGTTCATGCCGCGCATCGGCTTCGCCTGGACGCCGGGAGTCGCCAACAACAAGCTGGTGGTCCGCGCCGGCTACGCCTTCACGACGTTCCTCGAGGGCACGGGCGCCAACCTGCGGCTGACGCTGAATCCGCCGTTCTTCATCGAGGCCAATATCAACTACGACGCCAACGCCCCCGGCACCATCACCACCGGCTTCACCGACGTAATCTCGCGCGGCGACCTGACGGGTCCGCGCACGGGTACGGCACCTTTCTTCCAGGCGCGGGCGTGGGAACGCAACCTGCGGCCCCAATTCACCAACCAGTTCAACTTCGCCACGGAGTACCAGCTCGACTCGGTGACTTCGATCTCGGCGGCCTACGTCGGCCAGCGCGGGACGCATCTGGTGGTCCCGCACGAGGCCAACAATCCGCTGCCGGGGACCGGCCCTGTCGGCACGTGGATCCCCGCCGACAACCGGCGACCACTGGCCCAGGCGCTGCCCAATGTCGGCAACATCGCGCTGACGGAGTCGAGCGGCACCATGTGGTACAACTCGCTCCAGACCTCGATGCGCCGCCGCCTGAACCGCGGCCTGGAGGTTCTCGCGCAATACACCCTGTCGAAGACCAACACCGATAACCTCGGCTACTACGGCTGCGGCGGCGTCAATCACGAGGGCGCCTACTGGCAGGACGCCTACAACCGCCGCGGTAACTACGGTCCTGCGTGCTTCGACGCCACGCACAACTTCACCACCGGCGGCCTCTACAACCTGCCGTTCGGCAAGGGCAAGTCGATGGGCGCCAACTGGTCGCGTCCGCTCGACCTGTTGCTCGGCGGCTGGAACGTGAACTACTTCGTGTCCACGCACTCCGGCTTCCCGGTGACCATTCAGGCGACTACGCACAACACCGGCGGCCGCACGCCCCGCGGCAACATCCGCGCGAATCGCTACGGCCTCCTGAGCGTGACCGGGGTTCGTACCGTCGATTCCTGGTTCGGCAAAGTATTCACGGCCTCCGACTTCTGCGCCACGGGCGTGACCACAGGCTGCGCTTACGGCACCCCGGTGCTGGGCGAGCTCGGCAACGCCGGAGTCGGCACCGAGCGCGCGCCCGGCTACTTCAGCATGGACACCTCGGTCGGCAAGCGGTTCGCGGTCACCGAACGGCACGTGATCGAGTTCCGCGCCGAGGGCTTCAACATCCTGAACTTCGTGAGCTGGGGCGCGCCGGGACGCAACATCTCGACTCCGGCCAGCTTCGGCGCCATCGGCGGGCAGATCAACCCCGCCCGCAACTTCCAGTTCGGGTTGAAGTACGCGTTCTAGCTGTCAGCTTTCAGCATTCAGCCGTCAGCTTTCAGCGGTCAGCTTCAGCTTCGGTGAATCCGTTAGCTGATTGCTGACGGCTGATCGCTGATCGCTTCGTATCCAACTACCGCGACGCCGGCCTCGTCGGCGTCGCGGATCATTTCTTCCCGATCCAGCAACAGCGTCCTACCCGCGTCGACCGCCAGCATCGTCGTTCCCGTCTCGCGCATCACGGCGATCGTGTCCCGACCCGCCACCGGCACGTCGAACAGCAGGTGCCCGCGCCGGCGCGAGACCTTCACCAGCCGCAATGGACGACCGTTGACGAGACCCGCCGCGCGCCGCAGCATAGCGTCGGTGCCCTCCATCGCCTCCAGCGCCACGCACGCCCCATCGCAAATCGCGACGCTCTGCCCGATGTCGAAGCCCGCCAGCGCGTCGGCGACCCGCCGCCCGTAGGCCGCGTCCTTCTCCTCCTCCGCCGACGCCTTCCGGCGCGTCATCGCGCCCTCGCCGGCGAGCAGAGGCTTCAGCAGCGTGGTCGAATCGACCACGCGAATCCCCTCGTCGGCGAGCACCTTCACGACCGCGCCGATCAGCCCGTCGGTGTTCTTCTCGCGCAGCGCGAACAGAACCTTCGCCAGCCGCCAGTCGGGCCGGATCGACGAGAAGATCACCTTGTGCTTCACCTGGCCCGCCATCATGACCTCGGCGGCGCCCTCGGCGTGCAGAATGTCGATCAGCTTCCCCAACTCGCCCACCGAAACCCAATGGCATCGCGCCGCCAGCTTCTCGACTTCGGGCGACGCCTCCTCGCGGATCGCCACCACCACCACGTCCAGGCCCAACGATCGCGCCGCCTCCAGAGCGAGGATCGGAAACCGCCCGTTTCCGGCGATGATGGCGTAGCGCATTCGCCCAGTGATTCTATATCATGACACCCATGCGGGCCCTCGCAATACTCCTCGCCGCCGCGGCGCTCACCGCCGACCCCATCCTCGCTCCGGGGGCGAAGCCCGAGAATCTCGGCCGCATCGGCGCCGGCGAAGGTCCGGCCTGGGGCCCCGACGGCCGCCTCTACTTCTCCGGCGGCGGCCGCATCACGCGCCGCGACGCCGCCGGCAAGGTCGACGTCTATCGCGAGAACGCCGGCGCCAACGGCCTGCTGTTCGACCGCCAGGGCCGCCTCGTCGCCTGCGAGTCGCGCAACCGCCGCATTACGCGCACCGAAGCCGACGGGACCATCACGGTGCTCACCGACAACTATGAAGGGAAGAAATACAACTCGCCCAATGACCTCACCATCGACTCGCGCGGGCGCGTTTATTTCTCCGACCCCCGTTACGGCTCGCGCGACGGCATGGAGATGATCGAGGGCGTCTACCGCATCGACGCTCCCGGCAAGGTCGCGCGCGTCCTCGGCGAAGGACAGGTCGACCGGCCCAACGGCGTGCTCGTCTCGGCCGGCGACCGCTACCTCTACGTCGCCGACAACAACAACAACACCATCGGCGGAGCGCGGCGCCTCTGGCGCTTTTCACTGAAGCGAGATGGCTCGGTGGTCCCCTCGAGCCGCCGCCTGTTGTTCGATTGGAAGGACGGCCGCGGCCCGGACGGCTTCAAAACGGACCGCAAGGGCCGCCTCTACGTCGCCGGCGGCCGCAACGCCGCGCGACCGCCTCATGAGTCCGATGTCATGAAGGCCGGATTGTACGTGCTGTCGCCCGAAGGAAAGCTGCTCGAGTTCATACCCCTCTCGCCCGACGAGGTCACCAACTGCGCCTTCGGGGGCGCCGACCTTCGTACACTGTTTGTAACCGCCGGTGGAACGTTGTGGTCCATCGCGACCGCCGAGCCCGGCCGGATTCCCGCCTCACGGTAGCCGAACCGCTCGATTCGTAATTTGTTCGCCTAAAAGATGGTCTGAAGGGGTCCTGTCGGGTTGACGGGGGACTAAAGTGGAATTACGATTCTAGAGTGGCCGAATGTGGGTCTTACGGGGCGTGAGTGAGGCGAAGTGGACCAAAATACCCAAAAGAAGACGCCCGAGCCGCCACGTGGAACATTCCAGGCCCGCCTCGATGAGAAAGGCCGGTTGAAGTTGCCCAGCGCGATCCAGGACTTCTTAAAGGAGCTCGGTGACACGCGCGTGTTCATTACGACCTTCAACATGAAGACAGCGAGAGTATATCCGTTGTCTCGATGGCTAGTCAACGAAAATTTCTTCGAAAACTTCCACGATAGCCCGCAAGACGCTGAAGACGTTAGCTTTATAGCGCAGGAGTTCGGCGCCGACGCGGACCTGGACGCGCAGGGTCGAATCCTGTTTCCCACCGAGCTGCGCCGCCGGCTCGGAATGGAGAACCAGCCGGTCTGGCTGGTGCATTATCGCGGCGGATTCACGGTCTACAACAAGGAACTCTACGAGCAGCGGCTGGCGCGGGCGCTGAACGGCCTGGAAGGGAAAGTGGACCTGCTCTCGAAGAGAGGGCTGTTGTGACGGAGCGCCATGCACTTTCCCGCGATGCTCGGCGAATCGGTCGCCGCCCTGGGCGTGCGGCCGGACGGCGTCTACGCCGACGCAACCGCCGGCCTTGCCAATCACACAATCGCTGTGGCGCGGCTGCTGACCACCGGACGGGTGATCGCCAACGACCGCGACGCGGAGAGTCTCGAGATCGCGCGCCGCAATGCGGCGGAGTTTGCCGATCGCATCACTTTCGTCCACGGACGATTCTCGGAGCTGCCGCGGGCGCTGGAGCGCCTGGGCATCGCGAAGCTGGACGGCCTGCTCGCCGATCTGGGCGCCAGCCGCTATCAGCTGACGACGCCGGAAAGAGGATTCTCGTTCCTGGCCGACGGAGACCTCGACTGCCGGCAAGATCGCAGTCGCGGGCCGACGGCGGCCGAGTTGGTCAATACGATGACCGAGTCGAAGCTCGCCGACATGATTTATCAACTCGGCGAAGAAAGGCAGGCAAGGAGAGCAGCCAGAGCAATCGTTCGGGCGAGGCCGATCCGGTCCACGCGCGATCTCGCGCGTGCGGTCGAATCGGCCCTGCCCCGAACGGGAAGGCTGCATCCGGCCACGCGCGTATTTCTCGCCCTTCGGCTGGCCGTCAACGAGGAACTGGACGAGCTGGATGCGCTGCTCGAAGCGGCGCCCGGGATGCTGAATCCCGGTGGACGATTCGTGGTTTTGTCCTTCATGTCCCTGGAGGATCGCAGAGTCAAGCGCAGTTTTCAGCAACTGGCCCGGGATGGCCGGGTGCGGCTGTTGAATAAGCGCGTGGTGACGCCGAGCGAGGAGGAGATTCGGAAAAATCCTCCGTCGCGAAGCGCCAAACTCAGGGCGTACGAGCTGATCGCCGCTCCCGGCGATGGCCCGGCGCCTGAGAAGAAAGTGTAACGGCACATGGCTACCCTGGCTACCTGGTTTGACCGGATTCTCACTCCGGGCGCGCGTCCTCAGGAGGCGCCCGGCGGCGTCCGCGTGCACGCCGCCATCCCGGGATCGGGCGATCTCGGCGCCAATCCCTACCGCGTTCGGCCGTACCCGAACGAGGACGTTTACTTCTGGGTCAAGAGGATCGATAACTCGCGGGTGTTGCGTCAGAGCGACCCTCAGGCCAGGCAGGCCTGCTGGAGGATGGTCTCCATCGCCTGCCTGGTCCTTTTTCTGCTGGCTGGCGCGATGCTGCCGAAAGTGCATGGGCGGCTGGCCGGCTACCAGATCGACGCCATGGCGCGCGAGCGCGAGCAGTTGAACAGCGAGCGCCAGGTGCTGGAGGCCGAAGAAGCCCGTCTGCTCAGTCCGGCGCGGCTCGAGGAGCTGGCGCGCATCCAGCAGTTCGTCGACCCGGCCCCCGAGAGAGTCATCCAGCTCCCGCCGCAGGCCGACGAGTCGGTGGCGATGCGCGTTGAGGGGCGATAGATCGCCGCGGACCGCTCCTTGCGGCCAGCCCGGCTGAGCCGCCACCGGAAGGAGCGGTTGGCGATCCGATCCGATTCGGAGTGGGGTCATGATTCGTGTCGAAGGTCCTGGCAGCGCCGCCCGCCTGAAGTGGCTCGCCCGCATCGGCTTTGTGTGGGCGCTCCTGATCGCCGGCCGGCTCGTCCAGTTGCAAATCCTCCAGCACGCCGAGTGGTCGCGGATGGCCCGCAGGCAGCATCGCGACCTTCTGAAGATTCAGCCGGTGCGTGGCGCGCTGGTGGATCGCAACGGTGAGCCGCTCGCTCTCAGTATCCCCGCCGAGTCGGTCCTGGTGAATCCACGCCAGGTGGCCGACCCCGAGATCGCCGCCGGCCTGCTGGCGCCCGTCCTCGGTCTCGACCACGCCGCCGTCCGGGAGCGCATCGTCGAAGCCCGCGAGAACCGGAGCTCGTTTCTCTGGATCAAGCGCAAGGTATCGCCGGAACAGGCTGCCAGTGTGCGGCGCTTCCGGCTGCGCGGGATCGAGCTGCGGCGCGAGAGCCTGCGCGTCTATCCCAAGGGACCGCTTGCGGCGCACCTGCTGGGATCGATGGGCCAGCACAAGGCCAGCGGCGATCAGGAGGTCGGCACCGCCGGACTGGAGCAGACGCTGGAGACCGAGCTGCGGGGCCGGCCCGGCCGGCTGCGCGTCGTGCGCGACTCGCTGCGGCGCAACATCGACTCCGACGTCGCCGAACCCGCCGTCCCCGGCGTCACCTTCCGCCTGACCGTCGACGAGCGCATCCAGCACGTCGCCGAGCGCACGCTGCGCGCCGCCGCCGAACAGGGACATTTCTCCACCGGCTCGATTCTGGCGATGGATCCACACAGCGGCGCCATCCTGGCGCTTGCCAACTGGCCGACGTTCGACCCCAACGAGCGCCTGCGCGCCGGCGATCTGGATGCGCGCATGAATCGCGCGGTGATGGCCCCATTCGAGCCGGGCTCGGTGTTCAAGGTCGTCACCGTGGCGGCGGCCCTCGAAACGACGCCGCTGAAGCCGGAGACCATCATCCCCTGCGGCAACGGATCGATTCAGCTGTTCGGCCAGACCATCCGCGACACGCATTCCTACGGTGCGCTCTCCATGGCGCACGTGCTGGCGAAGTCGAGCAACATCGGCGCGATCAACGTCGGCCTGCGCGTCGGCGAGAAGAACTTCCAGCGCTACGTCCGGATGTTCGGCTTCGGCCGCCCGACCGGGCTGCCGCTGGCGGGCGAGGAATCCGGCGTCGTGCGCGAGAAATGGAAGGGCGCGTCGATCGCCTACGTCAGCATGGGGCACGAGATCTCGACCACCAGCGTCCAGATCGCTCAGGCGGTCTCGGCCATCGCCAGCGGAGGTTTGCTGGTGAAGCCGCGGCTGATCGAGTCGAAGCAATGGCCCTCGGGCGCCGCCGAGATTTTGCCGGCCGAGGCGCCGCGCCGGATCCTGCGGCCGGAGACGGCCATCACCATGGCCCGCCTGATGGAGGGCGTGGTCCTGCACGGGACCGGACAGCGCGCGCGCCTTGCCGGTTACAGCGCCGCCGGCAAAACGGGCTCGGCTCAGATCTACGACCCCGTCGCGCGACGCTACACGCACCAGTACAACGCCTCGTTCGCGGGATTCGCTCCGGTGAACCAGCCGTCCGTGGTGGTCGTGGTGAACCTGCAAGGGGCGAAGGAATTCGGCGGTGTCGTGGCGGCGCCGCTGTTCCACGACGTCGCGTCGGCGGCGCTTCGGTTGATGGGAGTCCGGCGCGACTTGCCGGACGCGGCGCCCCAGGGTCCGGTTTCCGCGGGCGACGTCTCGGACCTGGCAATCCCCGGGAGTCCACTGCCGGTTCCGTTGCCTTCGGTGGAGACCGCCGCGAGTGTGGCGCCGGCGCCGGGATTGTACGAGGTAATCGGTCCCCGGGTGCCGGATTTTCGCGGCAAGAGCATGCGCACGGTGCTGGCGGAATCCATGGAACTCGGCATGCAAGTCGAGGTGCTGGGCAACGGTGTGGCGCGCAATCAATTCCCGGCAGCGGGTGCGGTGCTGCCGGTGGGCGAGCGGATTCGGATTCAGTTCGCTCGATGAGTGGGATCGCGTCCGGACGCGGCCAGGGCGTGCGATGACCGTTGCCGGGGTGTTGGAGGGAGTGACGGTGAAGTCGCCGCCGCCGGAGTGGATTCTTCGGTTGGCGGTGGAGGGGCTGGAGTACGACTCGCGCCGAGTGGAACGGGATTCTCTGTTCTTCGCCTTTACGGGCGCGCGGGATGACGGCGCGCGATACGCGCAGGATGCGTTGAGGAAAGGAGCGGTGGCTGTGGTCAGCGGGTCACCCGCGCCGGCGGGTTTCGCGGGGGCGTGGATCGAGGTGGCCGAGGAGCGCCGCGCCCTGGCGCTGGCGTCGAGGAATTTTTACCGCCGGACAACGCAGAATCTTTCGCTGACCGGCGTCACTGGCACAAACGGCAAAACCACCACGGTGTACCTCCTGGACGCGGTGCTGCGCTCGTGCGGCTTCGTAACGGCGATGATCGGCACTATCGAGTACCGGCTCGCCGGAGAGGTCCTCCAAGCCGTGAACACCACGCCCGAGTCGCTCGATCTCTATCGTCTCTTCGACCGGCTCGCCGCCGCCGGGGGCACGCACGCCGCCATGGAGGTTTCCTCCCACGGGCTGGCGATCGGCCGGGTGCACGGGCTGCGCTTCCACACGGCGGTATTCACGAATCTCACGCGGGATCACCTGGACTTCCACGGAACCATGGACGCCTACTTCGCGGCCAAGCGCGCGCTCTTCGAGGGACAGGACGCGCCTCCGCCGCTCCACTCCGTGATCAACCTTGACGACCCGTGGGCGGGTCGCCTGCCCGTCGCCGGAGAGGCGCTAACTTATGGCCTCTCCGGCGAGGGCGACATCCGGGCGCGCAACGTCGCCGCGACCTTCGACGGCCTCCGCTTCGACCTGGAGTTTCGTGGGAGGACGCTGGCTGTCCGCTCGCCGCTGGCGGGCGCCATCAACGTATACAACCTGATGGCGGCGTTCGGCGCCGGCGTCAGCCTGGGCATCGACGCGCAGGCCGTGGTCCGTGGACTCGAGAGCTGCCGCGCGGTGCCGGGCCGCTTCGAGAGGATCGACCGCGGACAGCGCTTCCTTGTGATCGTCGACTACGCGCACACTGACGACGCCATCCGCAACGCGCTCCGCGCCGCGCGCGATCTCAAGCCGCGCCGCGTGATCACGGTATTCGGATGCGGCGGCGACCGCGACCGCGCCAAGCGCCCCCTGATGGGCGAGGCCGCGGCCGAGTCGAGCGACTTCGTCGTGCTGACCTCGGACAATCCGCGGAGCGAGGATCCGCTGGCGATCATGAACGACGCCCTGGTCGGGCTGCGGCGGCACGACGTCGCGCACGCTCTCGAACCGGATCGCGAGGCGGCCATCCGGCTGGCGCTCGCCGAAGCGCGCGAGGGCGACCTGGTGCTGATCGCCGGCAAGGGCCACGAGAGAACGCAGACCGTCGCTGGCCGCGCGATTCCCTTCGACGATCGCGAGGTGGCGGCGCGCCTGCTTGGCGAACTGGGCCACCGGGGAAGGAAGGCATGATGCTGGCCCTTCCACGAATCGCCGAAGCCATGGGCGCCAGGCCCGCGGGCGACCTCACCGTCTCCGGCTACAGCATCGACTCACGCACTGTCGCACAAGGCGACCTGTTCTTCGCCCTGCGGGGAACCAGCCACGACGGCCACGACTTCGTGTCCGCGGCCTTCGCGCGCGGGGCCTCTGCCGCCGTCGTCGACCGCGCGATGAACGCCGCCGGCCCCCTGCTGATCGTCGAGGACACCCTGGCGGCCCTTCAGAAGCTGGCCGCCTGGGCGCGCCGCGAGTGGAACGGCGCGGTGATCGGCGTCACCGGCAGCGCCGGCAAGACCACGACCAAGGACGCCATCGCGCACCTGCTGGGCGCGCGCATGACGGTGGGAAAGACCGAGGGGAATCTGAACAACCATGTCGGACTTCCGGTCTCGATCCTGCGCCTGGACGACAACGCGCGCGCGGCGGCGCTCGAGATGGGGATGAATCACGCGGGCGAGATCCGCGCGCTGGCGTCCATCGCCGCGCCCACGATCGGCGTGGTGACCAACGTCGGCCGCGCGCACCTGGAGTTTTTCGATTCCGTGGATCAGGTCGCGCTCGCGAAACGGGAACTGATCGAGTCGCTGCCGCCGGAAGGCGCCGCCGTGCTGAACGCCGACGACGCGCGCGTGGCGGCGTTCGCGAACGGCTTCTCCGGACGTGTCGTCACTTTCGGCTTTTCGGAAAGCGCAGCCGTGCGCGCCGACCGCGTCGAGCTGCTTCCCGATGGCGCGCGCTTCCGCTGCGGCGGCGCGGACTTCGAAACATCGCTCCTGGGACGCCACGGAATCTCCAATCTTCTCGCCGCCATCGCCGTGGCGCGCCTGTTTGGGATCGACGCCGGCGATCTGCGCGGCGCGGTCGCGAGTTTCTCCGTCGAAGGCATGCGCGGACGGCGCATCGAAACCGGCGGCATCACGATTTGGAACGATTGCTACAACGCGAATCCCGAGGCCATGCGCTCCATGCTGGAAGCGCTCCGGGACGCGCCCGCAACGCGGCGAATCGCCGTGCTGGGGGAAATGCTCGAGCTCGGCCGATGGGCTGAGGACCTGCACCGGGAGACCGGCCGTTACGCCGCCTCCTGCGATCTGTCAGTGCTCGTCGGGATACGCGGCGCCGCCCGCCACATCGTGGACACGGCAAGAAGGTGTGGATTTCCGGGAGACGCCGCGTACTTTTTCGAGGAGCCGGAGCAGGCCGGAGATCTCATCGGCAAAGTCGCCCAGCCGGGCGACGTGATTCTCTTCAAGGGGTCCCGCGGGACCCGCGTGGAGCGCGCGCTCCAGCGGTTTCTCGAACGCGGCTGACGACGCCATGCTCTACTGGCTGCTCTTCGAAACCCTTTTCCCCGCCGTGGGTACGTTCCGACTGTTCGGTTACGTGACCTTCCGCACCGCGCTCGCGAGTCTGACGGCGCTGGCGCTCTCGATCGCCCTGGGGCCGTGGTTCATCCGGCGGCTGACGGAGCTGCGCGTCGGCCAGTACATCCGCGAGGAGGGGCCGAAGTCGCATCAGAAAAAGGCGGGCACGCCGACCATGGGCGGGCTGCTGATCGTGGTCGCCATCGTTGTGCCGACGCTGCTGTTCGCCAACCTGCGCAATCCCTACGTATGGGTCGCGATGGCGGGGCTGCTCGCGTTCGGCGCCATCGGCGCCTGGGACGACTACACGAAGCTGAAGCAGCGGCGGAACCTCGGACTCACGGGCCGCGCGAAGATCGCGCTCCAGGCGGCGGCCGCGCTGTTCATCGGACTGCTGCTGCTGGCGCTGCACGCGCGCGGCGGCTACGACACCGCCATGAACGTTCCGTTCTTCAAACAATTCCGGCCCGACCTGTTGATCGACGGGTTTCTCGGGAACCCCTACACGTACCCGCTGGCGTTCGTGTTCTTCTTTGCGTTCCTGTGGCTGGTGCTGGTGGGTTCGGCCAACGCGGTCAACCTCACCGACGGATTGGACGGCCTCGCGATCGGGCTGATGATCATCGCCTCGGGCGCGATGACGATTCTGACCTATACCAGCGGTCATCGCGAGTTCGCCGAATACCTCGGGCTGGCGCGGCTCTCCGGCGCCACCGAGCTGACCCTTTTCTGCGGCGCCATGACGGGCGCCGCCCTCGGCGTCCGCTGGTACAACGCGCACCCCGCCGAGGTGATCATGGGCGACGTCGGAGCGCTCGGCCTGGGCGGAGCGATGGGAACAGTCGCGGTGCTGATCAAGCAGGAAATACTGCTGCTGTTCATCGGCGGCGTGTACGTGATCGAGTGCCTTTCGGTGATTCTTCAGGTGGGCAGCTTCAAGATGCGCGGCAAGCGCATTTTCAAGATGGCGCCGATCCATCATCACTTCGAGGCCATGGGATGGCCGGAGTCGAAGATTATCGCGCGCTTCTGGATAACCGGTCTGGTGATGGCGCTGTTCGCGCTGGCGACGCTGAAGCTGAGGTAGACGTGTGGATCTTGAGGGAAAGAACGTTCTCGTCGTCGGACTGGCCCGCTCGGGCCTGGCGGCGCTCGAGCTGTTGCTCGCCCAGGGAGCGCGCGTGACGGCGGCCGACGCAAAGCTCCTCGATCGAATGCCGGAAGCCCGGGCGTGGCTTGCGGCGCACAACGTGTCGTTCGTGCCACAGGCGGAGGCGTCGTTGCCGTCGCACGACCTGGTCGTGATTTCTCCGGGCGTGCCCGCCGATCTCGCGGAGCTCAATGCCGCTCGTGCCGCGGGCGTCACGGTCATCGGCGAGCTGGAGCTGGCGTCGTGGTTCCTCCAGGGCGACACCATCGGCGTCACCGGCGCCAACGGCAAGACGACGACGACCGCGCTGGTCGGGCACATCCTCGCGCACGCGGGCGTCGGTGCGCAGGTGGGCGGCAACATCGGCGTTCCGCCGTCGGCGATGATCGCGGCGTCGCGCGCGGGGCAGTGGAACGTTCTGGAGCTGTCGAGCTTCCAGTTGGAAACCATCTCGACGTTCCGCGCGCGCATCGGCGTGGCGCTGAACGTGACGCCGGACCACCTCGACCGTCACCACACCATGGAGGCCTACGTTGCGGCCAAGGCGCGGCTGTTCGACACGCAGCGCCCCGGCGACTACGCGGTCCTCAACGCCGACGACCCGGCCTGTGTCGGCTACGCGGCGCGCACCGCGGGGCGCGTCGTGTGGTTCAGCCTGACGCGCGCCGTCACACCCGGCCTGTGGATCGACGGCGGGCGCATTGTCTTTGACGAAACCGAGCTGATGCGGGCCTCGGATGTCCCGCTGCGCGGCCGCCACAACCTGGAGAACGTGATGGCGGCGGCGGCGGCGGCGCGGCTGGCGGGCGCGGAGATGCGCGCCATCGCCGGGGCCGTGCGATCGTTTCCTGGCGTCGAGCACCGGCTCCAGACCGTGCGGCGCGTCTCCGGCGTCGACTACGTCAACGACAGCAAGGCGACCAATCCGGACGCGGCGCTCAAGGCGCTGGAGTCCTTCGACGGGCCGCTGTGGGTGATCCTGGGCGGCAAGGACAAGGACAGCGACTACACGATCCTGCGCGACCAGCTTTCGAAGAAAGCCCGCGCCGCGTTGCTGATCGGCGCCGCCGCGGAGAAGATCGCGGCGCAGTTGCGCGGAGCCACGCGCCTGATCGAGTGCGGCCGCCTGGACGCTGCCATCGCCGTGGCCTCGCGCGACGCCGCCGCCGGCGACACGGTGCTCCTCGCACCCGCCTGTGCCAGCTTCGATCAGTTCGACAATTTCGAGCATCGCGGCCGCGTGTTCCAGCAACTGGTCGCACGGCTCGGAGAGGAGGAGCGATGACCGCTCGCGGAAAGACTGATTACGTCCTGTTCGCCGCCATCATTCTGCTGATGGCCTTCGGACTGCTGATGGTGTATAGCTCCACCGCGTCCGTCGCCGAAGTGAAGTACGGCATGGACAGTTATCACTTCATTCTCCGCCAGGGCATCGCGGCGGCGATCGCCATCGCGATCCTGATGTGGCTCAGCCGCCGCGACTACCGCCGCTGGCAGAGCTCGACTCTGGCGTTCGCCTGCCTGGGCGTCGTGATTCTGCTGCTGGTTGTGGTCTTCATCGTCGACCCGCGCAAGCGCTGGATTCCGCTCTACGTGACGACCCTCCAACCTTCCGAGCTCGCCAAGCCCGCGCTGATCGTCTTCCTCGCCTGGTTCATCCGGCAGCGCCAGGGGGCAATCAATCACAAGCACACGCTGTGGCCGGCGGGGCTGGCGCTGGCATTTCTGGCGGCCATCGTCGTCGTCGCCGACCTGGGCACCGCGGCGGTACTGGTGGCCACCGCGGGCGCGATGTTCTGGGTCGCGGGGTTGCAGTGGAAGCACCTGCTGGTCGCCGTCGCCGCGGGCCTGTTGGCGATGACGGTGGCGGTAGCGGCGAAGCCTTACCGGCTGGCGCGCATCCTCACCTACGTCGACCCGGAATACAAGCGGTTGATCCAAGTCGACCCGGACAAGCGGCTTTGGAAATACGCCAACAAGGGTGGTTTGAAGCGCGGCGACCGTTATCAGATCGATCAGTCGCTGATCGCGGTGGGGTCGGGCGGCGTGCTCGGTGAGGGGCCGATGGAGGGCAAACAGAAACAGATGTTCCTTCCCGAGGCCCACACCGATTTCATATACGCGATCGTCGGCGAAGAGCTCGGGTTGATCGGCTGCCTGGGCGTGCTGGGCGCCTTCCTGGTGATTCTCTATCGCGGGTATCGGGTCTGGTGGATCGCGCCGGACGGCTTCGGCAAGCACCTGGCTGTCGGCATCACGACGTCGCTGGTGTTCCAGGCGCTGATGAACATGACGGTCGTGCTGGACATGATGCCGACCAAGGGGATTCCGCTTCCGATGATCAGCTTCGGCGGCAGCTCGCTGGTGGCCACGGCGATTTCGCTGGGAATTCTGCTGAGTGTGAGTGAACGTGCGGGATGAAGCAATCGCACGCGTTCGTGATGGCCGGCGGTGGGACCGGCGGCCACGTCGTGCCGCTGCTGGCGGTGGCGAGGGCGCTGCGCGCGCGCGGCCATCGGGTGGTGTTCATCGGCACGCGGCACGGTGTGGAGGCGCGGCTGGTTCCCCAGGAAGGCTTCGAGATCGAGTGGATCGAGATCGGGGCGCTCAAGCGGGTCGGCCTCGGGAAGCGGCTGCGGAGCCTCTGGCAGTTGCCGGTGGGTGTGGCGCGCTGCATGTTGCTGCTCGGCCGATGGAAGGTGCGCGCGGTGTTCAGTCTCGGGGGATTCGTCGCCGGCCCCGTGGTGCTGGCCGCGTGGCTGCGGCGTGTGCCGTGCGTCGCCATGGAGCCGAACGCGATTCCGGGTTTTACCAATCGGGCCATGGCGCGCTTTGTCGAGCGCGCGCTGGTGAGCTTCGAGGAAACGATGCGGTATTTCCCGCCGGGCCGTGCCGAGCTGACCGGCGCGCCGGTGCGCGAGGAGTTCTTCCGGCTGCCGGCGAGAGCGCCCGGTGGACCCTTGACCATTCTGATCACCGGCGGCAGCCAGGGGTCGCGGACGCTCAACGAAGCCGCTCGCGCGAGCTGGCCGTTGTTCGTGAATGGGCCGCGCGTCCGCATCCTGCACCAGGCGGGGGCGACGGACTCGGATGCGATCGCGCGGGATTTCGCGGCGACGGGCCTGGAGGGAAGCGTGACTCCGTTCATCGCCGACATGCCGGCGGCGTTTGCCGAGGCCGATGTAGTGATTTCGCGGTCCGGAGGCGGCGCGGTGGCGGAGCTGGCGGCGGCGGGCAAGCCCTCGATCCTGGTCCCGTTCCCGTACGCGGCCGACGATCACCAGCTTCACAACGCCAGGGCGCTGGTCGATGCCGGCGCCGCGCTGTTGATCGCCGACCGGGAATGGACCGGCGAGCGGCTGTATCGCGAGATCGCGGGGCTGGCGGCGGAGCCGGGGCGGCTGGAACGGATGGGCGCGTCGGCGCGAAAGCTGGGCCGTCCGGGGGCGGCGCGCCGGGCGGCCGACCTGCTCGAGGAAATCGCGGGGCGGCATTGACAAGGCCTTGCAAAGCCGAAACAATACAGGATAAAAATGTTTTTTAGGAAGAGGCGGCTGCACTTCGTGGGAATCGGCGGGATCGGCATGAGCGGGATCGCCGAGGTGCTGCTGAACCTCGGTTGCACGATCAGCGGATCGGACCGGCGCCTGACGCCGGTCACCGCGCGCCTGGCGTCCATGGGTGCGCGCGTCCACGAGGGCCACGACGCCGCGCACGTCGGCGAGGCCGACGCCCTGGTGGTGAGCTCCGCCATCGACGCGGCCAATCCCGAGGTCGCCGAGGCGCGTCGGCGCCAGATTCCCGTGATCCCGCGCGGCGAGCTGCTGGCCGAGCTGATGCGCCTGAAGTACGGGGTGGCGGTCGCCGGCAGCCACGGCAAGACGACCACCACCTCGATGATCGCCGGCATCCTCAGTCATGGCGGGCTCGACCCGACGGTCGTGGTCGGCGGACGCGTCGGAGCGATGGGATCGAACGCGCGCGTGGGGCGCAGCGATTTCCTGGTGGTGGAGTCCGACGAGAGCGACGGGTCGTTCCTCAAACTGGCGCCGATCCTGGCGGTGGTGACCAACATCGACCGCGAGCACATGGACCACTACGGATCGATGGAGGCGCTGCTCGACGCATTCGCCGGGTTCGTCAATCGCGTGCCGTTCTACGGCGCCGCCGTCGTCTGTCTGGACGACGAGAACGTCCAGCGGATTCTGCCCGGCGTCTCGCGGCGCACCATCACCTATGGGCTCAGCGCGCAGGCCGACGTGCAGGTCGGCGATGTCCGCCATGAAGGCGCCTCCAGCCGCTTCCACCTGCGGCGCCGCGGCGGCGATCTGGGATGCTTTCGCGTCCAGGCGCCCGGTGCGCACAACGTGTTGAACGCGGCGGCGGCGGTGACCATCGCCATGGAACTCGATCTCGACATCGAGAAGATTCGCCGCGGCCTGGAGAGCTTCCAGGGCGTCGACCGGCGCTTTCAGGTGCGCGGAGCCGCGGGCGGCGTGACGGTGGTCGACGACTACGGCCATCATCCCACCGAGATTCGCGCGACGCTGGCGGCGGCGCGGTTGCAGGGCCATCGGCGCGTGGTCGCGCTGTTCCAGCCACACCGCTACACGCGCACGAAACTACTGCTCGACGAGTTCGCCGCCTCGTTCCATGCCGCCGACCTGGTGTTCGTGCTCGACATTTACGCGGCCTCGGAGACGCCCATCGAGGGCGTCACGGCCGAGGCGCTGGTGGAGCGCATGCGAGCCTTCGGACATCGCGGGGTCTCGTACACGCCGGCGATCGAGGGGGCCGTCGAGGCGGCGCTCGCCGAGGTCAGCGAGGGCGACCTGGCGATCACGCTCGGCGCGGGCAGCATCTGGCAGGCGGGCGAGCTGCTGCTGAAAGGACTGGCGGAGCGTAGCTGATGGCGAGGCGTCAGGAGATCGACGAGCGGCCCGCTTGGCGGACGGCGCTGACCGTCGCCGTGCCGGTGGCGTCGATCGCGTTGTTCGCCGTGCTGGCGATGGCTGGCTGGCAGCGCGCCGAGCAGTTCGTTGTGGAGAGCCCGCGGTTTCAATTCCGCGCCGCCAGGAGCGCGCGGCAGGGGCTGCCCGACCTCCGCGTCGCCGGCGTGAGCGGCGTGCAGATCGAGCGGGTGCAGGCGGTGTTCTCGCCCGACAGCGGACGGAGCCTGTACTTGATGCCGCTCGCCGAGCGCCGCGAGCAGTTGCGCGCCATGAGCTGGGTGCGCGACGCCTCGGTTTCGCGCATCTGGCCGCGCACGGTTGAAGTGGCCATCGAGGAGCGCGTGCCGGTAGCGGTGGCGCAGCTTCCAGTCACCGGACATCCGGGCCGGACGTTCACGATGCTGGTCGACGCCGAGGGCGTGTTGATGGACCCGCCGCCGAGGTACTCGAAATCGCTGCCGGTGCTCACCGGTCTCCGCCGCGATCAGAGTGCGGAAGCGCGCTTCGAGCGCGTCCAGACGTTGCTTGAGATCTTGCGTGAGCTGGGCGCCGAAGCCGGAAAACTCTCGGAGTTCGACTTGGCGGACCCGGAGAATGCGCGCGTCACGCTGGAGGCGGGCGGCCGTCCCTACGTGCTGATCCTCGGCTCGGACCGCTTCCTCTCGCGGCTGCTGACGTTCTTCAAGTACTACGCCGAGATAGTGCGCCTGCCCGACGCCCGAGTGCTCGACCTGCGCCTGGAGGACCGCATCGCGGTGGTGAAGGAGGAGCAGCCGTGAGCGCTCGCGTGCAGTATGTCGCCGGGCTGAGCTGCGGACGGTCCCGCACGCGCTGCGTGATCCTGGCGCTTGAGAACGAGGCCCTGCGATTTCTCGGCGCCGGCGAGGCCGCCTCCGCCGGCTGGATGCGCGACCGCCTGGCCGATCCCAAGGCGCTCTCGGAGTCCATCGGCCTGGCCGTCCGCGAAGCCGAGCGGCGCGCCGGCGTGCGCGTGCGGTCCTGTGTCGTGGGCGTGACCGGCAACGAGGTGTGCGGCGTCGACAACCGCGGACTCTACGAGTTCGGCCACAAGCGCGAGATCAACGGCGACGACCTGGCCTACGCCATCGAGCTCGCCGCCGACGTGCCGCTGGCCGATTCGCGCATCGTGCTTCAGGTGCTGCCCCAGGACTTCACCGTCGATGGGCGCGCCGGATACCGCAACCCGCGCGGGCTGCGCTGCACGCGCCTCGAAGCGCACGCGCATGTGCTCACGGCGCCGGTGCAGGAGCACGCCGGCCTGATCTCGGCCGTCCATCGCGCGCAGCTGGACGTCGAGGAGACGATCTTCGAGGCGGTGGCGGCGGCCTATCGCGCGGTGGTGGCCGAGGAACGCTCTCGCGGCGCGGCTGTGATCGACATCGGCATGCACTCGACCGGGCTGGCGATCTACTTCGGCGAATCCCTGCTGGCCGCCGTCTCGCTGCCGGTCTCGGCCGACCACTTCACGCGCGACGTGGCCTGGGGTCTGCGCGTGAAGCACGGCCTGAGCCTGACTTATGAGGACGCCGAGTCGATCAAGCGGGAGTGCGGCTGCGCCATCGTCGGGTTGACGGCCGACAACAGTCTCATCGAGGTGCCGGCGCCGGACGGACGTGCGCAGGAGATCCCCTGCCGCGAGATCAACGAGATTCTGCACGCGCGCGCCGAGGAGCTGTTCTCCTACGTCGCGGAGGAGATCCGAAAGGCCGGCATGGACCAGGCCCTCCTCGAAGGAGTCTTTCTGGCCGGCGGCGGCGCCAAGCTCGCCGGCATGTGCGACATGGCCGAAGCGGTCCTCAACTGCCAGGCGCGCTACGCGCTGCCGGGCGGCGGCATCGAGGACTGGCCCGCCGATCTCGACGATCCGCCCTGGAGCGGTCCGGCCGGACTGGCGGCGTATTCGGCGCGGATGAAAGTGAATCGCAACCTGGAGCGCAAGGCGCCCGGGTTGCTCGGGTTATTGAAGTAGCGCTTTGTTACGGAGCCGCGACCACAGGGAGCGGAAGAAGGAGAGGAACATGGGCACGCTGGACACGATGCGGTTCGATATCGCCGAGGATCTCCCGGCAGGGACGCGAATCAAGGTGATCGGGGTGGGTGGCGGCGGCGGCAACGCCGTGGCGCGCATGATGGCCGAAGGACTCGGCGGCGTGGAATTCTACGTCGTCAACACGGACCAGCAGGCCCTGCGCGCTTCGCCGGTTCCCAACAAGCTGGCCATCGGCACGAAGATCACCAACGGCCTGGGCGTCGGCTGCGACCCCTCGAAGGGGCGCCTGGCCGCGCTGGAGGACACCGAGAAGATCATCGAAATCCTCGAAGGCGCCGACATGGTGTTCGTCACCGCGGGCCTGGGTGGCGGCGTCGGCACGGGCGCCGCTCCGGTGGTGGCGTCGCTGTCGAAGGAACTGGGCGCGCTGACGGTGGCCGTCGTCACGCGGCCGTTCCGCTTCGAGGGTGCGCGGCGCGCCAAACTCGCCGAGCATGGCCTCGCCGAGCTGGCCTCCACCGTCGACACCGTCATCACGATCCCCAACGACCGGCTGCTGAACATCCTCACGCGATCGTCGACGCTGCTGGAAGGCTTCCGCCTCGCCGACGACGTGCTCCGCCAGGCCGTGCAGGGCATCAGCGACATCATCACCACGCCCGGCCTCATCAACCGCGACTTCTCCGACATCCGCGCCATCATGGTCGGCATGGGCCACGCCATGATGGGTACGGCCACGGCCGAAGGCGAGGGCGCGGCCATGGAGGCGGCGCGCAAGGCGATCGAGTGCCCGCTGCTGGAGGACGGCGGCGTGCGCGGCGCTCGCGGCGTGCTGATCAACATCACGTCGTCGTCGGGGCTGGGCCTGTTCGACGTCGACGAGGCCTGCTCGCTGATCGGCGACGCCACCGGCAACGACGACCTGCAGATCAACTTCGGCGTCGTGCTGGACGAGTCCATGAACGACAAAGTGAAGGTCACGGTGATCGCCACGGGATTCGAGCGCGCCGCGCGGCCGTACCTGAACGGTCACGCGATCGATCACGTGGTCTCTGAGCCGGTGTTCGCATCCGAGCCGGAGCCTGACGGACTCGTGATGTCCGCGGCCGCGGGCGGGTCCGCCGAGCCGCTGTTCGAGTACGAGCCCGAGCCGGTGGCGGCTCAGCCGGAGACGTTCGCGCCTCCGCCGCCGGAGCCGTTCGCGGTCGACGACATCGATACGCCCGCGTTTCTGCGGCGCGAGCGAAGGTTGTTTCAGTAGCCGGCTCCGCTTGCTTACGCGCGCGGCTCAGTAGAGTCAGCGGCTTTCGACCCGGGTTGACCTCCACGGGCATCCGCAACACCGGCCTTGCGGATGCTCGCGATCCATTCCTGGCGGCAACGTACTAGCCGTTTGCGCTGTGCGCGATTTCACCCGAATCCGGCCTGGATCCCGAGAAACTGGTCTTCGTCATGGCAATTCGATTGCCCGAGAGACGCTCAAAGGAGACCAGTCATGTTTTCGAGATTGGCGATATTTGCCGTCGGGCTGATGGTGTCGGGGCCTGCGTGGCCGGCACGATACGCAGTGGAGCGTGTTTTTCAAGGCGGACATCCCTGGAACGGTGAGGGGCGCCCGGCCCTCGCTGTTTTCCTACACCCGCAAGACATTACTGTCGATTCTTTCGGCAACCTGTTTGTGATCCACAACTGGGGCCGTTTGGTGGTGAAAATCGGCGTCGATGGGATCGCACACCGGGTGGCGGGCGGCGGCGTCATCGAACCCGGCAACGGCGTCAAGGCCACCGATGCCGCGCTGTTTGCCCGCGGGATCGTCGTGGACGCCTCCGGCGCGATCTATGTGAGCGACAGCGGCCGCTACCGGATCTATAGGATCGGCACGGACGGCCGCATCGCCGTGTATGCCGGCACCGGCATCCGCGGATTCTCGGGCGATAACGGCCCCGCGACCGAGGCCACCCTCATGAACCCGATCGACATGGCGATGGACGCCGCGGGCAATCTCTATTTCGCCGACTCCTATCGGGTCCGCCGGATCACTCCGGGCGGGACGATTCGCACCGTCGCGGGAAACGGAAGTTCGGGTGCGCCCATTGAAGGAGCGGTGGCGACGGCAACGCCGATCTCGGTGCAAACGCTGGCCGTGGAGCAAACCGGTACTGTCCTGATCGCCCCCCTGCGTGCCTACCCGATTTTCCGGGTGGGCGCCGACGGCATTTTGCGGAAGCTGGCGGGCGGCGGCTCCTCGCAGGCCGGCTCGGCAACCGCGGCGCAGGCGTACCTGGACGACATCAAGGGAATTGCGGCCGCGCCCGACGGGGCGGTGTATTGCACGCAGTTGTACCGCGCGGGACGCCTGC
This sequence comes from uncultured Solibacteraceae bacterium, assembly GCA_964515555.1. Taxonomy (GTDB): domain Bacteria; phylum Acidobacteriota; class Terriglobia; order Bryobacterales; family Bryobacteraceae; genus CAZEVY01. The sequence goes on along the minus strand of CAZEVY010000018.1, from coordinate 11,688 downwards.
GCAAGATCGCGGGAGGCATGGTGACGACGGTGGCGGGCGCGGCGTTGCGTACAATCTCCGGTGACGGAGGCGACCCGGCTACGGCGAACCTCTCCAATCCTGGGGCCGTGCATGTGGACGCAGCCGGTGACATCTGGTTCATCGACCACCTGACCGTGCGCCGCGTCTCGCGTGGCAGGATCGAAACCGTAGCCGGCTCGCACGAGGCGGCCATCCTCTCTGACGGCGGACCTCTGGCCGAGTCGCAAACCCGCCGGATGACCGCGATCACTCGCGACCGTGATGGATTCTTCTATATCGCCGACGGGCTTACCCACTCGGTGTATCGTGTCTCGCCGGACCGGGCCCGAATACAGAGAATCGCCGGAACGGGTTTTCCCGGCTTCACCACCGATGCCGGGGCCGCGCTACAAGTGCCGCTGAACGGGCCGCAAGCCCTCGATGTCGACAGCGCCGGTAACGTGTATGTCGGGGAGGGCGCCCGCGTTCGCAAACTCTCGCCGGGGGGACAACTCCAGTCGATCGCCGGCATCAACGAGGACGAAGACTTCACCGAAGGCGCTCTGGCGGTGGATTTCTACGTCGAGCCGGCCTCGCTGCGCCTCGGCCCGTCGGGAGACCTGTATGTCGCCTCCCGCCGCCGGATCTTCCGCATCGGCACGGACGGACGCGCGCGCACGGTTACCACGACCGTCGAGACTCCGTCGGGACTGGACTTCGATCGCGACGGCAATCTCTATTACACCGAGAGTACGCATCGCGTCCGGAAGGTGAGCGTTTCCGGCGCCGTCGAGACGATCGCCGGCACGGGCTCGGCCGGCTTCTCCGGTGACGGCGGCCCGGCGGTGGCCGCCGGGTTGAGGTCTCCCGAGGCGCTGCGAGTGGACGGCGCGGGCAACGTGCTGGTCGCCGATTCGGGGAATCATCGCGTGCGGAGAATCAACAGGTCGGGCGTCATCGACACCATCCTCGGAGGCGGCTCCGGCTATGGAGACGATTGGGAGTCGACGAGCGTCTCGATTCAGATCGCCAACGGCTTGTATCCCATTCCAGGCGCCCTTCATATCGATCCGGCGGGGACCATTTGGGTGCTGGATAGCTCCAGCCTGACACGCATGGACCTGGCGCAGATCTTCTCGAACTGGGTGTTCAATGCCGCCAGCTTCGAGCGCGGGCCCATCGCTCCGGGCGAGATCGTGACGTTGTTCGGGGATGACCTGGGTCCGGAGACCTTGGCGGCCGGAGCTTACGAGAACGGGATGTTGTCCAGGCAGGTCGCCGGGACCAAGGTGTATTTCAGCGGAGTGGAAGCGCCTCTGGTGTACGTGTCGCGGACCCAGACCTCGGCGATCGTACCCTACAACCTGGGAGCGGCGGCGACCGTTCAGGTGGAGTACCAGGGGCGCCGTACCAATGCCATTACACTGGCTGTGGGTCCGGCCATGCCGGGGCTGTTCACATACGCTGCCGGGTCGGGCCAGATTGTCGCCGTGAACCAGAACTACCAGTTCAACGGCGCCGCCAATCCGGCCGCTCCGGGAGACTGGGTGACCATCTTCCTGACCGGCCAGGGAGCCGTCACGCCGGCGCCGGCCGACGGCCAGATGCCGTCGGGGCCCGACTGGCCGGCCTGCACGCGCCCACTGCAAATCCGCGTCGGCGACGTGGTCGTACCCTCCTCCGAGATCTGGAATGGACTGCTCTTCCAGGGCGTGCTGCAGGTGAACTTCCGCATACCGCCACAGGCTCCGGCCGGCGCAATCCCGGTGGTGGTCAGTGTCTCGGGCGCAGCGTCGCAAGCCTCGGCCACGCTCGCGATTCGCTGACGCAGGTGCGGACGATGGCCGGAACAGTGGGCGCGGCTCACTCGTGTCGCAGCGCGACCAGCGGGTCCACCCGCGTGGCGCGCCGCGCCGGAAAGTAGCAGGCCGCCAGGCCCGCCAGCCCGATCACCGCGGCCGCCGCGCCGAACGCCGCCGGGTCGCGCGCCGACACCTGCCAGAGCTGTGTCGACAGCACGCGCGTCACCGCCAGGCTGGCGGCGACGCCCGCGAACATTCCGGCGCCGATCATCGCCAGGCCCGAGCGCAGCACCAGTCGCATAACGTCGCCGCGCCCGGCGCCGAGCGCCACGCGAATCCCGATCTCGTGCGTCTGCCGCGATACCGCGTAAGCCACCACGCTGTAGACCCCGATCGCTACCAGCAGCAGTCCGACACCGGCGAACACTCCCAGCAGAACCAGGCTGAAGCGCGGCTCGGCGTAAGTGAACTGCGTCAGGAAATCCTCGAGACTGCCGGTCAGCGTGAGCGCGACGTTGCGGTCCACCGCCCAGATCTCGCGGCGCACGGAGTTGAGGAGCGAATGCGGATCGCCGGCGGCGCGCACGAGAACGCCGCGCTCGAAGGCGCCCGTGATCGTGTACGGCACGAAGATCTCCGGCTGCACCGGGTCGCGAACGCCCTGGTTGCGCGCGTCCTCGACGACGCCCACGATTTCGAACACCGCGTCGGCGACGCGCCCGTCTGCCGGCAGCGTCTCCAACATCTTGATGCGGATCATCCGTCCGATGGGGTCGTCGTTGCCAAGGTATTTCTCCGCCAGCGTCCGGTTGACCACCACGACCTTGCGCGCGCCGTTCACCTCCTGCTCGGTCAGCACGCGCCCGCGCACCGGCTTCAGCCCCATCGTCGGGAACCAGCCTTCGCTGCAAAGCTGGAAGATCGCCCTCCAGGTCTCCGAATGCGTCTTTCCCGGAATGTCGATATCGCTACCGATGCCTCCGTAGGGCGGCAGTGTCGAGGTGGCGGTCGCCGCCACCACGCCGGGCAGCGACTGCAACCGCGCCAGCAACGGCCGGAAGAACTGGCCCTTGGCCTCGGCGGTCTGGTACTGGCCGCGCGGCAGCGGCAGGCGCGCCGAGAGAATCCGGTCGGCGGGGAATCCCAGGTCTACGTTCTGGAGCTTCGAGAAGCTGCGCATCAGCAGGCCCGCGCCCGTGAGCAGCACCAGGGACAGCGCCACCTCGGCGACCACGAGTGCGCCGCGCAGCCTTCCCCCGCGCGCCCCGCCGCTCGATCCTTTGGCGGCGTCCTTGAGCGGCTCCACCAGGTCGCGCCGCGCCGCCTGCAACGCTGGCGCGAGGCCGAACAGCAGCGACGTCGCCGCCGCCACGCCCAGGCTGAACAGCAGCACGGGAAGGTTGAGCTGAATCACGGACTCGCGCGGGATCAGTCCCTCGGGAATGAGCTTCACGATCGCCTGAATCCCGGCAAACGACAACCCGCATCCCAGGACCATGCCGGCGAGGGCGAGCAGAAAGCTCTCGAGCAGCAGTTGCCGCACCAGCCGGGCGCGGCTGGCGCCCAGCGAAGAGCGTATCGCCATCTCCTTTCCGCGCGCCGTGGCGCGGGCCAGCAGCATGTTGGCGACGTTGCCGCAGGCGATCAGCAGCAGCAGGGCGACGGCGGCCGCCAGCGTGTAGAGCGTAGTCCGGAACTGTCCCACCAGGCTGTCGACCCACTTCGGCAGGTGCACCGTGAAGGTCTTCGGATAGTTGCCCGGATAGACGGTCGCCAGTCGGCGCGCAACGCCCTCCACCTGGGCGCGCGCGGCCTCCGGCGAGATTCCCGGCTTGAGCTTCGCCTGGAACATGAAGTAGCGACTCTGTAGCTCGGTGTTTCCGCCGTCGAGGCCGACCGGGCGCCAGAGGTCGGCGCCGAGCTTGGTGAAGCGCCGTGGCATGATGCCGACCAGCGTCGACGGCGTGCCGTTCAGCGTAAACGTGCGGCCCAGGATCGACGGGTCGAGATTGTATTGCGCGGCCCACATCTTGTGGCTCATGACGAAGACCGGAGGCGCGCCGGGCTTGGCGTCCTCGGGGAGGATGCCGCGGCCGAGCTGCGCGGGCACGCCCAAGAACCGGAACGTGTTCGGCGTCACCAGGCCGCCGGAAAACTGCAACGCGCCCTCGCCGGTGGTCATCAGCACGTCCTCGCCGCCGCCGCCGATCACTTCCTCGAAGACGCCGCTCTGCTCCTGGAAGTCGAGGAACTCGGCGAGTTGGAAAAACGTGCGCCCGCCGGGCCGCGTGCTGGTTGAGTCGCGGATCTGAATGGCGACGACTTTCTCGGCGTCGGTGTACGGGAACGGGTCGAGCAGGACCGCGTGAATGACGCTGAATATGCTGGTGGCGGAGCCGATGCCGAGCGCCAGCGCCAGCGCCGCCAGCAGGGTGAAGCACGGCTGCTTGAGGAGGCTGCGCGCGCCGAAACGGAGGTCCTGCCGGATCGTCTGCATAAGGATGAGACGAACTCGGCGGCGCGCGGTTCCTAAAGTTTGCGCGACGTTACAGGCGTGGCGGCCGAGTCGCCGACCACAGCCGAATGCCCGACCACCCCGCCGCCACCACGAAGAAGAGCACGCTGAGCGCGATCACCGCCCGCCGCCGCGCCGGGGGAAGCTCGCGCGCCTCCACGCCGGTCGCGTCCGGGTGGAAAAGCTCGACGCGCAGCCGCACCGTCGCCGGAGCCGGTTCGGGCCCGCGATTCTCGACGATCACCAGGTAGTCGCCGGGCCGCGTGATGCGGTGCTGCAGGACTCCCTCGGCGAGGTAGGGTGTCGCGGCCGTCGCGCGAAACGCCGCGCCGTCGCGAAAGCGCTCGGCCTCCGTGCGCGGCGCGAGAAACGCGCGCACCGTGGGCGCGCCCGCCACAACCATGAAGGAACATTCGACGCGGGCCGGTGTCTCCGACGGTCCGATCGCCACGGCATGCCAGAGATTACGGCCGATGCGCACCGTTCCGTCGAAGTGCACGATGCGCTCGGCGCCCGCGACCGAGACCGCCGCCAACGCCACCACCGCGCGCGTCATTTTTCCCGGTGCACGATCCTGCCGCCGGCGACCGTCATGGTAACCCGCGTCTGGAGGATCTCGAGCGGCGGAACCTGCATGATGTCGCGCGAGAGCATCACGAAGTCGGCCGCCTTGCCCGGTTCGATCGACCCTTTCTTCTTCTCCTCGAAGGCGGCGTATGCCCCGGCGAGCGTCCAGCTGTGCAGCGCCTCCTCGCGCGACATGCGCTGATCGGGCTGCCAGCCGCCGGCCGGCTTCCCGTCGTGATCCTGGCGCGTGACCGCCGAGTAGAATCCCCACAGCGGATTGGCGTCCTCCACCGGGAAATCCGACCCGTTGGCGACCGCGACGCCCGCCTTGAGGAACCGCTGCCAGGCGTAGGCGCCGAGCACGCGCTTCGGTCCCACCCGCGCTTCGGCCCAGCGCATATCGGTGGTCGCGTGCGTGGCCTGCATCGAGGCGACGATCGAGTGCTGCGCGAAGCGCGGAATATCCTCCAGCGCCACCACTTGGGCGTGCTCGACGCGGAAGCGCCGGTCGTTCTTTCCGCCGAGCGCCGCCGCGAAGGCGTCAAGCACCGCGCGATTGGCGCGGTCGCCGATGGCGTGCGCGTTGATCTGGAAGCCGGCCTTCACGGCCTCGCGCGCGATGCGCTCGACTTCGGCCTGCTGCAGGATGAGCAGCCCGCGATTCCCGGGCTCGTCGCTGTAAGGCTCGAAGAAAGCCGCGCCGCGCGATCCCATGGCGCCGTCGGCCATCAGCTTGACGCTGCGGACGGTCAGCCACTCGCCGATCTCCGGGCCGCGCTTGAACCATTCCTGCATGAGCGACTCGCCGCGCAGCATCGCGTAGACGCGCACCGGCAGCCGCCCGGCGGCGATCAGCTCGCGATAGGCGGCGATGTCCTCGGCGCCCACGCCGGCGTCGTGCACGGTCGTCAGGCCGAGGCGCGCGCACTGCGCGGCGGCGCGCGCGATGTTCTCGCGGACGCGCTCGCCCGAGGCGGCCGGAATGCGGCGGCTGACCAGGCCCATGGCGCGGTCGATCAGCACACCCGTCGGCTTGCCGGAGGCGTCGCGGATGATGCGGCCTCCCGCGGGCTCGGCGGTAGCGGCGTTGACGTCGGCGATTTCGAGCGCTTTGCGATTCACCCAGGCGGCGTGGCCGTCGACGCGCGTCAGGTAGACGGGATGGTCGGGCGCGGCGCGCGAGAGTTCCTCGGCGTCGGCGAACTCACCGCCCGGCCAGCGCGTCTGGTCCCAGCTTCGCCCGCGAATCCATTCGCCGGGCTTGCGTTGTCTGGCGGCGGCGGCCACCTGTCCGGCGATCTCGGTGGGCGATTTGGCGGCGCGCAGGTCGAGGATCTCGAGCGAGTCGCCGAAGTTGCGCATGTGGACGTGGCTATCGGTGAGGCCGGGGATGACGGCGGCGCCGCGCGCGTCGATGCGCTCGGTGCCCGGTCCGATGTGCTTCGAAACGTCGTCGGCGGCGGCCAGGATGAGGCCGCCCTTCACGGCGATCGCGGAGACGCGCGGCTGCTTCGGATTCACGGTGTAGACGCGGGCGTTGACCACCGCCAGGTCGGCGGTCTGCCCCGAGGCGAGAGCGCACGCGACCAAGGCTAGAATAAGAAGCATGGACGCCAGTATGCCACGCCCTGAGGCATGGGCGCGCCCGGAGATCGAGGCCTGGAAGCGCTGGGCCGGTGCTATTTCCGCATACGCGCTGGCGCTCTTGTTCCTGGTCGCGGGCGTCTGGAAGATCACCGATCCGCTGACCTGGGCGTCGCTGATGACGCAGGCGCTGGTGCCGGGAGCGCTGAGCGTTCCCGGCGCGCTGGCGTTCGGCATCTCGGAGACGCTCGCAGGCGTGCTGCTGATTGTCCCGCGATTCCGCCGCTGGGGCGCCTGGCTCACGGGCGCGCTTCTGCTCGCTTTCATGGTGTACTTCGGCTGGAATTACAGCCGCCTGGTCGGGATGGAGTGCAGTTGTTTCCCCTGGATCAAGCGGTCGGTGGGTCCCGGGTTCTTCATCGGCGACGGCGTGATGCTGCTGCTGGCGGTGGCGGCGGGGGTTTTCTCGCGCCGGTCGGAGAGTCTGCGCAGCGCGGCGGTGGTGGCGGGCGCGGTGACAGTGTTTGCGGCGGTGTCCTACGGCGTGGTGGCGGCGCGGCAGTCGGGCGTCGAGGCGCCGGCGTCGATCGAGGTCGACGGCAAGCCCATGTCGCTCGCGCACGGGCGCGTGGTGATCTACTTCTTCGACCCCGAGTGCCTGCACTGCTACGAGGCCGCCAAGCGGCTGGCGTCGCACAAGTGGCGCGCGACGCAGTTGATCGCAGTGGCAACGACGCGCAAACAGTTCGCCCGCTCGTTTCTCGACGACACCGGCCTGCGCGCGGGCCTCAGCGGCGATCTCGACGTATTGCGCAAGACGTTTCCCTTCACCGACCCGCCCTACGGGGTCGCGCTGGAACACGGGCGGCTGAAGCAGGCGCTGCGCTACTTCGACCAGAAGGAGCCGCAGGCAACGCTTTCCGATCTCGGCTACATCGAATAGGGCCCTCAGCTTTACTGGTAGAACGCCCGAATCGCCCCGTACTCGCATTGGAACTCGTCGAACATGGCATCCGCCGCCGCCTCCTCGATCCCTACCGCCGCCAGCGTCTCGCGCGGGTCGAACCGCGCCGACGGCGCCCATTGCTGCACCGCGATCCCCAGGCCCTCCGCAACGCGGCCTGCGATCGCCAGCACCTGCCCCAGTGAATATGCGTTCGACGACGACCCCGCCGGCGCGCGCCGCGAACGCACCGCATCCTGAATTGGACTCGGCAGGTTCCACCGCTCCAGCACCGCCGCCGACAACTCGCCGTGTTCCAGTCCGATCGTCTCGATCTCGCAATCCTCCAACGGACGGCCGGTCGTGTAACACGCATGCAGGACGCGCTCGTACTCGGCCGGCAGCGCGATCGCGATCAGCAGCAGTCCTATGTCGTGCAGCAGACCGGCGGCGAAGGCCCCCTCGGCGTACTCGGTGTCGAGTCGCTGGACGAGAAGGTCGGCCAGAACCGCAACCGCCACGGCGTGCTGATTGAACGCCGCCGCCGACCATTCGCGCGGCGCCGGCGCCTGTGTCCGGATGCGCGACACCGAGAGACTCATCGCCGTGTTGCGCAGCTTCGTCAGCCCCAGGATCGAGACCGCGTGCCGCACCGAGTTGATCGTGCCGCGCAATCCGTTGGGCGCTGAATTCACCAGCCGCAGCACGTTGCCCGTCAGCACCGTGTCGTTCTCGATCAGACCAACGATTTTCATGAACGAAACGTTCTTGTCGGCGAGCGACGCCAGCAGCTTGTTCAGGATCGGCGAGAACGGCGCAAGGCGGCCGATGCCGCGCAACGCGGCGGCCCGATAATCAACGGTGGTGGTGAGAACTGTGCTCATGTGGCGCGGGCTATCCCCTTGCATCTATCGGCGCTAGAATCGCCCACCCACATATCCCGTGACGAACGGGTAGGATAGTCGGTGGATGTCCGATTCATCCGCTGCCATCCGCGTCGAGAACCTGCGAAAAATCTACGGAAACAAGGCCGCAGTCGACGGTCTGACCCTAACCGTACCGCGCGGCTGTTTCTTCGGATTCCTGGGGCCCAATGGCGCCGGAAAAACCACTACCATCCGCATGCTGATGGGACTCGCGCCGCCGACCTCGGGGACGGTCGAGTTGCTGGGCCTGCCGATGCCAGAGCGCGCCGTCGACGTGCGCGCGCGCATCGGACTGGTGCCGGACGAGTCGCTGCTGTTCGATCACCTGACGGGGCTGGAGTTCGTCGAGTTCGTCGGGCGCATGTACCGGCTGGGGCGTGAGGTGGCGCGCGAGCGGGCGCGGGAGCTGCTGGCGCTGTTCGAGCTGGACGGCTCGCCGCGCAAGCTGATCTCGGAATACTCGAAGGGCATGCGCAAGCGCGCCGCCATGGCGGCGGCGCTGATCCACCGGCCGCAGTTGTTCCTGATGGACGAGCCGTTCGAGGGAGTCGACGCCGTGGGCGCGCGCCTGATGAAGGAAATTCTGCTCGACCAGGTGCGCCAGGGCGCCACCATCTTCCTCACTTCGCACGTGCTCGAAGTGGTCGAGCGGCTGTGCACGCGCGTGGCGATCATTCACCAGGGCCGCCTGGTGATGGAGACCGATATGGCGGAGATCCGCGAGGATTCCGAGACGCTCGAGGACACCTTCGTGCGCGTGATCGGCGCGGAGCGCTCGGCCGAGTCGCTCGACTGGCTCTAAGGAAGATGTTCGACCAGGCGCGCGCGATCCTCTGGGCGCAGTGGCGCACGCTGATCAATTTCTATCCGCGCGGACACCTGGGGAGCCTGGTCTTCACGGTGATCATGTCGGTGCTGTGGTACGGCCTCTGGGTGGCCGGCGCGGCCGGCATCTCGGTATTCCTGGCCGACCCCGCTCAGGCGCGCCTGTTCCCCCGCGTGCTCCCGTTCGGGCTGCTCCTGGCGTTCCTCTACTGGCAGATGATCCCGCTGCTGCTGGTGTCGGCCGGCGCCTCGCTCGATCTGAAGCGGCTCCTGGTGTACCCGATCAAGCCGTCTCACCTGTTCGCGCTCGAAGTCATGCTGCGCGTCTCCACCGGCTTCGAAATGATGCTGGTGCTGACGGGCGCGACCGTCGGACTGCTGCGCAATCCCGTGGTGCCATTGTGGGCGCCGCTGGCCTTCGCCCCGTTCATCCTGACCAACCTGTTCCTCTCTGCCGGGCTGCGCGACCTGCTGGCGCGGCTCCTGGCGCGCAAGCGAATCCGCGAGGTGGTGGTGCTGTTCCTGGTGCTGGGAGCGGCGGCGCCGCAGGTGCTGCTGCTGACGGGCTTCGGACAGAAGCTCCGCGGGATCGTGGATGCCATCGACGTGCGCACCGAAGTCTTCCAGACCTGGCCGTGGGCGGCAGCGGGCGCGATCGCGCACGGCGATATTTCGTGGCGGGCCTGCGGCGTTCTGCTGTTCTGGACGATGGTGGCCTGGCGCTTCGGGCGCTGGCAGTTCGCGCGCGGCCTCAAGTTCGACGCCGACGAGGCGCGCGCCTCCGAGCGCAAGCCGTCGCGCGCCGCCGCCTGGACGGAGTTCTTCTACCGGCTGCCCTCGCGGCTGCTGCCGGACCCGCTGGGGGCGGTGGTCGAGAAGGAGATCCGGTTTCTCAGCCGCGCGCCGCGTTTCCGGCTGGTGTTCTTCATGGGCTTCACCTTCGGACTGCTGGTATGGCTCCCGCTGGCGATGCGCGCGCGCGACTCCGGGTCGGCGTTCGGCAGCAATTACCTGACGGCCATCAGCGTCTACGCGCTGCTGCTGCTCGGTGAGGTGACCTTCTGGAACACCTTCGGATTCGACCGCACGGCGGCGCAGCTCTACTACCTGATTCCCGTGAAATTCTCCACCGTGATCGTGGCGAAGAACATCGCGGCGACCTTCTTCGTGCTGCTGGAGGTGACGGCGGTGGCGCTGGTGTGTGGATTGGTCGGCATGCCGGTGACGCCGGCCAAGACGCTGGAGTCGTTCGTGGTGACGCTGATTCTGACGATTTACCTGCTGGCGGTGGGGAATCTCGGCTCGACCCACTATCCGCGCGCGGTGAACCCGGCGCAGTCGTGGCGAACGGCCTCGGCGGGCCGCTTCCAGGCGCTGCTGCTGCTGCTCTATCCGGTGGTGTCGATTCCGATTCTGCTGGCCTACGGCGCGCGCTACGCCTTCGAAAGCGAGACGGCGTTCTACCTGATGCTGGCCTTCGCGGCAGCGCTCGGCGGGGTGGTGTATTGGGTGGCGATGGACTCGTCGCTGAGCGCGGCCGAGGAGCGCAAGGAGAGACTGCTGGACGCGCTGGCGCAGGGGTCGGGTCCGATTTCGGCGTGACCTGACTCATCTCCTACTGAAAGACGGTACCGGCAACCGAATCAATAGTAGGGGCGGCGGGACTCGAACCCACGACCCTCTGCTTAGAAGTCGGATTCCAGTGAGTTGCGGAATCGGCCTGTTTTCAAGGGCTTTCGTTTCAAGCCGATGCGGTCGAGCCGTGGAACCCGGTTACGCTGTGAGGATTCGAGAAGCTCCACGCAGCTACGATTTCGACTACAGCGGACCTATGCCGCCGTTCTTCCTTTTCGTGCGAGCGTCTTCAACCCGGCTCGGGCGCTCCTCCGTTCGCCAATGCGAATAATCAGCTTCTTGCCGAGAACATGGGCAGCCCTCGTCAAAGTCCCGAGTGACACCGAGACATTGTGTGGATCCAACAATCGATCCAACTGAGAACGGCTCGTCTGGAGTTCACGGGCCATCGCCTGTTTGGTTTTGTTCTGGCGGCGCATTTCCTGAGAAAGCTGCCACGCCAGAACCCGCTTGATCGCTACAGCTTCTACTTCGTCTCGGATTCCCTCCTTCTCCAGGAAGCTCTCGAAGCTTGATCCGGTGTGGTCGAAAGCCTTCGCCGGTCTCTCTTTCATGGCAATCCCCTTTCGTGCTTCCTTTTGTTCGCCCGCGCCAGTCGCAGATCCTCTACTGGTGTGCGCCGGGACTTCTTGATGAACCCGTGCAGCAGCACCATCCGCCCCAACTTGTCGACATAAAAAAGAACGCGTGCTGTTCGGTTTTGAGCGAGATCGGTGCGAACCTCATGGATTCCATCTTCCAGCGGCCGGCAGACTGGCATCCCGATGGGCCAGCCGAACTCGACTGTCTCGATGTCATAACCGATGAGTCTACGATCCTCCCGCGAGGGGAGGCTCAAGAGCCATTCCCGCACCGGTTCCCCTCCAGCTTCCGTTCGATAGAAGACCGCCG
>CAZEVY010000017.1:36919-77796 GCA_964515555.1 uncultured Solibacteraceae bacterium | reverse complement strand
CGCGTCGACGAGGCCGGCTACGTGCCCGGCCTTGAGTTGCCACCAGTGTAGGGGGTCGAGATGCGAGGGGGTCGCGCGGGGATCGTCGAAGGTGTTGGAAAGGCGAGGTGTTATGAGATGCAGGCTGCTCGTGACCGGATAATCCGGCAAGCCGCTAGAATGGAAAGAAAGATGGCCACGGACGCGACTCACGACAAACAGCAGCTTCACACGATGGTGGAACTCCTGGGGCCCGAGCAAGCGCGCGCTGTGCGCGGCCTGGTCGAGTGGATGCTGGATCCGGTCTCGCGGAAACTCGCGACGGCTCCCATCGACGACGAGCCCGAGACCGAGGCCGAACGGCTCGCTGCAGCCGAATACCTCGAGTCGCTTGGACGTACGGGTGGAGTGCCGATGGAGACGGTGTTGGCCGAGTTTGGTCTGAGCATGGACGATTTCCGCCGCCTTAGCGGCGAGCCGCCTGTGGACTCGCGCAGCTAGTGGCCAAGCAGGTCATCTGGTCCGACGAGGCTCGTGCGGACATACGCGCCATCGACCAAACCACAGGCACTGCGACTGCTCGAGGGGCTGGCGCGCTTCGCGTTGACCGGGAGCGGTGACGTGCGGCAACTCGAGGGTTATAAGCCGCCCCAGTTCCGGTTGCGAATCGGCGACTATCGCATCCGGTTTCGCGACAAAGGCGACGCGATCGAGATCGTGAGGGTGCGGCATCGACGGGAGGCGTACAGGTAGGATGCGAGCATGGATGGTCGATCACTGGGGAGAGCCGGAGGAGATGCGGCTCGAGGAAATCGCCGCGGCGGAGCCGCGCGACGGAGAAGTGCGCATCCGGATTCACGCGGCGGGCGTGAATTTCTTCGACATTTTGCAGGTGCAGGGGAAGTACCAGGTGAAGCCGCCGTTTCCGTTCACGCCGGGAGCGGAGGCAGCCGGAGTCGTGGAAGGCTCAGGCGAGCGGGTGATGTCGCTGTGCCAGCAGGGCGGGTTCGCCGAAGCGTGCGCCGCGCCGCGAGACCGGGTGTTTCCGATTCCTCCGGAACTGGGCTTCGACGAAGCGGCGTGCCTGCTGGTCTATCACACGTCGCTGTTCGCGCTGAAGACGCGGGCGGCGATGGCGGCCGGGGAGTGGCTGCTGGTTCACGCGGGCGCGAGCGGCGTGGGGATGGCGGCCATTCAGATCGGTCGGGCGATGGGGGCGCGGGTGATGGCGACGGCGCGGGGCGAGGAGAAGCTGGCGTTCTGCCGCGCGCAGGGAGCTGAGCAGGCGATCTCGTACGAAGACGCCTCGTGGGTCGATCGGGTCAAGGAGATCACGGGCGGACGCGGGGCCGACGTCATCTACGACCCGGTGGGCGGCGACGTGTTCGACCTCTCGTCGAAGTGCATCGCGCCCGAAGGGCGGTTGCTGGTGGTGGGGTTCGCGAGCGGGCGGATTCCGTCGATCGCGGCGAACCGGATCCTTCTGAAGGACATCTCGATCGTCGGCGCGGCCTGGGGCGCGTACGCGTTCCGGAGGCCGGGGTACTTGCGCGAGTCGCACGAGGAGCTGATGGGATGTTCGCGGCGGGCGAGGTGCGGCCGGTGGTCGCGAGACGATTCGCGCTGGACGAGGCGCCGGTGGCGCTGCGCGCGCTGGCGGACCGGCGGGTGCTCGGGAAGGCCGTGCTCTCGGCCGGGTAGGGAGGTCAGGGGCGCGTGCGATAGAGCATCCGCGGAAAGGCGATGGTCTCGCGCAGATGCTCCAGTCCGCAGATCCACGTCACGGTGCGCTCGATCCCCATGCCGAAGCCGGCGTGCGGAACCGCGCCGTAACGCCGCAGGTCGAGATACCATTCGAAGGCCTCACGCGGAAGGTGATGCTCCTCGATGCGGCGCAGCAGCAGTTCGAGCGAGTGCACGCGCTGCCCGCCGCCGACGATCTCGCCGTAGCCCTCGGGCGCGATCACGTCGACGCCGAGCGCCAGCTCCGGACGCTCCGGGTCGGGCTCGAAGTAGAAGGCCTTGATCGAGGACGGGTAGCGGTCGACCAGCACCGGGCGGTCGTAGTCCTCGCTGAGGAGCGTTTCGTCGGTCCCGCCGAAGTCGCTGCCCCACTGGATCTCGCTGCCCTTGGTCTGTAGTCGCTTCACGGCGTCGTCGTAGGCGATGCGGGGAAAGGGCGGCTTCACGGCTTCGAGCTTAGAGATGTCGCGCTCCAGCACCGCCAGCTCCGTGCGGCGATTCTCCAGCACGCGCGCCAGGATGAACAGGATCAGCTCCTCGGCCACGCGCTTGACGTCGTCGAGCGTCGCGTAGGCCATCTCCGGCTCCACCATCCAGAACTCGGTGAGGTGACGCCGCGTCTTCGATTTCTCGGCGCGGAACGTCGGGCCGAAGCAGTAGACCTTGCCGAACGCCATGGCGTTGGCTTCGTTATAGAGCTGGCCCGATTGCGTGAGGTAGACCTTCTCGTCCTCGAAGTAGTCGACCTCGAACAGCGTGGTGGTGCCCTCGCAGGCGGCGGGCGTGAAGATGGGCGTGTCGACCAGGAGGAAGCCGTTGGAGTCGAAGTAGTCGCGCACGGCGCGCACGACCTCGGCGCGGATGCGCAGGACGGCGTGCTGACGGCGGCTGCGCAGCCACAGGTGCCGGTGGTCGAGCAGGAAGTCGATGCCGTGGTCCTTGGGCGTGATGGGATAGGGCGCGTCCTCGGGCACGCGCTGGTGCACGGCGACGCCTTCGACGTCGAGCTCGTAGCCGCCGGGCGCGCGGGCTTCGGCGCGGACTTTCCCCGTCACCGTCAGCGACGACTCCTGCGTGAGGTGCTTCAGCGTCTCGAAGACGTCCTCGGGCAGCGCCGCCTTCACGGCGACGCACTGAAGGACGCCGGTGCCGTCGCGCAGCAGCGGGAAGACGATCTTGCCCGACTTGCGGAGATTGTAGAGCCAGCCGCAGATTGCGACGGTCTCGCCGGCGTGACGGCCGATATCGGCGATGGTGACGCGGTTCATGTGCGGACCGCTCCGGCGGGGCAGCCGTCCACGGCTGCGGAGGGCCTCCAGGCCCGACCCGGCGCGACCTGGAGGGTCGCGCGCCGCGCTGGAGCGCGGCCCCACATGATCACAGCGCCTCCAGCCGTTCGAATACTTGCTTCACCAGCTCGAGGGGGTGCTCCGCTCCGGGGATCTCGCGCAGCTCCAGCAACAGCGGATACTGGCCGTCGCGCGAGCGCAGCAGCGACATGGCCTCGGCCCAGTCGATGGTGCCGTCGGGCGCCACGCGCGGGAACAGGTGGATATCGTGCTCGCCGTCGTTGTCGTGAATGTGGGTCGAGCGGATGCGCTCCTTCATGCGCTGGAACTCGGGGGCGACGCCGGCGCCCATGTGCGCGTGTCCCACGTCGTAGCAGAAGTTGAGGTCGAGGTGCGTCTGCTCGAGCAGCAGCAGCAGCCGCTCGGCGCTCGAGAGCGCGTTCGGAATGTTCTCGAGCAGAATCTCGACGCCGCGCTGCGCCGCGAAAACGTTCAGCTCCTCCAGCGCCGAGAAGATGGCGTCGATCTTCCTTTCCGAGTACTCCTCGTCCGACACGCCGATGTGCTGGACCATGTAGCGGAACGGCACCTGTTCGGCGAGCTCGAGCGCGCGCTTGATCTCGTCGACGCTCGACTTGCGGCGGATCTTTTCGGTTTCCGAGATGCTGACGAGCGCGTTCGGGCCGGTGCGGCCCCAGCAGTCGTCGCTGTACATGGGCGCGTGGATCGAGTGCAGCTTCAGCTCGGCGTCGCGGAACCAGTGCTTGAGCTCGTTCACCTGCGCCGGGTTGCGATAGTCCAGGTGCTGGCGCGCGCAGAAGAACTCGACCAGCGGAATGCCGGCCTCCCAGATGCGGTCGAGCCACACCGTCGTGAGGCGATGATTGACGAGCAGGTGCGTCGAGAGCGCGTGATCCATACGTTCTTTCAGTAGCCGGCGGCCTTTCCGTGCGCACGCCGGTCGGTGGCGCCCTGGAGCCAGCGGCCGTCGTAGAGAATCGCCTCGACCAGCGCGACGCCCGAGATGGGAGCGATCGTGTGTCCGCGCGCGCGCAGGAGCGCCTCGGTGTGCGGCGAGAAGCCGCGTTCCAGTTGCAGGCGGTCGGGCTGCCACTGGTGATGGAAGCGCGGCGCGTCGACGGCCTCCTGAATGTTCATGCCGAAGTCGGCGACGTTGAGGAACACCTGCAACACGCCGGTGATGATGCGCGAGCCGCCGGGCGCGCCGAGGACCATGTGAAGCTTGCCGTCGCGCAGCACGACGGTCGGCGTCATCGAGGAGAGCGGCCGTTTGCGCGGCTGTATGGCGTTGCTCTCGCCCTGGACGAGTCCGAACATGTTGGGCGTGCCGGGCTTCGCCGAGAAGTCGTCCATTTCGTTGTTGAGGAGAAAGCCGAGGCCGGGGACGGTGACGCCGCAGCCGTAGCCGCCGTTGATGGTGTAGGTGAGCGCGGCGGCGTTGCCTTCGGCGTCGACGATGGAGAGGTGCGTGGTCTCGCCGCTTTCGAGGTCGGCGGCGGCGCCGGGGCGGACGCGCTCGCTGGGGGTCGCGCGGGCCGGGTCGATGGAAGCGCGCAGGCGGGCCACGTAACGCGGGGCGATGAGGCCGCTGAGAGGCACGCGATGGAAGTCGGGGTCGCCCAGGTGCTCGCTGCGGTCGGCGTAGTAGCGCCGCATGGTTTCGGCGACGAAGTGAATGGCCGCGGCCGAGCCGGCGCCCGCTTTCTCGTAGCCCGATCCTTCCAATACGCCCAGCATCTGAAGCAGGCCGACGCCGCCGGAGCTGGGCGGCGGCGCGGTGACCAGGCCGTATCCCTTGTAGCGGGCGGTGAGCGGCTTGCGCTCGACGGCGGCGTAGTTCTTCAGGTCGGCGAGCGTGATGTGGCCGCCGTGGGACGTCATCGCCGCGGCCAGCTTGCGCGCGGTCTCGCCCTCGTAGAATTCCGAGGCGCCGAGGCGCGCGATGCGTTCCAGGGTGCGCGCGAGCTCCGGCTGCCGCAGCGTCTCGCCGGGTTCGTAATAAGCGCCGTCTTTCAGAAAAATGCGCTTCGATTCGGGGAACTGCGAGAGCAGTTTCGTCGAGCCGCGCAGGGACTGGGCCAGCGCGTAGGACACCGGGAATCCTTCGGCGGCCAGCTTCGCCGCCGGCTCGACCAGGCCGGTCCAGCGCTTGCGCCCGTACTTGCGGTTCGCCAGCTCCAGGCCGCGCACCGTTCCCGGAACACCCGCCGCGCGCCAGCCGACCACGCTCGCGCGCGTGAGATCGCCCTTGGCGTCGAGATACATGTCGCGCGTCGAGGCCTCGGGGGCGCGCTCGCGGAAGTCGAGAAAGTTGGTGGTCCCGTCGGCCAGCCGCACCAGCAGGAATCCGCCGCCGCCGAGGTTGCCGGCGGAAGGGTGCGTCACCGCCAGCGCGAAGGCCACGGCGACCGCGGCGTCGACGGCGTTGCCGCCCGACTGGAGGACGCGCACGCCGACGTCCGTTGCAAGCGGCTCCTGCGCGACCACCATCGCCTTGGCGGCGTGCACCGGGTGGCGCGCCGCGAGCGGCAGCGCGGTCGCGAGCAGGATAAGAATGCGCAGGCGGGAGTGGCGCATGGATCTCAAATCTTACTCTAACTCACGCCGCCGCCGTTTCCATTCGAACAGAGCCACGCCCACGGCGACCGATACGTTCAGCGAGGCGACTTTGCCGGCGAGCGGGATCCGCACCACGTGGTCGCACTTGCGGCGCACCTGCTCGTGGAGTCCCTTGCCCTCGCCGCCGAAGACGAGGGCGGAACGCGGGTCGTATTCCACCGAGTCGTAGGCTTCGCCTGCGGCCGCGTCGAACCCGTAGGTCCACCAGCCGCGCTCCTTCAGCGTCTCCAGCGCGCGATTCAGATTGCCCGCGCGCGCCACGGGCACGTAGGCGACCGCGCCCGCCGACGCCTTGGCGACGGTCTCGTTCACGGGCGCCGAACGCCGCTCGGGCAGGACCACGCCCGAAGCGCCGGCGGCGTGCGCCGTCCGCAGGATCGCGCCGAGATTGTGAGGGTCCTCGACGCCGTCGAGGAGAACGAGCGCGCCCGAGGCGGCGGCCAGATCGTCCAGATCGGCGTAACGATGCGCGGCGGCGACGGCGACTACGCCCTGGTGCGGGGTGCGGCCGGCCAGGCGGTCGAGGGCCTCGCGGGGCTCGAATCGGACGGGGATGCCGCGTTCGCGCGCGAGGTCGAGTATCTCCTGGATGCGGGCGCCGGCGAGTCCGCGGGCGACGATGACGCGATCAAGCGGCTGCGCCGCACGCAACGCCTCGCGTAGCGGGTGGATGCCGGCGAGGATGCTCACGAGGCGATGGTATCGCAGCGAGCGGGCCGGGTTCGGGCGGCGGCGTCACCAACGCCGGGGGCGGGCCGATCCGGTAGATCTCCCCGGTAATGTATTCGACGACGTAGAGTTCACCTTGCTCGTCCTGGCCGAAGGTCGAGAAGTTCAGTCCCGTCTCGGGGACCAGCAGCTCGGTGTGCCACTCGCCCCCGCTCCAGGCGACGCCCCACAGACTGCCGCGGCAGAAGTCGGCGAATACGTGAATGCCCGCCAGCTCGGCAAACAGGCCGCCGCGATAGACGTAACCGGCCGTCACGGAGCAGCCTTCGTCGTGGCTGAACTGGGCGATCGGCGGATGGCCGCCAGTCATCGCGCAATCCTCCACGCGGCAGCGCGTGCCTTCGTAGGTGCTCCACTCGTAATTCCATACCGAGGTCTCGGCGACCGGACGGATGTTGATCTCCTCCCAGGCGTTCTCGCCGACATCGCCGATGTAGAGGTCGCCGGTCGCGGAGTCGAACGAAAAACGCCAGGGATTCCGAAGGCCCATGGCGACGGCTTCGGGCGTTGCCGCGCCGTTCTCGACGTCGAGGCGGAGGATCTTGCCGTAGAGCTGACCGGGGTCCTGCCCGGCGCCATAGGGATCGCCGCCGCCGCCGCCGTCGCCGACGGCGATGTAGAGCATGCCGTCGACGGGGCTGAAGGCGAGCTGTCCGCCGAAGTGGTTTTCGTAGTTATGCTCGATGCGGAGGATGGGCTCTTCGCTGGCAGGGTCGGCGGCGTCCGGGTCGCCGCGCACGTGGAAGCGCGAGATGTTGATGGCGTTTTCCTGATCGGAATAGAAGACGTAAAAGTACTGTTTTTCCAGAAATCCTGGCGGAAATGCGACCGAAAGCAGTCCACGCTCGTCGCAGCACAGCAGGTCGATGCGGGTGACGCGGTCCGAGATGTCGAGGAACGGCCGCTCGAGCGGCGCGCCGTCGCGCACGATACGGATGATCCCTTCCTGCTCGGTGACGAAGAAGCGTCCGCTGGCGTCGCCGGCCGGCGTCATCGTGGTGGGCCGCCGCAGACCCCCGGCGACGCGGTGGAGACCGACGGGCGGGAACGAGGGCTGCGCCTCGAGCGCCGCCGCCAGCAGAAGCGCCGGAGCGGAGGCCAGGAAATACTGAGACCCCATGAGCTGGTACTATTCTGACGCAAACCCGGTGACGTCGGTAACGTCGCGGTCGCGCTACCAGCCCATTCGCTGGCGCAAGGCCGTGATGTGGGCGACATGATGGCGTCCGTGCCAGGCGTAGATGGCGAGCGTCTCCTCGATGCTGCGCACGCCGGCTTCGGGATGGAGATATGTCCGCCTCATCTCCGCCTCCGACAGAGACGCGAGCAGTTTCACCCAGCGGTGGTGCAGGTTCTCGAGGAGCGCGAGCGAAACTTCGACCGGCTCGAGCGAATCGACCAGTTCGGCCCAGCGCGCCTCGTTGTAGGGCTTGATGGCGGGGGCATCCTCGGTCAGCGCCGTCTTGCAGCGGACGTAGCTCTGCATGTGGCTATCGGGCACATGGTGGACCACCTGGCGGACGGTCCAGCCGCCGGGCCGGTAGGGGGTGTCGATCTGGGCTTCGGTGAGGCCGCGGACGGCGTCGCGCATTCGCGCGGGGGTTGCGGCGATGCCGGCGAGCCAGGCGGCGCGCAGGGCGGCTGTGAATTCGGGGGGCTTTTGGTATTCGCCGACGGGATATCGCAGGTCGCTCATGAAGTACATCGTAACCGGCGTGTTATACTGCCGTCTCCGCCCTCGCGGGCGGCCGCCCGATGACAGGCTTCTTTCCGGTCGCGCAAAAGCGGCAGCTTCGCCGCCGCGTGCCGGCTCTCCTCAAGAAACAGGAAAAGAGACGTGGCCTGCTGATCGCCTTCGAAGGCCCCGACGGGGCCGGCAAGACGACGCAGCGCAAGCTCTTCCAGGACTGGCTCAAGGGACTCGGCCACAAGGTCGTCACGAGCAAGTGGAACTCCTCGGAGCTGGTCAAGCCGCTGATCAAGTCGCGCAAGGCGGCGCAGTCGCTCTCGCCGGAGGAGTTCAGCCTTCTGCATGCGGCGGACTTCCGGCATCGCCTCGAAACCGAAATCCTGCCGTCGCTGTGGAAGGGGCGGATGGTGGTGGCGGACCGCTACCTGTTCACGGCGCTGGCGCGCGACTCGGCGCGGGGTCTGGACTTGCACTGGCTGATGCAGGTGTACGCGCCGATTCTGTGGCCGGACATCGTGTTCTACTTTTCGGTGTCGGCGGAGACTTCGGCGCGGCGCATCTCCGCCGAGCGCCAGCCGAAGTACTACGAGGCCGGCCAGGACGTCACCTCGCTGGACGATCCTCTCGCCAGCTATCAGACATTCATGGGGCGCGTCATCGAGGAGTACGAGGCGCTGGCGCTGATCTTCCAGTTCGTAACGATCGACGCCGAGCGCTCGATCCACGAGCAGCACAAGGTGCTGCGCCGCGCCTTCGAGCAGACCGAGCGCCGCAAGTGGACCGAGTGGAACACCGAGGCTGTCACCGAATGGCTGGATCTGCGCTCGCGCATGCCCGAGGTGGGCCTTGAAGACTGAGGCCAAGCGCGGCCAACTGGTGGCGCTGGAGGGCGCCGGCGCACTCGCCCTGGCTGAGCAGGGGCGCCAGGTGGCGGCGCTGCACAAACGCGGCCGCGTCATCGGCGGGGTGAGCCGCTGGGACGCCTCGGGCGTTTTCTTCGAGATGGACTTGCGGAACGCCGACATCGGCGGGCCGTCGCCCAAGACGCTGATGATCCTGTGCGCGGCGGACCTGGCGTTCCGGCTCCGGTGGGAGATTCTGCCGCTGCTCGACGAAGGCCGATCGGTGGTCGCGGCGCCGTACGTGGAGAGCTTCGTCGCGCTGGGGAAGGCCTTCGGCGTGTCGCGGCGATGGCTGGTCGACCTGTTCCGCTTCGCGCCGCGCCCGGAGGCGGTGTATCGGGTGAACGAAACGGCGCGCGCCGAGCGGGGGCGCAAGTCGCGGGGCTATCTGGACTATTCGGTCGACCTGTTGAACGCCGGGTCGCTGGTCTGGAACCCGTCGGAGGTGCACGCGCGCGTGGTCGCGTACCTGGAGGCGCTGGAGCGTCGGGGCGGGTGCAAGATCGCCGGAGCACGCGCGGCCGGCTAGGACGCTGAGCCGGATTCGTCTCACCCCAGCCGGAACTGCTCCTCGGCGGCCCCGGGCTTCACGCCCTTATACGTCAGCTTCAGGAAGGGCGGCGCGACGATGGTGGTCATCACCGCCATGAAGACCACGACCCCGTAGACGTGCTGCGCGATCACTCCCATGCTCAGGCCCATCTGCGCGACCACCATGCCGACCTCGCCGCGCGGCACCATCCCCATGCCGACGCGCCACATGTTCGCCCGTCCCAGCTTCCAGGCGCCCAGGCCGCAGCCCACCAGCTTCGACAGCACCGCCGCCACGAAGATCGCCAGCGCCAGGGCCGCGGTCGACGCGTTCGAGAACGCCGACAAGTCCAGGTGCAGGCCGATGCCGGCCAGGAAGAACGGCACCAGAAGCTCGGTGACGCCGTGCGCCAGGTCGTGCACGCGATGGCTGACCGACTCCGAGAGCGCCATCCCCGCCAGGAACGCCCCGACGATGGCCGCCACGCCGATGCGCGACGCCACCAGCGCCAGCACGAACAGCAGCACCATTGCTAGGTTGAACTGCACTTCGCCGGCCCGCAGCCGCTGCTCGACGCGCGGGACGATCTTGCCCATCGCGCGAGTGCCCCAGAACGCCACCACGATCGTGAAGCCGATCGCCAGGGCGGCGGTGATGGCGATCTCCAGCAGATCGACCTTGCCGCGCGCCATGCTGCTCACCACGCCGAGCACCAGCAGTCCCAGGACGTCGTCGATGACCGCGGCGGCGAGAATCGTCTGGCTGGCGGCGTGTTGCAGCAGGCCCTTGGCCGCCAGCACCTGGGCGGTGATGCCGACGCTGGTGGCCACCATGGCGGCACCTACGAAGACCGCCTCCACCTGAGGCTCGCCCCACAGCAGCAGGATGCCCCAGCCGAGCACGAACGGGACGACGACTCCGAGCAGCGCCACGATGGTCGCCGTCGCGCCGACCTTGAGGAGCTGTGACGGCTTCACCTCCAAGCCGACACGGAACAGCAGGAACATCACGCCGAGCTCCGAGAGTGCGTGCAGGAGCTCGTTGGGCGTCACCCAGCCCAGGACGCTGGGCCCGACGAGCATGCCGGCGACGATTTCGCCGACCAGGCCCGGCATGCCGAACTTCTCCGTCACCTCGGCGAGCAGCTTCGCGGAGCCGAAAACAATCAGCATCGCCAGGGGCAGATTGACGCCTTCGGGCGCCGTCGCCAGGAGCAGTGCCATCGGAGTGTCTGACAAGTGAACATTCTCGCACACCCATCTGTTGCGGAACTCGACGAAACCCAATCGGAACGAGGCTTTCATTCAGGTTTCGCTTGACTCGGCGAATAATTGGGAGCATGCTTTCCTTGAAAGCACAGCGGGAAAGGAGTCGTGTATGACCGACCCTTGCCAGAACCTGCCTGAGGCCATTCGCTCCGACCAGACCGTCGCCGTCCTGGCAGTGAGCCCCTCGGACGACGATTTGAACAGACTCGACGGAATCTTCCAGCAGACCCGGTGGCGGCTCTACTCGGCGCACGCCTTTCGCGAGGCCAGCGACTTCCTGCGCGAACATCCGGCCGCGGTGGTGGTGTGCGAACGCAGCCTGCCCGATGGCACCTGGCTCGACCTGTACCGGCTGGCGGGGTCGCTCTCCACGCCGCCGAAGGTGATCGTGACATCCGACGATGCCGACGATTCGCTGTGGGCCGAGGTGTTGAACCTGGGCGGCTATGACGTGCTCGCCAAGCCGTTCGACCGCTCCGAGGTGACGCGCATCATCAGCCTGGCCTGGCTGCATTGGAAGGAATCGCCCCGGAAGGCCGCCGGCAGCGCTGGTTCGGCGGCGCACGCGACCGCTGGCTCGGGTTAGTTTGGAGCGAGCATCTCGGCAGCGCGAAACCTTCCGGTCGCGCACACTGGAGTTATGCTGCTGGCGCGCCTGGCCGAAATCTCCGGGCGCGTGGCCGCGGCCTCCCGCCGCCTCGAAAAGATCGACCTGCTGGCCGGCCTGCTCGAGCAGCTCTCGCGCGATGAAGTCGAAACCGCGGTCTGCTACCTGAGCGGCCGCGTGCGGCAGGACCGCATCGGCGCGGGCTACGCGACACTGCGAAACGCCTCGGCGGCGCCGGCCTCGGAGGCGACCCTGACGATCGGCGACGCCGACCGCGTCTTCGATTCTCTCGCCGGCGTCCGAGGCGCCGGTTCCGAAGCGGAGAGACGCCGTCTGCTTGGAGCGCTCTTTGCGCGCGCGACACAGGCGGAGCAGGGATTCCTCGCGCGGCTGATGCTCGGCGAACTGCGACAGGGCGCGCTCGAAGGCGTGATGCTGGAGGCCGTCGCCAAAGCCGCGCGCATCGACGCGGGCCGGGTGCGCCGCGCCGTCATGATGGCGGGCGATATCGCCGCCGTGGCCGCGGTGGCGATGGATTCGGGGGCCGCGGGGCTGGAACATTACGACATCCAATTGTTCCGGCCCGTGAAACCGATGCTGGCGCAGCCGTCGGAAGGCGTCGAGGAGGCGCTCGGCGAGCTCGGCGAGGCGGCGCTCGAAATGAAGCTGGACGGCGCGCGCATCCAGGTGCACCGGTCCGGCGGCGAGGTTCGCGTCTTCTCGCGGGCGCTGAACGAGCTGACCGCCGCCCTCCCGGAGGTCGTCGACGCGGCGCGGGCGCTGCCCGCGGGCGACCTGATTCTCGACGGCGAAGTGATCGCCTTCGCGCCCGGCGGGCGTCCGCAGCCGTTTCAGGTGACCGCGCGGCGATTCGGGCGCAAGGCGGACCTGGATCGCATGCGCGCCGAGCTTCCGCTGACGCCGGTGTGGTTTGACGCGCTCTATCTCGGCGGGCCGCTCATCGACCGCGCGCAGGGGGATCGCTTCGCCGCGCTCGCCGAGGTGTCGCCGGCGGCGCACCTGGTGCCGCATCGGACGACGGCGGATCCCGCCGAGGCGGCGCGGTTTCTCGAAGAGGCTCTGGAGCGCGGTCACGAGGGCATCATGGCGAAGGCGATCGGGTCGCCGTACGCGGCGGGTGCGCGCGGCGCGAGCTGGCTGAAAATCAAGAAGGCGCAGACGCTCGATCTGGTCGTGCTGGCGGCGGAATGGGGCAGCGGACGACGGAGCGGCTGGCTGAGTAACCTGCACCTGGGCGCGCGCGACGAGGAGAAGGGCGGCTTCGCCATGCTCGGCAAGACCTTCAAGGGCATGACCGACGAGATGCTCGCGTGGCAGACGGAGGAGTTGCGGAAGATCGAGATCGCGCGCGACGCGCACACCGTGTACGTCGAACCCAGGCTCGTGGTGGAGATCGCGTTCGCGGACATTCAGATCAGCCCGCGATACAAGGACGGACTGGCGCTGCGCTTCGCGCGCGTGAAGCGCTACCGGCCCGACAAGAGCGCGGCGTCGGCGGACACGCTGGCAATGGTGCGAAAGCTGGCCGGAGTCCGAATCGATTAGACTCGGATTGAAATGGACACGCTGCTCGAACTCGCCGGCGCGTGGCTGGCACGGGCGTACGCCGTGTACGGTCTGGCGCTGCTGATTCCGGCGATCTTCTTCCTCGACCTCGCGCTGCTCGGGGCGGTGCTCTGGATGGCGGGATCGCATGCACGCGGGCGGCGGCCCTGGCCCGGCGTGCCGGAGCGCTGGCGCCGACCGGTTCGCCTGGCGCTTGAAATTGTCTTCGGCCTGATCAATCCGCTGCTGTACCTCGCGATCCTGATGCCGGCGCTCCCGCCGCTGCGCTCCGGCGCCGATTGGTGGCTCGCGCCGCTGCAGGCGTGCGCGTGGATCCTGCTGGCGGCGTTCTGGGGCGTGCGGCTCTTCGGCTCGGCGCTCGATGCGGAATCCCGCGGCGTGCGCGCGGGCGTGCGCCTGCTGCTGGCCGCCGCGATCGCTTGCGTCAGCGCTTTCGCCGTGAAGGACGCCTGGGTGCTGATCGAGATGGAATGGAGCGCGAAGCCGGCGCTCGCCGTCCTGCTGACCGCGTTGCGCCTCGGTCCGCTCTACCTGATTCCGGCGGTGCTGCTGTGGGACTACCTGCGTGCGACCGCATCGACGCGGACTTCGCACGGCCTGTTCCTTCTGCCCGGCCGCGCGGCCCGGGTGGCCGTCGCCTGTGTCGCGGCCGTGGCGCTGGCAACGCTGGCGCTGGCTGCGCACCGGCGGTCGGACGACTCCGTGCGGGGCACCGTCGCCGGGCATCGCGAGGCGATTCGCGCGGCGGCGGCGCGCCACGGCGTGGATCCTCGCCTCATCGCTGCGATCGTCTACGTGACGCATCGCGACCAGCTCTCGCCGTTCCGGGACACGCTGGAGCGCGTGATGGTGTCGGCGTGGGCCATGAACATGCGGCGCGAGTTCGGTCTCAAGGGTCCTGAGCAGGCGGAGGTCAACGGCACCGACGAGAATCCGATGCTGAACCTGTCGCTCGACATCTCGGTCGGACTGGCCCAGATCAAGCCGCGCACGGCGCAAACCGCGAGCGTTCTGGCGACAGGGCTGCGCCCCGACGATCTTCCGAAGCCCGAGTTCTATTCGTATCGCGACGTCGAACCGCTGGGCGACGGCTGGACGGTGCAGACCGTTGCGCGCACCTCCGCCCCCGCGCCGATTCCCGTACCCGCCGAGCGGCGCGCTGTCGCCGGGGCGCTGCTCGACGCGCGGACCAATCTCGACACCTGCGCGCTGATCCTGGCGCTCTACCAGAGCCAGTGGGAGCGCGTGAATCCGGCGTGGAGCCTGCGGGGCCGACCCGAGATTCTGGCGACGCTCTACCAGATCGGCTTCGCGAGATCGCGCCCGCACGGCGCACCGCGCTCGAACGCCTTCGGCGACAGGGTGCGCGAGGTCCACGATCAGCCCTGGCTGGCCGCACTGTTCCGATGAATCCTCCCGAGACGCCGGCCGTTGCGTCGCCGCCGATACTCGCCTCGACGGCCGCGTTCCGCCTCGAGCGGCGCGGACGGTTTCTGATCGCCGAACTGTGCGCCGCGCACCGCGTGATCAGCACCTCGGTGCGAAACGGCGGGCAGCGCGACGACCTGTGCTTTCTCGTGAATCATCAAAGCTGCGAGGCCAAGGACCACAAGGAGCGCCACCTGCACATCGGGGCGATCGGCGAGGAACGCTATCACGACGAGGTGTGCGGCGAAATCGGACTCGACCCGCGTCGCGTCGCGCTGATGGGAACGGCCGCCAACATGAACTACGCGGCCATCGTCGAGCGCGCCGACGGCGATCTCGCGGTGACGGCGGTTGTCACCGCCGGCGTCGAGGGCAACGCCTCCTGCGCGGGCGATCCGGCGGGATGGCGCGAGACGGCGGAAGGCTTTGAGAAAACCGGCGGCACCATCAATACGATGCTGCTCGTCAATCGACCGCTCACCGAAGGAGCGCTCTCGCGCGCCGTGGTGACGATGACGGAGGGGAAGTCGGCGGCGCTCGCACGCCTCGCGGTGCGCAGCCGCTACTCGCGCGACCCGGCGACCGGTACGGGTACCGATCAGCATTGCGTCGCCGCGCCCGTCGATGGCGGGAAACCCCTCACGTCGGCGAGTCCGCACGTGAAGCTCGGTGAGCTGATCGGCGCGGCCGTGCGCGACGCCACTCTCGAAGCCCTGCGCTGGCAGAACGGGCTGGAGCCGAGCTACACGCGCGGCCTGTTCCACGCCCTCGGGCGCTTCGGCCTTTCGGAAGCGGCGTTCTTCGACGACATCGCGGGGCGGCTCGACGGGCGTGAGCTGGAACTGCTGCGCCGCAACGCGAAGGCGGTCTTCTTCGAGCCGCTGGTGGCCGCGTCGGCGTTCGCGATCGCGGCGGTGCTCGATCGCGTGAGATACGAAACGCTGCCCGCGTCGGCCGCGAGCGAGGCGCTTCGCCAGCAGGCCGCGACGCTGGCCGCGAGTCTCGCCGCGCGGCCGGACCGCTGGGCCGAGTTCCACGGCGCGCTCGGCGAGGCCGATCCGGAGCGCCCCGCCGCGCTGATTCTGGCGGCGATCGCGCTGGGCTGGTCGTCGAAGTGGAAATAGAGGCTCTTGCGCCGCGCGCCGACCTGCTGGCGATCGCCGTGGCGCTCGACCTGGCGATCGGCGACCCCGTCTACGCGGCGCACCCGGTGCGGCTGATGGGCCGCACGCTCGCGGGGATTGAGCGGCTCCTCCGCGCGGCACGCTGCGACGGTTACGTCGGCGGCGTCGTGCTGTTCGTGCTGCTCGCGGCGTTGTGGTCGGGCGGCTCGTGGGGTGGGCTCGCCGCTTTGTCGTCGTGGAATGCGTGGGCGGCGGCCGCCCTTCATCTTTTTCTCCTGTACTCGATGCTCGCGCTCGGCGACCTGCTGCGCCACGCCTGGGCGGTCGAGAGCGCGGCCCGCCGCGGCGACCTTGACGCCGCGCGCACGGCCATCGCACAGCTCGTGGGCCGCGACACGGCGCGCATGGACATCGCCGCCTGCCGCCGCGGGGCCATCGAAAGCCTCGCCGAGAATCTCGCCGACGGCTTCGTGAGCCCGCTGCTTTGGTACGCAATCGGGGGAGTTCCCGGAGTCGTGCTCTTCAAGGTGGTGAGCACCATGGACTCGATGGTCGGCTACAAGACGCCGCACTACCTGCGATTCGGCTGGTGCGGCGCGCGCCTCGACGATCTGATGAACCTCGTCCCCGCGCGCGCCACCTGGCTGCTGATCGCCGGTGTCGCGGCGGCGATGCCCGGATGCTCGGCGTCGAAGGCGATCGCCATCGGGTGGCGGCAGCATTCGCTGATCCCCGGGCCGAACGCGGGCTGGAGCGAGGCGGCCATCGCGGGCGCGTTGCAGCGGAGGCTGATCGGACCGATCTGGCGCGACGGCCGCATAGTGACGGAACTGTGGCTCGGCGATGCGGGCGATCCGCCCGGCGGCGCCGCGGGCGATCTCTCGCGAGCGATGTCGTTGGTCGCGGCCGCCGGCCTGGCCGCGGCTGCTCTCGCCGTATTCGCCGCGTATTTTCGTTGACGAGGTTCGGGGCCGCATGCTACCGTTGAGATTCCTCAGGCGCCCGTGAGGGCTAACAGGGAAGTCCGGTGCGATACCGGCGCGGTCCCGCCACTGTGAGGAAGGACAGCCGTTTGCGGTAGGCCACTCGGTTCGATGGAACCGGGGAAGGCGAAACGGTCCGGCGATATTCGGTCGCCGCCTTCCGAGCCAGGAAACCTGCCAGGGGAAAAGACGGCTGACTTTCTGCGGAGAACGGAAAGAATGCGATACCCCGCGCACTTCATCCCGATAAATCGAAGCCAATTCCCGCAAATCGTCCGCCGCCTCCGGGAGGGCGGACATGCGACCGCGCCGCGCTGACCGCGGACGGGCGGCCGCGCCCGTAGTGTGGCTGCTCCTCGCCATAGCGTGCGCGGCAATCGCCGTCGACCGCTTGGCGTCTCCGGCGGGAGGACTGCGGCTGGCGCGTGGCGGGCCGGGACAGGGGCGCGCGGAGATCCGCACGGGTCCGCCGGCGTATCCCCGCGAGGCGCGCGACAGCGACAGCTTCGTCGTGCGCGTGGCGCGGCCCGTTCGGCGGGTCGCCTCTCAGTACTGGTCGCTCGACGAGTTCGTCTACTCGGTGGTTCCGCCCGAACGCGTGGTCGCGGTGAGCGAGAGCGCGTACCTGAAGACGATCAGCAACGCGTACCGCCACGCCGAGCGCCATCGGCCAGCGCCGGCGACGGACCCCGAGCGCGTGCTGCGCGCGTCGCCCGACCTGGTGGTGGTCTCCAACGGCGCGCGGCTCGACTACAGCGAACTGGTACGCAACGCGGGCGTGCCCGTGTATCGTGCATTCGTCGCCTTCACGACGCTCGAGGAGGTCGCCGAAACCATCCGCCTCACGGGCTACCTCACCGGCGAGGACGCGGCGGCGGATGCGGAAATCCGGCGCTTCCGTTCGGAGATCGAGCGGGCGCGCGCGCGCCGTCCGGCGAACGCGCCGCGGCCGCGAATCCTCGGACTCGGCGGACGCAGTTCCTACGGAGCAGGCACGCTGTTCGACGAGGTGGTGCGCACGCTCGGCGGCATCAACGTCGGCGCCGAGGGCGGACTCAAGGGCTACGACGCGGTCAGCACCGAGCAGATCGCGCGCTGGGATCCGGAGTGGATCGTCACCGGGGCCGACGCGGGGAAGAACAAGGAGGTCCTGGCGCGCCTGCTGGCCGACCCCGGCATCGCGGTGACGCAGGCGGCGCGCAACGGCCGCGTCCTGGTCTTCGATTTCACGGTGTTTCTTCCGATGTCGCCCTTCACGACGCTGCTGGTGGCGGCCATCGCGGAAGCGATTTATGGGTAGACTGCGGCCCGCGCTGTTCTACGCGATCGTGCTGCCGATTCTCGCGGTGGCGGCGATCGCGGGCGTCGCGATCGGAAGCACGACGGTGGAGTGGACCACGGTGCTGCGCGTGGCGGGCGCGAAGCTGCTGCCGGCGGGATGGGTGGACGCGGGCGCCGTCTCGCAGGCCGACACCGCCATCGTCTGGATGATCCGCGTGCCGCGCGTGGTGGTGGCGGCGATCGTCGGCGGAGGACTGGCGGCGTCGGGCGCGGTGATGCAGGCGCTGTTCCGGAATCCGCTGGCCGAGCCGGGACTGGTGGGCGCGGGGCCGGGCGCGGTGCTGGGCGCGGTGATCTCCTTCGTCGCGGGATGGAGCGCGCGCTCGGTGGCGTCGCTGCCGTTGGCGGCGATGGCGGGGGCGCTGGTGGCGCTCGCACTGGTCTACGCGCTGGCGACGCGTGGCGGCGTCACGCCGGTGGCGACGCTGCTGCTGGCGGGCATCGCGGCGGGGTCGCTGCTGACGGCAGCGTCGAGCCTGCTGATCTCGCTGAACATCGTGAACTGGCAGATCGCGCAGGAAATCGTGTTCTGGATGATGGGCGGCCTCGACGCCCGCTCGTGGACGCACGTGTGGCTGTGCGCGCCGTTCGTGGGGATCGGCCTGGCGTCGGCGATGGCGCAGGCGCGCGAGCTCGACCTGATGCAGCAGGGCGAGGAGACGGCGGCGTCGCTGGGCGTCGACGTGGAATCCTCGAAGCGGACGCTGGCGCTCACGGCGGCGATGCTGACGGGCGCGTGCGTGGCCGTGGCGGGACTGGTGGGCTTCGTCGGGCTGGTAGTTCCGCACGCGGTGCGCCTGGCGCTGGGGCCGTCGAATCGCGCGCTGCTGGCGGCGAGCGCGCTGGCGGGCGCCGCCTTCCTGATCCTGTGCGACCTGGTGGCGCGCACGATTCACCCGCCCATCGAGATTCGCCTGGGAGTGGTGACGGCGCTGATCGGCGGGCCGGTCTTCCTGGCGATGTTGCTGCGGCGGCAGCGCGAGGCGGGCGGCGCATGACGACGCTCGAAGCGCGCCACATCGCGGTGGACCGCGGCGGAAGGCGCATTCTCACCGGCGCCGGATTCCGTCTCGCCTCGGGCGACCTGCACGCCATCGTCGGGCCGAACGGCGGCGGCAAGAGCACGCTGATGCGCGCGCTGGCGGGCCTGTGGCCCGTGGCCGCGGGGTCGGTGGCGCTCGACGGGAAGCCACTCGCGGAATTCTCGCGCCGGGAGATCGCGCGTCGCGTCGCCTACGTGCCGCAGGACGCGGGGCTCGACTTCGCGTTCACCGCCGGCGAGATCGTCGCCATGGGCCGGCACCCGCATCGCGGGCGATTCGGCGCGGAGAGCTCGGCCGACCGCCGCGCTATCGAATCGGCGCTGGAGCGCTGCGATGTGGCGGCGCTGCGCGATCGCCCCGTGAACGGACTCTCGGGCGGCGAGCGCCAGCGCGTGCTGATCGCGCGCAGCCTGGCGGTGGAGCCGGAGTTCATCCTGCTCGACGAGCCGACGGCAAATCTCGACGTGCAGCACGCCATCGAGATTCTCGACCTGTGCGCCGCGCTCGCCCGCTCCGGTCATGCGATCGCACTGGCGACCCACGACCTCAACGCTGTGGCGCGCTACGCCACCCTCGTCACCATGATCGACCGCGGCCGCGTGGCCGCTTGCGGCGCGCGCGACCAGGTGCTGACGTCCGACGCCATCCGCCGCGTGTTCGGGGTAAGCCCGGAGATCCTCGCCGCCGGCGATGGACAGCCCGTTTTCGTTTTTCACCGAAAGGACGCAACGTGATGTTCCGAGTTCTGCCGATTCTAGCTTTGACCGCGGGTCTTCTCGCGGCGCAGGACGCGGCCACGCTCCGCGGCCGCGTGACCGATCCGCAGGGAGCCGCGGTCGCCGGCGCCGAGGTGCGGCTGCATCGCCAGGACACGGGCGCGGTGCTCCGGACGTCGACGTCGAATGGCGGCGACTATCGGTTCGAGCGCCTGGCGGCGGGGCTTTTTCTCCTGGAAGTGGAGAAGGAACACTTCCGCGGTGCGACGACGGCCGTGCGCATCGATAAGACCGGCGCGACCGCCGACGTCGCGCTCGCGCTGGCGGGCGTGAGCCAGTCGGTGGTGGTCACCGCCGGGGGTGCGCCGCAGCAGCTCGACGAAATCTCGAAGGCCGTCACGCTGATCACCGGAGCCGACATCCGCGACCGCAACGAGTACTCGCTCAGCGAAATCCTCCGCAACACGCCGGGCGTGCTGATCACCAACGGCGGCGGGCCGGGGCAGAACACCAGCATCCGCCTGCGCGGACTGCGCCCCGACGCCGCGGCGGTGCTGGTCGACGGCCTGCGCTTTCGCGACGCCTCGGCGCTGCAATCCGACGCCAGCTCCTTCGTCCCCGCGCTCCACTTCATCGGCGCCGATCGCGTCGAGGTGCTGCGCGGCTCGGGATCGTCGCTCTACGGCACCAACGCCGTCGGCGGAGTCGTCAACGTGGTGACTGCCGAAGGCGGCGGGCCCTTCTTCGGCGACGTGCAGGCCGAGGCCGGGAATCTGGGGCTCCATCGTGGGCGCGGCCACATCGGCGGCGGTGCGTTCGGCGACCGCCTGAAGTACACCGCCGGATTTCTGCACCTCAACATCACGCGCGGCGTCGACGGCAACGACGCCTATCGCAACACGGGCGGGCAGGGCTTCGCGCGCTACGACCTTACCTCGCGAGCGTCGATTTCGGCGCGGCTGTGGGCCTCCGACGACTTCGTGCAACTGAACGTCAGCCCTTCGACCAGCGGCGTCCCTGCGGTGAACTATCCCGCCGACGGGTTCGTTCGCGCGATTCCGCTCTCGCCCGCCGGAGTCGACGCGCTCAACGGCGGCGGAGTCCCCGCGTGGGGCGCGGCGACGTATGTTCCCGGCCGCGACGATCCCGACAGCCGCAAGTCGTCGCGATTCTACACGGCCGCCTTCACGTTCCGTCACGCGATCGCGCCGCGCGCGAGTTGGCAGGCGAGCTATCAGCGCGTGCATACGGGTCGCGTCTTTCTGAACGGTCCGGCTGGGGGCGGGTTTCAGCCCGCCGCCGACAACTACAGCCGATACGTCGGCGACGTCGACACCGCCGACGTGCGCGCCATCGCGCAGCCGTCGCCATGGCTGAGCCTCACGGGCGGGTACGAGTTCGAGCGTGAATCGTACTTCGACCGCCAGGTGAACAATCTTCCGCCGCCGCGGCTGGTGGAGGTCGAGACGCGCATTCAACAGGACGCGCACTCGGCCTACGGCGCCGCGCAGCTCGGGCTCGCCGGGCGGCGTTTGCAGATCTCCTTCTCCGGACGCGCGCAGGCGTTCCGCCTCTCGCGCCCGCGATTCATCACCAACGGCGCCGCCAACAACTATGCGCAGGTGCGCCTGGAAGCCCCACCGCGGGCGCTCACCGGCGACGCCGCCGTCGCGTACCTGATTCCGCGATCCGGCACCAAACTGCGCGCGCACCTCGGCAACGCCTATCGCGCGGCGGCGCTCTACGAGCGATTCGGCGGCGGATTCTCGGCGAACCCGGCGACGGGCATCGTGGGTTTCACCGCCTACGGCGACCCGAGACTGTCACCGGACCGCTACAACTCGGTCGACGCGGGAGTGGATCAGTACCTGTTCGCGAGCCGCCTGCGACTTTCGGCGACGGCGTTCTACTCGCGGGTAATTTCGGTCACGGCGTTCGATTTCTCGGGCGCCATCCGGCCCGTCACGGACCCCTACAACCGCACGTCGGGCTACATCAACGGCTCGGGCGGCATTTCGCGCGGCGTCGAGATGGCGTTCGAGTCGCGCCCCATGCGCGGGCTGACGCTCAACGGATCGTACACGCACACCAATGCCGATCTCGACCGCGATCTCACGGTCGCCGGCTTCTACCGGGTGTTCGGCCAGCCGGCGCACACGGCCACGCTGGTCGCGACACGCCAGTGGACGCGGCGCTTTGACACTACGTTCGATCTGTTCCGCAGCTCCGGTTACTTCATCTCGTTCTTCGCAGTCAGCCGCTCTCGCGCGTTTGCGTTCCCGGGATACACTAAGGCCGACCTCGCGGCGAGCTATCGCGTGTGGGAGAGCGAGAAGAAGGTCGCGCGGCTGTACGGGAAGGTCGACAACCTGTTTAACGCGCGCTATTACCAGAACGGGTGGCTGGCGTCGCGCGCGTCGTTCGTGATCGGAGTGGGGTACGGGTTCTAGCCGATCAGACCCTGTAACGCTTCCGACGAAGCGTTCGCCTCCAGCCAGTCGGCCAGCGCGTCGTAGTGCGCCGGCTTGGGCTCCGCGTGCGTCGCGATCCCGAAGATCTCCTCCACCACAGCCGCCGACTCCAGCGCTCCGTGCAGGTAAGTTCCGATGACGCGGCCCCGCATCGCGCCCTCGCGAGCGCCGTCGTCGAGAACCGCGAATGGTGCGACGTCGCCGGAGATCCCGGTGCGGCCCATGTGAATCTCGTAAGCGTCGAAGGAGGCGCCGCCCGAGGTCGCCGCACGGCGCGTGCGCGTGGTCTTCTCCGCCGACATCACCGTCCGCGCCGGCAGCAGCCCCAGTGCCGCGACCGAGCCGCTCGCGCCGTCGACGCCGTCCGGGTCGTCGATCCTCTCGCCGAGCATCTGGTAGCCGCCGCAGACGCCGATGATGCGCGCGCCCGCATCGTGCTGCGCGACGACCCAATCGGCCAGGCCGGTCGCGCGCAGCCACTCCAGGTCGGCGATGGTCGACTTGGTGCCGGGCAGGATCACGAAATCGTAGCGCCGCGGCGCGGGCGCTTCGATCCAGTCGGCGCCGGCGAGCAGGCGGAAGTCGGTGGTGTTCGAGATGCGCGGAAAGCGAACGATGGCGATGTTGGGGCGCGGCGGGCCCGGCATCCGCGCCTGCGAGTCCTCGGCGTCGAGATGAATACCGTCCGCGAAAGGAAACACCCCCAGGCATGCCAGCCCCGATTTCTCCTCGAGAAACGCGGCGCCGGCGGCGAACAGCGACCGGTCGCCGCGAAACTTGTTCACCGCAAACGCGCGGACCGTGCGGCGCTGCTCGGGCGGCAGCAGGTCGAGCGTCCCGAGAATCGACGCGAAGACGCCGCCGCGCTCGATATCGGCCACCAGCAGCGCGCGAGCGCCAACCTCGGCGGCCAGACTGAGATTGGCGAAGTCGCGGTCGTGCAGATTCACTTCGGCGACGCTGCCGGCGCCCTCCATGACGACCGTGTCGAACCGCCGCGCGAGATTCTCGTAGGCCGCCAGGGCGCGCTCGCGCAGGTAGCGCGCGTGCTGGTAATAATCCCGCGCGTCGATCGTCTTCCACACCTTGCCGTCGACGATCACCTGCGAGAGCGAGTCGCCCATCGGCTTGAGGAGCACGGGATTCATCGCGGCCTCGGGGGCCAGCCCGCAGGCTTCGGCCTGCACCGCCTGCGCGCGGCCGATCTCGCCGCCGCCCACGCAGGGGAACGAATTGTTCGACATGTTCTGCGCCTTGAAGGGCGCGACACGCACGCCGCGGCGAACAAGAAGACGGCACAGCGCCGTCGCCATCCAGCTTTTTCCGGCGTTGGAGCTGGTACCGCCGACGAAGATAGCCGCGTTCAAGCGCGCACTATCCCGCCAGCCCCGGCAGCCCGCCGAGCGAGGGCGCGGCGCGCACCGCGCGCACGATCGATTCGGCGACCGCCTGCGACGCCGCCACGCCGAGCGAGGTGAAATCCGCCTCGGCGTCGCCGATCGAGAGCGCGATGGTGAGATCGCCGTCGTAGATGGTCCAGGGGGGACTGAGCGCCAGCGCCATGCCCGCGCCGCCGAGCTGCGCCAGCTTGGTGGCCTGCACCTTGGTGAGCCGCGCGTTGGTGGCGACCACCACCAGCGTCGTGTTCTCGCCGCGGCCCGCCGCGCGCGCTCCCTTCAGAATGCGCGCCGACGAATCGGCGAACTCGCGGCTTGCGGCCGACACGCGCGCTCCGGCGATCACCTTGCCGGTCGCGGGATCGCGCACGTCGCCGAAGGCGTTGACGGCCGCGAGCGCCGCCACATGGATGCCGCCGGCGAGCGACACGGTCGCTGAGCCGATCCCCGACTTCATCGCCTGACGGATCCCGAAGAGCTTCCCGACGGTCGCGCCGGTCCCCGCGCCCACGGCGCCTTCCTTTACCGCCTCCGTGGTGGCCGCCGCCGCCGCGGCCTCGCCCATCTCGCGCGTCGGACGAACGCCCGCTTTGCCGATGCCGAGGTCGTAGAGAATCGCGCAGGGCACCAGGGGCACGACGCCCGAGGGCATTTTGAAGCCGACGCCCTTCTGCTCGAGATACCGCCGCACGCCGCTCGCCGATTCGAGTCCGAAGGCGCTGCCGCCCGAGAACGTGACGGCGTGTATGCGCGGTGTCAGGTGCAGGGGATTGAGCAGGTCCATCTCCTGCGTGCCGGTCGCGGAGCCGCGCAGATCGACGCCCGCGACCGCGCCCGCTTCGCACAGGATCGCGGTGCAGCCGGTGAGCGCTTCCAGGTCCGAGGCGTGCCCGACGCGGATTCCGGGAATATCGGTGAGCCCTTTCACTGCGCGGGGAAGCCCCTTCTACGCTGTATGGTAGCATCGAGGTCGAAGGGCTGCCGCGGATTGCTCGAGTTCCTGAAATCGCCGATCCTGGGGCTCCAAGAGTTCGTACTCCTCACGGGCAGGACCTTCCGCAATCTCTTCCGCCGCCCGCATTATTTCGACGACCTGATGATGCAGATGGACATCATCGGCGTCGGCAGCCTCCCGATCGTGATCCTCACCGGCTTCTTCAGCGGCGCGGTGATGGCGTTGCAGATGTCGCGCGCGCTGGCGCAGTACGGGGCGAGCGGCGAGGCCGGGCGCGCGGTGGCGATCACGCTGGTACGCGAGCTTGGACCGGTGCTGACGGCGCTGATGGTCGCCGGCCGCAACGCCTCGGGCATGGCGAGCGAACTGGGGTCGATGAAGGTGACCGAGCAGATCGACGCCATGCGCGCGCTGGGCACCGACCCCATCGCCAAGCTCGTCAAGCCGCGGCTGGTGGCGACCGCCGTGGTGCTGCCGCTGCTGACGATCATCGCGGACTTCCTGGGGCTGGTCGGCGGATACCTGGTGTCCGTTCCTTACTTAAAGCTGACCACGGGCGCGCAGTACTGGAGCAAGGCGCAGCAGGCCATCGAGTACAACGATCTGGCGCAGGGGCTCATCAAGCCGTTCGCCTTCGCCATCGTGATCGCGCTGGTGGGCTGCTTCTACGGCATGCGGACGACGGGCGGCACGCAGGGCGTCGGCCTGGCGACGACGCGGGCGGTGGTGGTCGCTTCGGTGTGGGTTTTCGTGCTGACGTTCTTCATCGGGAATTTCTTCGTGAACCTGTGAGCGGCATGGCGAACGAACCGGTCCTTGTATTCGACGAAGTCACCGTTCGTTTCGACGACGAGACGGTGCTCGACCGGGTTTCGTTCCGCCTCGACGAAGGCGACACCAGCGTGATTCTGGGCGCGGCGGGGTCGGGCAAGACGGTGCTGCTGAAGTCGGCGATCGGTTTGATCCGGCCCGACGCGGGACGCGTGCTGCTGTTCGGCGAGCCGGCGCACGAGAAAAAGGAGCAGGAGCTTGTGGAGCTGCGCAGCCGCGTCGGCGTGCTCTTTCAGGAGGGGGGACTGTTCGACTCGCTGACGATCGAGGAGAACGTCGTCTATCCGCTGTTGAACCAGCGCGGGCTGCGGCGTCCGGCCGATCAGGCCAGCGAGCGCGCCGTGGAGGCGCTGCGCTTCGTCGAGCTGGAGCACACCGTCGAGAAAGTGCCGAGCCAGCTCTCGGGCGGCATGCGCCGCCGCGTCGGCATCGCGCGCGCCATCGTCACCGCGCCACGGCTGCTGCTCTACGATTCGCCGACGGCGGGGCTCGACCCCATCACCGCCAACACCATCATGACGCTGATCGCCAAGGAGCGCGACTTGCGCCAAACGGCCACGCTGCTCGCCACGCACCGGTATCAGGACGGGCACTTGCTGGCGAATTATCGATACAATCCGAAGAGCGGAAAGCTGGAGCGCGGCGAGCCCCGGAACACCGACACGCGGTTCTTCGTACTACGGGAGGGCCGTCTGGTCTTTGAAGGCTCGCAGCCCGAGCTGGAAGCCTCGCGCGACGAATACGTATCGCGTTTCGCGAAATCGCTCAACGGCGGATCGAACGGCGCCGGTCACGGAGCGGGCGGCGACCAGGGAAACTGAGAGAGGAGCGGCGGGAAACCTAGAGGATGCCTTCGGCGAAGAAAGTTGCATGGGCGCAGTTGCGCGTCGGGTTGATGGCGTTTATCGCCCTGATCCTGGTCGGCATCCTGGTGTTCCTGCTGACGGGATCGAAGGGTCTGTTCGAGCCCCAGCAGCCGATCTACACCTTCATGGGCGATTCGGCGGCCATGACCAAGGGTGCGCCGGTGCGGCTCAACGGCATCCTGGTCGGCAAGGTCGGTGCGGTGGAGCTGACCGGATCGACCCAAGAGAGGCGGGTCGTCCGCTTCACGCTGAACATCAACGAGAAGGACCTTCCGGGGATTCCGGCCGATTCGGAAGCCGCCGTCAGCGCCGAGAACGTCCTCGGGACCAAGTACATCAACATCAAGAAGGGCGTTCAGTCCACGCCGGTGAAGCCCGGCGGGGAGATCAAGAGCAAGGACGTGAGCGATTTCGAAGAGGTCGTCGCCAGCGGCTACAACGCGGTGCAGGCGCTGCAAGGGCTGATCAAGAAGCTGGACGGCATCCTCAGCCAGGTGGAGTCGGGCAAGGGCAGCATC
The DNA here is from genome assembly GCA_964515555.1 of uncultured Solibacteraceae bacterium. GTDB lineage: Bacteria > Acidobacteriota > Terriglobia > Bryobacterales > Bryobacteraceae > CAZEVY01. Next base: position 51,157 of record CAZEVY010000017.1, on the reverse strand, counting down.
GGCAAGTTCCTCACCGACGACGAGCTCTATCGGCGCCTCACGGCGACCGTCAGCGAGGCGCACAAGCTCACCGAATCCATGAACGCGGGCAAGGGCACGGTCGGGCGGCTGCTCAACGACGACGCGCTCTTCGAGGACATGCGCAAGACCATGGCGCGCGTCGACTCCTTCATTCAGGACATCCAGTCGAGCCAGGGCACGTTCGGCAAGCTGCTGCGCGACCCCGGCCTTCACGACGATCTGAAGCAGACCATCGGCGAAGTGCGGACGCTGGTCGGGGATCTGAACGCGGGCAAGGGGTCGGCGGGGAAATTCCTGAAGTCGGAGGAACTGCACGGGCGCATCCTGGCGTCGATGGGGCGCGTCGACACGCTGCTCGACAAGATCAACGCCGGGCAGGGAACGCTCGGGCAGCTCGTCGCCAATCCGCAGATGTACGAGAACATCAACGGCGCCACGCGCGAGCTGCACGCGCTGATGAAGGATTTCCGCGCCAATCCCAAGAAGTTCCTCACCATCCAGTTGAAGCTGTTTTGAGCGGCGCGCGCACCAGGGACCCCGGGCGGCAAGCGGACCGCGGGGTGCGGCGACTGGTCGTCAACGCCGACGATTTCGGCTTCGCCAGCGACGTGAACGAAGGCATCGTGCGCTCGCACGTCGAAGGCATCGTCACCGCGGCCACGCTGATGGCCAACGGCGACGCCTTCGACGACGCCGTCGCCCGCGCGCGCGCCACGCCATCGCTCGACGTCGGCTGCCACCTGGTGCTGGTCGGCGGGCGCTCGCTGATCTCGTCGCGCGAGTTTCCGCCGACGGTCCCGCGCCTGATGGCGGCGCTGGCCGCCGGGCGGCTGCGTCCCTACGAGGAGTTCGCCGCGCAGGTGCGCCGGATCGTCGACGCGGGGCTGAGGCCCACGCACATCGACACGCACAAGCACACGCACATGCTCCCTGTCGTGCACGCCGCGGCCGCGCGAGTCGCGCGCGAGTTCGGGATTCCCTGGGTGCGGCGGACGTTATCGTTCACCGGCCGCTGGCTGCGGCCCTCCGGCTGCCGCACGACGGACCATTTCCTCGGGTTCACGATGACCGGGAGGTTCCGCACACCCGAGCTGGTGGCCGCGATCCGCGGCCTGCGCGCGGGCGTGACGGAATTCATGTGCCACCCCGGGCTGTGCGGCGTCGAGCTGCGGTCGGCGCGGACGCGGCTGCTCGAGCATCGCGTGCGCGAGATGGAGGCGCTGACGTCGCCCGAAGCGCGGCGCGCGCTGGAAGATTCGGGAGTGGAGCTGGTGAGCTACCGCGATCTTTAAGAGAAGACGCGCTTCCACAGCGGAGGCTTCGCCGGGACCACGCCGAACTTTGCCAGCCAGTCGGCCGTCTCGGCGTCGCTCAGCGGCTTGGCCGCGCGCAGGAACTGATCGGCCTCGCGCAGCCGGCAGAAACGGTCGATCTCGTGCCACGCCTCCGCCAGCTTCACCTCGACGCCGCGCCGGAAGGACCACGTGGCGCGACCGTCGATGATGTCGAGAAAATCGCGCACGCCGACCGGATGCTCCGGGACCGCCGCCTGCGCCTCGGCCTGAAGCGCCGCTCCGTGGCGCGCGAGCATGCCCTCGCGCCAGGAGTCGAGCTTCCCGCGCAGCAGTTCCCCGGCGCGCTCCCGAATCCCGCGCGCGGACTCCGGCGAGATGCGCATGAGCACGGCGGCCTTCTCCGCGTCGTACCGCATGGCTTCGAGCCACACGACCTGGCGCTCGGTCAGCGTGAGCGGCTCGAAGGCTTCCGCCACGGCGTCGAGCGTTAACTCGCCGCCTTGCGCCGCCGGCTCCGCCACCAACGGCCGCAGGCGCGTGAGAAAATCGCGCTCGCCGATGAGCGACTCGGCCGACCACACGTCCGCGGTCCGCAGCCACTCCGGGAGCCGGTCGAGCGCACCGTCGCCCATGCCATAGTGGTGCGCCATGTCGCGCAGCGCGGGCACGAACGTCGTCACGAGGTGCGTCCAGCCGGCGGCGGCGCCGGCCGGGCAGTCGCGGACCATGTCGTAGCAGGTGTAGATGGCCAATCAGTTCTCTCCGAAACGGATGCCCTGCGCCAGCGGCAGTTCGCCCGACCAGTTCACGGTCACCGTCTGGCGCCGCATGTAGGCTTTCCAGGAGTCGCTGCCGGCCTCGCGGCCGCCGCCCGTCTCCTTCTCGCCGCCGAACGCCCCGCCGATCTCCGCGCCGCTGGTGCCGATGTTCACGTTGGCGATACCGCAGTCGCTGCCGCGCGCGCTGAGGAACGTCTCGGCGGGGGCCAGCGACGAGGTGAAGATCGCCGACGACAGCCCCTGCGGCACGCCGTTGTGCGCGGCGACGGCCTCGTCGAGTGTGTCGAACACCATGACGTGCAGTATGGGCGCGAAGATCTCCTCGGCGACGACGGGCATATCGGCGCGCGACCGCGCGATCGCCGGCTCGACGAAGAATCCGCCGCCGCCGTCGACCGCGCGCCCGCCGTAGATCACCTCGCCGCCCTCGGCGCGAATGCGCTCCAGTCCGCGCATCATGTTGTCGACCGCCGCGCGCCGGATCAGCGGACCCATCAGTGTCGCGGGATCCATGGGATCGCCGATGCGCACCTGCCGGTAGGCGGCAGTGAGCCGCTCGGTCATCTGCGCGGCGATGCCGCGCTGGACGAACAATCGGCGGATGCTGGTGCAGCGCTGTCCCGCCGTGCCGACCGCTCCGAACAGGATCGCGCGCGTGGCGAGGCCGGCGTCGGCGTCGTTCATCACGATGACGCCGTTGTTGCCGCCGAGCTCGAGGATCGAGCGGCCCATGCGCCGCGCGACCACTTCGGCGACGCGCCGGCCCATCGCGCACGAGCCGGTGGCGCTGACCAGTGCGACGCGGCGGTCGGCGGCCAGCCGCGCGCCGACCGGATCGGCTTCGCCCGAGACCAGGCAGAACACGCCGTCGACGCCGAACTCGCGCATCACGCGATGGCACAGGTGCTGGACGGCGACCGCCGCCAGCGGCGTCAGCGGCGAGGGCTTCCAGACCACGCAATCGCCGCACACCGCCGCGATCATCGCGTTCCAGGCCCACACGGCGACCGGAAAATTGAAGGCCGTGATGACGCCGGCGACGCCCAGCGGATGCCACTGCTCGTACATGCGGTGGCCGGGCCGCTCGCTCGGCATGGTCAGGCCGTAAAGCTGCCGCGAGAGACCGGCGGCGAAATCGGCGATGTCGATCATCTCCTGGACTTCGCCCTGGCCTTCGGCGAGAATCTTGCCGGATTCGAGCGTGACCAGCGCGCCCAGGTCGTCCTTGTGGCGGCGCAGCTCCTCGCCGATGCGCCGCACGATCTCGCCGCGCCGTGGGGCGGGCGTCATGCGCCAGGACGTAAACGCCGTGGCGGCGCGCTCGACGACGCGCTCGTAGTCGGATTCCGAGGCCAGCAGCACGCGGCCGAGCTCCGTGCCGTCGGCGGGGTTCACGGAGACGGCCTCGCCGCCCGAGGGCCGCTCGATCCACTCGCCCCAGGAGACGCCGGAGTTCACGGCCTTGAGACCCAGCCGCTCGAAGACCGCCGCGACACGCGGCGTCATTGGGCCAGCCATCGAAACGCCGCCGGGCCTGTGGCGAATCGCCGGCCCGCGGTCTCGGCGACGGCGCGAATGCGCGCGGTCACTTCTTCCTGGAATTGCGGCTCATGCCACTCCGCGAAACCACGGTGCGCGCTGATGCGGGCGGCCTCCTTGCGCGTGGTGGCGCCGTGGCGCTTGACGGCGCGCACGTGGAACGGATCGCCGATGAGGTCGCGGCCCGTGGCTTCGAGCGCGGCTCCGGCGAGCGCTTCGGGATTGCAGGGCAGCAGCGGCGCGAGCGTGGCGAAGGTCGCGATGCCGGCGGCGCGGAGGCGGCGGATCGCCTCGAGTCTCTCGGCGAGCGGCGCGCAATGCGGCTCGTACCAGCGGCGGACATCCTCGCGGTCGGTGGTCAGCGAGAAGCTGACTCGCAATGTGGTGCGCGCGGCCAGCGCCTCGAGGCGCGCGATGTCGTCGACTATCCCCGGCCCGCGCGTCTGGATCGCGAACACACGCGGGGGGCGCGCGGCGACGGCGTCGAGGATCGCCGGCATGAGGCGGCGCGAGGATTCGGCGGGCTGGTAGGGGTCGACCAGCGGGGAGCAGTAGACGGCCTGGTCGCGGCGCAACTCGTGCGCCAGCAATTCGGCGGCGTTCGACTTGAAGGTGGTCCACTGGCCCCAGTGCGTCCAGTCGGCCGGTTTCAGGCCCCCGTAGATGCGCATGGTCGGCACATAGCAGTAGGTGCAGCCGTAAGTGCAGTTGCGCGCCGGCGTCAGCGAGTGCGTGAATCCGGCCTCGGCGATGAAGCCCGTGGTGCGGCTGAGGATGCTCCTGGCGGGCTGCTCGAAGACGGCGAACACGACTTCATTGTAACGAGGCGGCGCGCCCCGATTTGCCACGGAATCCCATCGCCCGCGTATAATTGAAGGTGTGGGTCATCCCATTCATCCAACCCTCATCATTCTGAAAAACAATGTCGACACTTGAAGCCAGCCCCGCCGCGTCCAGAGACCGGCAAAGCCACCAACGAATCATCAACGACTTCACCATTCAGGTAGCCACTGTCAACGGGTCCGGTAGCCAGACGGCCAACACCGTTCTCATGCGCACCATCTTCCAGATGGGCGTTCCCGTCTCCGGCAAGAATCTGTTCCCGTCGAACATCCAGGGACTCCCGACGTGGTTCACCATCCGCGCCAGCAAGTACGGCTGGATCGGCCGCAAGAAGGAGATTGACTTTCTTGTCGCCATGAATCCGGAGACGGCGCGCGAGGACGTGCTTTCGCTCGACGCCGGCGCCGCCGTCGTCTACGACGAGCAGCTCAAGCTCAACGAGCTGCGGTCCGACCTGCACTTTTACCCGGTGCCGTTCGACAAGCTCGTCACACCCGTGTGTCCCGACGCCAAGCTCCGCAAGCTGGTCCGCAACATGATCTACGACGGCGTGCTGGCGCACCTGCTCTCGCTCGATCTCGACGAGGTCCGCCAGGCGCTCGTCAAGCAGTTCGGTCCGCGCAAGGCCAAGGCCGCCGAGCTCAACTGGGGCGCCGTGCAGGCCGGCTACGAGTGGGCCGCCAAGACGCTCGTCAAGACCGATCCCTGCGCCGTCGAGCGCATGAACCAGACCGCCGGCAAGATCATCATCGACGGCAACGCCGCCGCCGCGCTCGGCGCCATCTTCGCCGGCTGCACGGTGGTGACCTGGTACCCGATCACGCCGTCGTCGTCGCTGGTGGAGACGATGATCGGATACCTGAAGCGGCTGCGCATCGACAAGGCGACGGGCAAGGCCACCTACGCCGTGGTGCAGGCCGAGGACGAGCTGGCCGCGGTCGGCATGGTGATCGGCGCCGCCTGGGCGGGCGCGCGGTCGATGACGTCGACGGCGGGACCGGGCGTCTCGCTGATGTCGGAGTTCGTCGGCCTGGGCTACTACGCCGAAGTGCCGGCGGTGATCTTCGACATCCAGCGCGTCGGCCCCTCCACGGGACTGCCCACGCGCACCATGCAGGGCGACATCCTGAGCACGGCGCTGCTCTCGCACGGCGACACGTATCATCCGATGCTGTTCCCCGGATCGATGATCGAGTGCTTCACCATGGCGCAGGACGCCTTCGATCTCGCCGAGCGCTACCAGACGCCGGTGTTCGTGATGAGCGATCTCGACCTGGGCATGAACAACTGGATGTCGGATCCGTTCCCGTATCCGGCGGAACCCATCCGGCGCGGCAAGGTGCTCTCGGCCGAAGAGCTCGAGAAGCTGGGCGGCTTCGAGCGCTACCGCGACCTGGACGGCGACGGCGTCGGCTACCGGACGCTGCCGGGCACCAACCACCCGCAGGCCGCCTACTTCACGCGCGGCAGCGGCCACAACGAGAAGGCGCAGTACACCGAGCGCCCGGACGACTACGTGCGCAACGTCGACCGCCTGAAGAAGAAGTTCGACGGCATGCGGACCGCCGTCCCCGCGCCCGAGATCGAGATCAACGAGAAGGCAAAGATCGGGCTGCTGTGCTACGGCACGTCGCTCTACGCCGTGCAGGAGAGCCGCGATCAGCTCACGCGCGAGTACGGCGCCTCAACCAGCTACTTCCGGCTGCGCGGCTATCCGTTCAGCCGCGAGGTGCTCGATTTCATCGACCGCCACGAGCGCGTCTACGTCGTGGAGCAGAATCGCGACGCGCAGATGCTGATGCTCATGAAAATGGAGCTCGACGCCGCGCGGATCGCCAAGCTCCGCAGCCTGCGCTACTACGGCGGGCTGCCGCTGGACGCGCGCACCGTGACCGACGAGATCGTCATGCAGGAGGGCATATGAGCACCGCCGCCGCGCCGCCGCCGAAAAAGCTGAACCGCATCGGGCTGGATGTGGTGGGCTACAAGGGCGGTAAGACTACCCTGTGCGCCGGCTGCGGCCACAACTCGATTTCCGAGCGCCTCGTCGAAGTGTTCTTCGAGATGGGCGTGGAGCCGTGGAACGTCGCCAAGTTCAGCGGCATCGGCTGCTCGTCGAAGTCGCCGGCGTACTTCCTGAGCATGTCGCACGGCTTCAACGGCGTGCACGGCCGCGCGCCGGCGCTCGCCACCGGGGCGATGCTGGCGAATCACAAGCTGCTGGGAATTCTCGTCACCGGCGACGGCGATACCGCCTCCATCGGGATCGGCCAGTTCATCCACCTGTTGCGCCGCAACCTGCCGCTGATCTACATCATCGAGAACAACGGCTGCTACGGGCTCACCAAGGGCCAGTTTTCGGCGACCGCCGATCTCGGCTCCACCCAGAAGTCCGGGGCGAAGAACGAGCAGCCGCCCATCGACTGCTGCCTGATGGGCATCGAGATGGGCGCCACGCTGATCGCGCGCTCCTTCAGCGGCGACAAAAAGCAGCTCCAGGCGATCCTCAAGGCCTGCATCTCGCACAAGGGCCTCTCGGTGGTCGACGTGATCTCGCCCTGCGTGACCTTCAACGACCACGAAGGCTCCACCAAGAGCTACTCCTACATGAAGGATCACGACGAGCCCCTCCACGAGCTCGACTACATCCCGCACTACGAGGACATCAGCGTCGAGATCGCCGAGGGCGCCACCCAGGACGTGACGCTGCACGACGGCTCGGTTGTGCGCCTGCGCAAGCTCGGCCGCGACCACGACCCCACCAGCAAGATGGGCGCGATACGGCTGCTGCACGAGTCCGCCGAGGCCGAGGAGGTCGTCACCGGCATCATTTACGTGGATCCCGACCGGCCGACGCTCATCGACCAGCTCAACGTCTACGACGCGCCGCTGGCGACGCTGCCCGAGTCGCTGACGCGGCCCCCGCGCGCGGCGCTCGAGATGGTGATGGAAGAACTTCGATAGAAGTTCGCCTAGGAGGAGCTTCGCTAGCCGTCGTCCTCGTCGCTCCGCGCAATCCGCTGAATATCGGCGCGGCCGCCCGCGCCATGGTCAATTTCGGATTCTCCGACCTGCGCCTGGTCCGCCCCTACGAGGTTGCGTTCCGCGAAGCCCGATCGGCGGTCGGCGCCGGCGCGGTGATGCGCGCGGCGCGGGTCTATGATTCCGTCGCCGAGGCAGTCGACGACTGCGCGCTGGCGGTCGGGACCACCTCGATCGGACATCGCGAACTGAAACACAAGCTGCGGCGCCTCGAATACGGTGCGCGGCTGATCCGCCGGGAAACGGGGCGCGTGGCGCTGCTGTTCGGCTCCGAGAAGTTCGGCCTCTCGAACGACGACCTGAGTCATTGCCACTGGCTGATCCGCATCGCCACGGCCACATCGATGAACCTCGGGCAGGCGGTCGCCGTGTGCCTCTACGAGCTGACGCGCGACGCGCGGGCGCCGGCGAAATCGCGCGAGCGCCGGGCGAAGGCGGTCGAGCTGGAGCGGTTGACGGCGTCGTGGCTGGAGGCGCTGACGCTCGCGGGTTATGTCAACGAACGCACCGCGTCGTCGACGGAACGGAAGCTGCGGAGGATGATCCGGAGGCTGAAGCTCTCGCCGCCCGACGCCGAGGTCTGGCTGGGGATGGTGCGGCAGATCCGGTGGAAACTCGGGAGGGAATGAGCTACGCGGATGGCGGCTCGCGCCTCCAATTGTCGAGGTAGCCGATCAGCCCGTTCAGCTTGTCGGTGAACTCGGCCAGGTTCATCTCGATGTGTCGCATCCGTTCCTTGTGCTCGGCGGCGCGGCGCTCGTTCTCCTGAAGAGCCTCTGCCTGCAAGCGCTGCACCTCCGCCATAATGAGGATCGATTGCCGCAGTTCCTTCACCGCGTCGCCCAACTCGCCGTCGACGCGGTCGAGCCGGGCCAGCCGTTCCTGGAGCTCCTGGTCGCTCATGCCTCGATTATCCTCTACCGCGCCGCGCGCTGCTTCAATTCCTCGAACCGTCGCAGAACTACGCGAACAGATCGAGGATCGGCTTGCCCTTCCCGTCCCTGGTCACGTGAAACGGCCGCAGCTCGACCTCGTAGGCCAGGTCGGGCGGAATGCCGAGCGCGTGATAGATGGTCGCGTGCAGATCCTCGATGCGCACGGGCTTGTCGACCACTTTGCAGGGCCGCTCGTCCGCCGTCGTCCCGTGGAGACAGCCGCGCTTCACGCCGCCGCCGAACATCAGCACCGAGCCGGCCTCGGTGAAGTGCCGGTGCATCCCGTAATGCTTCGGTTCGGTCATGATATCGGGCTGCTGATTGACCTGGTCCTTCACGGTTTTGTCGGGCTTGCCCTCCACCATCATGTCGCGCCCGAATTCGCTCGCCAGCACGATCAGCGTGCGGTCGAGCAGTCCGCGCTCTTCGAGATCGAGCACCAGTTGCGCCACCGGCCCGTCGATCTCGCGCTTCATGGCTTCCGCGCGCGTGTGCCCGTTCTCGTGCGTGTCCCAGTAGCGGAACGGGATGTACTCGGTGGTCACCTCGATGAAGCGCGCGCCCGCCTCCGTCAACCGCCGGGCCAGCAAACAGCCCGCGCCGAAGCGGCTGTCGCCGTACTTCGCCGCCGATTCGCGCGGCTCGCTCGCGAGGTCGAACGCCTTGGCCGCCGGCGACGTCAGCAGCCGGTGCGCGTTCTCCGTGGCGCGCAGCAGCGACTCCTGCTGATGGCCGCCGCCCTCCCGCATAATCGGGTTGGCTTCGAGCAATCGCCGGTAGTTTTCGTGCCGCGCCCGGAAGCGCTCCGGGCTCATGCCTCCCGGAGGGCGGACGCTGGCGGCCGCTTCCATGGGATCGGTGACGAAGAACGGTCCGTACTCCGACCCCAGGAATCCCGCGGTGTGGAAGGCCTTCAGCGAGTCGCTCTCGCCGCCGATCTCCAGGTTCTGCCCGATGTCGAGGAACGCCGGCACGTCCGGGTTCTTCGGACCGAGCGTGCGCGCAATCACCGAGCCGATGTGCGGCGCGGCGACCGTCTGCGGCGGCGCATAGCCGGTGTGCCAGTGATACTGGTGCCGCGCGTGCAGGATGAAGCCGAGGTCGCCCGCCTGGTAAGTGCGGATCAGCGTCGCGCGATCCATCACCGAGGCGATTCGCTCCAGACCCTTCGAGATCCGGATGTGGTCGACCTTGGTGCCGATCGACGGAAACGTCGAGAGCACGCTCTTCGATTCGCGACCCGCCTCGTAGGGCGTGTAGCGCTTGGGGTCGAAGGTCTCGGTCTGCGCCATGCCGCCCGCCATCCACAGGAGAATCAGCGTGTCGGCGCGCGGGGCGATCTTCGTCTGCGGCCACACCGGGCGCGACGCCGCGCCCTGCAACGCCGCCAGCGCCGCGCCCGCCGAGGCGCGCAGGAAATCGCGGCGGCCCAGGCCGCGGAACAGGTCCCGTTCGATCGATGGAGTCTTCATCGGATGTACTGAAACTCGGGCGACGCGAACACCGCCCACAACAGATCCGCCAGCCCCTCGGCGCCGCCCGCGATCATCCGCGCGGCGATCGCCTCCTCCGCGCCAGTCGCCTCCCGCGCCACCGCGTATCGATAAACACGGCGCGCCAGCTCGCGCGCGTCGCGAATCGCCGGCGGCCGCGCGACCGGCGGCTCGCCCGCGGGCGGTATCAACTGCTCCCGGTCCGGCTCCTGCCCGTAGGCGAGAAACCGCAGCCGCGGGCTGATGTCGCTGGCGACGCTGGCCTCGTCGACGCCGGCGATGGCGTGGAAACAATCGAAGCCGTCGACGTCGAGCGCCATCCCGGATCCGAGCGCGCCGGTGACGGCGTCGTAATCCGCCTTGCCGTTGCGGAACCGGAAGCTCCGGGCGGAGGCCCGCGCGAGATCGGCGAGGCGCACCGCCTCGCCGCCGCGATGGAACCAGGCGTTGGCCCAACCCGCGGCAACTCGCTTGGGGTCGTAGGTGTCGACGTCCTCGATCCGCAGCCAGAGCTTCTTCACGCCGCTGAGGTCGATGGTCACACTCGCCGGATTGCCCGCGATGGCGCCGCTGTCGTAGATGGGCGCGACGGTCTCCGGCAGGAGCCCGAGCAGGCGCCGCGCCCCGCGATCGAGCATGCGCGCCAGCGCCGCGCCGTTGGCCAGCTCGATCGCCTGAAGCGTGGTCGGCTGCGTGAGGCGCTCGGTGGCCACCTGGTCGCGGATCGGCCGGCCCAGCGCGCGGGCGAGCGCGGTGGACTTCAGCTCCCAGTCGCGGGCATACGACGCCGGGGAGCCGTCGCGCGGCACGCTGGCGCGCCACTCGCCGGTGATCTGGGCGATGGCGTCGGCGAACTGTTCGGCGGACAGCCTGCGGGCCAGCGGTCCCCGGAACGTAAAGGCCTCGCCTCGTTTCGGCTCCGCGGCGGCGGCGGGCAGCTGATAGGTCCGCGACACCAGGATGGTCCGCAGCAGGCGCTCGATGTCGTATCCGCCGGCGGCGAAATCGGCCGCCAGGAACGCCAGCAGCTCCTCGCTCCACGGGCGCGCGTCCATGTCGTCGACCGCGGCCACCAGGCCGCGTCCGAACAGCGTCTTCCAGACGCGATTCACGAAGGTCCGCGCCAGCCGCGGATGCGACGTGAACAGCCGCGCCGCCTCCGCGCGCCGGTTCTCCGGCGCCGGTTCGCCGCCGTTGGCGCCGGGGAAGAGAAACCGCGGCGACGCCTTCTCGCCCGTGGCGACGTCGCAGCGGAAGATCTCCAGGTCGCCGGTGGAGAAATAACTGGCGAGGCCGTAGGCGTCCTTCAGCTTCCACCGGCTGATGAAGCTGTCGTGGCAGGAATTGCACTTCAGGTTCACGCCCAGGAAAATCTGCGCGCTGTTCTGCGCCGCCTGCATCGCCGGAATCTGCGACGCACTGATGTCGCCACGCCAGTTGACGCCGATGAGGAACCCGTCCGGCCCGGTCTTCTCCTCGGGATTCAGCAGCGCCTCGACGAAGCGGTCGTAGGGGAGGTTCTCCTCGAGCGCCCGCTTCAGCCAGGGCGTGATCGACTTGCGTTCGCCGTGATAGACGACGCCCTGGTCGTTGCGCAGGTGGTCGTTCCAGAACGTGATCCAGTGCGCGGCGTAGTTGCGCCGGTTGGCGAGCAGCGCGCCGACCAGCGCCTCGCGCTTCCGCGGGCCGGTGGCGCGCTGGAACTCGTCGAGCTGCTCGGGCGTGGGAAGCAGCCCCCACACGTCCAGGTAGATGCGGCGGGCGAAGACGGCGTCGGAAACCGGCGCGGGCAGGCCGCCCTTCCAGTACCCCGCCACGATGCCGTCGATCGACTGCGCCGGCGCGCACAGCGCCAGCCCCAGGCACACGAGGAGAAGGCCGAAAGCTCTGACTTCCATATCCAGCCGCTCATTATTATCCGACGACGGCTTGGACCGCCGCACGGGCCGCGTACAGTCCGGTGGGAATGGCCTTCAACCCTGGCTCCCAAGGAATCGGCTAAGTACCGGACCACCCCTGCCGATGAGCTTGGTGGACGGTCATGTCGAGCCGGTACGTGCGCCTGTTCGTGTCCTCGATCCTGGCCGTCTTGGCCGGGCGCCACTGGTTCGTTCGACTGTCTTGGCGGTGGGACGAGTGACGATGCAAAGCCGCGGCCCGCTGGGAGCGTCGATGGCCGGCGCGGCCGCCACGGGGAACATCTCGATTCTTGCCGCCCTGGTGCTGGACGCCGACGTTGTACGTGGAGTCGGGCTCGCGCCGGCCTGCAAGAAAGAGCGCGTGGCGGCCATTCCATGAGGGCACCCTCCGACCGGAAAACGCGCAGCCTGCTGGCGCAGGCGCTGGCGGCGAACTTCGCGCCCGCGGCGATTTCGCTGGTCTGCGTGTATCTGCTCTTCTCCGGATTCTTCCGCACGCACCTGGACGCGTTCCGCGGCGAGATCGGCATGCGCGGCGAATCGGTGGCGCGGCTGGCGGCTCACGAGGCGGAGCTGGCCATGGCGATCGGCGACCGCGCGGAGATGGAACGGGTGGCGCGCTGGGCGCTGGCCGGCGAGGACCTGCTGTTCGTCGCCTTCCACTCGCGCGGCGGCGAGCGGCTGGTGGCCGCGCACGCGCCCGGCTTCCCGGCGGACGGCATCCCGCCGCCGGCCAGGGAGCGGGTGTCGGCGCGGGTCGATTCGCGCGGCCGGCACTACCTGGCGGTTTCCGTCCGGGCCCCGGCCACCGGGGGCGCGGTGGCGGCCTGGGAGTCGCGCGGCGAGTCCGGCGGGATGGGAACCGTAACCGTAGGCGTCTCGCTCGACAAGGAGAGGGCGCTGCTGATTCGCTCGCTGACCGGCGGCGCGGCCGTGTGCCTGCTTTCCCTGTTGCTGATTGTGACGGTGCAGCACTGGCGGCTGCGGCGCGTGCTCTCGCCGCTGCGGGCGCTGGCGGGCCTGGCCCGGAAGGTGGGGCGCGGGAACTTCGATCTGCGCGCGCCGGTGGTGCGCCGCGACGAGGTGGGCGACCTGGCGATGGCCTTCAACGACATGGTGGCCGAGGTCGGCAAGGGCCGGCTGCAGTTGGTGGAGGCGCTCGCGGGGGCCAAGGAGGCCTGCCGCGCGAAGAGCGAGTTCCTGGCCAACATGAGCCACGAGCTGCGGACGCCGCTCAACGGCGTCATCGGGATGACGCAGCTGGCGCTGGAGACCGAGCTCACGGCGGAGCAGCGCGAGTGCCTCACCACCGGTCTCGGCTCGGCGCATGCGCTGGTGACGCTGGTCACCGATATTCTCGATCTCTCCCGGATCGAGGCCGGACGCCTGGAACTCGCGGCGGCCCCCTACGACCTGCGGGAAGAGACCCGGAAGACTCTGCGGACGCTGGAGACGCACGCCCGGCGCAAGGGTCTCGCGCTGACCTGGCGTTTCGAGGGGGGCGTGCCGGCGGTGGTGGCGGGCGACGCCGCGCGTGTGCGCCAGGTGATCGTCAACCTGGTCGCCAACGCCATCAAGTTCACCGACCGGGGCGAGGTCTCGCTGCTGGCGGCGGTGGAGTCCGAGTCCGCCGACAAGGTCCTGGTGCGCTTCACGGTGACCGACACCGGGGTCGGGATTCCGAAGGAGAAGCTGCGATCGATCTTCGATCCGTTCACGCAGGCCGACGGCTCCTCGACGCGGCGTCACGGCGGCGCCGGTCTGGGCCTGGCCGTCAGCTCGCGGCTGGCGGCCATGATGGGGGGCTCGATCGGGGTCCAGAGCGAGCCCGGCGCGGGCAGCCGCTTCTGGTTCACGGCGGCGTTCGGCCGCGTCGAGGCCGGCGCCGCGGCCCGGCCGGAACCGCCGCGCTATCCCGAGGAGTCGGCGGCGTGCGCGCTGCGGATTCTGCTGGCCGAGGACAACGCCGTGAATCGGACCGTGGCGCAGCGGCTGCTGGAGCGGTGCGGGTACCGGGTGACGGTGGCCGTGGACGGCCTGGAGGCGGTCCGGGCGTTCGAGACGGCGGTGGCGGCCTTCGGCCGGGAGCCCTTCGACGTGATCCTGATGGATATCCAGATGCCGGAGATGGACGGCTTCGAGGCCACCAGCCACATCCGCCGCATCGAAGCCCGGTGCGGCCTGCACACGCCCATCATCGCCTTCACCGCGCACGCCATGCAGGGGGATCGCGAGCGCTGCCTGGCCGCGGGCATGGACGACTACGTTACCAAGCCGATCAATCGCGACGAGCTGATGCGGACCATCGCGGCGCACGCGGAGGCGGCGTAGAGAGCTTTCAGCGATCAGCAAAAAGCTTTCAGCGATCAGCG
>CAZEVY010000017.1:0-36819 GCA_964515555.1 uncultured Solibacteraceae bacterium | reverse complement strand
TCAGCGATCAGCAAAAAGCTTTCAGCGATCAGCGGTCAGCGATCCGCTTTGCCGAGAGCACATCGTGGCTGAAGCTGACAGCTACCTCCGCAGCACAATCGCCGAATTCTTGCTCCCGAAGGCGATGCAGTTCACCACGGCGTGCTCGATCGCGAGAGGCCGCGAGCGGTGCGGGATGTAATCCAGATCGCAGGCCGGGTCGGGCTCGTCCAGATTCGCCGTCGGCGGGGCCACGCCGTCGCGCATCGCCAGCAGCGTCGCCGCCATGCCGGCCGCGCCGCAGGCCCCCTGCGGATGGCCGATCAGGCTCTTCAGCGCCGATCCCGGCAGGCGGTCGGCCCCGCGCCCGAAAGCCAGCCGGATGGCCCGCGTTTCGATGCGGTCGTTCAACTCCGTCGAGGTGCCGTGGTAGTTGACGTAGTCGACGTCGCCCGGCGCGATACCGGCGTCGGCCAGCGCCAGCGCGATGGCCCGCGCCGGCTCTTCGCCCGACTCCTCCAGCCGCACCCGGTGAAAGGCCTCGCAGGTCGAGCCGTAACCGGCCACCTGGCCGTAGATCCGCGCCCCGCGCGCCCGCGCGCGCTCCGCATTCTCCAGCACGAAAAACCAGGCCCCCTCGCCGATGACGAAGCCGTCCCGGTCGCGCGAGAAGGGCCGCGAGGCGCGCGCCGGCTCGTGGTTCCAGCGCGTCGTCATGATGCGCATCAGGTGGAAGCCCCGCACGATCAGCGGCGCGATGGGCGCGTCCACCCCGCCGGCGACCACCGTGTCGATCAGGCCCGATTCCAGGTGCCGCAGCGCGTAGCCGACGGCGTCGGTCGAGGAGGTGCAGCCGGTCGACACCACGTGGCTGAGCCCGCGGAAGCCGAAGCGCATCGAGATCTCGCTCGCCAGCGTGCCGATGGTCGAGCTCGGAATCACGTAGACGCTGCATTGCTTCTGGAGCCCCGCGTAGTAGAGCCGGTACTGCTCCTCGGAGAACTCCTGGCTGCCGCCGCCGGAGCCCACCATCACGCCCACGCCGCGCAGCTCGTCGAGCGTCATGCGCGCCGGATCCAGGCCGGCGTCGGCGAGCGCTTCCTGGACCGCCGCCCGCGCCAGCGGCACCACGCGCGAGACGTGCGGGCGATCCTTGGGATCGACGTAATCGTCGGCGGCGAAGTTTTCCACTTCACCCGCGATCTGGACGGGAAAGCCCGACGGGTCGAAGCGCCCGATGCGGCGGATGCCGCTGACGCCGGCGCGCGTGGCGCTCCAGAAGGCCTCGCGGCCGACGCCGTTGGGGCTGACGGCGCCGATGCCCGTGATGACCGCCGTACGGCCGGAAGCCCGCACCCTACGACATCGCCGCCTGGAGCATGGCGCGCGTGTAACCGACGTTGTAGGCGATGGCCGCGTAGCCGCCGCCGCCGGGATACCCGCCGAGCCGCCCGTGCTCCACGTCGTAGTCGAGCCGCCGCGGATGCTCGGGGTAGATCTGGAGCTTGTACTTCTGCTTCACGATCTCCTTCATCACCGCGAACATGTTGTTCAAGCCCTCGTCGATCCACACTTCCGTGTAGCGTTCATAGGGCTTGTGCACCAGCACGTTGCGGAAATGCACGTGATTGATGCGGTCGCGCTGGCCGAAGTAGCGGCACACTTCGATGGGATCCTCGCCCAGCTCGCGCGTCACCCCGCAGTCGAAGGTGATTCCGTTCGCCGGACTGTTGACGATCGAGATGAGCTTCTTCCATCCCGCCAGCGTCGCCATGATCTGCTGCGAGCCCCGGCTGATGGGCGCGGGCGGATCGTTGGGATGCAGCGCCAGCCGCACGTTCGACTTCTCGGCGGTGGGAATCACGGCCTTCAGAAAGTACGTGATGTTGGCCCACATCTGGTCGAGCGTGTGCGCGCCGATACCGGGCAGGGGAGGCAGGTCCTTGAACTTCATCCCCTTTTCTTCCGGTCGCGACTGGTACTGCTGGGCCGCGGTCTGCACCAGCTCGAAATCGAAGCCCGTCCAGCCGGAGTTGCCGCGCGCCGTGTCGATCTCCTCGAAGTAGCCCTCCATGGCGCGGTGCGCGTAGAAGTTGTACTCGATCACCGGCAGCCCGACCTTGCCGGCGGCCACGATGGACTGCTTGATCTTCTCGATGTCCTCGTCGCGCTTGTTGCCGGCCTTGCCGTACAGAATGTCTCCCGACAGATTGATCATGAGGTTCCCGACGGTGATGCCGGCCGCCTTCCAGCGCTCCATCAGCGTGTTGAGGCCCTGCTCGGTCCAGGGCGCCTGGCCGCCGCCGCCCAACACGTGATCGACGCCGATCTGTTTGATGCGCCGCGGTCCGGCCGAGGGATCGGGCGGGGCCGCCGGGGCCGCTCCCGAGCCTGCCGGCGCGCTCTGCGCCGCTCCGCCGCCGGGTCCTCCGCCCGGACCGCCCCGGCCGCGCCCGCCGCCGCCGCCGAATCCACCGCCTCCGCCGTCGCCCATCCCGAGGGCGATCTTGGGAGTGTCCTTGCTCTCCTTGGGCGGCTGGGGAACCTGCGCGCCAGCCAGGGGCATGGCCGCGTTTCCGGCGAGCGCGGTGGCGCCCAGGACCTCCATGGCTGTTCTTCGCGAGAATTTCATGATCGGGATCCTTTCTTTGTCGCCGGCGGCCGCGGACGTGCGGGCCCGGCGATTGCCGCCGGACCGCTCGGACGGTCCGGCTAGAGCGCAGTATATATCAATATTGAAACGGCTTCGCCCGCTTGAAATGGCCTCGCCCGGCGCGCCGTTCCGGGAAGGACGGTGCGCCGGCGGAGAAAAAGTCCGGCCCGCCGGAGAGGGCGTCTTGCCGCACGCCCGCGCCGGGATATAATCGAGGCGGGGTTTCCTCATGTCGCCGCGCACGATCCTCTACCGTGATCCGGCGCGCCACGTTTCCATAACGCGGCGCTGCGCGCTGGGAATCGCCGCCGCCGGCCTGCTGGCCGCGCAGACCAGCATCAAGGTCGCGGTCAACGAGGTGATCGTCCCGGTGACGGTCACCGACGTCAAGGGGCGCTTCGTCTCCGACCTGGAGCGCACCGACTTCCGCATCTTCGAGGACGGGCGCGAGCAGAAGATCATCTACTTCAACCGCGAGCAGAGCCAGCCGATGGTGGTCGGCTTCCTGCTCGACATGAGCAACTCCAACCGCCTGCACTGGAAGTTCTACCAGGAGGCCACCAGCGAGCTGATCAACACGCTGGTCCCGGGCGATAAAAAGTATTCGGGCTACCTGATCACCTACGCCAACGACGCCGAGCTGGCCGTCAACACCAATCACGATCCCGAGAAGATGCTCGAGAAGGTCCGCAAGCTCAAGCCCGGCGGCGGCGCGGCGCTCTACGACGCCATCTACATGGCGCTGACGCGGCGCGAGCTGGTGCGCGGCGAGCCCATCGAGCCGCGGCGCATCATCGTGATCGTCGGCGACGGGAACGACACCGCCAGCAAGAAGTCGCTCGACGAAGTCCTGGAGCTGGCCATCCGCTACCAGGCGGCCATCTACGGCGTGTCGACCACCGGCTTCGGCTTCACCAGCGAGGGCGACAAGAACCTGGTGAGGCTGTGCGAGACCACGGGCGGGCGGGTGGTGTACCCGCAGCAGAAGCTCTACAAAGACGTCTCCGGGTATCTCTCGACGCCCTCCGACGAGGGCAATTACGCGCTCAAGGTCGGCACCGGGGGCTACGCCTCGGAGATCGCGCAGGGAATGTTCCGCGCCATCACCGACGTGGCCGGCGAGGTCACCACGCAGTACATCATGCGCTACATCCCCGACGCCGACGACACGCGCAACGTGATGCGGCAGCTGCGCGTGGAGGTGGCGCTGCCGAACGTGAAGGTCCGCCACCGGGAGTATTACTACCCGAACAATCCCTGAGGGGCGAAGCATGCACCAAGGCCAGTTCGCGCTGCTCGAGGCCGCCCTGCCCGAGCGCGCTCCGGCGCCGGCGGGCGTATTTCTTTACGATCCCGAAGCCCGGCGCGGCGAGCCGCGGCTGCGGCGCGACTGGGAGCACATCGCCGGCGCGGACGACGCCGAGGTGCTCTCGGAGCTGGAGAGCGACCTGAAGCGGCGGATCGCCGAATCGGGGGCGGAGCGCGTGCTGGGCTGGATGGAGGACACCTTCTCGAACGTGCTGCGCGTCGGCGAGCGGCGCGCCGTGGAGATCGCCGATTTCGACGCCACGCTGAGCCGGCTGTACCGCGAGCACGTGCCGGCGAAGGTGCTGCCGTTCCGGACGCACTTGCCGCTCTACTCGCTGCGGGCGGCGGCCGGAAAGTTCGGCGAGGGACAGCAGGTGGAGGCCGCCGACTGGATCGAAGCCCCGCCGGATCTGCGCCTCAACGAATCCATGTTTGCCGGGCGCGTCACGGGACGGTCGATGGAGCCGCGGATTCCCGACGGCAGCCTGTGCGTTTTCCGGGCCCCGGTGATCGGCTCGCGCCAGGGGAAGCTGCTGCTGGTCGAGAATCTCTCGGAGGCGGAGGCGGGCGGAGCGCGTTACACCGTCAAGCGCTACCAGAGCGCCAAGCGCCCGGGCGCCGGCGGGTCGTGGGAGCACGACTGGATCCGGCTGGAGCCGCTGAACCCGGAGTTCGAGCCCATCGAGCTGCGGGAGGGTGACGGCTGCCGGGTGCTGGCGGAGTTCGTGACGGTTATTGAATAGCTGTCAGCGATCAGCGATCAGCGATCAGCGATCAGCGGTCAGCGGTCAGCTCCGGCGATGATGTACTCTCGGCAAAGCTGATCGCTCATCGCTGAAAGCTCATAGCTGGTGTTACACTGATACCAGCATCACCCTGGAGGTCCACCGTGAGTGAGCCGACGATCACCTATCCCGCCGAGAGCGGTTCCGGCCTGAAGATTCCGATCCTGTTCGGCGTGGTCATCGCGCTGCTGGCCGCCAACGTCTACCTGTTCTGGCAGCTCGACCAGGTGCGCACCGAGGTTTCCAAGATGCGCGAGAGCCTGCTCACCGAGATGTCCAACCTGCGCGAGACCTCCTCGGTCACCACGCAGACCAACCGGCGCCATCTCGACTCCATCCGCGAGGAGCTGGAAAAGGCCCGCCGCCAGGCCTCCATGGCCGCCGGCCAGGCCAAGGTCGAGGCCGTCGAGCAGATCGGCGCGCTCGAAAAGAAGCTGGCCGACGAGCAGTCGCGGCTGGCCAAGCAGCAGCAGCAGACCAAGGAAGAGCTCTCGCAGCAGGTCCAGCAGGTGGCCACGGCGGCGACCTCCAAGATCGGCGAAGTCTCCAGCGACGTTTCGGCGGTGCGCTCCGAGGTCGCCAAGAACAAGTCCGAGGCCGACAAGCTGGCCGCCGCGCTCAAGCGCGTCCAGGGCGACCTGGGCGAGCAGAGCGGCCTGATCGCCACCAACTCCCGGGAGCTGGGAGCGCTCAAAGCGCTCGGCGACCGCAACTACGTCGAGTTCAACCTCGCCAAGACCAAGGCGCCCCAGAAGGTCGCCGACATCCTGATCCAGTTGAAGAAGACCGACCACAAGCGCAACCGCTTTACCATCGAGCTGGTGGCCGACGACAAGCGAGTCGAGAAGAAGGACCGCACCATCAACGAGCCGCTCCAGTTCTACGTGATGAAGTACCGGCAGCCTTACGAGCTGGTGATTAACGAAGTGAAGCAGGACCGCATCGCCGGGTACCTCTCGCAGCCCAAAGTCCAGGCCTCGCGGACGCCGGGAAGCTAGCAAATCAGTTATCAGTCGTCAGCTGGCCGCAGTGTGCGCCCCCAGGTTCGTGAGTCTTGCCGGGAGCGACACGATGGCCCTCGATTTGACTTCTGGTAACAGACTGACCGCTGAAGACCCTTTTAGGTGCCGGGGAGGAAATGCTTCAGGGGTCTTTAAAGTGAGGTTAGTCTCGCTTTGGTGGGAGTTGCCTCCCCGGCTTACTTTCAGTATAGGCTATGGATTTCGGGATTGCAATAGGGGCGCGCTACTTTTTTTGGGAGCGGACCAACATTGAGAACTGATAACTGAAAACTGACCACTGAAGACTTTGAGGGGTGCCGGGGAGGAATGCTTCAGGGGTCTTAAGTGAGGTTAGTCTCGCTTTGGTGGGAGTTGCCTCCCCGGCTTACTTTCTATCCTACTATATGATTTTTGGAATTGCAAGCCCCTGTCTACATTTTTTTGAAGCGCGACGGGGCGCTCGATTTCCCCTTTGCCAGCAGCGCCGCTCGTGATAGAACTGAGGAATGTTCCACGTGGCACGCACACTGGCCGTCTTAGCCGCCGCGATCCTGGCGGCCACCGGCACGGCCGCCGAGGTCGAGATCGTCCCCGACGTCGTCTACGGACACAAGGACGGCCTGGCGATGACCTTCGACGTTCTCAAGCCGAAGACCGGCGCCAACGGCGCGGCCGTCCTGTTCATGGTCAGCGGCGGCTGGATCTCCGCCTGGACGCCGCCGCAACAGATGGCGGCGCGATTCACCCCGCTGCTCGACAAGGGCTTCACGGTGATCGCCGTGCGCCACGGCAGCAGCCCGAAGTATCTGATCCCGGAGATCGTCGCCGACGTGCGGCGGGCGGTCCGATTCGTGCGCCACAACGCCGCGAAATGGGGACTCGACCCGGAGCGCCTCGGCGTCCACGGCGGCAGCGCCGGCGGCCATCTCTCGCTCATGCTGGGGACGGCCTCCGACAGCGGGGACCCCGGCGCCTCCGAGGAGTTCCTGCGCGCCTCCAGCCGCGTGGCCTCGGTGGTGGCCTACTTCCCGCCGGTCGACCTGCGGCCGCTGGCGCGCGGCCTGAATCCCGCCAAGGACGGCAGCGTGCTCGACCGCTTCCCGGCCCTCAACTTCGAGAAGGAGAAGGGCGCCGACTATTCGCCGCTCGTCCACGTGACGCCCGACGACCCGCCGACTCTGTTGATCCACGGCGACAAGGATCCGCTGGTGCCTGTCAGCGCCAGCCAGATCATGTACGACGCGCTTCAGAAGAGCAAGGTCGCGTCGAAGCTCGTGATCATCGAGGGCGCCGCGCACGGCTTCCGGGGCGGCGACGCCACGCGCGCCATGTCGGAGATGACCGCGTGGTTCGAGCGCACGCTGCTCAAGCCGGCGGCCTCGGATCGCTAGCTGGTACCTGGCAGAATCAGATCGGCCGCCTTTTCGGCGATCATCACCACCGGCGCCAGCGTGTTCCCGCGAATCGGCGCCGGCATCACCGAGGCGTCGGCGACGCGCAGCCCCTCGTATCCGTGCACGCGCAGCCGCGGGTCGACGACCGCCATGGCATCCACGCCCATCCGGCAGGTCCCGGCCGGGTGATAACAGGTCTCGACGGCGCTTCTCACATAGGCGGTCAGATCGCCCTCCGCCTGAGCCTGTGAGCCGGGCGCCAGCTCGCGGCCGAGGCCGAAATCGGCCAGAGCCTTCGCACGCGCCAGGCGCCGCGCCAGAGCCACCCCGCCCAACAACCGCACGATGTCGGTCTCCGAGGACAGGTAGCCGGGGTCGATCCGCGGCGGCCGCGCCGGGTCGGGCGACTCCAGCGTCACATGCCCGCGGCTCTCCGATTCGAGCAGGCACACCTGAATGTCGACCGCGCGCCGGCGCAGCGACGACTGAAAGTGCGTCACGATCTGGAGGTCCGGTTCGGCCTCTCCGGGCGAGGAGCGCACGAAGGCGCCCGCTTCGCAGCAGTTGGACGCCATCACGCCGCCGCGGTCCATCGCATAACGCAATGCGGCGGGAATCCAGTAACGCCGGGCGCCCGGCGGGACGCGCGCGCTTTCAAAGAGCACCGGCAGGCGAACGTGATCCTGGAGGTTCCCGCCGACTCCGGGCAGATCGAGCCGCGTCTCGATCCCGAGCGCGCGCAGATCGCCGGCGGGCCCGATGCCCGAAAGCAGGAGCAACTGCGGCGAGCCGATGGCCCCGGCGGCCAGGATGACCTCGCGTTCCGCAAACGCCCGCCGGATCTCGCGCCCGCGCCGGTACTCAACGCCGGTGGCGCGCGGGCCGTCGAACAGAATGCGGGTCGTCAGCGCGCGCGTGACCACGTCGGCGCCAGGGGCGCCGCCCAGGTACTGGCGGGCCGTCGAGACGCGCTCTCCTTGCCTCTGGGTGACGTCGAAGAAGCCGCATCCTTCCAGCCGTCCGTCATTGAAGTCCTCGCGCGGCGGAATGCCCGACTCCCGGCAGGCCTCGACAAAGGCGCGCGAGAACGGCGCGAGAAATCGCGGGCCGGAGACCGTCAGCGGCCCGTCGCGGCCTCTCCCGGGCGATTCCCCGCGCGTCCAGTTCTCGGCCCGCAGGAAATACGGCAGTATCTCCGCGAAGGACCAGCCGGCGCCGCCGAGCGCCGCCCAGCGGTCGTAGTCGCCGGGCGCGCCGCGGCAGTACATCATGGCGTTGATCGACGAGCTGCCGCCCAGCACCCGGCCCATCGGCAGCGAGACGCGGCGTCCCCCCAGGCCCGCCTGCGGAGCGGTAAGGTATCGCCACGAGAAGCGGTCCTTGATGCGCAGACTCGCCAGCGGGGCGCCCAGCAGCCACCGCGGATAGCGGCCGCCCGCTTCCAGCACCAGCACGCTCGCGCCTCGCTCGCACAGCCGCCGGGCGATCACGCAGCCGGCCGTTCCGCCGCCCACCACCACGTAGTCCCACGAGCCGGCCCCGGAGGCCACCGCGTTACCCGTCGCGAACCGGCCGCCCGGGACCGGGCCGCGGCGCGGGTCGCATCTCCGGGCCGGGTCGCGGACGCAGGCGCTCGATGGCGTAGCCGCAAAGATTGGCCGCCTGGCTCAGGGCGGCCAGCGCGGCGACCGGAGCCGCCGATCGCCACGGCATTCGCCGGAACGGCGCGGCAAGCAGTCCGAGGTAGAAGCGCCAGTGCTCGAAGGGCTCTCGCGGATGGGCCCGGCGCATCAGGGCCGCGCCCCGGCCGTAGCGAAAGTGCTGCAGCCAGAACGTCCGAAGCGAGAGCGGGTGCCCGTGCGAAACCACCGCTTCCGGCGCCGCGATCATCTGGCGTCCCGATTCGATCCAGCGCCGGCACAGGTCCCGGTCCTCGCCGCCGGCGTTCGCCCAGCCCGCGTCCATGCCGCCGGCGTCGTGGAAGGCGCCGGCCGGCAGCGTCAGGTTCATGGTCGGAAAGTATCGCGCGCCCTGCGCGGCCGTGAAGAGCTCGACGACCATGTGCGACGCCACCGAGAATGGATTCTCCGGCAGCGAGCACGCCACCCCGCCGCCGAGCGCCATTCCCGGATGCCGGCGCCGCGCCCGGTCGAGCTGGGCCAGCCAGTCCGGGGCCGGAAGGCAGTCGTCGTCGGTGAACGCCAGGTGGTGTCCGCGCGCGCAGAGAGCGCCCTGCTGCCGCGCCGAAGCGCAACCGCCGTGGGCCGCCCGGATCAGGGAAATCGAGAGGTCCTTGCGGTAGGGTTCGACGACCGTATCCAGCGGCGAGGCGCCGCCGTCGTCGACGATCACGACCTCGAAGCGTTCCTTCGGGAATCGCTGCGCGCGCAGCGCCGCCAGCAGACCCGGCAGGCGCGCCGGACGGTCATAGGTCGGAACCACGACGGAAAACTCCAGGGCGTGTTGCGGGGCCGGCTCGGGCGCCCGCCCAGGCGTATGGCCGCGGGAGTCCTCCGCCGGAGCCGGGTTTCCCCCCGTCGCGTCGCCGGAGGCGCCGGCGGCGGCCAGCGCGATCCCGGTCGCGCGCAGACCGTCCTCGAGAGTGGCGCCGGGCTGCTCGCCGCCGCGAATTACGCGCGCGAAGTGCGCCCAGGCCGCACGATACGACTCGCGATAGTCGCCGCCGTGCCGCAGCCCCCCGATGCCGCGCGGCAGCGATCGCAGGAAACCCGCCGCCGCGCGCAGCCGCGTGGCGGGGCCTCCCGGGACGTCGCGGTGCGTCGACAGTTCCAGGCCCTCGAAACGCAGGCAGTCGACGCGCAGCCGTCCCAGGCGGCCGCAGATTTCGATCTCGATCTGGTGCGGCGATCGCTCGCTCAACATGAGGGTCGCGGCGACGCCGCCCTCCAGACGCGCCAGCACCGCCGCCGACTCGTCTTCGCGGCTTCCGCCTCGCGACAGCGCGCGCACTTCCTCGACCTCGCGGTCGAGCAGGAATCTCCAGAGATCGAAGTGATGGACGCCGATCTCGATGAGCGCGCCACCGCCCGACTCGCGGCGCCAACGCCACTCCGGCAGGCCGTCGTCGTCCCGGGGACTGTTCCACACCGACCGCACCGACTCGATCTCCCCCAGCGCGCCGCCGCGGATCGCCTGGCGCGCCTCGCGCACCAGCGGATGCCATCGCATGTGGAACCCCATCAGCACGCGGCCCGCCGACCGCTCCGCCTCCTCGGCGATCCGGCGGCACTCGCCGGCGGTGAGCGCGAGCGGTTTGTCGATCCAGACGTGCTTGCCGGCGCGCAACGCCGCCATCGCGACGGCCGGATGGGCCGATGGAGGAACGCTGACGGCGATGGCGTCGATTTCGGGCAGTGCCAGGAGCTCCTCGACGCCGGCGGCGCCGCGAGGAATCGCGAATCGCCGGCAGGCGGCCTCCCGCGCGGCGGGATCGGGGTCGGCGACGGCCGCCACGGTCCATTCCGGCAGCCTTTTCAGCGCGGGGAGATGCTTGTAGAGCGTGACTTCGCCGCACCCGACGACGGCGAGTCGAAGGGGTTCCCTCAAGAAACCAGCATACCGTGCGGCGGCGGAGCGGGATGTCACCCCGCGGTACCAGGAGTCGTGCCGGATTTCGGGTTTGAGTACCGGGACCGCCTCGCGGGCCGCTGCGGCGACTCTGGTATGTTAGGAGGCAGCCCGCGAAACCTCTCGGATGCGTTATCAGATCCAGCCGTTGAAAGAGTTCCTGGTCCGTCCCGCCGTCCCTCCCGCGCTGTCGAGGATCACGACGCTGGCCTACAACGTCCTGTGGAGCTGGGACCACACCATCCGCACGCTATTCCGCCGACTGGACCCCGACCTGTGGCACGCCTCGGGCCACAATCCCGTCCTGCTGCTGGGCTCGATTCCGCAGCAGGCGCTCGAAAAGGCGGCCGCCGACCAGCGCTTCCTGGCGCAGTACCGCCGCGCCTGCGAGCGCTACGACGCCTACCTGCAACGCGCCGAGTCGCCCTCGGAAGACATGCTGATCGCCTACTTCTGCATGGAGTTCGGGCTGATGGAGTGCATGTCCACCTACTCGGGCGGACTCGGCATCCTGGCGGGCGACCATCTCAAGGCCGCCAGCGACCTCTCCTATCCGCTGATCGGCGTGGGTCTGCTCTATCAGAAAGGCTACCTGGAGCAGTCGCTCAATCCCGACGGCTGGCAGCAGGAGCGCTACCCGACGCACGATTTCTACACGCTGCCGCTGGCCTCGGTCTACGGACCGGACGGCTCGGAGCTGCGCGTGCACGTCAACCTGCCGACGGGGCGCGTAGCCGTCAAGGTGTGGCATCTCGACGTCGGGCGCGTGCGCCTGCTGCTGCTCGACACCAACATTCCGGAGAACGACGGGGGCGAGAACCGCGACATCACCGATCAGCTTTACGGCGGCGACATCCACGTGCGGATCCGGCAGGAGATCGTGCTTGGCATCGGCGGATTGCGCGCGCTGCGCGCGCTGGGGCTCAACCCGACGGTCTTCCACGTCAACGAGGGCCACTCGGCGTTTCTGGCGCTGGAGCGCGTGCGACTCCTGATGTCGGGGCATGGACTGAGCTTCGCCGAGGCGCTCGAGGCCAGCCGCGCCAACAACGTGTTCACCACGCACACGTCGGTGCCGGCCGGCATCGACCTGTTCGACCCCGGGCTGATGTACGAGTACTTCCGCGCCTGGTGCGAGGAATCGGGCGTCCCCTTCGATCAATTGCTGGCGCTCGGACGCCACAATCCGCACGACAGCCAGGAACGTTTCTCCATGGCCGTCTGCGCGCTCAAGACCAGCTCCTACCGCAACGCCGTCAGCCGCCTGCATCGCGAGGTCTCGCAGGAGATGTGGCAGCACCTCTGGCCGCAGCTTCCCACCTGGGAGGTGCCGATCACGTCGGTGACCAACGGGGTCCACCTGCCGACCTGGCTCTATCACGATCTGAGCGCCCTCTACGACCAGTACCTGCAGCCCGACTGGCTGGAGCGCTACCAGGATCCCAAGACCTGGGAGCTGATCCACGAAATCCCCGATGCCGAGTTGTGGGAGGCTCATCGCCGGCAGAAGCGCAAGCTGATCGCCTACGTGCGCGAGCACGTGGCGGCCTCGGCCATGGCGCGCAAGGCCTCGGCGGCCGAGCTGCGGCGCCTGGCCGACGTGCTCGATCCGGACACGCTCACCATCGGCTTCGCGCGGCGCTTCGCCACCTACAAGCGGGCCACGCTGCTGTTCCGCGACATGGCGCGCCTGAAGCGCATCATGACCAATCGCGGCATGCCGGTGCAGTTCGTCATCGCCGGCAAGGCGCATCCCAAGGATCATCCGGGAAAGGCGTTTATCCGCGAGATCTGGCAGCTCTCGCGCGATGCCGAGATCCAGAAGCAGCTGGTATTCGTGGAGGACTACGACATCGAGGTGGGGCGCGAGCTGGTGCGCGGCGTCGACCTGTGGTTGAACACGCCGCGGCGCGGCGAGGAGGCTTGCGGCACCAGCGGCATGAAGGCCGCCATCAACGGAGTGCTCAGTCTCAGCATCCTGGACGGCTGGTTCGACGAGGCCTACGAGAACTCCGGCGGCTGGGCCATCGGCGACCGCGACCCTTACGCCGAGGACCAGGACGAGTTCCACGCCTCGGCCATCTACTCGCTGCTTGAAAACGAGATCGTGCCGATGTACTACCAGGAGCGCGACGAAGGCGTTCCGGTGGAATGGATGAAGCGCGTCAAGCAGTGCCTCAGCTACATCAGCCCGCGCTTCAACTGCCAGCGCATGCTGCGCGAGTACTACACGCAGCTTTACCAGCCCGCGCACCGCGAGTGGCGCGCGGTGGAGGCCGGCGATTTCGGCAAGGTGCGCGAGCACGCCGGCTGGATGTCGCGCGTGGGCGAATTGTGGGAGTCGATCCGGGTGCTCGACGCCGGCCCCCCGATGTCGACGCCGCTGGTGAGCGGGCGGCCGATCCCGCTGCGCGCCGTGGTCGACCTGAACGGACTGACGCCGGAGGACGTGCGCGTCGAGGCCGTGGTGGGGCGCGTCAGCGTCAACGGAAATCTGGAGGACACCACGGTCATCACGCTCTCGCCGGTGGAGCGCGACGGCGCGGCGGTGGTGTTCGCGCGCGAGTTCCTGCCGCATCACACCGGACGCCTGGGCTACTCGCTGCGCATCAGCCCGAATCACTGCGAGGACCCGCTGACGCGCCAGTGCCACCCGCTGCTCAAGTGGGCGTGACCGCCGACGCTCGAGGCCCCTGGCCTGAGTCCCGCAGGTCGGGTACGGCATGTAATACGCTCGGAGTATGAAATCGCTCACGGTGCGATTACCCGACCGGCTGGTGATCGAAATCGAGGCGGAGTGCCGCGAGCGCAATTGCGCGAAGTCGGACATCGTCCGCGAACGCCTGCAACGCGGCGCCGGACTCCGGAGGGATTCCTCCGGTCGGCTTCGCGACGTCGCCGACCTGGCCGGCTCCGTGGACGGCTTGCCGGCCGACCTGAGCTCGGGAAGGAAGCAATACCTAAGAGCCCAGTGACCCGACCGATACCGACGTCCGCATCCATCGCCGGCATAGCCGGCAGGTGGCTCCCCGTATCGTGCCGGCATAATCTCGAACCCCGTGCGCTCTTTCGGAAACCTCCGCCTGGAACCCGCTCCGGCGGGCGACCTTTTATAATGGGCCATGCTGCCCCCAGAGGTCCCCGAAGGACTGACGTTCGACGACGTGCTGCTGGTGCCCGCGCGCAGCACGGTCCTGCCCGCTGAAGCCGACACCCGCACGCACTTCACCCGCGGCATCAGCCTGAACATCCCCATCGCCAGCTCGGCCATGGACACCGTCACCGAGGCGCACCTGGCGATCGCCCTGGCGCGGGAGGGCGGCATCGGCATCATCCACCGCAACATGCCGGTGGAGCGCCAGTGCGTGGAGGTGGACCGCGTCTAGAGCAGTGAGTCGGGCATGATCGTCGACCCGGTGACCATCCACCCGGAGCAGAAGATTTTCGAGGCCCTCGAGATGATGAAGCGCTATCGCATCTCAGGCGTGCCGGTGACCACGCGCGAGGGGCGGCTGGTGGGCATCCTCACGAATCGCGACCTGCGCTTCGAGACCCGCTACGACCTTCCGATCGAGAGCGTTATGACCAAGGAGAACCTGGTGACGGTTCCGGTCGGCACCACGCTGGAGGAGGCCGAGAGCATCCTGCACCGGCACCGCATCGAGAAGCTGCTGGTGGTCGACGATAACTACTTCCTCAAGGGACTGATCACCGTCAAGGACATTCAGAAGCGCATCAAGTATCCCAACGCGGCCAAGGACGAGCACGGGCGGCTGCGCGCGGGCGCCGCCATCGGCGCCACCGGCGACTACCTGGAACGCGCGCACGAATTGGTTAAGCGCAAGGTCGATCTGCTGGTGATCGACACCGCGCACGGACACAGCGAGCGCGTGATGCAGGCCGTGGTGGCGGTGAAACGCGCGCTGCCCGAGGTCCAGCTGGTGGCGGGCAACGTCGGCACCTACGAGGGCGCGCGCGACCTGATCGCGCTGGGGGTCGACGGGGTGAAGGTGGGCATCGGGCCGGGGTCGATCTGCACGACGCGCGTGGTGACGGGGGCGGGGGTGCCGCAGATCACGGCGATCGCCGACTGCGCGCGGGCGACGCGAGGCACGGGCGTGCCGCTGATCGCCGACGGCGGGGTGAAGTTTTCGGGCGACGTGAGCAAGGGGATCGCGGCGGGCGCCGATTGCATCATGATCGGCAGCCTGCTGGCGGGCACCGACGAGAGTCCGGGCGAGACCATACTCTACCAGGGGCGGACGTTCAAGAGCTATCGCGGGATGGGGTCGCTGGCGGCCATGTCGCAGGGGTCGTCGGACCGCTACGCGCAGGAGACCGGCGGGAAACTGGTGCCGGAGGGCATCGAGGGGCGGGTGCCCTACAAGGGGCCGCTCTCGGAGCTGGTGTACCAGCTGGTGGGAGGATTGAAAAGCGGCATGGGATACTGCGGCTGCCGCACGATTCCGGAATTACAGGAAAGAGCGCGGTTTTTACGGGTCTCCAGCGCGGGATTGCGGGAAAGTCACGTGCACGACGTGATTATTACCAAGGAAGCGCCGAACTACCGGTTGGAGTAGGTTACTCGAAGAGACTTCTCACCGGGAGTGCGAAGCCCGGCAGCAGCCCGGGAATCGTGAGCGTATCGTTCTCGCCGAAGACGCGACTGGGCGCGTCGGGACTGTCCCAGCATTCGATTTCGCGCGCGTCGGGCGTGACCACCAGCGCCACGCGGCAACCCGCCGCGAAGTACTGTTTGATCTTGCGGCGCAGTGCGGCGCGCGTGTTGCTCGGCGAGAGGATTTCGGCTGCGAGGTCGGGAGCGCCTTGGATCTCTTCGTTAGGGTCGAGGCCGCGACGGCGTTCATTGAGCAGGAGCGAGACGCTGGGAGCTCGCTTCGTCGCCGGCCCCAGTGGTGATCAGCTCCCCCTCGTCGAGCTCGTAGCGAAACTCCTCCTCTTCGAGCCGATCGAACTCCTCGAACGTGATCAGCGTCTTCGCCGCCATGGGTCGATTGTATAGCGCGCGCCATGGCATAATCGGTGGATTGTCCGCCCGGAAATTCACGCTCGCCGAGTTGCGCGACTTCATTCTCACCATGCCTTTCAATCGCACCCTCGGAATCCGCGTCTCCCGCCGCCATCGCGACGGCGTCACGCTGGAGCTGCCGCTGCGCCCCGACTTGATGAACAAGGCCGGCGTGCTCCACGGCGGCGTCACCGCGACGCTGGCCGACGCCGCGGTCGGCATCGCCATCGGCGATCATTTCTCGGGAACGCGGCCGACGACCACCGTCGAGCTGAAGATCAACTACTTCCTGCCGGTCACCGGCTCGAAGCTGGTGGCGCGCTCGCGCCTCATCCGCATCGGGTCGACCATCGTGGTGGGCAGCGTCGACCTGTTCGACGATCGAAAGCGTCTGGCGGGCGCGGCGCTGGTGACCTATATGCTGCTCCCGCAGCCCGGTAAATAGGCCGCCCGCTACTGCGTGGCGTGACAGTAGTCGCAGCCGTTGGGCGCCTTGTGCGCGGCGTGGCACTCCATGCAGGCGTTCATCGAGGTCGACTTCTCCTGAAACAACACGTCGCGCGACGCCACGTCGCCGTGGCAGACCGTGCAGTCGACCTTCTTGTCCTTCGCGTGCGTGGCGTGGCTGAACCAGACGAAGTCGGGTACCTGGTAGACACGCGCCCACGGCGCCGGCTTCTTTGACGCGGCGAACGCCGCCAGCCGCGCGATCTCGGGGCTGTCCTTCTTCACCGTCGCGTGGCAGCCCATGCAGAACTGCTCGGCGGGATATCCGGCGACGAAGCCCTCGCCCGCGATCCTGTGGCAGGCGGTGCATGTCAACCCGAGCGCCACGTGCACCTTGTGGCTGTAGGCGATCGGTTGCTTCACCGGCGGCCCGGGAATGACCTCGTTCTTCGGCTTGTACTGCTTCTGCGCCGGCGCAGCGGCCAGCAACAACACCAGCGCGGCGAGTTTCCCTTTCACAGCGAAAACGCGATGTACTCGTCGTTGGCCTGCGAGCCGCTCTTGCCGCCGCCGGCCGCGATGACGACGAACTGCTTGCCGCCGGCCTCGTAGGTGCAGGGCGTCGCGAAGCCGCCCGCAGGCAGTTCGTGCTCCCAAAGCACCTTGCCGGAATCGGAGTCGAAGGCGCGGATTTTCTTGTCGAACGTTCCCGCCATGAACACCAGTCCGCCAGCCGTGCAGATGCTGCCGCCGTGCGAGCAGGTGCCGGTCTTGGGAACGCCCTTCGCCTTGAGCTCCGGA
The DNA here is from genome assembly GCA_964515555.1 of uncultured Solibacteraceae bacterium. Classification (GTDB taxonomy): domain Bacteria; phylum Acidobacteriota; class Terriglobia; order Bryobacterales; family Bryobacteraceae; genus CAZEVY01. The sequence goes on along the minus strand of CAZEVY010000017.1, from coordinate 19,834 downwards.
TACTCGCCGTTGACGACACGCCACCGGAAGTCGCCCTTGTTGGCGTCGATGGCCGTCATGTAGCCCCACGGCGGTTTGATGGCCGGGTAGCCGTTCTGGTCCTCGAGGTCGTCGCGCCGCCGCAACATGAAGTCGACGTTCATGCCGGGGCGCGGCTTGTCGTAGGCGATGATGTTGGTCCACTCGTCGGAGTTGACGAACAGCAGGTTGCGCTTGGGGTCGAAGCAGCAACCGCCCCACAGCGCGCCGCCGCGAAATCCCGGATGGATGATGCCGCCGTTGTAGGCGGGCGGCGTGTAGATCGCGCCGTAGGCGGCGCCGGCGATGTCTTTCTTGATATGCGCGTTCGCCTCCGGACTGATATCGGTGATCCATTCGTCGTGGAAGCCCTGCCGCGAAATCGGCGGCGGCTTCAGCGGAAACGGCTGCGTCTTCGAGAGCACCTCGCCCGGCATCGTCGATGCCGGAATCGCGCGCTCCTCCACCGGGAACAGCGGACGACCCGTCTCCCGGTCGAAGAAGAACACGAAGGCCTGCTTGGTCACCTGCACGACGGCGTCGATGGTGCGGCCGTCCTTGCGCACCGTGACCAGCGCGGGCTGCGCCGGAAGATCCCAGTCCCAAACGTCGTGGTGCACGATCTGGAAGTGCCACTTGCGCGCGCCCGTGAGCGCGTCGAGCGCTAGCACCGAGTTGCCGAACAGGTTGTCGCCGACGCGGTTGCCGCCCCAGTAGTCGAAGCTCGGCGAGCCGGTGCCGGCGAACACCATGCCGCGCTTGAGATCGACGCTCATGCCCGCCCAGCAATTCGTGCCGCCCGTGTACTTCCACGAGTCGCCTGACCAGGTCTCGTGCCCGAACTCGCCTGGCCGTGGGACGGTGTGGAAGATCCAGCGGCGTTTGCCGGTGCGGACGTCCCAGCCGCGGATGTGGCCGGGCGCCTCGGGATACGGGCCCTCGCCGCCGCCGCCCCCGGTGATCAGCGTGTCCTTGTAGACGACCACGGGCGTGGAGTGCGAGTAGTTCAGCCCGGTCATGTCGTGGTCGAAGTCGAGCTTCAGATCGAGCACGCCCTTGGCGGCGAACGACTCGACGGGCTTGCCGTCGGCGGCGTTGAGGCACCACAGCATGTCGCGGCGCACGACGAAGATGCGGCGGTCCGAGCCGTCCTCCCAGTAGCAGACGCCGCGGCAGTTGCCGGGCGACCTGCGGGCGGACTGCGTTTCGGGCGGATCGAAGGTCCAGAGGAGCTTTCCGGTGGCGGCCTCGACGGCCTGTACCTTGACGCGCGGCGTCGTGAGGTACAGGACGCCGTCGACAACGAGGGGCGTGCCCTCGATGGCGGTCGCGGGACGCAGGCTGGCGTCGCCGGTCTTGTGCACCCAGGCGACCTTCAGCTTCGCCACGTTCGAGGGCTTGATGCGGTCGCACGCCGAGTAGCGCGACGCGCCGGCGTCGCTGCCGTAGTAGCGCCACTCGCGCGCGGGGTCGGCGCGCTCGATGCGCGGTCCGGCGAGGAAGGCGGCGGGCGCGGCGTTCAGGAACTGTCGGCGATTGAGTTTCGGCATGAGGCTGTCGACGGACTTTCCGACGATAACAGGGCGTCGCGCGCAGGTGCAAGAGGGGACCGGAAGTCGGGAGCTGCCAGCGGACCGCAGCTCACCACCGTGCCACACGGATTAGGTTTCTCTAGTAGAATGCCGGGAGCATCACCATCCAGTCGTAACGGGAGGAAAGATGGGCAGAAGCATTCTGGCCATAGTCCTGCTCGCCGGACCGGCCGCCGCGCAGCCAGCCATCGAGGGCGTGGTCAACACGGCCAGCTTTATCGACACCAATCTCCCGAATGGCGGTGTCGCCCAGGGCGGTCTTTTCACGGTGATCGGCCGAAATCTCGGGCCCGGGTCGCCGGTGATTGTCAGCGCGTTTCCGCTTCAGACCGTGCTCGGCGCCGTTTCAGTCGAAATTCGTGTCGGCGGTACAACGGTAAGCGGGCTCATGATCGTCGCCTTCGCCACCCAGGTGACGGCGATCCTGCCGTCGAACACGCCGCCCGGCAATGGCACGTTGACGCTACGGTTCAATAACCAGACCAGCGCGGCCTTTCCCATTCGGATCGAAAGGAGCCGGTTCGGCATTTTCGCACTGAACGAAGCCGGGAGCGGGCCCGGCATTTTCACCGATCCCGGCAACGTGGTCAACACGCTGGTGAGTTCCGCTACGCCCAACTCCGTTTGGATCATCTGGGGAACGGGTATCGGCCCGGTCACCGGCGACGAGGCGGCCGGTCCACTGCCGGGCGACCTCACGAATCTAGACGTGCAGGTTTACGTCGGGGGCCGGCGGGCGGAGATTGTCTACCGCGGCCGCTCGGGATGCTGCTCGGGAATCGACCAGGTGGCCTTCACCGTCCCGGAGGGCGTCACGGGCTGCTTCGTTCCGGTCGTCCTGGTGGTAGGGGGAGTCCCGAGCAACACGACGACGATCTCGATCTCCGACCGCGGCGGCGCCTGCCTGGACGCCGGCGGGTTGCAGGTGGCGGACCTCGCCAAGGCCCAGGCGGACGGTTCCCTTCGAGTCGCGACCATCCTGCTCGAGCGCGCCGACTTCCGGTTGCCGGTGCCGGCGCCGCTGCCCTCGGTGCAGTCGAGGACCGACACGCTGGCAGCGACCTTCGGCAATTACAACTTCGGCCTGACGCTGATTCGCACGCAGAGCATCGGCGGAATCTCGACGGATGGCGCATGCACCGTGTACCGTTTCTCCGGGTTGACTCCAGCTTTCACCGATCCGCGCCGGCCCGAGGGGCTGGAGGCCGGCGCGCGACTGATGCTGACGGGACCGCTTGGCAACCGGATCGCCGATCGCGTCACCGCGGGGAACTATTCTGCGGAGCTGGGCGGCGGCACGCAGTCGATTCCGGGACTGACGCAGAACCAGCTTCCCCCGGATTATCTCGAGCCCGGGGCGTACACGATCAACAACGGCGCGGGCGGCACGGGGGTCGGCGCCTTCAACGCCGCCCTGACCCTGACGAATCCGCTGGTGTGGACCAACCAGAACGCGCTCACCAGCGTCACGCGAAGCCAGGGCACGACGGTGAACTGGACCGGCGGGAGCGGCGCCGCATACATCACCGGAGCCTCGGTCGCCTACTCGGCGCGCGTCGGCGCGGGCTTCGTCTGCCGGGAACGTCTGGCCGCGGGCAGCTTCACGATTCCGCCGGAGGTTCTGCTCGCGCTTCCGCCGAGCCAGCTTCAGGAGAATCAGCCGACCGGCTTTCTTTCCGTGGGGACGATTTCGGACGCGGCGCCATTCAACGCCACCGGGATCGATCTCGGCCTGCTCACGGCCATCGTGAGGCACGCCAAGGTGATGGCGTACCGGTGAGGAGGGGACGATGAGACAAGCTATCCGTTGGGCTATGGTCCTGACTGTCGTAGCGGTCGGTTTGGCGCAGAATCCCGCGGTCACCTCCGTGATCGAAGCGGCCGGACAGATCCCTCCCGGCTTTCCCACCTACGGGCTTCCTCCCGGCGGTGTGTTGCGCATCGCGGGATCGAACCTCGGGCCGCAGAGCGCCGTGCAGAACTACCCGGCCTTCCCGCTCGACACGCAACTCGGCGGCGCGTCCGTGAAGGTGCGCGCGGGAGGCCGGGAGATCGACGCGCTGATGATGTCGGCCTCAGCGACGCTCATCCTGGCGATCCTGCCCTCGGACACGCCGCTCGGCAACGGGACGTTGACGGTGACCAACCAGGGGCGGACGAGCGCGGCGGTGAATATCCGCGTCGCCAACGCCGTCGGAATCTTCACGCTGAACGCGCGCGGCACCGGCCCGGCGCTGGTGCTCAATTCGCGCTTCGAGCCGGTGACGATCTTCAATCCCGCGCGGCCCGACGAACCGGTGCTGCTGCTCCTCAACACCACCGGCGACGCGGTGACCATCAACCCGGCGGCCGATGCCGGCCCGCGCATCGAGAAAGCGATGCGGCGGGAGCCGGACCGCGATGCGGAGCAGGAGCCTCGGCTGATCGCGCCGGGCGCCTTCAAGGTGCAGGACCGCACCGTGCCGCCGCTGCTGTTCGGCAGCCTCTTTCCGGGATTGAGCTTTTTCGTGTTTCGCGTACCCACCGGCATCCTCGGCTGTCACGTTCCAATCCGTTTCGAACGCGACGCCGCCCGCTCGGTGCTGCCGAGTAACGTCGCAAGCATCTCCATCGCTCTGCCTGCCAACCGGGTCTGCGACGACCCGGTCGGCATGACCATGACGCAGCGGCTCGACCTTCTGGCGCGCGCCGAACGCCCGGCCACGCCCGCCGGCGCCCGCGAGGCGTCGGGCCGCGACGAGCTGTTCACCGACCGCATCAACCGGCTTGAGTTTGTCAGGGATTACGGCTTCAGCCGCGACGTTTTCAATTCCGGCGGCAGCTTCTCGGCGTTTATCGCGAAGGCCTTTTACGAGGAGGACGCGATCATCCTTCAGTTCTTCAAGGATTCCTTCCAGACCTCCTACGGCTGCTACCTGGAGACCAACCTGCTCGGCGTCGGCGGACCCGCGTTCGCGCGCCTCGTCGGCGCCGGGTTCCTGAACCTCGGTCCTCAGGTGATGCTGCGAACCACCAGCCTGTCGGCGGTTGAAAGCCTGCCTCGCCTCACGACCAACAACGTATACCAGTTCATCGCCCTGACCAACATTTTCGGCGGCGCGTTCGACATCACCGTCGATGTACCGGGTGCGGGATCGATCCTGGCCTATCGTCCGGTGTTCAAATTCCCCTTCGCGCTGCCCACGAGCCCATACCAGGTAAGGACGCCGCAACTGATGACGACCGGGCAGACGATTAACAGCTCCCAGGACTTTCTGATTCTGTTTCAGAATCTCCCGGTGCGCCCGAATCACGTCATCAAGGCCGAGCTGACCCTGCCGGCCGGTGGTAACCGCGCCGGCGCTATCCGGGGAACCTGCATCTATCCGGCGGGACCGGAGATCGTCATTCCCGCCTGGCTACTGTCCTACTTCCCCACTAGCAGCCCGAACACGCTGAACATGACGCTGATCTACATGGCCAACCGGCCCATGGAAACGACGGGAATTCCGGAGCGAATCGGCATCGTGGACGCCTACGACCGCATCTTCACGCAACTGACGGGGATCCCGTTCGTCAACAACTCCTTCGCGACGACACCCTGATCCCGCAACCGGCTCCGGGGCCGGGTGGGGGAAATGCTATGTTGCTCTAGTGGATACGAGGAAAGGAACGGCCATCCGGCTGTTCCTCACGTGCTGGCTGATCTTTTCGCTGCACGCCGCCACCAACACCGTCCGCGAAATCTATCTCGCGCTCGCCATCGGCGACCATCTCTCCTTCCGCGTCGACGAGTACGGCGGCATGCACCCGGACCTGTTCGAGACTCCCGGCCGTGGCTGGCACATCGGCAACAATCCCGGCGCGTCGATGCTCGCCGCGATTCCCTACGCGCTGGCGCGCCCCGTCATCGACCGCGTGGTGGCGCGCGTCAACGCCTCGCGTAAAGCCTCGGGCGCCCAGCCGCCGGCCTACGAATCGCCCTGGCCGATGGCGCAGAAGTTCTTTCAGGAGTCCTGGCGCCGCGGCTTCGACGTGAAGTTCGGACTGGCCGCCATCGTCATGCAGGTCTTCTGCATGGCGCCGCTCTCGGCCGCCGCCGTAGTGGTGATGTTCCGGGTCCTCGAGACTCTGTACCCGGCCGGCAGGACCGCGCTCTGGCTGGCGCTGCTCTACGCCTTCGGTACTCCGCTGTTCTTCCGCACCGGATACCTGAACCAGAACATGATGGTCGCGCACTTCGCCTTCGCCGCCTTCGCGCTCCTGTGGAACCCCTGGCGGCTGGCGTGGACCGCGCGCACCCGGCTACTCATCGCCGGCTTCGGCGGCGGCGTGTGTCTTCTGCTCGACTACTCGGGCGGCGTGGCGCTGCCGGCCCTGGGAGTCTACGCTTTGTACAAGGAGCGTCGCCTGGCCGCTGGGGCCTGGTACGCCGCCGGCGCACTGCCGCCGATCCTGCTGCTGTGGTTCTACCAATGGGCCAGTTTCGGGCATCCCTTTTATCCCGGGCAGCACTGGATGCCGCCGGTTCAATGGATCGAGCGCGGCTACCAGGGCGTCAGCGGGCCGCAGTTCGAGCTGCTGTGGATGCTGGCGTTCGATTACCGGTTCGGGCTGTTCGTTTCCGGTCCCGTATTCCTGCTGGCGTTTGGGGCGGTCCTGGTACGCCGCCGGTTGCCCACCCCGGAGCTTTGTGCGATGCTGGGAATGTTCCTGCTGTACTGGGTGTTTTTCAGCGGGGTAAACTACACGCGGTTGCAGTTCAACACCGGAATTCGGTACCTGGCGCCGGTATTTCCTCTCCTGTTTCTTCCGGCGGCCGTGGTTCTGGAGCGGCTGCCCGGTCGCGTGAGCGGTTTGATCGGAGTGATAGCCGTGGCCGAAGCCTGGTGCCTGGCGATGCATCGCGATGTCGAGCGTGGACTCGGCGTCCTCGACCCGGTTCTTCAGGTTTTCGCCGGCGGATTCCGGCTTCCCTTGCTTACCGCGCTCAACCGCCTCAATCCCAAACCCGAGTTTCTCGCCCAGGGTGTCTCGCCACTGCCGCTGTTCGCGCTGGCGGCGGCGTTGGTCTGGCTGATCTGGCGGCCCAAGGCGGCCATGCGATGAGAGTCGACGTGGTCATCCCGGTGCTCAACGAGGCGCATGTCCTCGAGCGCAGCGTCACCACGCTGAGAGAGTTCCTGGCCCGTGGGCTTCCGCACGACTGGCGCATCGTCATCGTCGACAACGGCTCCACCGACGGCACCGACGCCGTCGGGCGCTCGCTCGCCGCGCGATTCCCCGACACCGCGCTCCTGCGTCTCGACCTGCGCGGCCGCGGCCGCGCGCTGCGCGAAGCCTGGACCCGCAGCGACGCCGACATCGTCTGCTACATGGACGTCGACCTCTCGACGCGCCTCGAATACCTGCCGCCGCTGATCGATTCCATCGCCCGCGACGGCTACCAGGTGGCCACCGGATCGCGCCTGCTGCCGGAGTCCCGCACCAAACGGTCGTGGAACCGCGAGATCATCTCGCGCCTGTACAACCTGATGGTGCGCGCCATGCTCCGCACGCGGTTCTCCGACGCGCAGTGCGGTTTCAAGGCCGCCGGCCGCGAGGCGGTGCGCCGTATCGTCCCGCAGATCGAGGATCAGAGCTGGTTCTTCGACACCGAGCTGCTGGTGCTCGCCGAGAAGCAGGGCCTGCGCATTAAGGACCTCCCCGTCGAGTGGATCGAGGACGACGACAGCCGCGTCAAGATCGTGCGCACTGCCTGGGACGACATAAAGGGCCTCTGGCGCCTGCGCCGCACGCTCGGCCGCGGCCTTCCGGCGCCGGCCGCCGCTCCGCAAAGGAGCGAGTCGTGAGAGCGCTGCTCGTCAACCCGTTTCAGGTGGACGCCGTCCACAAGAAGGGGCGAATCTACAACCGCACCTGGACGCCGCTCGACCTGGCCACCTCGGCCGCGGTTCTGGAGCGCGAGGGAATCGACGCCGCCATCGTCGACGCCAACGCCGAGCAGATCGGCCCGGCCGAGGTCGCCGCGCGGGCGCGGGGCTTCGACAAGGTCTTCATCACATCGACCAGCCTCGACCGCTGGCAATGCCCGCACCTGGACATCAATCCGTTTCTCAAGACGGTCGCCGCCGTGCGCGACGTGGCGCCCGAGCTTTACGTGATGGGCAGCCACGGGACCGTCAAGCCGGTCGAGATGCTGAAGGAGACCGGCGCGCGCGCCATCATCCGCGGCGAGCCCGAAACCACCGTGCTCGACCTGTGCCGCACCTCGCGCCTCGCCGATGTGCTCGGCATCACGTATCTGGGCGACGACGGCAAGCCGGTCAGCGCGCCCGATCAGAAGCCCGTCAAGATGGAGGAGCTTCCGCTCCCCGCCTTCCACCTGCTGCCGATGGAGCGCTATCACTACGAGGTGCTGGGCGAGAATTTCACGCTTTTCGAGATGTCGCGCGGTTGCGCCTCCGACTGTACTTTCTGCCTGCTGAAGACCTACGGCGTGGGCGTGCGCAAGAAATCGGTCGACAAGCTGATGCAGGAGGTGGAGTACGGCATCCGGAAGTTCGGCGTGCGCACGGCCTACTTCATGGACCTGGAGTTCACCGTGCTTCGCAAGCAGGTGGTGGATTTCTGCGAGCGCCTGATCCGGAAGAACTGGGAATTCACCTGGTGCTGCCAGACGCGGCTCGACCTGGTGGACGACGAGCTGCTCGACCTGATGAAGCGCGCCGGCTGCCGGCTGATTCACTTCGGCGTCGAGGCGGGCAGCGACGACGTGCTGAAGCTGGTCGACAAGGGCATTTCGGTGAAGGCGATCGAGGACGGCATGCGGCGCGTGCACGCCGCCGGCATCGAGAGCGCGTGTTTCTTCATCATGGGATTCCCGGAGTCGACCAAGAAGGACATGGCAGACATCGTGCGCTTCGCCAAGCGGCTGAGTCCGACGTATGCGCTCTTCCACGTCGCGGCGCCCTATCCGGGGACCAAGCTCTACGAGCAGGTGAAAAACGACCCCAACTTCCGCTTCTCCGACGGCGGGCTGTTCCCGGAGGCCATCGAGGCGAACTTCAAGGTCGGGGAACTGAAGCGGATGACGCGTACGGCGTATCTCGGATACTACCTGCGCCCGTCGTACCTGGCGGCCCGCGTCGGCAAGGGCGAGTTTCGCGCGCTGATGAACCAGGCGCGGCTGTTCTGGCACTTCGTGCGAAGCTGATTTGCCGATCTTCATTAGCCCGTCGATAAGGGTTTATATCACTTTGCCTTCGACGTGAAATTCACTCGCCTTAAGTGACTTGGCCGGTCGAAGGAGCCTTGCCCGGCGGCCTGATTCAGATCCGCTAGTATGGACTCGTATGCGGGCTGCCGTCCTTCTTCTCGTTGCACTCCTGGCTCCGCAGCTTGCCTCCGGCCAGACTGCGATTCAGTTTTCCGGCCGATTGAGCTTTGGAGCCCAGGCCGCAACGGCGGGTATTCCTGTTAACGTCTTCGCCGTTCGCGGCTCGACGCTCGACGCGTGCGGATCGGCCGACACATCGAGCGGCGGCGCCTACACTTTGGAGGTTCCTGCAAACGATAGGTGCGTGGCCGCCAGCGGGAACGCCCCGCAGGTGCAGTACATCTTCGTTGTGAAAGGCCTAAGGGCCGGTACAAGCCGCGATCACGCGGCGTCACTCGACAGGTCCAGCAGTCTTGGCAAGTCAGCGCACCAGGATCTTCAGGTGCCCATTGAGGCGGTGGATCCACCGGGACGCCACGAGGGGCTCGTCGCCGTGCGGTTTTTTGGAATCGCGATTGAGGCTGGCGTGCCGGCGCCTTTGGGGCGCGTCGTCAACATACTTCCTCAAGCGGGAGGTTCCTGTGGGTCCGGTAAGGTCTATCGCACCGGCGGACAATACTACGTCGATATCCCGAATGACAGCCACTGTCTGCGTTCGTCGGCGAACGCCCCGCCGGTCCTGGTTACATTGCAGTTGGGCTCTCTGAACGCGGGAGCGGCAAGGATTCGCGCCGTGAGAAGCGATGCGCTGACGTGGGGCACGGCGCAACGCCAGGACATCGCAGTCCGGGTGGGCAGCCGCAACTAAACACGTCGTGATTTGCGGATGCGAAAGGACCTCTGACGCCGTGTTTCTTGGGCAAGCATCGGAATCAAAACGTGCGCAGAGCCGGCCTGGTGGTACATTGTTCCTACTGTGAATTGCTCAAGTTGCGGCGCCAGCGTCGCCGGCGATAGCCGTTTCTGCAGTCACTGCGGTGTTACGCTCCACCGCGATTCGAATGCGATGGGCGGGGCCGAGAATCTGGTTCGCGGAGCCGCCAGGCGCCTCCAGAACCTGGCCAGCACCAGTGAACTGGAGAACTTCAGCATCAAGGAGATGTTCTCCGAGGTGTTCAGGAAACGAACGCCGGAGGAGATCGAAGACCATTTTCTTACCGGGACCTCGAAAGCCACACCGCCGCTCGACCAGGTAGAAACCGGGTGGCCCAAGCCGTGGTTCTTCTTCCGTGCGTTGGCCGGCATCGGCGCAATCTATCTTGGCTTCCTGCTCCTGTTGCAGCAGTACCTGAACGCCAAGATGGTGCCCGGAGTGATATTCATGGGCATTCTCGCGTTTCCCGTGGCAACGCTCATTCTGTTCTTCGAGCTGAACAGTCCGCGCAACGTCTCGCTATACCGCGTAATCATGATGGTCGCCACGGGCGGACTGGCTTCACTCGCTTTCACGCACGTCGGGTTTTCGTTTGCAAACCTCGGCTGGCTGGGGGCTGCCAGCGCCGGCATCGTGGAAGAGAGCGCGAAGCTTCTCGTGGTCGCGTGGTACGCCCGCTACTCGCAGTACAAGTACATCTTGAACGGGCTGCTGTTCGGCGCCGCCGTGGGCGCAGGATTCGAAATCTTCGAGAACGCGGGTTACACGTTTGAGAGGGCGCACGCGACGATGGCTGTGAGCGCCATCGAGAGTTCCCTTCTCAACCGTGGCCTCACCGCTCCTTTCTGTCACATCGTCTGGACTGCAATCGCGGGCGCCGCGCTTTGGCGGGCGCGCGGTTACCAAAGACTGCGCCTGGGGCACTTCTTCGATCGCGGTTTCCTTGGCGCCTTTCTGGTGCCGGTCGGGCTGCATATGATCTGGAACTCGCCGATCCCCAATCCGATGAACCTGAAATATGCCGCGGTCGGGTTGGCCGGATGGTTCGTGGTGCTGGGCCTCGTGCAACAGGGCCTCAAGCAGGTCCGATTGGAGCAGATGGAGCGGGCGCGCCTGGCGCTGTCGGGAGCAGGCGGCCGTTAGTGGTCTCGTCTGTTGTGCGCGAATGGCCGGCAACTGCCCGACCTGACGAAGCGCGCCCGGCTGATTCACCTCGGCGTCGAGGCCGTCAGCGACCGAGCGGACTCAACTCCGCCGCCGCTTCGACGACACCGCCGCCCGTTTCTGCGGAGCCTGGCCCGCAACGAGGAACTGCTCGATGCGATCGATGAATGCGCGGGCGGACGTTTCGATCCTGGCGGTCAGGGCGTCAGGGTCGTCCAGGTCGAAGTCCGTGGCCAGGTCGCATTCGAGAATCGAGTCCACGTCCTTGGCCGGCGCGCGCACACGAAACCCGGGCCATGGCGCGTCCTTGAGCAGTTCCCAGCACCGCCGTTGAACTTCCCGGTTGCGTCCCGCCAGCCAGGCCTCGAATCGAAACGCGTCGTAGTTGAAGACGATGGCGACCTTCAACTGCCGTTGCCGGAGCGACGGCGGGAAGAGGGCGAAGAACGTGATGTCCATGTATCCCTGATAGAGACCGGACACGGCGGATTCGCCGAAGCTGCTCGCGAAGCGCGTTCGCAGTTCCGACATGTACGAGAGCAGATCCCGGTAGGCCGCCTGGATCGATCCTGGCTCCAGCCGCCGCCGGAACTCGTCCATGAGTTCGCGCTTTGAGTGCATCGTTGCGTCGCGTCCAACCCGGCCCGGCTCCCCGGGGCATCCCTCGGGCAGCCCGCCCGACACACACGCATTCATCGATGAAGGAGACCGCGCCGGTCGATGCCTATCTTAGCGGTCCGCGCGAGCCAGCCGGAAGGCTGCCATCTCGAAGCCGTTGCGCACCAGCAGCCGGTCGCCGACGACCACCGGGTGCCCCCACGTCTTTCCCTCCAGCGCGGGAGCGCGCGCGAGTTCCGTGAACCCGTCCGGGGCCGCTTTCACCAGCGCCAGCCCGCCCTCCTCCGACACCACCAGCAGCAGCGCCTGATCGCGCAGCAGGACGAGCTGTCCATTGCCGTAGCGCCCGCCCTTCCATTTGCGGGCGCCCGACTGGAGGTCGATGCAAGACATAATGCTGCCGTCGAAGCCGTAGGCATGTCCGTCGTGAACGACAATGTCGTTGAAGTACGGCTTGAGTCCCGTCGACGTCCAGCGCTCTTCCACGGTCCACGCGCCCGCGGCCTTCGAAACGGCGATGCGCCGAATGCCGGTTCCCATCATGTCGCTCTCGTTCACCAGGAAGCCGTCCGGGGTCGCCGCCGGTTGCACGATGCGGACGCCCGAGGGCCACTTGTGCTCCCACAGCACCGCGCCGTCGGCCGGAGCGACCGCGACCGCACCCGACGCGCTGAGCATCACCACCTGGGGAACTCCGCCGATCGTCGCCAAGTGCGGAGAACTGTAGCTTGCCCCTCCCTTGGCGCCGACCCATCGCGACGCGCCGGTGGCGGCGTCGTAGGCCACGAGCGTTCCCGACGAGGCCACGATCATCGTGCCGTCGACGATGAGCGGCGAACTGGCGAAGCCCCATCCCGGGGTTTTGGTCGCCGTGTCGGCGGCGGCGTTGCGAGACCAGATCGCCGCGCCGGTCCTGGCGTCGAGCGCGTTGACGATTCCGGTGGCGCCGTGCGTGTACAGCCGCCCTCCGTGCAGCGTCGGCGTCGCCCGCGGGCCCGCGCCTCCCACCGATTCCCAGAAGCGCGCCTCGTCGCGGTGCATCCAGACCGGCTCGCCCGTCGACAGCCGGTAGCACGCCACCACCTCCTCGGGACCGCGCTGTTCCTGCGTGTAGATCAGATCGCCGCTCACGGCGAACGACGACCAGCCGGGTCCCACCTCGCGCCGCCACAGCTCGACCGGCGGCGACCGGTTCCAGTCCGTGCGAATGCGAAGGCCCTCGACGACGCCGTCGCGCGCCGGCCCGCGGAAGCCGCTCCATGCGGCCACGGGCGCGGCGGATGAGTCGACGATCGGCGCGGGAGCGCTGGTCTTTGACGGGCGTTTGGCGGACGGAGCCGACGCCGGTGGAGGCGTGGAGGGCGCCGGTGATATCGACGGCGGCGGCGGCGCCGGCATCGCGGCGGCGCGGGCCAGAAGCCGATCCTCGGGCGTCGGCGTCCATCGCCAGTGGAGGTCGTTGTCGAAACTCGCCGTGAGTCCGCCGGTGCGGATCAGGGCCCATCCTCCGCACGCGGCGAGAATCGTGGCCACCATCGTCGCGCGACGGATTCCGCCGGAAAGGCTGCGGGTCGCCACGGCCCAGGCGACCAGGGCGAGACCGAGCGCCGGGATCGCCAGCACGGGATACAGGCGCCCCATCGCGCCCTTCGCGATCGAGATGTGGAGGAAGGGCCACGCCGCCGCCATCCCGCCGATCATGAGGACCAGCGCGCCGACGCGCTCCATCCACCGCGCGCGGCTGAACAGCAGCCACCACAGGAGGATCGCCAAAGTGCCCAGGAGGCCTCCGAGCACGCCGACAACGACCCATTCCGGGTTCACCAGCGGGGCGACGAACTGCGCCAGGCACTGGACGATGGCAATGGCCACGCCGGGCCACAGGCGGAGCGGTTTTCGGGTCACGTCAGACGATACGATCCCGCGCGGCCCCTTGTTCCCGTCCTTGCGCACTTTCCCGGCGGCCCGCAGAATAGGAAGGCGGGCGCCCCCCGCGCCGAATGCCCGCCCTTCGCTTTGAAATCCAGGCCGAGTGCCCGGCGACGGGCGCGCGCGCCGGACTTCTCCACACCCCGCACGGCGTGGTCGAGACGCCGGTCTTCATGCCCGTCGGCACGGCCGCATCGGTCAAGGGAATCTCGCAGTCCGACCTGGAGGCGCTCGGCGCGCGCATCGTGCTCGCCAACACCTACCACCTCTACCTGCGGCCCGGCCACGAGGCCATCGCCCGCATGGGTGGACTGCATCGCTTCATGTCCTGGCCCGGCGCCATCCTCACCGACTCGGGCGGCTTCCAGGTCTTCAGCCTCGATACGCTCCGCAAGGTCGACGACGGCGGCGTGGTCTTCCGCTCGCACCTCAACGGCGACGAGCACCGCTTCACGCCCGAGTCCACCGTCGACGTGCAGATGGCGCTCGGGAGCGACATCATGATGACGCTCGACGAGTGCCTGGCTTATCCCGCCACGCTCGCTGCGGCAGAGCGCTCGCTGCGGCGCACGCTGGACTGGGCAAGCTCGGCTTTCGCGCACTATCGGCGGCGGACTGGCGGGAGCCCCGCGGCACAGGCGCTGTTCCCCATCGTCCAGGGCTCGATGTTCGCCGGCCTCCGGCGCGATTGCGCCGCCGAGCTGGTCGCGCTGGACGCCGAAGGCTACGCCATCGGCGGCCTCTCGGTGGGCGAGCCGCGCGACGTCAGTCTCGAGATGACCGAGGTCACCGCGCCGCTGCTTCCGCGCGAGAGGCCGCGCTACGTGATGGGCGTGGGCGCCCCGGAGGAGCTTGCCGAATACGTGGCCCGCGGCGTCGATATGATGGATTGCGTGATGCCGACGCGCAACGCGCGCAACGGCTGCCTGTTCACCTCGACCGGACGCGTCGTGATCAAGCAGGCGCGCTACAAGGAGGATCAGTCGCCCGTGGAGGCCGGATGCGGCTGTCCGGCCTGCCGGCGATACTCGCGCGCCTATCTGCGCCACTTGTACCTGTCCGGCGAGATCCTGTACTGTAACCTGGCGACCCTGCACAATCTGTTCCAGTACCTTGACATCATGAGGAGGATCAGGCAGGCTATATTGGTCGGAGCGTTCCCCGAGTACCTGAACGCACGGCGCCGCGAGCGCCCTACCGGGTAGCCCACCTGTGGTCCTCTTGAGGGAGAGAGCGAGTTGGTGAGTCTTCTGCTGTTGCAGGAAGCCGCGAGCGGCTCGTCCGGCGGTTCCATGATCGGCCTGGTGTACCTGCTGGTCATGTTCGGGATCCTTTACTTCCTGCTGATCCTGCCGATGCAGCGCCAGCGCAAGAACCAGCGGAAGATGCTCGAGGGCTTGCAGAATGGACAGAGCGTAGTGACCAGCGGCGGACTGGTGGGCACCATCGTCGCCATTAACGGCGACGACACGCTGGTTTTGCGCGTGAAGCCCGACAACGTCAAGCTCCAGGTGGCCAGGAGCGCGGTGACCGCGCTGGTGCGCGAAGAGGAGCCCGCCAAGAAATGACGCGGCCGTCGTGCACCGGCGGGGAGTGTTGTGGTAGGTTCTTTTGAGCGAATGCGGGAACCAAACGGTGCGGGCCGGTGTCTCCTCCCACGAGGGCCGGTTCCCAGGGTGGCCGGACGATCTGATAGAGTGCTTTAGTTGCGCCCCGGGGCGGGGCGTGGAAAGGGTCGAAAGCGATGTTTGAACAAAGCTTCGTCGGGATGGGACAGACCAACAAGTCCTGGACGGTGTTCGTCTCGTTCCTGAGTCAGATCGGTCTGATCGCGGTCGCCATTCTGATCCCGATGATCTACTTCGAGACGCTGCCGGGCGCCCAGTTGACGGCCCTGCTGGTGGCGCCTCCGCCTCCGCCTCCGCCCCCGCCCCCGCCCGCGGCGGTGCCCATTAAAGTGGTCAAGGTGATTCCACGGCAGTTCGACGCCGGGCGGCTGATGGCCCCCAAGTCGATTCCCAAGGACATCGCCATCATTAAGGAAGACGAGCTGCCGCCGCCGGTGTCGGCTTCGGCCGGGGTGGTCGGCGGCGTGCCGGGCGGCGTGCCCGGTGGAACGCCGGGCGGCGTGATCGGCGGCATCATCGGATCGGTGCCCACCGCGGCTCCGCCTCCGCCTCCGCCGGTCAAGGTGGAAGCTCCCAAGCCGCCGCCGGTTCAGCGCATCAAAGTCGGCGGCAACGTGCAGTCGGCCAAGCTGATCAAACAGCCCAAGCCGGTTTACCCGCAACTGGCGCGGCAGGCGCGCATTCAAGGACAGGTTCGATTCACCGCCATCATCGGCAAGGACGGCACCATTCAGAACCTACAGATGATCAACGGCCATCCGCTCCTGGTGCAGGCCGCCTACGACGCCGTGCGGCAGTGGGTCTATCAGCCCACCCTGCTCAACAACGAGCCGGTGGAGGTAATTACACAGATCGACGTGAATTTCACATTGACCCAGTAGGCGTTCGCGCCTCGGGGAAAGAAAACTCGCAGGAGACAGCAACATGATTCTACAGTTTCAAGTATGGGCGTTTCTGCTATTGCAGGAAGGCGCGGCAATCGGATTCGACGTTCGCTCGATGTGGAACCAGATGGGATGGATGGCCAAGGCGGTCGTGATCGCCCTGTTCATCATGTCGGCCTGGTCGATCGGCGTCATGATCGACCGCATACTGGCCTATCGCGGGGCACAGAAGCAGTCGCGGCTGTTCGCACCGGCCGTGGCCGGCGCGTTGCGCGAAGGCAAGCTCGACGAAGCCATCAAGATCGCCGACCGCTACAAGAGAAGCCACCTCGCCAAGGTGGTCGTGGCCGGCTTGCAGGAATTCAAGGCGCACCAGTTGAGCTCGGAGATACCCGGCGAGGAGATCGAGGCCTCCAAGCGGGCTCTCGAGCGCGCCGAAGCCATCGTGCACGCCGAGTTGAAGCGCGGCGTCAGCGGACTGGCGACCATCGGCTCGACGGCTCCGTTCGTCGGGCTGTTCGGCACCGTGGTCGGCATCATCAACGCGTTCAAGGGCATCTCGCAGGAGAAGTCCACCGGTCTCGGCGCCGTGGCCGGCGGCATTTCGGAAGCGCTGGTAGCCACCGCCATCGGACTGTTCGTGGCCATCCCGGCCGTGTGGATGTTCAACTACTTCACCACGCGGCTGGAAGCCTTCGACGTCGAGATGGGCAACTCCAGCTCCGAGCTGATCGACTACTTCCTGAAACGGTCCGGTCACCGGGCCGCGAAGTAGGGCCGCGCGAACTCGTTCTGGCTCCTGTTCGCGGATCGAGGCGCCGCGGCCGCGTCGCGGCGCTTCGCTCCGTGTGAGCCGAAGGGAAACGATATATGGCAAAGGCAAAAGCCCCACCCCCGGTGGCCGACATCAACGTCACCCCCATGGTCGACGTGATGCTCGTCATGCTGATCATCTTCATGGTCATCACGCCGATGCTCTCCAAGGGCATCAGCGTCGATATGGTGCGCACCCGCAACCCCATTGCCATGCAGAACGCCGAGAAGGACGACTCTATCGTCGTGGCGGTGACGCGCGACGGCAAGGTCTGGCTCGGCAACACGCCCATGCCCGCCGACCAGATTCCCGGAAAGGTGCGCGATCTGCTCACCAACCGGTTGGATAAGATGTGTTATGTGAGGGCCGATGCGCGGGCGAAGTTCGAGCGGGTCGTCGAGGTGGTGGACAACTTGCGCGCCGCCGGCGTCGACCAGCTCGGCCTGCTGACCGAGCAGGATCAGAAGGCGATCGCGGCCGCCGCCGCGGCAGAAGCGAAGAAGTAGGCGCAAAGGAGAGACGACTATGTCGATGGCAGTGGGCGGCGCCGGCGCGGGAGCGCGGGCCGATATCAACATGACGCCCTTGATCGACGTGCTGCTGGTGCTGCTGATCATTTTCATGGTCATCACGCCGCTCACGCCCAAGGGCCTGGAGACGCTGGTCCCGCAGCCGGCGCCTCCCAACCAGAATCAGGCGGCCGACGTCCGCACTGTGGTCATCACCGTGAACCGCGACCGGACCATGGCCATCAACCAGGAAGTGACCGATGAAATCAAGCTCGGGCCGCGCCTGGAGGAGATTTTCAAGACCCGCGCCGAGCGCATCATCTTCGTCAAGGGCGATCCGGAGCTCGAATACCAGTACGTGGCGCGCGTCATCGACATCGCCAAAGGCGCGGGCATCGACAAAGTCGGTCTGATGACGCCCAAGCTGGAGGCGGGTCAGTAGCGAGCCGCGCCGCGGCCAGGCCGGGCCGCGACCGTAGGGAGCGGTCACAGGCGCTCATTAAGGGAGGTAGCCGTGAAGAAGAAAATCGCAATGGGCAGCACGAGCCTGATCGCCGGCTTCGCCGCGGTCGCGCTGTTGTGGGGCCAGACCGGGTGCCAGAAGCTCAAGGCCCGCGATTCGCTTGGCCAAGGCGTGCGCGCCTACAAGGCCGCCAAGTATCCCGAAGCGGTCGAGCACTTCCGCACCGCCGTCGACCTCGACCCCACGTTCGCCACCGCGCGCCTGTACCTGGCGACCGCCTACATGAGCCAGTACATCCCCGGCGCCGAATCCGAAGAGAACATCCGCATGGCCAAGGCGGCCTACGACGAATTCTCCAAGGTGCTCGAAGCCAATCCCAAGGACGCCGTGGCGCTGGCCTCCATCGCCTCCCTGCATTTCCACCAGAAGAAGTTCGACGAGGCCGAGAGCTGGTACAAGAAGCTCGTCGAAGCCGACCCCAAGAACAAGGAAGGTTTCTATACGCTGGGCGTGATCGCCTGGACGCGAACCTTCCGCACGCGCATGGAAGCGCGGGCCAAGCTCGGCATGAAACCCGAGGATCCCGGTCCGCTGAAGGACAAGAAGGTGCGCGAGGAGATTCGCGCCAGCAACATGCCGATCATCGACGCCGGCCTCCAGAACCTGGAGAAGGCCCTGGCGGTCGACCCCGAGTACGACGACGCCATGGCCTACATGAACCTTCTCACGCGCGAGCGCGCCGACTTGCAGGACACCGCGGAGGCGTACAAGAAGGACACCGAGACGGCCGACGGCTGGGTCCAGAAGACGCTCGAGACCAAGAAGATCAAGGCCTCGCGACAGCCGGCCACGGGCGGCATCTCCTCGGAAGGCAACTGAGCGCCGGAGACACGTGAGCCTGATCGGCGCGGTCCTGCGCGGCCTCAGCTACCTGTTCCATCTCGCGCTCTGTCTGTTCCTGCTCGGCATCTCGTCGCTCGCCTGGCTCGACGGCAGGCACACGCTGCGGATCGACCTGCTGCCATGGACCGGCAAGGCGCTCACCCAGTGGCTGTTCTTCGGCTCGCTGGCCGGGATTCTGGCCGTGGTTCTGGCGGCCACCGGCAAGTTCCGCTATTTGTTTCCCGTCTGGGGGCTGGCGGTGTTCGTGATGCTGGCGCGCGGGTTCTTCTGGGCGCCCTATTCCTTCGAGGGCGATGCGCATTTCAAGCAGGCGATCTACCTGACGCTGGCGGCGCTGGTGGCCTTCGTCGTGAGTCTTACCCGGTCGCGCGTGAAGAAATCGCGCTGAGCCTGAAATTGGGTTCGATCTTTCACTTTTCCAGTTTCGCCGCTCTCTGTTCGCCACGGCGGAAATCGACGCCCTTCCTCGCCGCAGGATAACCCCGACTTTTCCGCCTGGTGGCCGCGGCCTCCGACAGACTCCTCGGCATGAGATCCGACGCTGGCCGACAGCATCCTCGACCGGCTCGTTCACAACGCCCACCGGCATTGAGATGCGCGGCGACTCAATGCGCAAGAATGGGGGAAAGTCGAACGCAAAGCTATCGAGTCATGAGGCACCGGCCTGCAGAGGAAGGGACAAAACCGTCAGGGCTTCGCAAGCAGTTCCAGGAGTGCGCGCTTCTCGGGCGTATCTTTGCAGCTGGTGAGCATGAACCGGAGCCAGCCTTTCTCATCCGCGTTCTTCCCTGACGCCACCTCTTTCAGGCGGGGCAATGCATAGATCAGCATTTGCTCGTTCGTCGGCCCCGTATCGAGATCGGTAAGCTCCTCGTACGCCTTGTTCGAGATGGTAGAGGAGCGGTCGGATCTGACGGTGCGGAGGCTGAAGTTCTTCTGCTGTGGCCGCCGTTCATAGGTCGCGGAATACCAAGCCCTGCCGAGATCAATCTCGAAGCCGAAATACCAGACTTCCAGATAAACTTCGATTGTCTCGCCTTGTTCAGTGACTCTGGGACTTGCAAAGGCATGGAGGGCGCGGCTGACGCCGAATCCGAGGCGGTTCTGGCGGCCCTGTGCCGTGAACCCAAATACGGGCTCGAAATCCGGTTGAGTCAGATCGAACCATATCTCCACTTCA
>CAZEVY010000016.1:36697-80644 GCA_964515555.1 uncultured Solibacteraceae bacterium | reverse complement strand
GCGCAGACGACACCAAATGACGACTTGCGATCCGGATCGCGTCGACGAGGCCGGCTACGTGCCCGGCCTTGAGTTGCCACCAGTGTAGGGGGGAGCGGTTCCGTGGGTCCGGGCGGCCGATGCGGAAAATGTTGGAAAGATGGGCCAGTCCGGCGGGCAGAATGCACGTGACCGGAACGAGGCCGCACACCGATTCACTTGAGCCGGTACCCCGCCTCTCCCGGCGCGCGACCGTCCACCTTCAGCACCTTCGCGCCCTTGGGCGCCTGCGCGATGTCGACGAACGCGATGGCCCCCGGCGTCGACGCCACGACGCTGGCGGTCTCCTCCGGCGAATTCATCAGCCGCGGCTGGCTGGCGGCCTCGGCGCGGAACACCTTGCCGATCCAATACTGCCGGAACTGCGCCTCGCTCATCTGGTAGACGCTTTTCAGCAGCGCCTCGCGCTCCCGCGTCGACGGACCCCGCACCAGCAGCGTCACCTTCAGAGACGACGCCCAGAACTGCCGGTCGCCCAGGAAGACCTGCCGCAGCTCCGCGAAGCTCAGCCCAGCGACCGGGACCGACGGGTGCGCCACCACCGCGATGTCGCCGGGCGACGCCGTGGCCGCCGTCAGCAAGGACCCGGCCAGCGCCCAAATCATTCTTCGTTTCGCTCCACGCATCGCCGCCCCCTAAAACGTGAAGCTCGTCTGCGCGAACGTCGCGTGAATGCGAGGCACGCCCGGACGCCGCAAGTTGCGGTACTCCACCTTGAATGCGGCGAAGTGCGTGATGTCGTAGCGCATCCCGAAGGTGGAACCCGCCAGGCTCAGCACCTGCCGGAAGACCTCGTCCGAACGCGGCACGTGAATGTATTCGAAGCGGTAGTACGGCTTCCATTTCTGCTCGTCGAGCGGCAGCCGATAGCCGAGCTGCGCGTAGAACGCCTGGCTGTTGGTCGAATTCCTCGCTCCCGTCTCCTTATGCGACACGTTGGCGAACTCCGCCATGAACTCCGGCGTCTCTTTCGTCCAGATGATGTGCGCCGACTGGATCCACTCGCCGAAGGAGCGCCCGCCCACCGGCACGCGGTCGCGGTAGATCGACCCGCCCGCCTGGAGTCCGTAGATTTTATTCGGTTTCACGAACAGGTTCATGAGCCAGGCGCGATTGTTGTTCTCATCGCCGGCGTCGCCGCCGCGGCTGATCACCGATCCGCGCCCGTTGCCCAGCCCGAAGTTGTAGTTCAGGTTCAGCCCGCCGGCCGGCGCCGAGCCCTCCACCATCGCACCGACGAAGTGAACGGGGATGAAACGCCCGCCGAACTGAGTCATCTCGGGGCGGCTCACTGAGGTCTGCAGCCACTGCCCGTGATGATAGGTGTTGTTCCACCAGTTGATGGGCGTGTGGTAGCGGCCGAACGACACCTTGAAATAGTCGCTCCGGTCGTATCGGATCAGGATGCGCTCCACCTCGGGGTTGAAACCCGGAACCGCCGGGGACCCCATGCCTCCGTCCTGCCGCGCCGTGAAGGTGAACTCGCCGAATACGTTGACGCGCGGCGACAGCGCCGAGGTCATGTGCAGCGTGAACTGTCCCTCGTTGAACCCGCTGCGCGTTCCCCTCAGCGTCGACGCCGAGAAGTTGAAGTCGCTGAATCCTGCCATCTTGAGCAGCGGCGACGACTGCGTGGTCGCCATCTCCGGCTGCGCGGATTGCGGCGCCGCATCCTGCGACATGGGCGTGCCGTGATCGTGCCCGTTGCCGTTGGCGGCCGTCGGGTACTGCGGCGTGGCGCGCGATGGGGGCGCTGGGGCGGCCGCCGTCAGCACCGCCGGGGCAATCGGACGCGCGTCGCGCAACTGACCCTCCAGGTCCTGGACGCGCTTCTCGAGCTGAACGACGCGGCGCGCCAGCTCGCGCACCAGCGTGGCCGTCTCGTCGGGCGCCGCCGGCTGGGCGAAAAGCCCTAGCGGGAAAGCGAAAATTGCGGGGATGAGCCTCTGCTTCATGAATCGCTCCTGATAGTCGGGTTAAACTGAAGGTTAGCAGATCGATTCTTAGATGCCGCTCAATCCGGGAAGGAAGCTGGGTCCCTACGAGGTCGTCTCGCCGCTTGGCGCCGGCGGCATGGGTGAAGTGTACAAGGCGCGCGACCCGCGTCTCGAGCGCGACGTCGCCATCAAGGTCCTGCCCGGGAACCTCGCCGCCGATCCGGTCGCCCTGGCGCGCTTCGAGCGCGAGGCCAAGGCCGTGGCGGCGCTCTCGCATCCGAACATTCTCGCCATTCACGATTTTGGCGCCGACGCAGGCGTCCACTACGCCGTCACCGAACTGCTCGAGGGCGAGACGCTGCGCAGCCGCCTGGTGCAGACGCCGCTGCCCTGGCGCAAGGCCGCCGAGATCGCCGCCATCATCGCCGAGGGACTCGCCGCGGCGCACTCGAAAGGGATTGTCCACCGCGACCTCAAGCCCGAGAACCTCTTCCTCACCGACGACGAGCGGGTGAAGATTCTCGACTTCGGTCTCGCGCGCGTCACCGGGCCACAGTCGCAGTCGGATTCCGACCTCCCGACCGTTTCCACCGAGCCGGGCATGGTGCTCGGCACCATCGGCTACATGTCGCCCGAGCAGGTGCGCAGCGAGACCGCCGACGCGCGCAGCGACATCTTCTCGCTCGGCTGCGTGCTCTACGAAATGGTCTCCGGACGCCGGCCCTTCGCCCGCAACTCCACCGCCGACTCGATGGCCGCGATCCTCAAGGAAGATCCGCCCGAGCTGGTCAGCGCCGTGCGCGACCTTCCGCCCGACCTGGAGCGCATCGTCGTGCGCTGCATGCAGAAGCGGCCGGCCGAGCGTTTCCAGTCGGCCCAGGACCTCGCCTTCGCGCTGCGCAGCATCGCCAGCGTTTCGCAGCTCCGGCGGCCCGAATCGGTCGACGCCGGCCGGCACTTCCGCCTGCACGTGCCGAAGTGGGCCATGATCGCCCTGCCGCTGCTGCTGCTCGCGGGCGTCGGCGGATACTTGCTGATGCGCGGCGGTAGGTCGATCAATTCGCTCGCCGTGCTGCCGTTCGTCAACGTTTCGCGCGACCCCAACACCGAGTACCTGAGCGACGGCATCACCGAGGCCATCATCAACAACCTCTCGCGGCTGCCGAACTTCGAGGTCGCCTCGCGCAGCACGGTGTTCCGCTACAAGGGACGCGAGGCGGATCCGCAGAAGGCCGGCCAGGACATGAACGTCCACGCCGTGCTCATGGGGCGCGTCACCACGCGCGGCGACTCGCTCGCGATTTCGACCGAGCTGGTGGAGGTGCGCACGGGCCGTCAGATCTGGGGCGAGCAGTACAACCGCAAGGTCGCCGACCTGCTCTCGCTCCAGGGCGAAATATCGCGCGAGATCTCCGACAAGCTCCGCCTGGAGCTGAGCGGCGAGCAGAAGACGCAGCTCGCGCGCAAACAGACCGAGAACTCCGAGGCCTATCAACTCTACTTGCAGGGCCGATTCCAGTGGAACAAGCGCACGCTGGAGGGGATGCAGCTCTCGATCGAGCTGTTCCAGCAGGCGCTGGCGCGCGATTCGCGCTTCGCGCTGGCCCACGCCGGGCTGGCCGACTCCTTCGCGCTGCTGGCCGACTATCACGTGCTGCCCGCCAAGGAAGTGATGCCGCGCGCCAAGTCGTCCGCCATGCAGGCGCTCCAGATCGACGCGTCGCTCGCCGAGGCCCACGCCTCCTTGGGCTGGGCCAAGCTCACGCACGACTGGTCGTGGGTCGACGCCGAGAAGGAACTGAAGCGCGCCGTGGAGCTGAATCCCAACTACGCCACGGGCCGCCAGTGGCTGGGCGAATACTACGCGATGATGGGCCGCTTCGACGACGCGCTCGCCGAAGCCTCGCGCGCGCAGCAGCAGGAGCCGGTGTCGCTGCCGATCAACCGCACGCTGGCCTCGGCGATGTACTACGCGCGCCGCGCCGCCGACGCCGCCGCGCAGGCGCGCAAGACCATTCAGCTCGACCCGTCGTTCGCCCCCGCGCACCTGGCGCTGGCCCGCGCGCTCGCGCTCCAGGGACAGCACGGCGAGGCAACGCCCGAGTTTCAGCGCGCGCTCGATCTTTCGGAAGGCAACAGCAGCGAGCTCGCCGCTGTCGCCTGGGGCCACGCCACCGCCGGCCGCGCGGCTGAGGCGCGCAAGGCGCTGGCCGAGCTCAAGGAGCGTGCCGCGCAGACCTACGTGCAGCCCATCTGGATCGCGGTCGTGCACGCCGCGCTCGGCGAGAAGGACGAGGCGTTTCAGCTGCTCCAGCAGGGCTTCGAGCACCGCTCCGGCTGGCTGGCGTATCTCAAGGTCGACCCGCTGTTCGACCCGCTGCGCTCCGATGCGCGCTTCACCGATCTGCTCCGCCGCGTCGGCTTGCCCGAGTAGCGGGCGGCTCCGCGGAATCCCGTCACAAATCCTCCGGCGGCGGCGTTGTAGTGTTGTGATCGTGCGCAACTGCGAGGTGGAACGCGGCTCCGGTCGTCGATAGCGCGGGTCTCGAAGCGGTCTTCGACGAGCACTACGCGCGGGTGGCGCGGCTGATCGCGGGGGTCATTCGCGATCCGGGCCGCGCCGAGGAACTCGCGGTCGAGGTGTTCCTGCGATGGCAGAAGGGCGGCGTGGCCGACCATTCCAAGGCGTCCGCGTGGCTGCATCGGACGGCGGTGCGGGCGGCGCTCGACGAACTGCGTGGTCGGCGGCGCCGCGAGCGGCTGGAGCGCATCGTACCGCTGCTGCGCCGGCCGCGCACGCCCGAGGAGATACACCTGGCGGGCGACCGGAAGGCTCGCGTGGCCGCCGTTCTGGCGAAGATGAAGCCGCGCGATGCCGAACTGCTGGTGCTGCGCGCCGACGGCATGAGCTACGGCGAACTGGCGGGCGCGCTGTCGTTGACGGCGTCGTCGATCGGCACGCTGCTGGCGAGGGCGCAGCAATCCTTTCGAAGGGAGTACGTGAGGCGATATGGAAACACGGAATGAGACCGCCGAGTGGGTGGACCGGGAGATGGCCGCGATGCTGGCGCCGGGCGAGTGGTCGCCCGATACACGCCGGGGCCTGGCGCGGCTGAACGCGCGGCGCGAGGCGATGCGGAGGCGGAGGCGCCGGACCGTGTGGGTCGCGGCGTGCGCATCGGTGGGGGTCGCCGGGGCGATGTCGGTTCCGGTGACACGCGCGTACGCGTACCGGTGCGTGGAGGCGTGCGTTGCCGAGGGCAGCCGCGTCGGACGATTCGTGCTGGCGAAGCTGCGTCCGGGCGATACGCGGGCGGCCGACCGGACCGAGGCGCCGGACTTCGCGCTGAAGGACGCCGACGGGCGAACGATCCGTCTGTCGGATTGCCGCGGCCAGGTGGTGGTGCTTAACTTCTGGGCGACGTGGTGTCCTCCCTGCCGAGTCGAGATTCCGTGGTTCGTCGAGTTTCAGCGCGCGTATCGCGACCGCGGATTCACGGTGATCGGCGTGTCGCTCGATGAAGGCGGTTGGGACCCGGTGCGGCCGTTCCTCGCCAGGCACAAGGTGAATTATCCGGTGGCGATCGGCGGCGAGGACGTGACGCGATCCTACGGCGGCGTGGAGTCGCTGCCAACGACGCTGATCGTCGACCGCCAGGGCCGCATTGCGGCGACGCACGTGGGGCTGGTCAGCCGGGCGGCCTACGAGAAGGACATCCTCGCTCTGCTCGAAGAGGCCCGATAAGGACGTTGCGCGCCCCGATGCTATGATCGGGCGATGTCGCGGGCGGCGCTCTCCGCTTTTGTGCTCGCGCTGCTGTGCGCCGGCTTCTACTGGCGCATTCTCTTTACGGATCAATACTCCTATCTCGACAGCCCCGATCTGGCCAACATGGAGCTGCCGCGCTTCCAGTTCCTGGCGTCGGAGATCAGACACCTGCGCTTGCCGCTCTGGGATCCGTACCAGTGGTGCGGCCAGCCGTTCCTGGCGCAGTTCACAGGAGCGGCGTATCCGCTGAACTGGATGGTGCCGCCGCTGCGCTTCGACGCGGGCAAGGTCAGCGTCGCGGCCATGCACTGGTTCTACGCGCTGATTCATTTCCAGGCGGCGCTGTTCGCCTTCTGGCTGTGCCGCGATCTCGGGCGCTCGCATGCGGCGTCGATTCTCGGCGGACTGGTCTTCGCGCTGGGTGGATTCTTCGGCAACACCGACTGGCCGCAGCTTCTCAACGGCGCCGTGTGGGGTCCGCTGGTCGTGCTGTTCCTGCTGCGCGCGGTGCGCGGCGAGCGGACGGCGGCATCAGCGGCGATTTCCGGGATGTGCCTGGGAATCGCCTGGCTCAGCGGGCACCACGAGATTCCGCTCTACCTGTCGATGGCCGCCGCGGCGCTGTGGATGTGGCACGTCGCGCGTGCGCCGCGGCTGGCGTGGGTGGCGGCGCTCTCGATATCGGTCGCCGCGCTCACCAGCGGACTTCAGACGATTCCGGGGCTCGAATACGCGAAGCTGGCCCGCCGATGGGCGGGTCTCGCCGACCCGGTCGCGTGGAACCAATCGATTCCCTACACGATCCCGGAACAGTTCTCGTTCACGCCGGTGTCGCTGGCCGGAATCGTCGTGCCGGGCGTCTACGCGCACGTGAACCCGTTCGCCGGCGTTGCGGCGTTTTCGTTCGTGTTGCTCGGCGTGATTCTGTGCTGGAAGCACGATGCGCCGGTGCGTGTCTTTGCGATGCTCGCGGTGGGCGCGCTGTTGTTCGCGATGGCGTCGTCGAGCTGGATGCACGGCCTTGTCTACTCAACGCTGCCCTTCGCCGGGAAGGCGCGGGTGCCGGCGCGCGCGATCGCGGTGTTCTCGCTCGCCATAGCGCCGCTGGCCGCCTGGGGATTCGACGCCGTACGCGGCGAGGCCTCGTCGCGTTGGGTTCGGCGGCTCTCACTGGCGCTCTTTGCGATGGCGGCCGCGGCGTTCGCCGGGGCGGCGGCGTTTTCGCTGGCGAAGAACACGACGGCGACGCCGCCGCTGCTGACCACGGCGACGGCCGCGCTGCTATTCGCCGCGATTCTCGCGGCCTGGCGGGCCGGGGCGATCTCGCCGCGAGCGCTGGGGGTCGCGTGCGTGTTCGTGTGCCTGTGGGAGATTGGGCAGGTGTCGGGAGCGCACATGGCGAATCTCGTCGACCAGTCGCGTCCGTCGGCGCTGGCGCGGTTGCGCGAAAACAACGACATCGCGTCATTCCTTCGCGCGCAGCCACAGCCGGTGCGCGTATGGGTCAACGACGCCGATATTCCCTCGAACTTCGGCGACTGGCAGAGCATCGAAACGCCGGCGGGCTACATGGCGGGCGTCACGTCGAATCTTCTGGAGACGCACTCGCACTATCCGCGCATTCAGGATCTGCTGGCGGTGAACTACGCGGTGTCGCGCGAGCGGGCGCGGCCCGGCCAGGAGAAGGTGTTCACGGGCGCGACCGGCGTCAGCGCGTGGCGCAACCCGTCGGCATTCCCGCGCGTGCGCATCGTCCACCGCGCCGTTCGCGTTCCCTCGCGCCCGCACCTGCGGAAGCTGTACGAAGACCCGGCGTTCGACCTGCGCGGGTCGACAGCGATGCTCGAGGATCCGCCCGCGCTCGAATCGTGCGAGGGCGGCGGGGAGTCGGCGGAAATCGTTGCGCGACGCGCGGACCGGGTCGTGTTGCGCGCGACGCTCGCGTGCCGGGGGATGGTGGTGCTGGCCGACACATACTATCCCGGCTGGAGAGCGATGATCGACGCCGCGACGGCGCGTGTGTGGGAGGCCGACGGGGCGCTACGCGGCGTGGTGGTCGAGCGCGGGTCGCACGAGATCGAGTTTGTGTTTCGGCCAAAATCGGTGTACACGGGCGCGGCGATGTCGGCGGCGGGCGTGCTGATTACCGCGGCGCTGTGGGCGGCCGCACGGAGGCGTCAGTCATGAGACGAATCGCGTTTCTGTTTGCGCTGTCGGCCGGCGCGCAGGAACTGACTCTGCTGCCGCGCGAGCCGGGGGCGCCGGAGAAGCTCGGCGGCAAAGTGGGCGTTGCGATTCAGGGCAACTATGTTCGATTCTCCGGCGTTTTCCCCGAGCCGGGCGGCCGCGTGCTGGCGCGCTCGATCGGAAAGAACCCGGTGTGGGAAATCGATGCGACGCTCTCGCCGCCGCTCGAGGACCGCGTCGAGTTTCGAGTATCGGGCCGGCGCGACCTCACGCTCGCCGTGAACCCGTTAGGTGCATGGCGGCTGGAGGAGCGCGGCGAGGCGATCGCCAACGCCGAGGTGCTGGCGTCGGCGCGCGTTGTTGGGAACGGCTGGTCGGTCGACGCCGCGATCCTGCTCGACGCGCGCGAGACATCGCTGGTGGTCGTCGCCGAGAGGATTCGTTCGCGCCGGGCGCTGGCGCCGGAGTATCGATGGGTGTCCGCGGCGCTGACCGTCGTGGTCCCGGTGCAACGCGGCGAGCATCCGCGCATCGAGCACACATCGCTCGGCAATGGCGAGCCGCCCGTCGAGATCGGACGGGTCGCGCCGCTTCCGCCGGTCGCCGCCGACTGGGAGCATCCCGCGTGGCGCGCCGTTCCCGCCTTCGAGCTGCCGCGACACGAGCCGGACCCGCGGCCCGCGCGCTACCCGACGCAAGTGAAGTGGATGCACGACGGGCGCACGCTGGCGTTGCTGGTCCGCGCCGTCGAGCCGGAGCCGGTCGTCGCGCGGGCGGGGGGACGCGACAGCGCGGTGACGGGTGACGACCATCTCGCGCTGTATCTGGCGACCAGCGGATCGGCGGCGGTGGAGATCGCGGTGAACTCCGTGGGCGCGATTCGCGACTCGCTGATCCGCGGTCCGCGCATCATGCGGCCTCATGCCTGGAACGGCGGCATCGGCGTGCAGACTGCGATCCGCCACGGCGAGTGGATCGCCCGCGTGGATGTGCCGCTCGACGAAGTCGCCTCGGCGCTCGGCGAGAGCGGTGTGCCTTCGCGATGGCGCATGGCGATCGGGCGGCTGCGCGCGGCGAGGCCGGGGGAAGTCGAGGAGTGGAGCGCGATTCCGTTCGTCGGGTCGCCTTCCGCGTTCTTTGCGATGTCGCGCTATCGCGCGATGCACCTCACGGAAGCCGCCCCGGCGGCCGTGCTCCCGCCGGTCGAGAGGACGAAGGCGTTGACAGGCTTGGCGTCGATGGACAGCAACGTATGGACGCCTCTCCAGCGCCGATTCCACGGGGTCCGCGGTATGGTGCAGCGGCAGCTTCGGGAGCGCGCGCGCAAGGCTGTACTCGCCGAGCGCAATGCCTGGGAGTCCGTGAACACGCGTGAGGACTGGGAGAAGTTTCGCGACCAGCGCGTCGCCGCGCTGCGCGAGTCGGCGGCGCTTCCGTCCGAAAGAGTCCCCCTCGACGCGCGAGTGTCCGGACGAAGAACCGGTCGCGGCTACAGGATCGAGAACGTCGCCTATCAGAGCCGCGACAAGTACTGGGTCACCGCGAACCTCTACCTGCCCG
This sequence comes from uncultured Solibacteraceae bacterium, assembly GCA_964515555.1. Lineage (GTDB taxonomy): Bacteria > Acidobacteriota > Terriglobia > Bryobacterales > Bryobacteraceae > CAZEVY01. The sequence goes on along the minus strand of CAZEVY010000016.1, from coordinate 71,152 downwards.
AGCCCTTGCGCGGGCGAGCGCCGGCGATCCTTGTTGTGCACAGCCAGCACTATCCGAAGACGCAGGGCGAACTGCACGATCTCGGCGAGGCCTGGGCGCGCGCGGGCGCGGCGGTGCTCGTGATGGAGCGGCCCGGCTACGGCGAGCGCGCCGAAACGAACCCGTGGTACCGCCAGGCGTATGCGTCGCGATTCACGTTCACGAAGCAGCTCTATCTGGCCGGCGAGAGCTATTCGGGCTGGGTTGCCTGGGACATCGTGCGCTCGGTGGATTATCTTCACACGCGAACGGAAGTCGACAACGAGAAGATTATTCTCCTCGGCGCGGTGGCGGGCGGGGGAGAGCCGTCGGCGATCGCGGCGGCGCTCGATCCGCGAATCGCGGCGGTCGCGCCGTTCAATTACGACCAGGGGCACGTGCGCGTGCACGGCGACTCGTTCGGCCAGATCGCGCGGCAGTTCTCGCCCTGGCTGGTGGCAGCCTCGATCGCGCCGCGCCGGTTCGTGCGCGCCTTCGAGTTCGGATGGGAAGGCGCGGAAGAGCCGGATTACCCGGAGCTGTGGGTCGACGGCTACGAGCGCTCGAAGAGAGTGTGGGGATTCTACGGCGCGGCGGAGAACCTGGCGGCGGCACAGGCGTTCGGACTGATCCGGCTGAGCATGGAGCGCGCCAGCCACTGCTTCAGCGTCGGACCGGAGCATCGTGCGGCGCTGTATCCGGTTTTCGAACGCTGGTTCGGCATTCCCGCGCCGCCCGCGCCCGACCTCGCCGTGCTGCCCGACTCCGAGCTTTCCGTGAGCCCGCTGCGGGAACTCGCGCGGCGGCAGGAGTTCGCGCGGCGGCGGCCGCACGAGGACCTCGTCAGCATTACGCCGGCGCTGGCGGCGAAGATCGAGCGGCGCGCGCTGCATGAAGCCGCGCGGCTGGGAATCACTCGTCAGCCGCGCGGGAGCCTGCGCGATTCGTTGCGGGCCGCCCTAGGCGACATCGACCCGCCCGCGTCTCCGGCAGCGCAAACATTCTGGACTCGAAATGTCGCGGGCGTGGCGGTGGAGGCGATCGCCATCGAAACCGATCCGGGCATCTCCGTCCCCATGCTGCTGCTCAAGCCGGCGCGCCCGCGGCCGCCGATCGTCGTCGCCGTGGCGCAGGACGGCAAGGACCGCTTTCTGAAGTCGCGCACGGCCGAGATTCAGGCGCTCCTCGACGCGGGAGTCGCCGTGTGCCTCGCCGACGTGCGGGCCACGGGCGAGACGTCGCCCTCGACCGATCGCGGCGACGGCGGCGCGATGCACTCGCTCGCGCAACTGGAGTTCGATCTCGGCAACTCGCTGATGGCTTCGCGCATCAAGGACCTGCGCGGCGTGCTGCGCTATCTGCGAACGCGCCGCGACGTCGACCCGCGGCGCATCTCGCTGTGGGGCGAGTCGTTTGCGCCGCCGAATCCGCGCGTGCCGCTGGTCGACGAAGTGCAGCTTGAGGGCGGACCCGACATCCAGCACCGCGCCGACCCGGTGGGCGCGCACCTGGCCCTGTTGACCGCGCTCTACGAGCCCGGCATTCGCGCGGTGGCGGCGCGCGGCGGGCTGACGTCCTATCTGACGGTCCTCGAAAGCCCGTACACCTACGTGCCGATGGACGCGATCGTGCACGGCATCCTGAAGGCCGGCGACATCTCCGATATCGCCGATGCGCTGGCGCCTCGGCCGGTGTTATGGGAGGGCGCGGTGGGCGGACGGAATATCTCGGTCAACGAGCGGCGCACCGATGTGGCCCGCTGGCTCGTCAAATTACAATGAAATGGTGCGCAGAGCGATTCTCCTGGCAGCACTGGCCTCGGCCGCCTCGGCCGACCCCAATGTGTCGATGATCGAAGTGCAGGGCGAGGCCCGTAAGTATTGGCCGCGATGGCGCGGGCCTTCGGGACAGGGACTCGTCGACGGCAAGGGCTATGTCGACAAGTGGTCCGACACCGAGAACGTCGTCTGGAAGGTGGAAGTGCCGGGGCGTGGTGCGTCGTCGCCGATCGTCTGGGGCGACCGGATCTTTCTGACGGCGGGTTTCGACGACGGTGCGCGGCGCGCGATCCTGTGCTTCCGGCGCTCCGACGGCAAGCTGCTGTGGGAAGCCGCGGCGCCGCAGGCGGATATCGAGCGCATCTATCGCAAGAATACCTTCGCTTCCGGGACGCCCTCCACCGACGGCGAACGCGTCTACGCGTGGTTCGGCAACGCGGGGCTGCTGGCGGTCGACTTCGACGGCAAGCAGGTGTGGACTCGCAGCTTCGCGCCCATCACGCTGTATCACGGCAGCGCGGGATCGCCGTTGATCTACAAGGACCGCGTGATCTTCTACCAGGACCAACGCACGGGATCGTTCATCACGGCGCTCGACAAACGCACGGGAAAGGAAATCTGGAAGACGGCGCGTCGCGAGCAGGTGGGCTGGGGATCGGCGGTGGCGATTCGTGCGGGCTCGCGCGACGAGATCGTGGTGAGCAGCCAGAATCGTGTGTACGGCTACAATCCCGACACTGGCGAGGAGCTGTGGTACGCCAACGGCAACACGTTCGAGGTGACGCCGACACCGGCGGTCGGCGCCGGGCTGGTGTTCGCACCGTCGGGCCGCGCCGGACCGACGCTGGCGATCCGCCCCGGAGGTTCGGGCGACATCACGTCGACGCACGTGGCGTGGCAGACGCCGCGCGGGTCTCCGTTCATTCCGTCGCCGCTAGTGTACGGGCAATACCTGTATCTGGTGAACGACATGACGTCGATCGCGACGTGCTTCGAGGCGGCGACCGGAAAGCTGATGTGGCAGGGAAGGCTGGGCGAGGCGATGAAGGAATCGTTCTCGGCGTCGCCGGTGGCGGTGGACGGGAAGGTGTTCATCACCAATGACCAGGGCGAGACGTTCGTGCTGAAGGCGGGAGCGGAGTTCCAGTTGCTCCACGTGAATCGCTTCAACGAACGCACGCTGGCGTCGCCGGCGCTGGTCGACGGGCGCTGGTATTACCGCACGGAGAAGCACCTGATGGCGATCGGGAAGTGAGGGTTATGCTTCGGCGACAGGTCGGAGCCGGTTACTTCCACTCCAGCCGAAGCTTGTAGAAGTCCGACCCGCCGCGCGGGTCCTCGACGCGAATTACCACGCGATAGCCGTTCGCCGCCGAGGGCTGCTCGACGATGCGCGCCGTTCCGCGGCCCGCCGATTTCGTCAGGTTCCACGACGCCGCGGGCTGCGACGGCATCGCGGCGCTGAACGACCACGCCCCGCGCGCCGGAGGTCCGCCAGTGACGACGTCGAAGCGCACCGCGCCGGCGCCCAGCACCACGTCGACCGTGCCGTCGATCTGCGCCTCGAAATCCACAGTGCCCGCGGCGACGGGCGCGGCAGGCGACGATTGCGCCGGAGCTGCTGGCAGTGCGGGCGGCGGCGAAGTCGCGGGCGTGCGCGGCGACTCGAGAGCCGACGCGAGCGACGCACCCGGATCGAAGGCCGCGGGCGAGGAGGGCTGCGACACCTCCGGCGCCTGCGTCTGAACGCTCGGCGTCACGAGCGTTCCCGAGATCTCCGCCGGCTGGCCGATGCCGAGGTACGGGTTGAACGTGTAGTCGAGCGAGAACGGCTGTCCGGAGGGAAAGCGCAGGTTGCGCGTGACGGCGTACGCCGGATCGAGTCCCCATTGGCCGACGGCGAGGATGCCGCGCTTCAGGGTCGCCGTGTCGTGCCATCCCCAAAAGGGCTTCGCCTTGTTGGACGCCTCCTTGCGGCCCAGGAAACTTCCCCCGATCGGGTACGCGACGCCCGGCCGTCCGGCGAAGGGCTGATAGCGGAAGTAGCTGTCGAAGGTCGCATCCGCGGCGCGGTCCTCGCGCGCGCGCGTCCACCAATGCTGATAGATCGGCAGCAGCTCGTAGCCGACCAGGCGGTCGCTGGCGTGCCGCGGCCGCTCGGCGACGCCCTTATAGACGAAGGTGATGCCCGTACCGTCGGCGAACTCGTCGCGCTCGCGGTTGTAGCGCGACGTCTTCTCGCGCGTCGGGTAGATGCCGTGGCCGCCCGACTCGATGAACACGATCGGGTGCGACCCGTCGTGGAACTCGATCTCGCCTTCGATGCGGTGTGCGCCGTCGCGAATGGAGTTGTCGGCGACGGCGGAGTAGATGTTGTTGTGCGCCAGGGTCTCCATGGTCTGGAGGCGGCCGAAGCGGGAGCCGTCCTTGCGAACGGTCAGGATGAGGCCCTCATTGTCGTTCTCGTGGCAGGTGCCGACGGCGCACTTGTCGGAGTAGTCGCGCGGATGAAACACGTTGTAGATCAGGAACCAGTGCGTCGAGGTCTCCGTGACCGCGTAGTAGACGTAGGCCTGCGAGCTGCCGGCGTCGAGGTTCTCCCAGTTGTTGTCGCCGCGCCAATCGCCGTCGAAGTCGAAGCGCGCGGGCGTGTCGGACTTGGGCTGGAACCAGGTCTCCTGCGCCAGCATCGGCGCGTAGTGCTCGGCCAGCGGGCGATACGGATCGTCGATGCGCGGCTCGGCGAGGAACGTGACGCGCTCGACCGGACGGGTGGATGCGGCGTCGGCGGCGACTTCGATTTCGACGCTGGTTTTCTGGCCTTCGAGCTCGGCGTCGACGTTGTACTTGCCGGGCTTCTCCGGGGCCGTATAGAGGAAGGCGTCCTTGTTGACGAACTGCCCGGAGGCGCCCATGAAGATATTCCAGGCCGCCGACCTGCTTTCCTCGGCGAATTTCTCGTCGTCGGTTCCCTGGAAGACGAAGGCCTTCGATATCCAGCCGCCACCCGGCTCGCGGACTTTCAGCTTCGCGCCGGCGCGGCGCAGTCGCGCGTTCTGGCCGTCCTCGGTCTTGGCGTAGGCGCGTACCTGTAGCACCAGTGTCTCGAACGGCCGCACGCGCGGCGCCGCCGGATCGGTTGCGATGCGGATGGAGCTGACGGAGGTCTTGCGGCCGAGCTGTCCGATCTGCGGGCCGAGCTGATCGAGCTGCGCGTGGAGACGGGCGGCGAACGGCGCCGCCAGGACAACGAATACTAGCGCGCGATGCATGGCAGGCATCATTTTATCAAGCGTCCTTCGGGACGCGTTATCAGGCGTGCCGAAATCTTCGGAAAATGGCCGATCGCTTCGCAGCGTTCGAGGCGATCGAGCCAGCCGGACGACTCCGCGTAGAGCCGCGCGGTGTCGACTCCTTCGCGCTCGGGCAGGTAGGCGGCCAGCTTCTTGAGTCCCTTGCGGAGCTGGCGGAGCGTGCCTTCGCGATTGCCCTGCGTGTGGTGATAGAAGCCGACCGCCAGGTGAATCAGCGCCTGGAGGAACAGCCGCCGCGGCCCGCGCTCGGGGGTCCACACTGCCTCGAGGACTTCATGGCACTCGAAGAACTCGCGCTCGTTGAACAGGCGGAGGCCGCGGGAGAAGAGATCGGGCGGCTCGCCGGCTGGCACGACACGATTATCGATCAGAAGCGCTGCCGGTATCGGGCGTTGATGCGCGACGGCTCAGCGGTACTTCCGCAACACCGCCAGGACGCGCCCTTGCACCTGCACGTCGGCAGCGGGGACGCGGATCGGCTCCATCGCCGCATTCGCCGGTTGCAGGCGGACCGTGCCGCCGGCCTCGTGATACACGCGCTTGAGCGTGCTCTCGGCGCCGACCAGAGCCACGGCGATTTCGCCGTCGTGCACCTGGGGCGTGCGCTCCACCAGGACGTAGTCGCCGTCGAGGATATGGTCGTCGATCATCGAATCGCCCCGTACTTCGAGCGCGTAGGTGTCCTTGTCGCCGGCGAAGTCGCCGAAGTGCAGCGTCTCCTGCCCAGCGTAGGCCTCCACCGGACGGCCCGCGGCGATGCGTCCGACCAGCGGAATCTCGGCGCGGCGCTCGGCAAATCGCTTCTGATCCTGGAAATACTTGGGCTGAATCTCGACCGACCGGCTCTGGTTGTAGTTGCGCTTGAGATACTGCCGCGACTCCAGCGCCGTGATGTGCTTGTGCACGGTCGCCAGCGACGAGAGGCTCAACCCCGCGGCAATCTCCTCGTAGCTCGGGCTGAAGCCGTTCTCGCCGACGAACTTCGCGATGAAGTCCAGGACTTCCTTCTGCCGTCTGGTAAGCGCCATAACCGCATTGTGGGCGAATAAAGGGTGAAAGTCAAGACCTGTTTACGATTCCCACACCCAGCGCCCACCCGCCATCGTGCGCTCCACCTTGATCTCCATCAGCCGCGACGGCTCCGAAGCCAGGGGGTCGCGCGACAGCACCACCAGGTCGGCCAGCTTCCCCGGCTCCAGGGTCCCCTTGCTGTCCTCCTCGAACGACGCCCAGGCGCCGTGGATCGTGCTGGCGCGAATCGCCTCGGCGACGCCGATTCTTTGCTTCGGCCCCCAGACCTTGCCGCGCGTGTCGGTGCGCGTCACGCACGATTGCAGCGCCATCATCGGGTCGTACGGCCCCGGCACGTAATCCGAGCCCGGCGCGACGCGAATCCCGCGGTCCAGGAAGCTGCGCATCGCAAACATACGATTCAGCCGCTCCTCGCCGTAATCGGACATCTTTTCGCCGTGATAGTAGACGTACGTCCAGAAGGGCGTCGGAATGGCGTCGAGCGCCTTGATGCGGCCGAGCAATCCGTCGTCGATCATGGTGCAGTGCTCCAGGCGGAACCGCGGGTCGCGCCGCGGGTGCTCTCGCTGGAGCCGCTCGTAGACGCGCAGCGCGACGTCGATGCCCTCGTCGCCGTTGGCGTGCGTGCCGATCTGCCAGCCCGCCAGGTGCGCCTTGAGCGCGTACTCGTACAGCTCCGCTTCGGTCATCACCTGGATGCCGCGGTCGCCGGGCCGTCCGATGTAGGGATCGCGCAGCCGCGCCGTGCGCTCGGAGATCGAACCGTCGGAAGTCAGCTTCACGGCCCCGACGCGGCACCAGTCGTTGCCGAAGCCCGTGCGGACGCCGGCGGCGATCATCGCGTCCAGCCATCGGTAGTTGATCAGCGTGTAGACGCGGCACGAGAGGTGGCCGCGCTCGTGGGCGTCCTGGTAGGCGCGCAGATCGTCGGGCGATCCCTGGGCGTCGTGCGCCGACGTGATTCCGGCCTGCGCGAACAGCCGGGTCATGAGGCGGACGCCTTCGCGGCGGTCGTCACGGCTGGCGGGCGGCACGGGCGCGCGCAGCGCATAGGTGGCCGTCTCGCGTAGCTCGCCGGTGAGCCGCCCGGCGCCGTCGCGCACGATCATGCCGCCGGGCGGATTGGGCGTCTTCTCGTGGATGTCGCTCATCTCGAGCAGCTTCGAGTTGACGTAGGCGGTGTGGCCGCCGCGATGCACGACGACGACCGGATGGGCTGGCGCCGCCGCATCCAGATCGGACTTGTTCAGCTTGCGGCCTTCGCTGGTCTTGGTGTCGTCGTATTTGAAACCGCGGATCAACTGGCCCGCGGGCGTGCGCGCGGCGCGCTCGCGAATCGCCTGCTGGATCCCGGCGATCGATCGCAGGTCGGCGTCGACTTCCTTGAGGTGGCGCAGGCCCGAGTTGGCGACGTGCGTGTGCGAATCGGTGAACCCCGGCAGCACGGTGCGACCCGCTAGATCGACGCGCGTGGTCGACGCGTTCGCGAGCGCCTGCATCTCGGCGTTGCTGCCATAGCCGAGCACGCGGTCCCCGGCGATCGCCAGCGCTTCGCAGCGCGCAAATCCGGCGCCTTCCGGCCGGTAATAGATCACGCCGTTGATCAGGATTTGCGTCGCGCGCGTGTCGGCGGACCACGCCGCGGAGCCCAAGGCGGCGGAGGCCAGGAATCGGCGCCGGTTCATGAACACTCCTACAGGTAGAAATTCCGCGGCCAGGCGTGCGCCCGCAGGCGCGCCACGACGTCCTCGCCGAGCGGGCCCAGGCCGCTGGCCGCGCAACTGCTCTCGACGTTCGCGACTTTGCGCATGCCCGGAATCACCGAAGTCACCGCCGGATGCGACAGGCAGAATCGCAGCGCGATCTGCGCCAGGGTCCCCTCGACGCCGGCGAGGTCGGCGCGTAGCGCGGCGACGCGGTCCGCCACCTGCCGCTTGCGGTCGCCGCGAAAGTACCACTCGCGGAAGTCGCCCTCCGGGAAGCGCGTGTCCGGGCCGATCGCGCCGGTGAGCGCACCCTCGTCGAGCGGCACGCGCGAGAGCACCGCGACGCCGCGCTCGCGGCACAGCGGCAGAAGGCGCGACTCGGGAGTCTGGTCGAAGATGTTGTGGATCACCTGGACGCTATCGATCAGGCCCGATTCCACCAGCTCGATCGCCGAATCCGGCTGGTGATCGTTGATCGAAACGCCCACGGCGCGCACCTTGCCGGATCGCTTCAGGTCCTCGAAGGCGCGGCGCCATTCGTCGCGAGGGAACCACTCGGGGTTCCAGACGTGAAGCTGCTGGAGATCGAGAGCCTCCACGCCGAGATTGCGCAGGCTCTCGTGGGTCGACTGCACGATGTAGTCGTAGGGAAACACCTGGTCGATGCCGACGCCGGGGCGCGCCGGCCACTGCATGTTCTTCGGCGGAACCTTGGTGGCGATGAAGACCGGCGCGCGCGCCTCGCGGATCACCCGTCCCACCAGCTTCTCGCTGTGGCCGTCGCCGTAGGCGAGCGCGGTGTCAATGAGGTTGAGTCCGAGCTCGAGGGCGCGGCGCAGCGCGCGCAGCGACTCGTCGTCCTCGGCGCCGATCCACTGGCGGCCGCCGATGCCCCAGGCGCCGAAACCGACGTCGCTCACCTCGCGCCCGGATCGTCCGAAGGAACGGTTACGCATGCCCTCCATGGTAAACTCGATATTGGGGGCGGCGGCGAAGCCGTTCGCAGACTGTTGGGAATCAAGGGATTCATCCTCTGGGAACATAAACGCGCCACCTGGCAGTACGACGTCATGGTGGGCCTGATTCTGGCCTTCATTTTTCTCACGCCTCGAGGCTTGTTTCGCGATCAGCCTAAGGCCAAGAGCGTGGTCATGCTGCCGGCCGATCACGGCGCGCACGTCTTCTGGATTGAATCGGATCTGCTCGACGGCGTGCCCGAGGGCGGCCGCCGCGACCGCGCGCAGCAGTTGATCCGCTCGCAATCGGAAGGCAAGAAGCACCGGCTCGTGAGCCTGGAGCCGATCTTCGACACCGAGAAAGAAATCAAGGGGTACATGGCGTTCGCCCGCGTCGATCCGCAGAAGTGAAATCCGGCGCCGACATGAGAATCACCGCGTTGTTGTTGTCCGCGATCGTCCTACCCGCTCCCGCCGCGCCCGCGCTCGACGCCGTGCTGGCGAGCATGGACTCCGCCGCGGCGTCCTTCAAGAGCCTGACGGCGAAGCTGCGCCACGTCAACTACACCTCGATCATCAACGACACCAGCGAGCAGACCGGAGAGATACGCGTTCTGAAGACCCCCAAGGGCCTGGGCATGATTATCGAGTTTGGCGGGCAGGACCCCACCGTCATCGCCTTCGCGGACCGCAAGGCCGAGAAATACTACCCGAAAATCCTCACCGTGTACGAATACGACCTGGGGAAACATCGCTCCCTGGTCGATCAATTCCTGATGCTCGGCTTCGGCACCTCGGGCCGCGACCTGACGCGCAACTTCACCGTGAAGGTCGCAGGCGAAGAGACGGTGAACGGCCAGAAGACGGCGCACCTCGAGCTGACGCCGCGCTCGCGCGAACTGGCTGAGAAGCTGAAGCATGCCGAGCTGTGGGTCGGGGCCGGCGGCCAGGCGGTGCAGCAGAAGTTCGTCGAGAGATCGGGCAACTACACGCTGGCGTCGTACATCGACCTGAAAGTCAACGCGCCGGTAACGCCGGAGGGCGTGAAGCTGAAACTGCCGGCGGGCGTCAAGCGCGAGTATCCGATGAAATGAGCACGGGCACGACAGAAAAAACGACCCAGGCGCCTCGCCGATCCGAGCGGTTGGCCTTTCTCGACTGGTCGCGGGGCCTGGCCGCGGTGGTGATGCTTCAGGGTCACGTCTTCCATTCCTTTACGGCGAAGGACCTGCGCGAGAGCGGACCGTACGTGCTCTCGCAGTTCGTCGGAGGAATGCCGCCGGCGATCTTCCTGTTTCTTACGGGCGTGACGCTGGGCTTCCTGATGGACGCCTCCGGGCGCAAGGGCGAGGCGCCGTGGCGCCGCGTGGTAGGAGCATGGAGACGCGCCGGGTATCTGCTGGCGCTGGCGTTCGCGTTCCGATTCCAGCTTTGGGTGTTCGGGCTGCCGACGAGTCCGTGGACGGACCTGTTCCGGGTCGACATCCTGAACACGATGGCGCTTGCGATTGCGGTGATGGCCCCGATGGCGGTGTTCACCACGATGGAGCGCGTGCGGTTGTGCGGCGTTCTGGGGTTGGGAATCGCGGCGGCGTCGCCGGTCATCTCGACGATGGACTGGAGCGCCCTGCATCCGTTCCTGCGCAACTACGTCGTCCCCGACTACTTCTTCTTCTCGTTCTTCCCGTGGGCAGCGTTCGTCGCCTTCGGCGTGAGCGCCGGAAGCGTCCTGCGGGTGGCGCGCGGCGGCGACCGCAACCGGATGATGCAGTGGGCGGCGCTGGCCGGCTTCGGGATGATCTTCGGCGGAAAGTACTTCGGCGATCTGCCGCTCTCGCTCTACGCGAAGTCCGAGTTCTGGCTGAACTCGCCGGCGCTGGTGTTCATCAAGCTGGGCGTGATCCTGCTGCTGGTGGCCTTCGCCTACCTGTGGACCGAGCATACCGCCGGCGCGTCGAGCTGGGTGCGCCTGCTCGGCACGCACTCGCTGCTGGTCTACTGGGTGCACACCGAGCTGGTCTACGGGCGCTGGCTGTGGATACTGCGCGACAACCTCTCGATCTTCCAGACGGCGCTGGCGTCGGCCGCCGTGATCGCGATGATGGTGGCGCTGGTGCACCTGAAGCGGCGCTGGCGCGATGTGCGGGCGTGGCTGTGGGCGGGTCGCGAACGCGCTACGGCCGAGGCCTGAGAATAAACTCCCGCTGCGCGGCCCCCCAGCGCTGCAAATGGGCGCGATACCATTCCACGCGACGGGGATGACGATCCGCGATATCGCGGTGTTCACCGGGGTCGGCCGCCAGGTCGAAGAGCTGGGAACGGCCGGACTCGATTTCGTGGAGGAACTTCCAGCGCTGGTCGCGAAGTCCCCAGAAACCGAGTGAGTAGTCGGTGAAGAACAGCGCCATGCGCGGATCCGGTTCGAGCATCGACGCTCCCGTGTAACTCGACGGCGCTGGAATGCCAAGCACGTCGAGGACCGTCGGCGCGAGATCCACGAGGCTTACGGATCGCGAGACGCGCACCTGTGCGGCGATCCTCCCCGGCGCGGCTACCAGCATCGGCACGCGGACGTTCTCGTCGTGCAGGAAGAAGGTGTGACCGAAGTTTCCCGGATGCTGTCCGAAGGCCTCTCCATGATCCCCGAAGACAATCCATAGCGTCTTGTCCTCCAGGCCACGTTCGCGGAGACCGCGAGCCAGGGCGCCGAGGGAGTCGTCGCCGTAGCGAAGGGCGTTCGAATAGCGGCCGAATTCGTCGCGATCGGGATACGGCCCGCGTTCGGGAGTCTCATAAGGATGGTGCCCGGCGACGGGCAGGTAGGCAACGAAGAATCGTCGGCCCGGCGGCGTCTCGTCGATCCACTGGAGCATTCGGGCGATCGTCGAGGGCTCGTCGACGCCGAAGCTGGAGTTGTGATTTCCGCCGATATCGCCGGCGTCGAGGAGCTGTCCAAATCCACGGCCCCGGATGATCGCGTTCATTCCCAGGTAACCGAAGCGCCCGGAGTGGAACATCGCCGTCCGATATCCCGCGCGGGCGGCCACCGTCGCCAGCGAGTCGCACGGCGCGCGCGCCAGTTGGTCCGGCTGGGTGTCGAACGCCGGATAGAGAGAGCAGAGCACGGAGAAGAGTCCCTTGATGCTCTCCGGGTAGACCGCGTAGGCGTTCTCGAACACGATCGCCTGGCGCGCGATTCGCGAGAGGTTCGGCATGCGGTCCTCGCGATCTCCCCAGGGCGCGAGGTACTGCGCCGCGGTCGACTCCAGACTGACCAGCACGACATGACGTCCGGCGGCGATCCCTCGAAACCGCGAGAGGTCTTCCCGGGCGGCGCCGGCGAATGGCGACCTGCGCCAGTCTTCGTCGCCTGCCCGTGCGCCGACTCGGGGCAGCGCGCTGCGAACCAGCGCCGCCACGGGGTTTCGATGCGTTCCCAGGGTGTCGACGCGGGCCGTCGCCGCCGGCCCCAGGACGACGACCGGCAGACACGCGACCGCAATCCATGAGATGGCGCGAGGCTTCAGCCGGCGCGTCGCCAATGGCAGCACGAGGCCTGCCGCCGCCACGATCGCGACGGCGACCGCGTTGCCCCAGGTCGCGTAGTGCAGCAGCGAATCGGCGAGGGCCGGCCGGGCGCCGCGCAGCATCGGCCAGGTGACCGGCGTCGCGACCACGCGCATGACCGGAACGTTCAGGGCCGCGACGATCAGCATCAGGGCGTAAATCGCCCAGGTCCAGCGGGTGGGAGCGATCCGCTCGACGGCCAGAAACAGGCAGGCGACCAGGAGGTCCTGCCAGACGATGGCGATCGGCAACCACGGGGATGCGGGAAGATCGCGCCATTCGACGGCGATCGCCTTCACGATGAGGAAGACGCCGAGAAGACTGGCGGCTCTCATCCGGCCATCAGGTTCAGTCGCTTGACCAACAGGAGGGAGACGATGCGGCTTTGACCGCGAGGCCGCCAGATCCAGTCGTGTACCAGCACGGCGGGCGCGGGCGGTGCGGTGTAGATCGCCTCCCGATCGCCGTCATAGGCCAGAGGAAACACCAGCAGGTCGAACCCGCGATGCTCGTCGCGCCGGTAGCGGGCGTGCACATAGCGCGCGCCGGGGCCGAACAGTCGCCGCGCGATGGCGAGGTTCGCCGCGCTGGAGTCGACGATCGTGATTCGCGCGCCGGGCGCCAGCTCGCGGAGGAGCAGCGCGGTGCGCGGGTACAATCCGCCGCCGACGATGGCGGCGCTTCGAATCGGCGGCATGTCGGCCAGCAGGGGCGCAATGGCGCGGCGGTGCCTGTCGACGACGAACCCGCGGAGCGCGCCGGAGCGCAGCATCAGCCGCTCGAGTCCTTCCAGGCTGAAAACTTCGAGCCATCGCATGGGCGCCGGCCAGCCGCTCTTCTCCGCCAACACGGCGTAGTGGAGCGGGAGAGTGGTCCAGTGCGCGGCTGGATCGCCGTGATGTTCGACGTGGTAGCCGTCATTGAAGAGCAGAAGATTGTAGAGCCGGCCGTAGTGGCTGGTGGCGCCGCGCGCATGCTCGTAGTAGCCGTGCAGCCAGCAGAGCGCAAGTCCCGCGAGGTAACCCGGCAAATACGCGGTCGCGAAGAACGCGGGAGCGGCGACCGCGAGCATCGACCACAGGCCGATTACGAGAATCGTCTCGACGGCAACTTGCGGCCGCACGGTCAGCCGCCAGGGGACGCCTGCGTGATGCGCCAGGTGCCGCTGTTTCCAGATCGATTGCGGAATCCCGAGAAGCAGACTGAGGAACAGGGAGAAAACGCGATCCATCGCCGGCGAATGGAAGAACGATCGATGGATGAAGTTATGCGAGATCGTATTGGAGTTCCACCACAGTCCCACCGCGATCAGGGGCGCGACCGGTAGCGCGATCACCAAAACGGCGTGCAACCCCGCCAGCGCGACCATGGCCGCGTCCCACCGGCGCGCGAGTCCGGATTCCAATGGCAGGGAGACGGAGGCCATCACTGCTCCCCGCGCTCAGCGGTCCTTGAAGTCCAGCAGGGCGCGGACGGGAGAGTATTCGGTGTTCGATCGGACGATGGCAGGCCCGGCGTCGGTATGATACTGCTCCGGCTTCTCCGGGCGTTCGCCCGCGGGACGGATGCGCCAGTCCGCCCGATACCGCGGACCGAAGCCGATTACCTTGCGCTGACCGGCGACGCTTTGGAAGTCCGCCCATTCGCGCCGGGCCATCTGCTGAACGGACCGGTCGAGGCCGGTCACGGTGAAGTACATGTAGCCACGAACCGGTGCCTGGTAGGCGCCCCGGCTGTCCTTTTCCGCCAACGCGAACACGCCCCACACCTGGACGCGCTCCGGAGCGTCGGGGCCCGGCTCGAGGACGACTTTGTCGACGATCGCGTAGACGGCGATCCGGTCGCTGGCAACGGCAAGGCCGGCGGTCGCCAGCGCCGCGATGACAAGGCAGGTAGCGGTCTTCATGCGCCCTCCCAGTTAGGCTTGGAGATTCTTAGTGTCAGGTTAGACGATCCGCGCCGTGTTTGGTTGCTTGAGAATCGCGGCTGCGTTGCCGCCGAGAATGGCATCGCGGCCGGCGGCCGGGATGTTCAGGCCGCCGATGCTCTCCATCATGCGCCGCGGGCTGCCGATCTGGTGGGGAAAATCGCTGCCGGCGAGAATCTGACTCGCGCCCGCGAAGCCGATCGCCAGCTCGATGGCGCGCGGGTCGAAGTTCACGGTGTCGTAGTAGAAGCGCTTCAGGTACTCGCTCGGGGGACGGTCGATATGCGCGCGGCATTCCGTGAATGCATGGAAGCCGCGGTCGAGCCGCTCGGCGAGATAGGGGATCGCGCCGCCGAGATGTCCCAGCACCCAGCGGATGCGCGGGTATCGCGCGGCGACGCCGCTGAAGACGAGCTTGGCCGCCGCCAGCGTGGTGTCCATCGGGAATCCGACCAGCGGCATCAGCCAGTAGTCCGTCATCGCTTCGACGCCGACGGGATGGGCGGGGTGAATCATGAAGACCGCGTCCACGTCGTTGGCCAGTTCGTAGAGCGGGAAGAACCGCTCGTCGCTCAGCGCGACGCCGTTGACGTTGCTGAACAACATCGCTCCGCGCAGGCCGAGGTGGCGCACGGCGCGCTCCAGTTCCCGCACCGATGCGGGCGGGTCGTTGAGGGGCAGCGTGGCGAGCGCCGTGAAGCGCCCGCGGCTCGATCGCGCGGCCTCGGCGAAGGCGTCGTTGACGATGGCGGCCAGTCGCGCGGCGGTCTCCGGGGTCTCGACGTGGGTGCCCGGCGTGGTCAGAGTGAGGACCTGTGTGTCGATGCCAAGGCCGGCGATTATGCTCTCGCGCACGGCCAGGTCGCGCTGGGCGGGAACGGCGATGTTGTAGTCGCCCGGATAGTGCAGGCGCGGGTTGCCCTGGGCGTCGACGGTCACCTGGACGGCGCTGCGCCCGGCGCGCAGCTCGTCGAGGTAGGCGGGCGGGTAGAAGTGGTTATGAAAGTCGACGATGTGCATTCCCTATGAATGTACCGGATCGGCGGCAGGCGGCCTCGGGCCTGCATCGCGTGTGGCATACTGCCCCCAATGAAGCGCTTGGCCGTCCTGTTACTCACCGTTGCCGCCGCCCTGGCGCAGCCCGCCGCCGACGCCGGCCGGAAGCTATACGACTCGTTGTGCGCCTCCTGCCACAGCGCCGACGGGCGGGGCGGCGAGCGCGGACCCGAGATCGTCTCCGCAGCGCGGCCGCGCGCGCGCGACGAGACGGCGCTGCGCGAGGTGATTCTCAAGGGCGTCCCCAACGCCGGCATGCCGCCGATCGCGCTGCCGCCCGATCAGCTCGGCCAGGTCGTGGCCCACGTGCGCACTCTGATCGCCGCCGCCGACCGCGCCGCCGCAGGCCGGGGCGGGCGTCCCGCCGACTTCCCGCGCGTCGCGCTGAAGCTGCGCGACGGGCGCGAACTGCGCGGCCTGGTCCGCAACGAGAGCAACTACGACCTCCAGGTGCTCGGCGACGACGGCGCGCTGATCGCGCTGCGGCACGCCGATGTCGTCTCGCGCACGGACGAGGGTCGCGCGGGCGTCCCGGTGCTTCCCGCCAGCGCCGCGCCGCGGCCATTCGCAGCGGGCGACTGGCCGGGCTATCACGGCGACCCGCGCGCCAATCGGCACAGCCCGCACGCCGAGATCACCGCGGCGAATGTGTCGCGGCTCGCGCCGAAGTGGGTGTTCCCGATGCGCAACTCGCGCCGGCTCGAAGTGACGCCGGTGGTCGTGGGCGGCGTTATGTACGTCACCGCGGGCAACGAAGCGGTAGCGCTGGACGCGGCGACGGGCCGCCAGATCTGGACCTGGCAGCGGCCGCGGACGAACGGAGTGGTGGGCGACGCGGGCAGCGGCATCAATCGCGGCGTGGCCATCTCGGGCGACCTGCTGTTCATGGTGACCGATCACGCGCATCTGATCGCGCTCGACCGGCGCACGGGACGCCTGGTCTGGGACGTCGAGATGGCGGACTATCGCAAGAACTATGGCGCGACGGGCGCGCCGCTGGTCGTCAAGGACCTGGTGATCTCGGGCCACTCGGGCGGCGACGAAGGCGCGCGGGGATTCCTGGCCGCCTACAAGGCCGCGACCGGCGAACCCGTGTGGCGATTCTGGACCGTGCCGCTGCCAGGCGAGCCGGGGTCGGAGACGTGGCGCGGGAGCGTGCTCCCCAATGGCTGCGCGGCGACGTGGCTGACCGGGTCGTACGACCCGGAGGCGGACATCGTGTATTGGCCGACGGGCAACCCCTGTCCCGACTACAACGGCGACGAGCGGCAGGGCGACAATCTCTACTCCGACTCGGTGATCGCGCTTCAGCCGTCGACCGGCAAGCTCCTGTGGCACTACCAGTTCACGCCGCACGACCTGCACGACTGGGACGCGGTACAGCCGCTGGTGCTGATCGACGCGGCGTTCGGCGGCCGCCCCCGCAAACTGCTATTACAGGGAAATCGGAATGGATTCTTCTACGTGCTGGACCGAATTACCGGGGAATTGCTGCTGGCGAAGCCGTTCGTGAAGAATCTCACCTGGGCGACGGAGATCGGTAAAGACGGCCGGCCGCGGCGTCTCGCGTCGGCGAATCCGACGGCCGAGGGCACGCGCGCCTGCCCGGCGGTGGAGGGCGCGACCAACTGGATGTCGTCGGCGTACAACCCGGCGACGAGGCTGTTCTACCTGATCGCGCTGGAGAAATGCACGGTCTACACGAAGCGGCCCGAGACGTGGCAGGCGGGACGGTCGTTCTACGGCGGCTCGACGCGCGGCACCGGCGATCGCGGGCAGAAGTTCGTGCGGGCGATCGACCCGCAGACGGGCGCGACGGTCTGGGAGTCCGCGCAGGTGGGCCCCGCGTCGGCCTGGGGCGGCGTGCTGTCAACGGCGGGCGGGGTGCTGTTCTATGGCGACGACAGCGGGGCGTTCGCGGCGCTGGACGCGAGGTCGGGGAAACCGCTGTGGCACTTCCACACGAATGAGACGTGGAAGGCGTCGCCGATGACGTATTTGGCGGGCGGGCGGCAGTTCGTGGCGGTGGCGTCGGGTCCGAATGTTATTGCGTTCGGGCTGCCGTAGATCTGTTTGCGGTCAGTTGAGAGGCTCCGGATACTGCTATTCTTCCGGGCGGGCCTTCAAACCCGGACGATCCGGGTCGTCGGCGATGTCGATCAGCCCCTGCTCGATGAGCGTCTCGTAACGCGTCGCAGCAGCGTCGCCGAATCTCTCGCGGCTGAGCCTCAGCAGCGCTACGATGTCGCGGCGCGCGGCAGTCGTTACGCGGACTTCGAGCCTTCGACCGTCAGGCACGATCGCGCCGAGTGGATTCGACGGCGGATTCCTCGCCAACCCGCTTCAGGAACTCCTCGAAATCCCGATCACTCCGGAGGGCGGTGTACTCGCCCCGGTCAGCTTCGTCGAAGCCTTCAGCGGCAGCGGCGCGGAGCCATTCCAGGCGGGCCGATTCCTCCCGTTCGCGATCTTCCAGCAGTCGAAGGCCGGTGCACACTACGTCGCTAGGAGAAATGCCCTGGGCCCTGGCCCGTGCTTCGAGCGCGGTGGCGAGGTCGTCAGGCAGATCGATCGTAAGGTTCATCAGACTCGCACTCCTTAAGGCGCCTCAAAGACGCCGGGCTGTCGCCGCTCACAACTCGTCGTACAAGCCCGGAAGCGTTCGTGCCCACATGCCCGACGCCGAGAAGTTGAACAGGTCGTCGAGCTTCAGCTCCTTGGCGACGTCGTCCTTGCTCTTCCCCTGGCGCTTGAGCTCGCGAATCCGCGAAATGGCAGTCGTAAACGACTGCTTCCAGCGCGTGATATCCGCCGGCTTCATGATCGGACCGTGCCCGGGAATCACCGTCTCGGCGCCGAAGGTCAGCGCGCCGTCGAGCGTCTTGGGCCACTCCAGCCCGCTGCCGCCGTTGCCGTAATCGACGAAGGGTGCGCTGGCGACGAACATGTCGCCCATGTGGATCACCTTACGCGCCGGAAAGTAGACGATCGCGTCGCCGTTGGTGTGGCCGCGGCTGATGTGCACCGCGCGCACTTCCTTGCCGCCCAGGTGGATGGTGGTCGCCGAGCTGAAGGTGATGCGCGGCTGGCCGGGCTGCGACCCGCGCACCATGTTGGCGCGCGCGTTCTCGTGAGCCACCGAGTCGGCCGACGCCATCAGCTTCGCGTTGCCGCCGGTGTGGTCGCCGTGGTGGTGCGTGTTGAGGATGTAGCGGATGGGCTTGTCGGTGATCGACTTCACCTTCTCCAGGATCTGCGGGACGTTGCGCTCGAACTTGTCGTCGACCAGAATGACGCCCTCGTCGGTGACATAGACGCCGACGTTGCCGCCGGAGCCGACCAGAACGAACAGGTCGTCGGCCAGTTTCTCGACGGTGAGGTCGGCGGGCGGCTGCTGTTGCGTCAGGCCGACCCAGAGGCATCCGGTGGCCGCCAGCAGGCCGAGGGTTCGAATCGCGGTTGTCTTGCGCATAGCATTCAACTTATCATGGACCTTGGTCCCCGATCCCGCCCGGCGGGCGGGCCCTCCCGGGGATCGGCTCTCGAACAGAATGGGGGTGAGCGATTTTTGGCTGAAGTAACCGTACAGGAAGGCGAAACTCTCGAAAGCGCGCTGCGCCGGTTCAAGCGCAAGGTGCAGCAGGAAGACATCATCAAAGAGATCAAGCGCCACTCCTATTACATGAAGCCCGGCGAGAAGAAGCGCGTCAAGGCGGCGCTGGCCCGCAAGCGCAGCCGCAAGAAGCGTCCCAAGGGCGACATGGAGTAGCCTCCGTTTCCGACAGGCGCCGCCTCGCGCGGCGCCTTTTTTGTCTCGCGCGCTATACAATACCGTACTGGAGCGAACCCCATGCCAGAACTGCTCGTACGGCCCACAATGAAGTTCGTGAAGCTCTCCTACTGCTGGTGGCTGGCGGCCGCCGCCGGAATCGCGATCTACAACTGGGGTTATCTGCCCGCGCCCAAACCCGGCCTCGAATTCCTGCTGGCGCTCCCGGCGATCATGATCCTCTGGACGCTGACCCGCCACGTCGGGCGGCACTTCGTCAAGATGAGCATCGAGACGGGGCGGCTCCGATACGAGGTCGGGATGCTGTCGAAGTCGACCCGCACGCTCGAAGTGAGCAAAGTGCAGGACGTGCGCGTCGAGCAGTCGATGGGACAGCGCATGTTCGGGGTCGGGAGCCTCTCGCTGGAAACCGCGGGCGAGACCAGCCGCCTGACGATCGCCGACATCGACCGCCCGCAGGAGGTCGCCGAGAAGATCCTCGACGCGGCGCATCGCGCCATCGCGGGCGGAGCGTCGCCGCCGCGCGCGCAGCAGGCGTCCTCTCCGGGTGGGGCGGTCTAGCGGGGATGCCGCAACCTTTCGCCAATCGAGTCGCGGTGATCACCGGGGCCAGCCGCGGACTGGGCCGGGCCATGGCGCTGGCGCTTGCCGAGGGCGGCGCGAAACTGGCGCTGGTCGCCCGCGACGCCGCGAAGCTCGACGAGACTGCCGAGGCCGTGCGCGCGCTGGGGGCCGCCGCCGAAACCTTCGTCGCCGACGTGGGCGACGAAGCGCAGGTCGGGCGCCTGGAGCAGGACGTCGCCGAGCGGCTGGGTCGCGTGCAAATCCTCATCAACAATGCCGGCATCAACGTCCGCAAGCCGCTGGTGGAGTTCACGCTCGACGAGTGGCGGCGCGTGATGGACACCAATCTCACCAGCGTCTTTCTGATGTGCCGCGCCTTCGTGCCGCACATGAAAGGCACCGGCTACGGCCGCATCATCAATCTGACGTCGATCATGAGCCACACCTCGATCGCCGGCCGCACGGCGTACTCATCGAGCAAGACCGCGCTGCTGGGGCTGATCCGCGCCCTGGCGCTGGAACTCGCGTCCGAAGGGATCACGGTGGTCGGCATCAGCCCGGGACCATTCGCCACCGAGATGACCATTCCTCTGATGCAGAACCCCGAGGTCTCGCAGCAGTTCCTGTCGAAGATTCCGCTGGCGCGCTGGGGCCGTCCCGAGGAGGTCGGCCAACTGGCGCGATTCCTGTGCTCGGACGACGCGGGTTTCATCACGGGAACCGACATCCTGATCGATGGCGGCTGGTGCGCGCAATGAGCCGACGGACGGTGCTGGGGGCGCTGGCGCTTTTCCTTGCCAGCTGCGGCGGCGAGCGCAGCAAGATCGTGGCGGTGATTCCGAAAGGAACCTCGCACCTGTTCTGGCAGACGGTGCACGCCGGCGCCAACGCCGCCGGGCGCGAGTTCGGCCTGACGATCCTGTGGAACGGCCCGCCGCTCGAAACCGAGTACAGCCGCCAGATTCAGATCGTCGATTCGATGGTGGCACGCCGCGTGGACGGCATCGTGATGGCGGCCACGGACCGCAAGGCGCTAGTCGGGCCGATCGAGCGCGCCATCGCCTCGGGCATTCCGGTGACGGTCTTCGACAGCGGCCTCGACACCGACAAATACATGAGCTACGTCGCGACCAACAATTACCAGGCCGGCGAACTGGCGGCGCGCGCGATGGGAGAACTGGTCGGCGGCAAGGGCAAGGTTGCCGTGGTGCTGCACGCTCCGGGAAGCCAGTCGACCATGGACCGCGAGAAGGGCTTCGAGGACGCGATCGCCAAGGAGTTTCCGAATATCCAGATTGTCGCGCGGCAGTACGGCATGGCCGATCGCGCCAAGGCCATGGCCGCGGCCGAGAACATGATCACCGCGCACCCGAACCTCGACGGCATGTTCGCGTCGACCGAGCCCAGCTCCACCGGCGCGATCCTGGCGCTTAAGGGCCGCGGGCTGGCCGGCAAGATCAAGTTCGTGGCGTTCGACTTCACCGATGTCATGGTCGAGGACCTGCGCGCGGGGAACTTCCACGCCATGGTCGTGCAGGACCCGTTCAAAATGGGCTACGAGGCCGTGAAAACGGTCGCCGACAAGCTGAAGGGCGGGACGCCGCCCAAGCGCATGGACCTGCTGCCGCGCGTTGTCCGCAAGGACGACCTCGACAAGCCCGACGTGAAACTCCTGCTGTTTCCCGACCTGAAAAAGTATCTCGGCGAATGAGCGCCGTCGTCATCGCCGCGCCGGCCTTGCGCGAGTGGGCGCAACGCATCCTGGAAGCCATCCACACGCCGGCTTCCGCCGCCGCGCTGATCGCCGAGACGCTGGTGGCCGCCAACCTGCGCGGAGTGGACTCGCACGGCGTGCAACTGCTGCTGTTCTATGTCGAGAAGATCGAGCAGGGACGCGTCGACGTAAGCGCGACCGGCCGCGTAGTTTCCGAGTCCGGAGCCTGCCTGCTCTACGACGGCGAGAACGGCCTCGGCCAGGTCGTCAGCAGCATCTGCGTGGGCCACGCGGTGCGGCTGGCGCGCGCGCACGGAATCGGAATGGCGACGGCGCGCGAGTCGAATCATTTCGGTGCGGCGGCGTGGTGGGCCGATCGCATCGCGTCGGAGGGCATGATCGGCATTGTGACGTGCAATGCTTCGCCGATGGTCGCTCCGTGGCAAGGGCGCGAGCCGCGCTTCGGCACCAACCCGCTGTGCGTCGCGGTCCCGCGGGAGGAGGGCCGCGGCTGGCTGCTCGATATGGCGACCACGACGGTCGCGATGGGCCGGGTGTACGGGGCCTCGGTGCGCGGCGAGAAGGAGATTCCTCCCGGCTGGGCGCTCGACACCGAAGGCGTGCCGACGACCAGCACCGAAACGGCGCTGGCAGGGCTGCTGATGCCGCTCGGCGGCTACAAGGGAAGCGGCCTGGCGATGCTGGCCGAGATGCTGTCCGGCGTCCTCTCCGGCGGCGCGATGTCGACCGAACTGGGCGGGCTGCGCGTGCAGACGCGGCCGTTCCGGGTGAGCCAGACGTTCGTGGCGATCGACGTGGCGCGCTTCATGCCGCTCGACGAGTTCCGCGCGCGGGTGGCGCGGCTGGTGGAGATGGTGAAGTCGTCGCACCCGGCGCGCGGGTACGGCGAAGTGATGGTGGCGGGCGACCCGGAGTGGCGAAGCGAGGCCGCGCGCGCGGCGAGCGGGATTCCGGTCGCGGCCGGCCTCCATGAGCGGCTGGTGGAGATTTCGGCTCGGCTCGGCGTTGCGATTCCCGGCTAATCGATCGCCGTTTTGCCGAAATCGAAGGTCTTTTGCCCATCCGGAACCGTGGCGGCCTTCAGGGTCTTCCTGTACTTCGGCATGTCCTGCGGATCTTGCTCGCACAGCGCGAGGTTGAGGGCCGGGAAGGGGTCCATGCGGATCGTGAATCGCCCCTTGGCGTCGGTCCTGGCGGATGCGGGGTTCAGCTTGCCGCCGTAGAGATTGATGGGAATCGACAGCCCCCGCTCGGAGGCGATAACCACGCAGGCGATGGCGCCCGCGGCGGGCGCTCCCTTAGCGTCAACCAGAGTACCGGTGACGGTGATGCGGTCGTCGGGCGGCTTCGGCGCGGATTCGTCCTCCACCATGACGATGGCGGGTTTCCCCTGAATGGCCACGCTGCGCGACACGTACCATACCTTCTCGACGTCGCGCGCCTTTACGCCGGGCCGGTTCACCTCGACGGCGCCGTCCTGGCGAAGATGCACGGTGCAGGCCGATTGGAACTCCAGGTCGGCGACCGTCGTGTAGCCGATCGCGGGATTCACCTTGATGTGGAGATTGCGCGACCCGAGCGGAAAGCCGTACTGGAGGTGCACGTCCCGGCCTCCGGGACGCGGCGTCACGACGAGGCCGTCCTTCGACTCCTCGACGTCGACGTTCTCGGCGGTTCCCTCGGGAAGGTCGGACTGCGGTTCGTATTTGTAGATCGCGGCGGGCTTGGCGGGTGCAGGGGCGATCTTCGCGGGCGGTGCTCTCTTCGGCGCCGGCGCCTGAAACGCCAGCGCCAGGCCGGCGGTCAGGAACAGGAAACAGACCGCCCTCATCGACTCACTCCAGTCCCATGCGTTGCAGGATGGCCCGGAACCGTGGATCGGGCCGCAGATCGTCAACCCGGCCGTCCATTCTTACCATCAACGTTCCGAAGCCAAGGCGGGCGGCGAACGATTTTTCCAGCCACTCCAACGCCAGTTCCCGCTCGCCAAGGCCGACGTGGATCAGCGCGATGCCGTACATGTCGACCGGTCTTCGCGCCGAAGTTTCGAGAATCTCTCCGAGGATTCGGCGGGCCTCCACCTCGTTTCCCGCCACGGCGTAGGCGTGTCCGAGCGCGCCCGCGGCGAAGGTTTCCCGCTCCGAGTACTCGTAGGCTTTCTCCAACTCCCGGATGGCGTCCTCGTACATTCCCTGGTGCACGAGCGCGGTCCCCAGCCAGAGACGCAAGAGCGGATGCTGGGGGTCGAGGTCGAGGCCCCGCAGAGATCGCTCGGCGGCCTCGGAGTACCGTCGTCCTCCGAAGGCGACCAAGGCGGCGATGTGCATCACGGTCGCCGAGAGCGGCTCCAAATCCCGGGCGCGCTGGATTTGCTTCTCTGCCTCCTCGTTGCGGCCGCAAATACTCAGCACGCACGCGTACCAGTAGGGCGCCTGCCACAGTGCCGGGTTCAACTCGATGGCGCGGAGGGCTTCCTGCTCGGCGCCTGCCCAATCCCAATCGGCGAATGCCTTGATGAAGACCGCGGAGACATGGCCCTCGGCAAGCTCCGGATCGAGCGCGATCGCCGCCGCCGAAGCCGCCTTCGCGCGCGCCCATCCTTCCTTGGGATTGATGGCGCAGTAGACGCTGAGCAGGCTGTGGCAGTCGGCGACGCCGGCGTAGGCGAGCGCGTAGGCGGGGTCCTTTTCGATGGCCTGCTGGAAGTACTCCATGGCGCGCTTCATGCTCGCCGGCGACCGCCGGAGCCAGTGGTGCCGCCCGCGCAGATAAAGCTGGTAGGCCTCGCTGTTCTCGGTGAATCGCTTGGCGAGCTTCTTGTTCTCCTCGCCGCTGAGGCGCATGCGCAGACTCTCGGAGATCTTGCGGGCGATCTCCTCCTCGAGCGCGAAGATGTCGTCGATCTTGCGGTTGTAGCGCTCACCCCAGAGCTGCGCGCCGGCGACGACGTCGACCAGCTCGGTGGCGACCACGAGCGTTTCCCCGCGCTGCATCACCCGGCCGGACAGAATCGCGCGAACGCCGAGCTCGCGGCCGGCCGACTGCGGATCGACGTCTTTGCTTCGGTAGCGGAACACCGTGCTGCGCGGAGTCACGCGAAGCTGCGCGATCTGCACCAGGCTGTTGATGATGCTTTCGGTGATGCCGTCGCTGAGGTACTCGGCGTCCTCGCCGCCGGCGTTGACGAACGGCAGCACGGCGATGGAGTCAATCGACTTGGACGGCTCCGCGTGAACGGCCGACGGTACGGGCGTGCCGAGGGTCGACTTGAGGTCGTAGGCCAGGTCGCGAGCGGACTGGAACCGTTCTTCGGGATTCTTCTCCAGGCAGTGCGAGATCAGCCGGTCGAGGTCGGCGGGAATCTGCTTCCTGGAGTCGGCCACGCCGGCCGGGCGGTCGCGCAGCACCGCCGACATCGTCTCCACGGCGGTGGTTCCCTGAAATGCGCGCTTGCCGGAGATGAGCTCGTAGATGACGCAGCCCAGCGAGAAGATGTCGCTTGAGGGCGTCACCGCCGTGCCGCGCACCTGCTCGGGCGACATGTAGCCGGGCGTCCCCATAACGGTCCCCGCCAGGGTTTCGTTTTGCGCCTGGGTTTCGTCGGACTCGGCCTGCGCGGGCCGGAAGCGGGCCAGTCCGAAATCGAGTAGCTTCACGCGGCCGTCGGTCGTCACGAAAATGTTCTCCGGCTTCAGGTCGCGGTGAATGACACCCTTGGAATGCGCCGCCGCCAGTCCTTCGGCCGCGGCCACGGCGATTTCGACGGCCTTGCGCCAGGAGAGCGGTCCTTCCTTGATGGCGCCGCGGAGCGTCTCGCCTTCGAGGAGTTCGGTGACCGCGAAGTGAATCTCTCCCTCCGCCCCGATGTCGAAAATCGAGAGGATGTTGGGATGCGAGAGAGCCGCCACGGCCTTGGTCTCCCGCGCGAAGCGCGACAGGGACTGGGGGTCGCGCGCCAGATGCTCGGGCAGGACCTTTACGGCGACGTCGCGGTCGAGGCGGGAGTCGCGGGCGCGATACACTTCGCCCATGCCGCCAGTGCCCAGTGGCGAAAGGATTTCGTAGGGTCCCAGTCGTTGGCCGGCGTTCAACGGCATCAGGAAGCGATTGTATCGCATCGTCCCGACAGCTCCTGACTCCGGGTCCGCGCGGCCATGCCATAATCGAACCCATAGGCGCACTGAAGCTGCCTCCGACCGGAAGGAGAGATCGGATCGAGCCGAGCGCAGTGCCGAAAGCTCGGGCGAGAGGGGAGCAATCTACTAATGCTGAACCGGCGCGAGTTCCTGTGGGCCACGGCCGCCGCCGCGGCGGCCAAGGACGTCCCTACACGCCCCGCCCGGGTGGAGAGAATGTTCGACTCCCCGGCGGCGAAACCGAACGGTCTGCAAGCGACCGCCGAGGGCCTCTGGATTCTCGGCCAGGGCGATAACCGCGTCTGCCTGGTCCGCTACGCCGACGGCGGCCTGATCCGCGCGCTCGAAACCGAGTGCGACCGCGGCAGCGGCGTCACCTTCGACGGCGAGGCGCTGTGGCTCGCCTCCACCTACGACCGTCTGATCCTGCGCGTCGACGCCCGCACCGGCAAGACGCTCGAGAAGCACGACACGCCCGGCGCCGGGCCTGTGCAGTGGACCGAGTCGCGCGTGAGTCCGCTGGCGCCAAAACGGGAGCCGCGCGCCACCAAAGCGCCCGCGAAGAATGCGCCGCCGCGCCAGGCCACCGGCGCGCACGGCCTGGAGTGGCGCGACGGGAAACTGTGGATCGCGACGCCGCCCTCGAAGACCATCTACCGCGTCGACCCGAAAACCTGGAAGGTGGAGTTCCGCTTCGCCACCGCCGGCAACCGGCCGCACGGCCTGGGCTGGGAGCGGAACTGGCTGTGGTGTGTCGACAGCAACCTCAACGCGTTCTTCCGGCACGACCCGAAGAACGGCGCCATCGTCGAGAAGATTCAGCTGGCCGACTCCGACCCGCTGCCGCACGGCATGTCGATCCGCGACGGCTGGATGTGGTATTGCGACGACGTCGGCCCCGTCTGCCGCTTGAAGATGTAGCGCCCGGCTATCGCGCTGCGAACTTCTGCGCGCGCCAGTTCTTGATCTCGGCGACGTAGATCGACCCGCTCGGCCCCACCGCCAGGTGATGCGCGAAGTCGAGCTGACCAGCGAGCTTCCCCGGTCCCGCCGTGGTGCCCAGCACGTTGCCGTCGAGCGACAGCTTCAGCACGCGATTGGCGTAGCCGTCGCATAGATACAGCGACTGGTCCGCCGTCAGGAACAATCCCCAGGGCGAGCCGACGTGCTTCCACTGCGCGAGAAACTTTCCCTCGGCGTCGAACACCTGCAAGCGGCGATTCTCACGGTCGCCCACGTAGACGCGGCCCTGCCGGTCGACCGCCACGGCGTGCGGCGTGTTGAACTCGCCCTCGGCCGTCCCCTTCTTTCCCCAGGCCTTGAGGAACCGACCGTCCTTCGAGAACTTCACGACCCGCGAGTTCCCGTAGCCGTCCGAGACGTAGAAATCGCCGTTGGGCGCGAAGGCGACGTCGGTGGGGCGATTGAAGTTCTCGTGGGTCTCGCCCGACTGTCCCTTGCGCCCCAGGATCATGCGCACGCGCCCGGCGGCGTCCATTTTCATGACGGTGTGGCCGCCGTCGTCGACCACCCACAGATTCCCCTCCGGGTCCACCTTGAGTCCGTGGGCGCGCAGGAACACGCCGTCGCCCCAGGAGCGCACGAACTTGCCCTCTCGGTCGAATTCCATGATGGGGTGCTCGCCGCGATGCAGTACGTAGACGTGCTCGCGCGAGTCCACCGCCACGCCGGGCGTCTCCTGAAACGTCCAGCCGGCGGGCAGCTTCGGCCAGTCCGGGTCGACCTTGTGGGGCAGGGCGGGGAATTCGGCCTGCGCCCAGACGAGCGCGGCTAAAGGAATCGCCGCCAGCGTGTAAAGTAAACGGTGATGAGACATTTGAGAATTCTCCTCGCGCTGGCGCTTTCTGTTGCCGCCGCCGACGCGCCCGCGCTGCGCGGGCTCGACCCGATTCTACTGGCGCGCGGCGTCGAGACGGCGGGAAAGCCGGAGTACGCCGCCGCGCACACCGGTTACCTTTATCACTTCGCGTCGTCGGAAAACAAGCGGCTCTTCGAAAGCGACCCGGATCGCTACGCCATCCAACTCGAAGGCGCCTGCGCGCGCATGGGTCCGGCGACCGGCAAGGGCGCGCCCGACCGCTTCGCGGTTCACGACGGCCGCATCTACATCTTCGCCAGCGAGCAGTGCCGCAATACCTTCACCGCCGACCCGGCCGGCTACATCGACCGGCCCGATCGCATGCCCGAGTTCTCCGCCGACGCGGCGGAGCGCGGCCGCGCCCTGATCGGGAAGGCCGTGGCGGCCCACGGCGGGGCGCGCGCGATCGACGGCGTCGCCACCTACGTGGAGCACGCGAGCACGGATGCCAATGAAGCCGCCAGGCAGCCGTCGCTCCCCTTCACCTGGTCGGCGAAGTTCCCGGCGCATTTCCGCGATTCCACCGAGTACGCCGGCTACGGCGCCTACGGCAACATGGTGACGCCGGCGGGCGCTTTCAATCACAGTCCCGGCAAGCTCTCGGCGAACGGCCCGCTCACCAGCGCCCACGTGCGGCGCGGATTCCTGCGGCATCCGCTGGCGCTCCTGCGGTCGCGCAACAGCGGCGATTTCCGCGTCTGGTCGATTTCGACGGCCCGCGCGGGCGTGTTCTTCGACGGCATGCTGCTCGACGTCGACTTCGACCCGGCGACCGGCCGCATCGCCGCCATCGGCTACACGGGCCGCGCCGGCGGCGCGCGTGTCGGCCGCATCGTGCACCGTTACGCGGACTACCGCGAGGCCGGCGGATTGCAGGTCGCGCATCGCGTGGTGACGGAGCTCGACGGGAAGCCTTCGGCGGCGCGGTCGCTGACAGTCGCGCGGGTGGCGGTCGACGGCGAGCTGGCCGCGGCCTTGTTCGACGCATCGGCGGCCACCCCCTAGTCCTGCTGTCCCCAACTCGCGCGGTAGAATCCAGGGATGCCGTTCCGCTCGCTACGGGTCCTTTTCTGCGCTGTCCTGCTGGCGCTCAACCTTGCCGCCGCCGACCGCAAGCTCACCACGCCGAAGGAACATTTCGGCTTCAATCTCGGCGACGACTATTCGCTGGCCAATTACCGGCAACTCACCGAGTATTGGAAGAAGCTGGCCGCCGAATCCGACCGCATGAAGCTGGTCGAGATCGGCAAGACCGAGGAGGGCCGGCCGCAATGGATGGCGATCCTCACCTCGCCCGAAAACCACAAGCGCCTCGACCGCTATAAGGACATCGCGCGCCGCCTCGCGCACGCCGAAATCGCCGAGGATGAAGCGCGCAAGCTCGCCGCCGAGGGCAAGGCCGTCGTCTGGATCGACGGCGGGTTGCACGCCACCGAGGTCCTCGGCGCGCAGCAGTTGATGGAACTGGTCTGGCAGTTCGCTTCCATGAACGATCCCGAGACGCTCCGGATTCTCAACGACGTCATCCTGCTCGCCGTGCACGCCAACCCCGACGGTCACGACCTGGTCGCCGACGCCTACATGAAGGCCGCCGATCCCAAGCAGCGCTCCACGCGCATCCCGCGTCTCTACCAGAAGTACATTGGCCACGACAACAACCGCGACTTCTACATGTCGACCCAGGCCGAGTCCACCAATATGAACCGCATGCTCTACCACGAGTGGTTCCCGCAGATCATGTACAACCACCACCAGAGCGGCCCCGCGGGCACGGTGTTATTCGCGCCGCCGTTCCGCGACCCCTTCAACTACAATTTCGATCCGCTGATTCCGCTAGGCATCAACCTGGTCGGCGCCGCCATGCACTCGCGCTTCGCCGCCGAAGGCAAGCCCGGCGCCACCATGATGGAGGGCGCGCGCTACTCCACCTGGTTCAACGGCGGCCTGCGCACGACCACGTATTTCCACAACATGATCGGCATTCTCACCGAGACGATCGGGTCGCCGACGCCCATGCAGATTCCCTTCGTGCCCGACCGCGTCCTGCCCAACCGCGCGCTGCCCTATCCGATTGCGCCGCAGCAGACCTGGCACTTCCGGCAGTCGGTCGACTACTCGATGACCGCCAACCGCGCCATCCTCGACCTGGCGTCGCGCATGCGCGAGACCTTCCTGTTCAACATCTGGCGCATGGGCCGCAACTCGATCGAGCGCGGCAGCCGCGACTCCTGGACGATGACGCCCCGCCGCGTCGAAGCCATGCGCGCCGCCATCGACAAAGAGGTCGGACGCGCCGCGCCCCCGGAGCCATCCGGCGGCGACGAGCCGGAGCAGCGCCGCCCGCAGATCCGCCGCATCCCGGCGAAGTTCTACGACCAGTTGAAGGACCCCTCGCTGCGCGATCCGCGCGGCTACGTTCTGCCCTCCAGCCAGGCGGATTTCCCGACCGCAACGAAGTTCGTCAACACGCTTATCAAGAACGGCATCGCGGTGCACCGCGCGACAGGGGCCTTCGAGGTGAAGGGCAAGAGCTATCCGGCGGGGTCGTACGTGGTGAAGACCGCGCAGGCGTTTCGCCCGCATATCCTCGACATGTTCGAGCCTCAGGATCATCCCAACGATCTCCAGTTCCCCGGCGGCCCGCCGATTCCGCCCTACGACGTCACCGGCTGGACGCTCGCCTTCCAGATGGGCGTCGAATTCGACCGCATCCTCGACGGCTTCGACGGGCCGTTCGAGAAGGTTCCGGGGCTGATCGTCCCGCCGCGCGGGACCGTCATCACTGGCACAGGCTCGCCCGCCGGCTACACGTTCCCGCACGAGATGAACGATTCCTTCATCGCCGTCAACCGGCTGCTGAACAACGGCGACCAGGTGTACTGGCTCGACGACGGCCGCGGTACCATGTACGTCGCCGCGCACCCCACCACCCTGCCCTTCATCGAGAAGCTCGCCGCCGATACCGGCGTCAGCTTCACCGGCGTTGCCGCGCGGCCGCAGGGCGAAGCCTACCAGTTGAAGCCGCTGCGCATCGGATTGTGGGACCGCTACGGCGGGTCGATGCCCTCGGGCTGGCTGCGCTGGATGTTCGAGCGCTTCGAGTTTCCCTTCCAGCTGGTCTACCCGGCGGAGCTCGACGCCGGAAACCTGAAGTCGAAGTTCGACGTACTGATCTTCGTTTCGGGCGGCATTCCGGGCGGCGAGGGCGGACGCGGGGAAGGCGGCGGGGGCGGCGGATTCGGGCAGCCGAACCCCAGCGCCGTCGAGCCCGAGTATCGGGCGTGGCTGGGGCGCGTCACGCCGGCGGCCACCGTTCCCAAGCTGAAGGAATTCATCGAGTCGGGCGGCACCGTGCTGACGATCGGCTCGTCGACCAGCCTGGCGCGCCACCTCGGCCTGCCGCTCGCGAACGCGCTCGCCGACGCCGCCACCGGTCGGCCGCTACCGCGCGAGAAGTTCTACATTCCGGGGTCGGTGCTCTCGATGCGCCTCGACAATCGGCATCCACTGGCCTGGGGGATGAAGGAGCGCGCCGACGTGTTCTACGACAACAGCCCGGTCTTCCGCCTCGGCCCGGAAGCGGCGCAGAACGGCGTCCGTGCGGTGGGCTGGTTCGACACCCGGGAGCCGCTGCGCAGCGGCTGGGCCTGGGGACAGAATTACCTGGATGGATCGAGCGCCGTGGTCGAGGCCTCGGTCGGCGAGGGCAAGCTGGTGATGTACGGACCGGAGGTCGCCTTCCGGGCCCAGCCCCACGGGACTTTCAAACTGCTCTTCAACGGGATATACTACGGACCGGCGAAAAAAGTAAAGATGTAGCGATCCGATTCGGCCGCCGCTTCGTAGCGTTTTTTACGGAATCTTATCTCTGGAGGTGTGATGTGAGAGCTGTTGGAAGGATCGCCATTGCCGCCGCGCTGGTGTGGAGCGGCGGAGTTCCCCGCAATCCCCTGGTTCAGGCCGCCGACCATCGGGAAGCGCCCGCCGTCAACGGCGCGGGCGAAGGAGACATCGGCGACATATTCGCGTTTGTAGATCCGAACGACGCCGGGCGGCTCGTTCTGATCATGGGGGTGAATCCCTTCATGGTTCCCGCCGTCCAGGGGGGCTACAAGTTCTCGCCCGATTTCCTGTACCAGTTTAAGATCGACATTACGGGCGACTACAGGGAAGACCTGGTGGTGCAGGCGCTGTTCGACGGCCTCCCGCCGAACCAGTTCTTCCGGCTGTACATTGCACCGCCGGACCCGACCTCGACCGGCTTCCTCAACCGGCGCGTCGACGGCGATCCCTACCTGATTGGACGAACCGGCGCGGTGGTCACCGGCGCCGATGTCTCGGTGTTCGCTGGTACGCGCGACGATCCGTTCGTGGTCGACATCGCTCAGCTCAACCGAATTCTCAACGGCACCCAGGACGTGTTCCGCGACCTCCCCTCGACGGCGGTCGGACCCCTCCGCGGCCGGCCCGTCCGGGCCGACGGTACCAGCGGGTCGGACAGTTTTGGGGGCTTCAACGGGAGCTTCATCGCCGTCTCGTTCCCGAAACGCTGGGTGGCCGAGTCCGGACGCGCCAATATCTGGGGAACCGTGAGCGCCCCGCTCGGCGGCGGCTCCTACGTCCAGTTCGAGCGCATGGGACAACAGGTGATCAGCACGGTGTTCGTCCCGGGGGCCTTGCGCGACGTTTTTAACGCCGGGGTTCCCGCCGACGACGTGGCGCGCTTCTCCGGCCTGATCCCCGACGCGCTCACGACCACCGACAACGACGGCCGCGGCAACACTCTCGCCGGCCGCCGGACCCTGCTCAACACCCTGGGCCTGACCGCTCTGCCGGTCGGCGTGCCGCTGCTGCTGCCCGCCAACTTCGCCAACACCAATCGCGACCTGCTGCGCGTCGCGCTGATGCCCGACGTGCTGCGTCTCGACCTGGCGCTGCCGGCGCGCGATCTCGCCATCGGCGCCTTCGGCTTGCAGAACGGCCGCCGACCGGGCGACGACGTGGTCGACATCGCGCTGCGGTTGCTGCGCGAGCTCGCCGACGTGAATTTTCCGGCCGCGCTGAACGTCCCCGGCAGCGGTACGCCGCGCGCGGGCGCCTTGAACTTCGCAACCGATCGGCGCGTCCTCGCCGTGCTCCAGGGGACCGATTTCACGCGTCCCGATTCGACACTGGGCGACCTCAGCGTCTCCGGCAACGAAAAAGCCATCGAAACCACGTTCCCGTATCTGCCGTTGCCGCATCCTTTGCCCGGCGCCGCGGGCACGGTCGGGTTCCCGCCGGCGCAGTAACGAGGCGGCCATGAAGTGCGGTATCGTCCTACTGGGAGCGGTGTGCCTCGCCGCGGCCAATGCCGACCTGAGTCCCGAGCGCGCCGCCGTCGACTTTCACACACGCCGAGCCGCTGACCGTCCCGACGACGCGGGCGCGCGCCGCATGCTGGCCTCGGCGCTGATCAAGCTCGCCGAAACCACGCACGACCCGCGCGACTACGATCGCGCCTCGACGGCGCTCGACCAGGCCGACGCGCTCGAACCCGCCAACCACGACACCATGCGCGTGCGCGCGCGGCTGCTGCTCTCGCGGCACCGGTTTCCGCATGCCTTCGCGGTCGCCGAGGAGGCGCTCCGCAAGCTCCCCGGCGACACGGATCTGCTGGGGATCGCCGGCGACGCCGCTTTCGAGATGGGCGACTTCGACGCCGCCGAGGTGCGCTATCACAAGCTGCACGCGGTGTCGGCGCAACTGAACACCTGGGCGAGGCTCGCGCAACTCGCGGAGGCGCGGGCCCGGCTGGAGGAGGCTGCCGGTCACCTCGAACGCGCCATGGAGACGGGAGCGCGCAAGGGCGCGCCCGCCGAGTCGATCGCCTGGTGCCGCGCGGTGCTCGGCGAGATCCGGCTGAAGCAGGGCGACGCAGCGGCCGCGCGCCGCGAGTACGAGCTCGGGCTGGAGAAGAGTCCCGGTCACCCGCTGGTGCTGGAGCACCTCGCCGAACTGGAAAAGCTGGAAGGAAAGCTCGACGCAGCGGCGTCGGCCTATCGCCGGCTGCTGGCGATTCGTCCCGACCCGGTGCAGCGGCTGCGCCTGGCCGAACTGGTCGCGCCCGCCGAGGCGAAGAAGCTGCGCGAGGAGAGCCGCGTGGAGCTGGAGCGCGCCGTCGCCGGAGGACACGAAGGATTCCTGCGCCCGCTGGCCGAGATGGAGCTGGAGGCGGGACAGTTCGATCGCGCCGCGAAGCTGGCGGCTCGCGACGTCGCGCTAAGGCCCAACGTCGAGGCCCGTGCGCTGCTGGCGAAGGTGCTGGCAGCCGCCGCAGCCGCGGGGAAGCCGGTTAAAGCATTCTGAGGCGCGCCGCCTATCCCGCCAAATCGAAACCGTGCTGGCGGCGATGGTGCGGACCGTCGTAATTCTTCGTCGACTTGAACAGCTCGTGCCGTCCGTCGCCAGCCTCGCCCTTCACGCGGTCGAGCATCGCCTTCTTCTCGGCGTCCGTCATCGGCTTGAAATTCCGAGCCAGGGCGATGTCCGCCTTTAACTGCTCCATCGACGTGATGCCGACCACCTGCGTCGCCACCGGCAGACTCAGGCAATAGCGATAGCACTCCTCGGCCGTCAATCCCGCGTGGCTCAGGAGCCGGCCCTGCGGGAATCCGCCCGCCAGCCCCTTCATGCCGATCACGCCGACGTTCTTCTTCAAACAAATCGGCACCACTTCGTTCTGGAAGCTGCGATAGCTGGCGTCCATCACGTTGATGGGCATCTGCGCCGTGTCCCAGTCGTAGGGCTTGGCGAGCATCTTGCGGTGGATCACCGGGTCCTTGTGGCCCGTGAAGCCGATGTGCCGGACCTTGCCGGCGCGCTGCGCCTCCAGCGCCGCCTTCAACCCGCCCTTGTCCAGAGTTTCTATCTTTGATTTTCCATCCATGAAAAAGAAAACGTCACCTAAAAAGAAAATCAAAGTAAAACTCCATAAGCGTCTTCCAAAAAAACTGAA